>NZ_DASUSQ010000126.1:0-23078 GCF_036375055.1 Umezawaea sp.
CCCGCGGCACCGAGGCGACCGGCGGGTCGTACTACTACCTGGACCTGACCGCGTTGGGCAGGCAGGAGGAGTGGGAGCTGCCCAAGGGCCGCAGCGACAACGCCCGCGCCGCGATGCCGAACTTCGAGAGCTGACCCCGCGAGCACCTGATCCGGCGAACTTCCCACCCATCCGGGTGACCAGGGTCAGGGCAGCGCGAGCAGGCGGTCCAGCAGCGCCGCCTGGGCTTTCACGATCTTGGTCCGCGCGACCTCCACGGTGAACCACTCGACCCGGTCGACCTCGGGGAACTCCTTCAGCTGTCCCGATTTCGGCGGCCACTCCAGCTCGAACGTCCCCGGCACCACGTCGGCCGGGTCGAGGTCGGCCTTCAGGGCCCAGGCCGTGATGACCTTGCCGCCGGACTGCTTGACCTCGCCCAACTCCACCAGGTCACCCTCGGGAACGGGCAGGCCGAGTTCCTCCTGGAACTCGCGGCGCGCGGCGGCCTCCGGGGTCTCGCCGTCCTGGTACTCGCCCTTCGGCACCGACCACGCGTGGTCGTCCTTGCGCGCCCAGAAGGGACCACCCATGTGGCCCAGCAGGACCTCCGTGGCCTCGTCCGATCCGCGGTACACCAGGATCCCGGCACTGCGCTTGCCCGCCATGGGGCCGATTGTGCCAACCGGCCCACGTTGACAACCCGGCGGAGGCCTTGCCATGCTGGAAACGAGTCGAGAGGCGCTGCGACGGGCACCGGCCCGCCACGCTCGGCTCGCGATTCCAACCCCAAGGGCGCCTCCTGACACAGGAGGCTGGTGGGTTGTGAGTTCCAAGTTGCAGAAGGTCAACGGGATCGAGTTCGCGGTCGCGGACCTGTCGCTGGCGGAGTCCGGTCGGCACCAGATGCGCCTCGCCGAGCAGGAGATGCCCGGTCTGATGGCCACCCGCCGCGAGTTCGCCGCGTCGCAGCCGCTCAAGGGCGCGCGGGTCGCGGGTTCCCTGCACATGACGGTGCAGACGGCGGTGCTGATCGAGACGCTGGTGGCGCTCGGCGCGGACGTGCGCTGGGTGTCGTGCAACGTGTTCTCCACGCAGGACGAGGCCGCGGCGGCCGTCGTGGTGGGCCCGAACGGGACCCCCGAGGAGCCGACCGGCACGCCGGTGTTCGCCTGGAAGGGCGAGACGCTGGAGGACTACTGGTGGTGCACCGACCAGCTGTTCCAGTTCGCGGACGGGCTCGGCCCGAACATGATCGTCGACGACGGCGGCGACGCGACCATGCTGGTGCACAAGGGTGTCGAGTTCGAGGCGGCGGGCGCCGTGCCCGCACCGACCGACGACGACTCCGACGAGTACCGGATCGTGCTGGCCACGCTGGCGAAGTCGCTGGCCGAGGACGCGGGCCGGTTCACCCGCCTCGCGGCCGGGATCAAGGGCGTCACCGAGGAGACCACGAACGGCGTCAAGCGGCTCTACAAGCTGGCCTCCGACGGCACGCTGCTGTTCCCGGCGATCAACGTCAACGACTCGGTCACGAAGTCCAAGTTCGACAACAAGTACGGCATCCGACACTCCCTTGTGGACGGTCTGAACCGCGGCACCGACGTGATGATCGCGGGCAAGCTGGCCGTGATCTGCGGCTACGGCGACGTCGGCAAGGGCGCGGCCGAGTCGCTGCGCGGCCAGGGCGCGCGCGTCGTCGTCACCGAGATCGACCCGATCTGCGCGCTCCAGGCGTCGATGGAGGGCCTGGACGTCGTGACGCTGGACGACGTGGTCGCGAAGGGCGACATCTTCATCACCACGACCGGCAACCTCGACATCATCATGGCCGCGGACATGGCGAGGATGAAGCACAACGCCATCGTCGGCAACGTCGGCCACTTCGACAACGAGATCGACATGGCGGGCCTGGCCAAGGTCCCCGGCATCAAGAAGATCGAGATCAAGCCGCAGGTCCACGAGTGGCGGTTCCCGGACGGGCACTCGATCATCGTGCTCTCCGAGGGCAGGCTGATGAACCTGGGCAACGCCACCGGCCACCCCAGCTTCGTCATGTCGAACTCGTTCACCAACCAGACCATGGCCCAGATCGAACTCTTCACCAAGCAGGACGAGTACGACCGGCAGGTCTACGTCCTCCCCAAGCACCTGGACGAAAAGGTCGCCCGCCTCCACCTGGACGCGCTGGGCGTGAAGCTGACGACGCTGACCCCCAAGCAGGCCGACTACATCGGTGTAGAGGTAGAGGGCCCGTTCAAGACCGACCAGTACCGCTACTGACCCACGGGACCAGCGGAGGCTCAACGCCAACCCAGGGCCTCCCAGCGAGCAACCGGGTCCCACCCCCAAGCCCAGCCCCGGACCCAGCGGGCCCTGACCGCTCTTCCAGCCCTTCCCCCGGCCCACCCCGATTCTTTGCGCAGGTCATGACCTGCGCAAAGAATCGGGGTGTTCCACGGGCCCTACGGCGCCCCCACCCCGGCCAACGACTTCCCGGTCTCCAGCAGCGTCTTCAGATCGCTGATGATGTAGGACCAGCCACCACCCGCACCGGGGACGTCACCAGCCACCTGCGCCGCCGCCGCAGGCGCGCCACCCACCTCGTGCGTCACCGTGAGCCGAACGGAGCCGTACTCCTCCACGATCTCCCACGTCAGCTTGGTGAACCCCTCCTCGGTCAGCTCCGGTGAGAAGTTCGCCCGCCACGTCTGCACGAGCTTGCGCGGCGGGTCGGACTCGAGCACCTCGCCGTCGATGATGACGTCGGGCGCGCCGTGCTCCTTCATGACGTCGCTGGCCGTCACCCGGTAGGCACCACCGGGCCGCAGGTCGTAGTGGCTGGGGCACTCGTACCCGTACCTGACGTTCCACTCAGGACTGGTGATCGCGTCCCACACCGCCCGCGGCGTCGCCTTGATCCACACCCTGTTCACCTGGACGCCGTTCGCGCTCATGCCGTGCCTCCAACTCGCCCTTGAGGTCGATGAGCGCCGACACGCGGCGCTCGGTGTACTTGTCGATCCACCGGTCGTGGATCTGCCGGATGGGAACCGCGTTGAGGTGGTGCACCTTCTCCCGCCCCACCTTGCGGGCGACGACGAGCCCGGCCTCCTCCAGCACCCTCAGGTGCTTCATGACGCCGAACCGGGACATCTCCACCTCCGCGTCCAGCTCCGTCAGCGTGCGGCCGTCGCGCGCGAAGAGCAGGTCGAGCAGGAACCGGCGGGTCGGATCGGCGAGCGCCTTGAACACGAGGTCGTCGTCGGTCACCCCCGAAGGATAGGTGACCATATGGTCACATGTAAAGCCGGAAGGAGGGGCCGCCCGAACCGGACGGCCCCTCCGAGCGGGCGATCAGCCCCAGATCGAGTCGACCCACTCCGGGTGGTCGACGAACGGGTTGCGGTTGTGCTGGAACGAGTCGTAGATGACCTGGTTGCGGCGCTTCTCGAACGCGCTCGGCGGGTCCTGCGCGTTCCACTGCCTGAGCACCGACAGCCTGCCCATGTACGGGTTGCTGCCGTTGTTGACGCTGTTGTTGACCTCCAGGTTCGGGTACCCGTCGGTGCCCTCGTACCGGATGGCCATGTAGAAGATCATCCGCGCGACGTCGCCCTTGTCGGCGTTGCGCGGCTCCCACGAGTCGGCGTCGGTGTAGTTGCCCGGCGCCTCGGTCGACTGCGTGCCGCCGAGGTCGAAGTCCTTGTTGCCGCGGTCGGAGTTGACCGTCACGTCGGTCGGCCGCAGGTGGTGGACGTCCGTGCCGGGGCCGGTCGCGGTGCCGAAGTCGCCGTGCGACTTGGCCCAGACGTGCTCGCGGTTCCAGTCGTCCGGGTTGCCGCCGTTGAGGCTCTTCGCCCGCGACGTGCCGGAGTACAGCAGGATCACGTTGTTGGAGTTGTTCGGGTCCTGGTCGGTGAGCTTCAGCGCGTCCCACACCTGCTCGTAGCTGAGCTTCGTCTGGGGGCTGATGATCTGGTTCAACGACGTGCGCAGCGCGGTACCGGTCTTGCCGACCGCGTTCCGGTAGTACGTGCTGTCGTAGTCGCCCGGCGTACCCGTGGGCGGGGTGGTGGTCGTCGTGGTCGTCGGCGGGGTCGTGCCGCCGCCCGCGAACGCCGTCGGCGCGGTGAGGCCCGCGTGCGAGAAGTACGCGCCGAGCTTGCCGGTGACGTCGAGCTGCTTGCCCATCAGGCCGGGGTTGGACCGGAGACCGTAGGCGGCCCGGAACGACGTCGTGATCTGGACGTAGACCATCTTCGACGTGGACGTCTCGCCCGCCGAGTCGGCCAGGGCGAGCGCGTAGTCGGACGGGAAGTTCGAGCGGACGACGGTGGTGGTCGCGGTGGGCTGGCCGACCACGTAGCCGCGAACGGTCGCGGAAGCCCCGGTCTGCTGGGCGATGGCCTGGGCCACGGTGAGCGGTGCGGCGGCGGTCGCGGGTGCGGCCTGCACGGCGACGGCGACGACCGCCGCCACGACGAGCAGGCCCACCGCGTTCCACCCGGTGACGCGGGATTTCAGCACTGGTGTCTCTCCCAGGGGCGTACGCCTCCCGTGGGCAGGGATCCACGGGCTAACGCAGTGTGACTAAACATCACACGATGGGATGAAGACTGCCACGAGAATTGCCACCGGCGGATGAACGATACGGAGCAATTCGATGTCGGAGTGGCTCAGTCCAGGTGGCGGATACCAGGCCAGAGGGAGGCCCACGACTCACCCAGCCCCGTGCACACCCAGACCCGGCCGCCCTGCTCCTTGTTGCGGACGCCGTGGGCGTTGTCCGTCCTGGCCGCCAGCCGCACTCCCCCGCGACAGGCGCGCACGGCCCAGGCGGGCGGATCCGCCTTCGCCCCCGGACCCACGATCACCACCGTGGTGGCGGTCTCCGGCGGCGGGCCCCAGTCGCCGTACCCGCGATAGCCACTGTATACAACATCTCGCATACCATCTTCCGCATACCGCTCCACCGCGGCGGCCTCGCCGAAGTTGTCGGTCAGCACCACAGCGTGCGCACGCTCGGCCGCGGGCAGCGCCCGGTAGACACCGGTCACGGTCTCGGCCAACTCCGGCCAGCCGAACTGCTCGGCGGTGAGGCCGTTGAGCCGCACGACCGGGATGACCGACAGCCGGTCCAACGGCACGATCGGCAGCGCCAGCGGCGCGACGAAGGCCGCCGAGGCGCCCAGCAGCACCCCGACGGTGGCACCGCGACCGGTGGCACCGCGACCGGTGGCACCGCTGGTGGCATCGCGACCGGTGATGCCGATGCCGGTAGCACCGGGACCGGAGGCACCGCGATCGGTGACGCCATGGCCAAAGGCACCGCGGTCAGTGGCACCGCGCCCAGCGGCTCCGCGGTCAGCGGCTCCGCGGTCAGTGGCACCGCGGTCAGCGGCACGGCGGCCGGCGGCACCGCGGTCGATCCAGCCGTCCACGGCCAACCCGCCCGCGGCCAGCAGCGCCGGGTACGCACCGAACAGGTACAGCGCCGACCCGCCCGCCGCGATGAACGCCGCCGCCAACAACAGGTAGGCGACCCCGAGGAACCGGAACGAGGGCGTGCGCACGAGCCGGACCAGACCCGCGATCCACAGCGGCGCCAGGAACGGGCTCACGTACACCAGCTGGAGCGGCACGAAGGAGAGGCGGGCGCCGTTGCCGCCGCGTTCGCTGATCAGGTTCGCCATCGCGATCTGCGGCCACCCGTGCTGGGCCTGCCACCAGAGGTTCGGTGCCCACAGCGCGAGCGCCAGGACCGCGCCGCCCAAGAACCACGGGCTGCGCAGCAGGTCGCGGGGGCCGACCAGTGCCAAGCCCACGACGAGGGCCAGTGCGACGGCCGCGATCTGGTACTTGTTCAGCAGCCCCAACCCGAGCACCGCGCCCGCCACGAGCAGCAGCCGCTGGTCGCCGGTGCGCAGCACCCGGACCACCAGCCACACCAGCGCGGCGGACAGGCAGATGTCGATCGTGGTGGTGTGCAGCATGTGTCCGGGCACCAGCACGAGCCCGGACACCGCCGCGGCCGACGCGGCGAGGAGCTGCGCGCGCGGCCGTCCGCCCATCTCGCGGGCGGTCAGCGACACGAACAACACCGTCAGCCCGGCCGCCACCGCCGCCGGGATCCGCAGCACCACGAGGGAATCCGGCGCCACCAGGTCCATCAGGTGCGCCACGAGCGGCGTCAGCGGCGGCTGGTCCGGATACCCCCAAGCCAGGTGGCGGCCCGCGGCGAGGAAGTACAGCTCGTCCCCGTGGTAGCCGTACCCGCCCGCGACCGCGACCAGAGCGACGGCCACCAGTCCCGCCACCCCGTAGGACAACCGCGACCGCGCGGGTGCCTCGACCTTCGTGTCCATGCTCCACGTCCCCCTCGTTGTGAAGATCCAAAGCTAGGAGCGCCAACGGGTTTCCACGAGGGGGCCGACACCCGTGCCGCTGGTGGGGCCAGCCCCCGTGGACAGTGGCAGGATCGGGGTGTGGATGAGGAGCGTGGGGACCCGGCCTGCTGGTTGGACGCCGTCTGCCCGGAGTGCGGGCGGATGCGGGAGCGGTCGGCGGCCGAGGCGTGCGAGCACTGCGGGCACGTGGACGGACTGGTGGCCGCTCCGGCGACGACCTCCGTCCGCGACCGCGACCCCGACGGCCGGGCCCGCAACGCCCGGCCGCGCGACGGCCTCGGCCGGCCGCTGCCGTACGGGGTGCCGGGTGTCGAGCGGCAGCCGGAGGGCGTGCCGCGGACACCGGCCGAGTCGCTGGTGGAGGCGCAGCGGCTGCTGGACGCCGGGATGCCGTTCCACGCGCACGAGGTGCTGGAGGACGCGTGGAAGACCTCCGACGCCCCCGAGCGGGAACTGTGGCGCGGGTTGGCGCAGCTCGCGGTGGGGCTCACGCACGCGGCGCGCGGCAACACGACGGGCGGCGCCTCACTGCTGCGGCGGGGTGCGAAGAACATCGCGGAGTTCCGGGAGTCGCCTCCGCACGGCATCGACGTCGCCGGGCTGCGGGACTGGGCGGAGGCGCTGGCGACGACGTTGGACGGCACCAGGAGCGAGGTCGACCTGGCTCGGAACACTCCGCGCCTGGTCACGCGCTAGAGCGCCGGGAATTGTCGGGCCCGGCCGATACGCTGGAATTCGGGGGGACCCCCGCACCCGGTGAATCGATTAGCGGCAGAAGGTATTCCACGCGACGGGGATGACGTCCGCTCGCGGCGATCACCGATCAGAGGTCACGAACGGGAATCACGGTCAGACCATTCCCAGCCACGTGGACGGAACGACTTCCGGGTACCGACAGGTGATCGTTCGACGACGTGCGGAAGAGCGAACTGGAAGGCGCTACCACTGACACGAACGCCACCGAGCGGGAACCGACACCGCTGGCACCACGGAAACGTGGAGGGGCACGACGGGGGTGGAGCGGAGCGCTACGACGATCCGGGACTCACGGGGCCAGGGGTCAGGGCTGCGTTGGCCTGCACCGCCCAACCGGTGTTGTCAGCGCGCTCCGCGGCGGGGACCCTCCACCAGCCGGAACAGCCGTTCGTGCACGGATGGCTGCGCTCTCTCAGCACGAACCCCGTCGGACTTGGCTCTGGCTGCTGCCACACCATTTCCCCCGTCCCATCGCACAGGTCGCAGGGGCGCTGGGACCTGGCCGATTCCGCCGCAGGTTCCACAGATGCTCCTGTCCATCGCGATTCCGGAGCCATGACAACTCGGGCATTCGCTCATTCGTCAATCGGATCACACAGACCGATCGTTGTGACCCGGTGGGGGCCGGTGATCACCCGATGGTAGTGCGGTACAAGAGTATTGCACCGTTTTGGGATCGTTTTGGACCGAATCACGGCGTGTCGGAAGTTTCCGCCGACGAGTTGGGCCGATCGGCCGACGTCCACCTCATCATCGGGACCATTTCCGCAAATGTGCGGCCCTCATTAAAACAGTGTTTTGAGAGAAGGTACAGTGGGAGCGCTCTCAAAACGAAGCGGGGTCGCCGTGCGGATCAGGCCTTACCGGACATCGGACCGGGACGCGGTGGCGGACGTCTGCGTCCGCACCGCCGACGCCGGCGGGGATTCGCGGCACCTCTACCCCGATCCGGAGCTCGTGCCGAGCATCTTCGCGCTGCCCTACGCGGAGCTGGAGCCCGCGCTCGCGTTCGTGGCGGACGACGGCGAGCGGGCCGTGGGGTACGTCGTGGGGACGGCCGACACCCGCGCGTTCGTGGAGGACTACCGCCGGTGCTGGCTGCCCACGCTGCTCGACCGCTACCCGGCGCCGACGGGCGAGCCGACGACGCCGACCGGGACGATGCTGCGGCTGATGCACACACCGGAGCGGATGATCGTGCCCGAGCTGACCGAGTACCCGGCGCACCTGCACATCGACCTCCTGCCGCAGCACCAGCGCGCGGGGCACGGGCGGGCGCTGATGACGGCGTTCCTGGCGGCGCTGGCGCACGCCGGGGTGCCCGCGGTGCACCTCGGGATGCTGACGGCGAACACGGCGGCGCGCGCGTTCTACGACCGGCTGGGCTTCCACCCGATCCCGGTGCCCGCCCACGCGGACCTGACGTTCCTGGGCCGTGAAGTTGGGCCGAATGCCTGGTTGGGGCCCTCCGCGGCGGGGTAGTGACGGGACAGGGTTTTCCCGCCACACAAGGAGGCACCAATGCTCGCCATCATCGCCGCGGTCATCTTCGGGCTGGCGTTGCTGCTCGACCTCGCCGACGCGTCCCTGGGGTCGGTCGTCAACGGTGCCACGCTGATCACGGCCGGGCTGCTGTGCGTCGCGCTGCACCTGGCGGGTGTCGGCACGAGCGTCCGCCGACCGGCCTTCCGCCGTCGTCGCTGACGCGGGTCGCGTGAACGCGCTGGAGTTCGACGAGCGGACGTCGCGCCGCGTCGAGGCGACCTACCGGACGGCGGACGTGGTGCGGCAGCGGCGGGTCGTGCGGGAGGCCCTGGCCCCTCGGCCGGGCGAGCGGGTGCTCGACCTCGGCAGCGGGCCGGGTTTCCTCGCCGCGGAACTGGCCGAGCAGGTCGGCCCGGACGGCGCCGTGTGCGGGATCGACCCGGCACCGTCCATGCTCGCGATGGCGGCTCGGCGGTCGGGTCCCGCGGTGGAGTACCGGCAGGCGGGCGCCGACCGGATTCCTTACCACGACGGGAAGTTCGACGCCGTGGTGTCCACCCAGGTCTTCGAGTACCTGGAGGACGTGCCGGGCGCGCTCGCCGAGGTTCGGCGGGTGCTGCGACCCGGCGGCAGGCTGCTGCTGGTGGACACCGACTGGGACTCGATCGTCTGGCGCTCGCCGGACGACGGGGTGACGAACCGGATGCTGCTGGCGTTCGAGCAGCACCTCGCCGACCCCCGGCTGCCGAGGAAGCTGCCCGCGGTGCTGACGGCCGCGGGGTTCCGCGACGTGCGCACCAGCGTGCTGCCGGTGGTGAACGTCGGCTACGCGGACGACACGTTCAGCGCGGGCCTGCTCGCGCTGGTGTCGACGTTCGTGGTGGGGCGCGACGGGATCACCGAGGCCGAGGCCGAGGCCTGGGCGGACGGCCTGCGGGCGCTCGGCCCGGACTACTTCTTCAGCCTGAACCGCTACCTGTTCCTGGCGACGCACTAGGGAGGGCTGGTGCGGGCGGGGTGGTGGCTCGAACGCCCGCACCGGAATCCCGGTGGCCACGGCGGCCGTCGACCACTACCTTGCCGCAGGTGCCCCCAGCTCTGCTCGACCAGCTCGAATCCTTCTACGACGCCGTCCCCCGCATCGACGCGCGAGCGGAGTCGCACGGTGCCCTCACGCTGTTCGTGCGCGACGGCGAGGGGTTCCCGTACTACGCGCGGCCGTCGCTGGACGGTGGTGAGCCGACCGCGGTCGACGTGCGGCTGGTGCGGGAGCGGCAGCGGGAACTCGGGGTGGCGGAGGCCTTCGAGTGGGTGCACGAGACCACACCAGGGCTCCTCGACGTGATGGAGCGGGCCGGGTTCGCGGTGCTGCGCGCGCCGCTGATGGTGCTCGACGGACCGCCCGCGGTGCCGGAGGTCGACGCCGCGGTGCGCGTGCTGGACCCGGACGCCGACGACTTCCTGGCGGACGTGGCCGTGGTGCAGGCGGTGGCGCGGCTGTCGTTCTCCACGCCCGGCACCGCGAGGGGCGACACCGGGCCGAAGGACCGGGACACGCTGCTGCCGACCGTGACCCCCGTGCACGTGCCGAAGTTCCGGTACGCGCTGGCGGAGGACGCGACCGAGGGCGTGGTGGCCGTGGGCATGACGCAGACGGCGGTCGCGGTGGCCGAGGTCGTCGGTGTCGGCACGCTGCCGTCCGCCCGCCGCCGCGGTCTGGGTGCGGCGATCACGGCTGTCCTGGCGCGCGACGCGCTCGACCGCGGGGCCGGGCGGGTGTTCCTGTCCGCGGGCAGCGAGGACATCGCGCGGGTGTACGAGCGGGTCGGGTTCCGCCGCGTCGGCACGGCCTGCGTGGCGGAGGCGGAGACCGGGGACGGCGGCGCTTGACGGGGTCTTCCCGACCGTTGCGCGGGAACGCCGGGGCCCCCGGCACTAAGCTGCCCGCGTGATCAGGGTGCTGAAGGACTTCTCCACCGGTGTCGGGCTGCTGGCCAAGGGCTTCGGGCTGGTGTTCCGGTCGCCGAAGCTGCTGCTGATCGGCGCGGTCCCGGCCGTGATCAGCTCGGCGCTGCTGATCGGCAGCCTCGTGCTGCTGGCGACGAACATCAACGACATCGCCGCCTGGGCCACGCCGTTCGCGGACGACTGGAGCGAGACCGTCCGCTCGGTGACCCGCGTCGCGGCGGGCATCTCGATGATCGGCGCGTTCCTGGCGATCAGCATGCTCGCGTTCACCGCGATCACGATCGTCATCGGCGGCCCGTTCTACGAGCACATCGCCGAGACGATCGAGGACACCGAGCTGGGCGGTGTGCCCGACGCCGAGCAGGTGCCGTGGTGGCGGTCCGCGCTCAACGGCGTCCGCGACGCGGTGCTGCTGATCGGGCTCGCGATCCTGTTCGCGATCCCCCTGTTCGCGGCGGGTTTCATCCCCGTGGTCGGGCAGACGGTGGTGCCGGTGATCGCCGTCTGCGTCAACGCGTGGCTGCTCGGCATCGAGCTGACCGGCATCCCGTTCACCCGGCGCGGCAAGACGCTGAAGGAGCGGCGCGCGGTGCTGCGGAGCAAGCGCGCCACCGCCCTCGGCTTCGCCGTGCCGTCGTACCTGCTGTGCCTGGTCCCGCTGGCGGCCATCGTGGTCATGCCTGCGGCGATGGCGGGCGGCACGGTCCTCGCGCACCGCCTGCTCACCGGCCAGCCCGGCGCGGTCCCGGCCTACCAGCCCTACCGGAACGGCACCCAGGCCACCTGAGCCGCCCGGTCGCCGCTGCTGGCCATCAGCCCGGCGTCCGACACGGTCCACAGCTCGTCGCCGATGACGAGCGAACGGCGCAGCGTGCCCGTGGGGTGGCTGACGGTGCCGACCTCGCTGAACCCGCGGTCGGACAGGCGCAGCACCAGCGAGCCGCCGTCGCCGCCGCGGTTCCCGTTGACCGGCAGGACCAGCAGTCCGGTGGGCGACCAGTACAGGAAGGCGTGCGGGTCGTACTCGGCCTCGCTGCTCGTCCCCGGCAGGTGGTGCTGCGCGAGGCGCCGCGGCTCGGCGGGGTCGCTGACGTCGAACAGCGAGACCTGCGTGCCCGTGACCCTGCCCTGGTCGGTCGCGTCCTGGCCGACGCCGATCAGCCTGCCGTCGCCTGCCGGGTGCAGGTAGGCGGAGTAGCCGTTGATCTTCAACTCCCCCACCACCCTGGGCTTCGCCGGATCGGCGAGGTCGAGGGTGTAGAGGGGGTCGGTGCGCCGGAACGTGACCACGTAGCCCACCGCGCCGAGGAACCGGACGCTGTGGATCCGTTCCCCCACGCCGAGTCCGTCGACGCGGCCGGTCCGCACGAGGGTGTCGCCGTCGCGCCTGAGGACGGTGACGGAGCTCTGCGACCCGGCCCGACCGGACTCGTTCGTGGTCGCGACCCGCAGGTGCCCGGCGTGTTCGGAGAACGAGTACTGGTTGAGCGGCGTGCCGTCCACGACACCCGACGCGACGTGCTTCGGCGGGCCGGGCTGGGAGATGTCGAACTGGTGGATCGCGGTCGACGGGTTCGCCGTGACCTTCCCCCGCCCGGAGAACACCTGCCGCTGGTCGGCGACGTAGAGGTTGCGCTCCGACCCGTAGACCGTGTCGCCCGCGGCGACGATGGACACCGGGTCGCCGGTGCCGAGCGCGGCGGCGAGGTCGACCGTGAGCACGGTCAGCACCGAGGACGCCGTCGGCTGCCGGGGGAAGCTGACGCGGGAGCAGTCGACCAGCGTGCCGTCGCCGCGGGAGGTCGGGGTGGTCAGCTCGTAGCGCGGCAGCCACGCGGAGACCGGCGCGTCCTGGAGGATCCGCTCGTTCTCCCGCAGTGCCTCGGCGGTGGTGCGGACGCCGTCGGGGTAGACGTAGTCCAGCCGGGGCGACGAGCTGACGACGATCCGCGCCACGCCGCCGATCTGGCGGGCGTCGACGTAGGCACCCTCGACGGAGAGGGAGCCGAGTTGCTCCGGCGCCCCGGACAGGTCCACCAGGACGAGGTTCGCGCCGCCGCCGGGCGCGAAGTCGCCGGGCGTGAACTCGCTGGGCGCCAACGGCCTCTCCAGCGCCGTCGACGTGGTGACTACGAGCGCGCGGTCACCGCTGAGCAGCAGCTGCGAGATCGCGGCGCCCGGCAGTTCCAGCGAGCCGGTGACCTGGCGGGACGCGACGTCCACGACCCTCAGCGCGCCGTCGGCGACGGTGACGATCCGCTTGCCGTCGGTCTTGACCAGGTCGGGCTCGTCGACGCCCGCCTCCTGGACGTTCGTGGTCGAGTGCTCCGGCGTGCCCGCCCGCGGCGGGACGGGGGCCGACGCCTTCTCCCGCGAGTCGGCCGCCACGCCGGGCTCGGCGTTCATCACCACGCCACCGCCGAGGTCGGTGTACCAGCCGCCGCCCCTGCCCAGCTCCGCGAGGCGCGGTCGTTCCACGGCTCTGAACTGCGACAGCACCTCGTCGCACGAGTCGTAGGCCACCAGCTCCACCGGCCCGGCCGTCGTGCCGGGCGGAACCGGGGCGGGCCAGTCCTCCAGCACGGCGGGCGCGGAGGCCGCGCACACCCCGACGACGACGATCCCCGCCAACACCACTCCCGAGCGCTTCATGGACCGAGGACGGTGGTGGGGGCGGATCGCGTTGCAGGGGAAGCGGAAGTGCCGGGAGACCCGCGGGTCCCCCGGCACCCGTCCGCGCGTGGACTAGGAGTTGATCTGCTGCGTGATCAGCGTCGCGTAGCTGGAGACCTTGGCGTAGACGCCGGGGTACCCCGCCGCCGCGCAGCCCTCGCCCCACGAGGTGATGCCGATCAGCTTGCCGCCCGCGACGAGCGGACCGCCCGAGTCGCCCTGGCAGGTGTCGGTGCCGCCCTGCGGGTACCCGGCGCACACCATGTGCGCGGACTTGAAGTCCGAGCCGTACGCCGAGGTGCAGGTCGCGCTGCTGGTCACCGGCACGGTGGCCTTGAGCAGGTAGCGCGAGGCCGCGCCGCCGGAGGACGTGGTGCCCCAGCCGAGGATCGTGCTGGACGTGCCCGCCGCGTACAGCGCCGTGTCGGACGCCGTCGCGATCGGCAGGGTGCCCTGGGTCAGGTTGCGGTCCAGGGTGAGCACCGAGACGTCGTTGCCCTGGGTGACGTCGACGTAGCTCGGGTGGATCCAGATCCTGGTGACGCGCGCGACGACGCCCGCGGTGGAGCGCTTGTCGTCGCGACCGGCCACGACCCGGACCGCGGACGCGGCGTCGCCGACGGTGCAGTGCGCGGCCGTGACGACCTTGTTGGGGGCGACCAGCGTGCCGCCGCAGTACTGCGAGCCGCTGCTGGTGGCCAGGTAGACCACCCACGGGTAGGTGCTGGTGCTGGCACGGGTGCCGCCCACGACCTGGGCGCCGACCTCACCGTCGGTGGTCGGGGGTGCCGGAGCTGCCGCGGCCACGCTGAAGCCCGCCAGTGGAAGCAACATCGCCACCACGAGCGCGCCCAGCCAGGACCGAAGGCGGTGCAGGGTTGCCGCCATGATCATCTCCTTGAGTTGTGACCCCGTTCCCGGGGTGCACACAGAGCAACAGACCGACTACTGCCGCCACAAGCTCCACTAGACGTAGGCCATTCGGCAGCGGCGCCGACGACGTGATTGACTCGCCCGCAGACCTGTTCCGATTCGAGGAGGATCCGCATGGCCACGCAGAAGCCCGAAGTCGACCTGGTCGAGGGCCCGCCGCCCGCCGACCTGGTCATCAACGACCTCACGGTCGGCGACGGGCCCGAGGCCACCGCGGGCCAGGCCGTCACCGTGCACTACGTCGGCGTCTCCTTCACCACCGGCGAGGAGTTCGACTCCTCCTGGAGCCGCAACGACCCGTTCCGCTTCCCGCTGGGTGGCGGCCGCGTCATCGCGGGCTGGGACAAGGGCGTCGCGGGCATGAAGGTCGGCGGCCGTCGCCAGCTGGTCATCCCGCCGCACCTCGCCTACGGCGACCGCGGCGCGGGCCAGGCGATCAAGCCGGGCGAGACGCTGATCTTCGTGGTGGACCTGCTCGCGGTGAACTAGACCGCACAGACCGTCCGCCGAAGCCCGCCCGCTCCCCGGAGCAGGCGGGCTTCGGCGCGCGTTGGGCCGTTAGGCGTATTTGAGCCCGGACCGGAACCAGTCGGTTCCGCGGTACGTCATCCTGTCCCGTGGGGTTGTCCACCAGGGGGAGGGACGGGCGGTGCCTGACGACGTCGGCGGGTCCGAGCGGATGCTCGCGCAGTGGGAGACCAGCATCCGGCAGAAGGCCGAGCGCTACCAGAGCATGGCCGAACGCGTGCAGGGCCTGTCGATCACCGAGACCTCCAGGGACGGCACGATCCGGCTGACCATCGGGTCCAACGGCATCCTGTCCTCTGTGGACATCGCGGAGTCGGCGCGGGACAAGCGGATGGCCGAGGTCTCCGCGGAGATCATGCGGACGTTGCAGAAGGCCCAGTCGCGGATCCCCGAGCTGCTCCAGCAGGCGATGGCCGAGACCATCGGCACGCAGGACGAGACCGCGAACGCGCTGTTCGCCGAGGCTCGCAAGAACTTCCCGCCCGCGCCCGCCGAGGACGTGCCGCCACCGGTCAACCCGGAACTGCGGTTCGGCATCGACGACGACCAGCCGCCCGCCCCCGCGCCCCCGCCCGCACCGCGTCCTCCGAGCCGCCCTCGTCGTCCCGAGGACGACGAGGACTTCGACGGCGGCTCGTTCCTGTCCTGACCGCGTAGGGGGTTCTCATGGCGGAGCAGTTCGAGGTCCTCGGGGAAACCCTGGACGGGCACCGCAAGCAGCTCGACGACCTGTCCGAGCGGTTGCGCGGCGCGCTCGACGCCGCCCGCACGGTCAGCATGCCGACCGACGCGTACGGCATCCTGTGCCAGCCGTTCCGGATGATGCTCGACCCCGTGGAGCAGTGGGGCCTGGACGCGTTGAACGGCGCCGTCGAGGCGATGGACGCCACCGCGACGGGCGTGAACACCACGGTCAAGCAGTACCGGCAGCAGGACGACGCCGTGGCCGACTCGTTCCGGACCGGTGACCGATGACGAACCCCCTGGTCGCGCAGGCACCGCAGGAGGGCTCCGGGTTCACCCGGGGCACGGGCGACAACGGCTGGGCCACCGGCATCTCCATCGCCGAGTCCGCGATGGACACGTTCAACGGCTTCAAGGACGGCAACTGGATCGAGGGCGGTCTCGGCGTCGTCGGCCTGGCCGCGGACGCCGCGTCGATGGCCGTCGACCCGTTCGGCACGCTCCTGTCGTCGGCCGCGTCGTTCCTGATGGAACACGTGCAGCCGTTGAAGGACATGCTCGACTGGCTCGCGGGCGACCCGCCGGTGATCGAGTCGTACTCCACGACGTGGAACAACGTCGCCACCGAGATGGGCAAGATCAGCGAGGACTACGCCGCCGCGCTGAAGTCCGGCACCGAGGGGTGGACCGGCGCCGCCGCGGACGCCTACCGCGCCGCCGCGGCCGAGCAGGGCGACGCGCTCTCGGGCGCGGCCAGCGCAGCCGGGTCCGTGGGCACGGTCGTGGGCGTCATGGGCATGGTCGTGGCGTTCGTGCGCGAGATGGTCCGCGACCTGATCGCCGACCTCGTGGCGAAGCTGATCACGTGGGTGCTGGAGGCGGCGTTCACGCTGGGGTTCGGGACGCCGGTGATCGTCGCGCAGGCGATCACCGCGATCTCGAAGTGGGCGGCGCGGATCGCGAAGCTCGTGCAGAAGCTGCTGGACACCATCAAGAGGGTCTCGCCGATGCTGAAGCGTCTGGTGGAGGTCTTCGAGAAGATCATGAAGGTGCTGGGGAAGCTCGCGGGCAAGGCGACCGGGCTGGACGTGCTCGGCAGGAGGGTCGACGATCCGGGGTTCGTGCGGCGGTTGGGGCGCGACGGCGTGGACCCGCCGCCCGGTGCCCGCGGCGGTGGGCCGGACGGGTCCAGCCCTTCCGGTTCGAGCCCTTCCGGGTCCAGCCCATCCGGTTCGAGCCCATCCGGTTCCGGTCCCGACGGCACGTCACCGTCGAGGACCACGCCGGAGTCCGGGACGCCCGGTTCACCCGGCAGCCCGTCACCCGACGGCACACCGTCCGGCGCGACTTCACCGGGCGGGACTTCACCGGACGGCAGCTCGCCGGGCGGGACGTCTCCCGGTGGCACGTCCTCGCCGGACGGGCGGGCGTCGACTCCCGGCTCACCGACGCCGTCGGGTCGCGGGCCGGACGGCGGTCCTGGTCCGTCGACGGCGCACAGTCCCAGCGGTCCGTCGTCCACGCCGTCGCCGCACGGTCCGGGCTCTGGCCCCACGACGCACAGCGGTCCGACGTCGCCGGGGCACGCTGCCGACTCCACGCCGTCCGGCCACGGCCCGAGCACGAGCCCGACGATCGCTCCACAGCGGACGGACCAGACGCACTCGGCCGGCACGACCACACCCGACGCACCGTCCAGGGCGGACCAGCCGAACACCGCTCCCCGCGACACCACCCCGTCGTCCACCGCCCCGCAGCAGGGACCGGTGGGCGGCGCACCCCACGGCGGCGGCCAGCCCGGCGGCGCACCGAACGCGGGCGGCCCACCGAGGACCGGTGGCGGCGGGTGGACCGGCACGTCAGGCCACCGGGGCGACACGGCGTCCGGCGTCCCGCAGTCCCGCACCCCCGACGGCACCCCGCACCCGCAGAACGCGGGCCCGCCCCAGCCCCGAACCCCCTTCACCGCTCCGCAGCACGCCGGTCCGCCCCACGCCGGTCCGCCCCACGCCGGTCCGTCCCACGCCGGTCCACCACAGGGCCGTCCCCAGGCCGGGCCCCCGCACGCCGCGCCACCACCCGTCCGCCCGCACACCGGGCCCCCGCACCCCGCACCACCCGTCCGCCCGCAAGCCGGACCACCGCACACCGCACCCGGCCGCCCACCCCAGGCGGGACCTCCTCGACCGACCCACGCGGGCCCACCGCACCAGAGCCCGCCCCCCACGCGACCGCCCCAAGGACCACCGCACCAGGGCCCTCCCCCAGCGCGACCACCCCACCAGGGACCACCGCACCAGAACACCCCGCACCAGCCGCAAGCCCGCGGCCCGGAGCACACCCCGGACAGCCCACCCCGCCTCCCCGACAACCAGCCGCACCACCCCGACGGCCCTCCGCACCAGCCAGAACCCCGGCCGAACATCGACGAGGCGCACGCGAGGCACGGCGAAACCACCCCCGCGGGCATCTCGCACCACCGCGGCGACCCCGACATGGGCGACCTGCCCAGCCGCGTCCCGAACGACCCGCGCTACTTCACCGCCGACGTCCACATCACCCCCGACGGCCGCGCCCGCATCGGCAACCACTCCTACAGCCCCGAGGAGTACGGGGACCTGTTGCGCCGCAACGGGTGGGACGGCAGGACACCGATCCGCCTGATCGGCTGCGACGCGGGCAGCAACGACTTCGCCCGACGTTTGGCGGCCCACACCGACGCCCCCGTGCTGGCCCCCACGAAACCCGCGTGGACCGACAGCCAGGGCCGCGTCTACACCTCCGACGCCGAGGTGGACGCCCACGGCAACCGCCACCCGAGGATCCCGCCGAACGGCGAGTGGGAAACCCACAGCCCGGACGGCACCAGGACCAGGGCGAGCGAGGACGGCTTCGTCCCCGGCACCAAGGACTCGGACAAGTCGGGGCTCGACCCGGAGGACGCGCGGGACCGCGCGCGGCCCGTCGACCCGATCCGCGACTCGCCCCACCGGGACCGCTCACCGCAGCAGCGGGCCGAGTGGGATCCGCCGACGCAGCCAAACGGCGACCCGCTGCCCGAGGTGCCGATGACGGTCGAACCGAACGCCCGCGTGCTCGACCTCAACGGCGGCGAGCCGTTGCAGCCCCACTCGCGCATGGTCGTGACGGACGCGGACGGCAACCCGCGCGGCGTGTTCTACACCGACGGCGACCGCAACGTCACGCACGTCGAGGTGAGGGCGTCGAACAGCGGCGCCGAGCCGTTCGACGCGCCGCCGAACCGCGACGTGGCGAACGCCGCGCCGGGCGTGACCTACCGCGTCGAGATGAACGAGGTCTTCGATCACGTGTTCGTGGGCGGCGGGCACCACGACACGTCGCTGCCGTCGGGCCCGCAGCCGGACCTGACGGCACCCGACCCGCGCGACCCGTCGGTGCCGCCGGGAGAGCACCCGCCGCAGCGCTTCGACCAGTTCGACGTGGGCGACACGTCACCGGCCGTCGACTGGAACCCGCCGGGCGACAACGGCGTGTACCGGTCGGCCGACCCGGTGCTGGACTACGACACCCGGCAGTCCGGCCCGTTCTCGCTGAGCGACACGCCGCCGAGGGAGCCGCACACGCGCTACGACGTGTACGACCCGGACGGCAACTGGCACGGCACGTTCTACACGGACGCGGACGGGAGGTTCTCGCACGTCCACACGTGGTCGGGCGACCGGACCAACGGCTTCAACCCGGAACTCGGCACCGGCCGGACCTGGGACGAAGGCCTGCCCGTTCCGCGCCCGAACACGACCTACGCGGTCGGCCCGCGCAACCTCGAGCACCACGGCCTCGACCCGCGCGAGCCGCGCCAGCTGTACCGGACCGACGAGCACGGCGACACGATCGCGGCCAGCGGACGGCCTCACTACCCGCCTGCGGGCACGACGGCGCCGGACCACTTCGGTCCTCGCCGCGGGTTCGACGAGACCGGCAGGTTGCAGACGGACGTCGGCAACATCGCGGGCGGTGGCAACGATCGCGGCGGCACGCGCCTGCCGGGCGAGTACGACCGCGCCAACTACTCCCACCTCACCCCCGAGGAGCAGAAGCAGCTCCGGTTCGCGGGTGGCCACATCATCTCGTTCGAGGCGGGCGGTCCCGGCGAGCGGATCAACCACGTCCCGCAGTGGGCGTACGAGAACAGCGGTTGGGACTCACCCGACCGGCCCACCTCGGACTCCTGGCGCAAGATGGAGGCCGACCAGGCCCGGATGAGCGAGGACCCGAACATCCAGGTGGACCGGATCGACATCTGGGCCGAGCGCCACACGCCGGACGTGCGCACACCGGACGTGCTGCACGCGGAGTTCACCGTCACCACCGTTTCGCCGCCGTTGACCCAGATGGTCCCGAGGAGCTTCCACAATGTCCCGCCACCAGCGCGAAACCCCGCCTTCGTCCCCCAGCCTCCAGCCGTCCCCTGAGCCGCACGGGGACCTGCTCCAAGCCGTTGGCCGGGGCCTGGTCGGGGTGGCGCCGGAGGACTGGTACCGGCTCGACCTGAAGTACCTGGCGACGGCGACCGTGGGGCAGCCGGTCCTGACTGTCCTCAAGCAGGACCGCACCCGGCTGACCGTGCGCGTGCCGCACGAGGTCGAGCACGCGCTGCGGGAGCTGCGCGGCCGGATGTACGAGCCGGGTCGCGGTACGTGGTTCGCCCTGCGCTTCACCGTCGACCCGCCGATGGAGTACCGGGTGCTGTTCGACCACGACCACGACCCGAACTGGTGGCCCGCGCTGCCCGCGTCGGAGTGGAGGTCGGACCTGGAGGTCTACCCGCGCGACCCGGAGCACGTGCCGGACTGGTTGCGGGAGAAGCTCATCGAGCCCACTGGGGGATACTGAGGATCATGACGGCCCCACTGGACCCGGACGCCCAGACCGAGATCCTGTCCGAGATCGTCGGACGGCTGGTGTTCGAACTCCCACCAGGGTGGAAGCGCGTGCACGTGGACTACGCCGCGGTCGGCGAGCACGTCGTGTGCGTCGGCCTGCTGTTCATGGTGAACGACGCCATGAGCGCCTGGACACCGCCCGCGGACGTCGTGGAGGGGTTCGCCCGGCTGCGCGCGGGCATGGCTCGCCCCGGCCGGGGGGCCTGGCTGCACGCCATGATGCGGCTGGAGTACCCGGACGTGTACTCGATCGAGTACGACCGCGACGCGCTGCCGCGGTTCAAGGTGCCGCCGCCGCCCGAGGAGATCGCCCGCGAGCTGGAGACGTTCCCCCGCGAGGAGGAGCACGTCCCGGCGTGGATGCGAACGGCGCTCGACGACCGGTAGTCCACTGTGGACGATAATCCGGACGGACCGGACCTCGTCCACGCCGGAAGCGGAGACGTCGGTCGTGACGCCCACCCCGGCAGCGGGAGGGCGGACCGTGCCGCTCGGTGGCGGCGATGAGCGGCGGATCGGCTCGAACGGGAACGAGTTCCGCGACCGGTTGCACCGCGTACCGGCCGCACGGCGAGAACTCGACCTCCACCGGATCCTCCGGCCGACACCGAGAACGTCGAAGCCCTGTTCGCGAACAGCGTTCGCGTGCACGACCGTCGACGGTGACGGCACCACGCGGCTCGACCCGGTGCGAGGAATTCCCCGTCCCCCCGCCGGGCAGTCGGCGCTGGACTCCTTGCTCGCGGACGGGTGGCACCCCACGTCCACCGCGCGGCACTTCACCGTCTGACCAACCGCGGGAAGAGCGGAACGCACTGGTCAGGAGTTCGCGACCAGCCAGCTCCCCCGCGGAGGACCGGACTCCCGGTTGACCGGCCAACGGCGCCGTGGGCCGGCCGTTAAGATCGGCCCACCGGTATTCGGGGGGATTCGAAGGGGTGCGCACGGATGAGCCAGCCGACTACACCGCTGAGCGATCAGGAGCAGCAGCTGCTCGTGCGGCAGATCGGACGAGCGATGCTGCCCACGCTGCCGCAGGGCTGGCAGAAGGTGCGGGCCGAGTACCGGGCGGCCGGGCGGCACATCGAGGTCGACATGGCGGTGGCCGGGCCGGACGGGCAGTTGCGGCCGGTGCGACCGCCGATGGACGTGGTGACGCTGCTGGGGCAGCTCCGGGCGGGGATGCACTCGGCCGAGCGGGGCACGTGGTTGACCGCGGTGTACGAGCTGGAGGCGCCCAGCGCCTTCACGGTCGACTTCAACTCCGAGGACGAGCCGGGGTGGCGGAACCCGCCGCCGCCGATCGGTCTCCAGGACGAGCTGCGGACGTTCCCGCGCGCCGACGTGCGGATCCCGAACTGGTGGCGGCAGCGGATCGGGATGCCGCCGCTGGAGGCGCCGGTCGACACGCCGCCCGGTGGTGTTCCCGCACCGCTGCGGACGGCACGGGTGTACGACGGGAAGGCCCCGAACGGGCGGCCGTTCGTGAACCGGCCACCGGTCGACCCCAGGGTGCGCGAGCAGCTGACGGCGTTCCTGGAGAGCGCGCCGGTCGTGCTGGCGGCGCGGAACCTGGACGTGGACGAGTTCTCGGCCGGCGAGCAGGACGTCCCGCTGAACTTCCGCACCGACGGCACGTGGATCTGGGCGGGCGCGGTTCCGCACTACCTGCGCAAGTACGGTCTGCCGCCGGAGCCGGAGTTCGTGGAGCACATCGTCCGGCTGGGCTTCCAGGCGCCCGCGGTGGACGAGGCGACGAAGGAAGTGGCGGTCGCGCTGATCACCGGCCAGTGAGCCGGAGCAACCCCCAGTCCACTGAGGACTGAGGATGTTCCCGGCGCGTGCCCGGCTTGCCGTTTCCCAGGGCAGTGCCACGATTGGATCGGTGATCCGATCGAGGGAGGCGCTCGATGAGGGAATTGCTCGCCCGCCGCTGGTGGTTGTTCGCCCTGCGCGGCGGTTTCGCCATCGTGTTCGGCGTACTGGCGTTGGCCTGGCCAGGCCTGACCCTGGTGGCGCTGGTCTTCCTGTGGGGCGCGTACACGCTGGTCGACGGCGCCACGGAGCTGTACCTCGCCGTCACGCACGAGGACTTCGCGCACGGCGTGCTCGGCGCGCTCGGCGTGGTCGCGGGCCTGGTCGCGCTGTTCTGGCCGGGCATCACCGCGCTGGTGCTGCTCGTGGTGATCGCGGTGTGGGCGATCGTCGGCGGCGTCCTGGAGATCGTCACGGCGGTCCGGCTGCGCAAGGTGATCGAGCACGAGCGGTTCCTGGCGCTGAGCGGCCTGCTGTCCGTGGTGCTCGGCATCATCCTGCTGTCGACGCCGACCACGGGGGCCCTCGCGCTCGTCGTGACGATCGGCGTGTTCGCGATCCTGTGGGGAGTCGTGCTGGTGCTGCTCAGCCTCCGGCTGAGGAAGTTCGCGTCAGCAGCGGCCTGAGCCGCAGGTCCAGCGGGTCGGGCCGGGTGAGCGACACGGTGGCGAGCGCCGAGACGGCCACGACGAGCGCCAGGTAGAACCACGAGTACAGGCCCGTGTCGCCGTCGGGGAACGTCACCAGCAGCAGCACGCAGGAGAAGAACACCACCGCCCGCAGGCCGGTCAGGGTCCAGGTGAGTCCGGCGGCCAGTACGAGGGGCCAGCTGAAGTACCAGGGCAGGGTGGCGGGGGAGAGCAGGGCGACGGCGAGCATGGTCAGGGCGGCGTGGTGGATGGCGTGGGGTCCGCCGTCC
>NZ_DASUSQ010000127.1:0-42826 GCF_036375055.1 Umezawaea sp.
ACGGTCATCGTCGGGGCCGGCGGCGCCGGCATGCGGGCGGCCCTGGAGGCCAGCAAGCGCAGCCGCACCGCGGTGCTCACCAAGCTCTACCCGACCCGGTCGCACACCGGCGCGGCCCAGGGTGGCATGTGCGCCGCGCTGGCCAACGTGGAGGACGACAACTGGGAGTGGCACACCTTCGACACGATCAAGGGCGGCGACTACCTGGTCGACCAGGACGCCGCCGAGATCATGGCGAAGGAGGCCATCGACGCCGTCCTCGACCTGGAGAAGATGGGCCTGCCGTTCAACCGGACGCCTGAGGGCCGCATCGACCAGCGCCGGTTCGGCGGGCACACCCGCAACCACGGCGAGGCCGCCGTCCGCCGGGCCTGCTACGCGGCCGACCGCACCGGCCACATGATCCTCCAGACGCTCTACCAGAACTGCGTCAAGCACGGTATCGAGTTCTTCAACGAGTTCTACGTGCTCGACATCTGCATGACCGAGACGGCCGACGGCCCGGTGTGCACCGGCGCGGTCGCCTACGAGCTCGCGACCGGCGAGATCCACGTGTTCCAGGCCAAGTCCGTGGTCTTCGCGACCGGCGGCTTCGGCAAGGTCTTCAAGACCACGTCGAACGCGCACACCCTGACCGGCGACGGCATGGGCATCGTGTTCCGCAAGGGCCTGCCGCTGGAGGACATGGAGTTCTACCAGTTCCACCCGACCGGCCTCGCGGGCCTGGGCATCCTCCTCACCGAGGGCGCCCGCGGCGAGGGCGCGATCCTGCGCAACGCCGACGGCGAGCGGTTCATGGAGCGGTACGCGCCGACCATCAAGGACCTCGCGCCGCGCGACATCGTCGCCCGCTCGATGGCGCTGGAGGTGCTGGAGGGCCGCGGCGCGGGTCCGAACAAGGACTACGTGCTGCTGGACTGCACCCACCTCGGCGCCGAGGTGCTGGAGACGAAGCTCCCGGACATCACCGAGTTCGCCCGCACCTACCTCGCGGTCGACCCGGTGACCGAGCCGGTCCCGGTGTACCCGACGGCGCACTACGCCATGGGCGGCATCCCGACCAACGTCCACGGCGAGGTGCTGCGGGACAACGACCACGTCGTCCCCGGCCTGTACGCGGCGGGCGAGTGCGCGTGCGTCTCGGTGCACGGCGCCAACCGCCTCGGCACGAACTCGCTGCTGGACATCAACGTGTTCGGCCGCCGCGCGGGCATAGCCGCCGCCGAGTACGCGCTGGCGCACGAGCAGCTCGACCTGCCGGAGAACCCGGCCGCCGCCGTCGAGGCGCAGGTCGCGCTGGTGCTGTCCGAGCACGGCCACGAGCGCGTCGCGGACATCCGCATCGCGCTCCAGGCCACGATGGACGCCAACGCGTCGGTGTACCGCACCGAGGACACGTTGAAGCAGGCCCTGCACGACGTGCAGGCGCTCAAGGAGCGCTACGCGCGGATCACCGTGCAGGACAAGGGCAAGCGCTTCAACACGGACCTGCTCGAAGCGGTCGAGCTGGGCTTCCTGCTGGAGCTGGCCGAGGTGCTGGTCGTGGGCGCGCTGGCGCGCAAGGAGTCGCGGGGCGGTCACGCCCGCGAGGACTACCCCACCCGCGACGACACGAACTTCATGCGCCACAGCATGTACTACAAGCAGGGCGAGGCGCTCAGCGCCGACATCAGGCTTGACTACAAGCCCGTGACCTTTACCCGGTACCAGCCGATGGAGCGCAAGTACTGATGACCGCCTCTACTGCTGAACAGACGTCCGCTTCGGGTTCCAAGGGGTCCGAGCCGCCGGTGCCCGAGGGCGCGATCACCGTCACGCTGAAGATCCGGCGCTTCAACACGGAGTTCGACGACGAGCCGCGCTGGGACTCCTTCGAGATCCCGGCCCTCCCGTCGGACCGCGTGCTGAACCTGCTGCACTACGTGAAGTGGTACCTGGACGGCACGCTGACGTTCCGCCGGTCGTGCGCGCACGGCATCTGCGGCTCGGACGCGATGCGGATCAACGGCGTGAACCGCCTGGCGTGCAAGGTGCTGCTGAAGGACCTGCTGTCCGCGGGCGGCAAGCCGACCACGATCACCGTCGAGCCCATCAAGGGTCTGCCGGTCCACAAGGACCTGCTGGTCGACATGGAGCCGTTCTTCGAGGCGTTCCGCGCCGTGCAGCCGTACCTGATCAACTACTCCCCCGAGCCCACGCGGGAGCGGTTGCAGTCGGCGGCGGACCGCGAGCGGTTCGACGACACCACCAAGTGCATCCTGTGCGCCTGCTGCACCACGTCGTGCCCGGTCTACTGGTCGGACGGCTCGTACTTCGGGCCCGCCGCGATCGTGAACGCGCACCGGTTCATCTTCGACAGCCGTGACGAGGGCGCCGAGGAGCGGCTGGACATCCTCAGCGACAAGGAGGGCGTGTGGCGCTGCCGCACGACCTTCAACTGCACCGACGCGTGCCCGCGCGGCATCCAGGTGACGAAGGCGATCCAAGAGGTGAAGCGCGCGCTGCTGTTCAAGCGCGTCTGATCCCCTGCTGCGGCGAAGCCCCCGTCCGGACTCCGGGTGGGGGCTTCGCCGTGTCGCCGGGGGCGTACCGGACACCCCCCAGAAAGTTGGGATATCGACCCTCGCGAGCCCCTCGTTAAGTTGAGTCGAACTCACATAACGGCTCTTCTCGGGGGCAGGACATGCGGTTATCGGTTCTCGGCGAAGTTCGCCACGATCAGGTGGGCGACGAGTTCGCGGCGGCTGCGCGTGCCGGTCTTGGCGAAGATGGACTTCAGGTGGTCCTGCACGGTCACCTGCGCCATGCCCAGCAGCCGGGCGATCTGGGCGGTGGTGCGCCCGCGCACCGCGTGCAGCGCCACCTCCTGCTCCCTGGTGGTCAGCCCGTAGGACACCAGCGCCACCGGGACCAGTTCGGCGGGCGTGGCCTCGGTGACGACCACCGCGACCGGACCGTCCGCGCGCCGCTCCAGCAACGAGGCCTGCGCCACCAGCCAGGTCCCCTCGCGGGTGCGCACCCTGGTCCTGGCGGGCAGCCCCCGGCGGGCGCGGTGCGCGACCACGAGGAACGGCGCGGGCGCACCGCGCACCGTCGCGCCAGCGGTCAGGTCGGCGATCACCGCCTCGGCCCCCTCGTCCGCGGCCACCAGCGCGTTGTCCGGTCCCAGCACCGCCACCGCGGGCAGTGCGACGAGCCGCGGGTCGAGCCGTTCGTCCGGCACGTGCAGGTCGCGCAGCGCCACCCCGATGCGCCGGGCGACGACGCGGGCCAGCCGCAGCTCGTCCGGCCGGAAGTGACCGCGCCCCTCGTCCCGCATGAACGCCGCGCAGCCCCACAACCCGCCCTGCGCGTCGAAGTTGGCCCGCAGCTCGTCGCCGTAGCCCAGTGGCCGCAGCTGTTCCCGGTACCGGGCGCTGACCTGCGGCCTGCCGCCGGTGGCCCGGCTGATCGTGTCCGCGAGCTCGCCGGACCCGCGGATCTTGTCGAACGTCGTCACGTCGTCGAACGTGGTCGCCAACTCGATGGCCAGCGCGAACCCGCGCAGGTCCAGCTCGTCGGACTGCACCGTGCTCACCAGCCCGGTGACCGGGTCGTTGAGGTGCCAGCACACCGCGTCGAACCCGAGTGCCGCGGTGAGCACGCGCCCGCTCTCCCGGAACAGGTCCTCGGCGGGTGGCCCGGAGCGGAGCACCTCGTCCAGCTCGCCCAACGTCCTGCGCTCCACGTCCCGCCGCGCGACCACGCCTGAAGCGTACTGACCGCGCACCTCTCCGCGACAGCGGAACCCCTTGCCCGGAGCGCGATCCCGCGTTCCGCCGGCGCTTGCCGCCCCTGCGCGGAAAGCGCTTGCTCCTCCTGTGAAGGGAACCGATGAACCAGTCATCCCGCACGTCCGGCCGAAGAGGGGTCGCCGCGCTGCTCGGCGCGCTGCTCCTCTGCTCCACCGCCACCGGCCAGGCGGCCGCCGCCGCACCGGAGAAGGACTCCACCACCGCGTCCACCCCGGCGGCCACCGCCGTCGGCCCCACCGGCGACGACGTCCTGATCTCGCAGCGGATGCAGGCGCTCGTCGCACCGGTGCTCGGGATCGCGGCCGACAGCCAGGTCCGGTCGCTGGTGCGCACCATCGCCGCCAGGCAGACCGACGGCGACACCGACGCCCTGCTGCTGACCGTCTGGCAGGAGGCGGAGGAGTCCGGGATCGTCAACACCTCCGACCCGAAGTGGATCGCGTTCAAGAACGCGCTCCCGTCGTTGGGGATCATCAACGGCTACACCTACTTCCCGCAGGTCTACATCCCCAACCTGGACGAGGGCCTGCCGACCAGCAGCACGGTCGTGGTCGCCGTGGCGCCCGCCGACGAGAGCGCGGAGAGCGCGGCGGGCTACGTGCTCAACGCCTCCGGGCAGGTGGTGAACACGACGGCACCGGTCACCGAGGCGGTCGCGGCCGCGCAGGAGGTGTGGGTGCTGTCGGCCGACGAGCCCGACCCCGGCAGCGGCGGCGCCAGCGGCGTGCCCGTGCTGCACGCCGAACCGGCCGACGAGGTGTTCGGGGCGGCGGTGACGTGCAACCCGACCGGCCTGCGCAACAACAAGGGCCAGGAGTACCTCCAGCGGTGGCGGCTGAAGGACAAGAGGTCGTTCGGCGGCCTCTTCGAGGGCAAGCGCGAGATGCGCGCGCTGGTGATCACCTCGGCCGGGGCGACCATGCGCACGATCGTGTTCCCCAGCGTCAAGAAGAAGAACATCGAGTCCTGGCAGAACTCGGACCTGTTCGTGACGACGTGGGACCGGGCGCTGTGGGGCGACGTGCTGGCCTACCAGTGGTACGAGGAGGACGGCGGACCGGAGATCACCGTCGGGGTGAAGATCCCGATCTACGGGGTGGAGCTCGGCGTCAACGTCAAGTGGGCGGCGCGGGACGACAACGCGGGCAACACCGTGGTCGTGTTCGAGGAACCCACCAGCACGCCGTACAGCACCGGCTCCGTCGAGATGAACGTGTGCGGCCAGGGTGGCGAGGGCGGGACGGGCAACGACAACCTCGCCTGCGGGTCCACGGCCTCCGCTTCCAGCACGTACACCGGGTACTCGGCGTCCAGGGTGAACGACTGCAAGCGCGACACCACCCTCGGCGCGCCGCACAGCTGGTCCAACGCCGCGGGCACCTACCCGCCCAGCAACCCCGAGTGGGTGCAGGTCGACTTCGGGGTCACCAAGACCGTGCGGCGAGCCGTCGTCCACACGACCGCGAGCTACCCGATCCGGGACTTCGACGTCCAGGTGTGGAACGGGGTCACGTACCTGACGGTGGCCTCGGTCCGGGGCAACACCAGCCCCAGCGCCACGGTGACGTTCGCCGACCGCTCCACCCGGCTGGTCCGGGTGCTGGCGCACAGCGGGCCCACCCACCAACCGGGGTTCGCGCGGGTGAACGAACTGGAGGTCTACGCGACCTGAGCACCGCACCGACCTGACCGGAGGGAGGAGAAGCCCCCACCCCGATCGGGGTGAGGGCTTCTCCTCCCTCCGGAACGCCTCTCACAAGCCGAGTTGCGCCAGCTTCGCCTCCTGCTCGGCGGCGCGGCGGGCGCGGGCGGCCTTCGCGCGCCGGGTCCTGAGGTACATCAGCAGGCCCAGCACGACACCCAGCGCCGCGACGCCGGTGATGGGCAGGCCGACGTTGCCGAACGCGGCCTCCATCGGGGTCTTGCCCGCCGTCAGCCTGTTCCCAGCGCTGCTGTTGCCCTTCGGGGCGCCGGGGGCGGCACTGGTCTCGGTCGGCTTGGGCTCGGTGGTCTTCTTCTTCGGCTGGGGCGCGCCGTCGACCAGCTTGCCGACACCCTCCGAACCCTGGAGCTCGAAGCCGTGGTCGAGCAGCGCCGCAGCCTGGTCGACGATCGGCACCGGTTCCTGCGTGCCGCGCAGCAGCGCGACGACGAGCCGCTTGCCACCGCGTTCGGCCGCGCCCACGTAGGTGTTCAGGGCGTCGTCGGTGAACCCGGCCCGGCCGCCCAGCGCGCCCTCGTAGTTGCCCAGCAGGAGGTTGTCGTTGACGACCTGGATCGTGCCCCGGCCGCTGCGGGCGGGGAAGCTGATCTGCGGGGTGCTGATCGCCTTGGCGAACTCGGGGTACTTCATGGCCGCGCGGAAGATCACCGCCACGTCGTAGGCCGACGTGCTCGTGCCGGGGGCGTCCAGGCCGGACGGGGTGATCGCCCGCGTGTCCAGGGCACCCAGCTCGGCGGCGAGGGCGGTCATCTTGCGGACCGCGCTGGGCACGCCGCCCAGCCGTCGCGCGAGCGTGTGCGCCACGTCGTTGCCCGACATCATCAGCAGCGCCTGCATGAGCTGCTCGACGGTGTACTCACCGCCGTCGCGCAGCCCCACGCACGTGCACTCCTGGTCCACGTCCTCCTGCGTCGCCACGACCGTCGTGTCCAGCGGCAGTTCCTTGGCCACCACCATGGCCAGCAGCACCTTCATCACCGAGGCGGGCCGCTGCCTGCCGTGCGGGTCCTTCGCGGCGAGCACCACGCCGCTGTCCATGTCCGCCAGCACCCAGCCCGCCGCCGTCACCTGGTCCGGCGCGGGCTTCGCGTTCGGCGACTGCACCAGGCCGCACTCCGCCATGCGCTCGCCGCCCACGGGCGTCTCCGGGACCGGGAGCGGGCTCGGCGGCTTCGTGCCGTCCGGCACCTGCTCCGACGTGTCCACCGGCGGCGGAGGACTCAAGCGGTTCTCGCAGTTCGCGGGCTGGGCCACCCGCACGGGCGCGGGCTGCGCGGTGCCGACCGGCGCGCCCAGTGCGGCGCCGGCGATCAGCGTGCAAGCGGACAGGAGAAGGGCGAGGGCGGGCCGTCGAACGGTGGAAGGCACCCGACCAGGCTATCCACCCCCGTCGAGTGACGTGCACCCACCACGTCCGATACTCGTCGGGTGAAGCTCTCCCGGTGGATGTCCGCGTTCCTGGTCGCCTTCGGGGTGTGGTCGTGGGTGATCTGGCCTACCTTCCTGCGCAACATCTGGAAGGACCCGCGCTCCTGGGCCGACGGCGCGACCGCGTTCTTCACCGTGCACCTCGTGCTGGTCGTGGCGTCGTTGACGTTCGGGACCGTGATCGGGGTGCTCGGGGTGCGGGGCCTGCTGGCCCTGCGCGCCCCGCGTTCCTGACCCACCACGACTTGGAGGCTCGTCCCGTGGAATTCGTGCGGCTGCTGCTGGTGTTCCTGCACCTGCTCGGCATGGGGATGCTCGTCGCGATGTTCTTCCTCCAGATGCGCGCGGGAGCGGGTGCGCCGCTCAACAAGGGCTGGCTGCACGGCGCCGGGCTGCAACTGCTGACCGGTCTGGCGCTCGTCGGCCTGGCTCCGGTGACGGACCAGGACTACGACCACGTCAAGATCGGCGTGAAGCTGCTGGTGCTCGTGGCGATCGGCGTGCTCGCCCTCGTCTTCGCGCGCAAGCCCGCGGCACCGGCCTGGCTGCCGCGGGCCCTCGCGGGCCTGGTCGTGCTCAACGTGGGCGTCGCGGTCTTCTGGACCTGAGGGTCAACCCGGCCAGCAGACCCGCACCGACGAGGCTCGCGGCGGTGCGGGTGCTGGGACGGCTGGTGACCATGATCGTCGGCCGGATGACGGCGGGCGGCGGCGCCGCGACGGGCTCGTCCGGGAGGTTGTCCTTCGCCGTGGCCGTCCACGCGGTGATGAACAGCAGGAACTGCGCGACCAGGTTCGCGAAGACCAGGATGCCGATGACCGGTCCGAACGCGGCACCGGCCGGGGAACTCGTGACGCTCGACAGGTAGATCGTGGCCACCTGCTTGAGGACCTCGAACCCGATGGACGCGGCCAGCGCGCCCTTGACGGCGCTGCGCCAGGTGACCGGGTCCCTGGGGAGCTTCGCCAGCACCCAGAGGAAGACGAGCCAGTTGGCCGCCAGCGCGAGCACGATGGTGCCCACCTTCAGCATGAACTCGGCCCAGCCGACCCCGTCCAGGCCGACGAGGCGCAGGAGCAGGTTCGCGAACCCGGAGCCCGCGGCGGTGAGGCCGAAGGAGACGACCAGGGCGGCTCCGAGGCCGATGAGGGCCAGGAAGTCCTTCAGGTAGGTCTTCAGGAACGGCAGGTCGGCCTTCGGGTGGCCCCACTGGGCCGTCAGGGCGTCCCGGAGGTTGCCCATCCAGCCGAGCCCGGAGTAGGCCGCGCCCAGCAGGCCGAACACGCCCACGGTGCCCTTGGACTCGATCGCCTGCTCGACGATGTCGTTGAGCGTCTCCCCCAGGGTGCCGGGCACGGCGTCCTGTATGCCCACCCGCAGCTCGTCGAGCAGGGCCGGTTGCGAGGAGAGGACGAAACCGGCGACCGCGAAGGCGATCATGAGGATCGGGACCAGTGAGAGGACGCTGAAGTACGTCACCGCGGCGGCGTAGTGCGAGCCGTAACTCTCGGTGTACCTCTGCGCGGCTCGCATGATGTGGTCCAGCCACGCGTGCTGACGTCGGAGCTTGTCTAGCTTGGATTCGCTTTCCGCCACGGGGTGACGTTACCCAGAGCTACCTTGACCTGCACGTTGGTGCCGTGCGTCCGGCCGTCCCGCCGGTTGGTCCTGGGGTCGGGGTCCGTGCGCCCAGGGGTGGCCGGGTGTTCGGCCGATGCGACTCGGGGACCCCTCATCCGAGCCTTGGACCGGGCCGAAGGGGCAAATCCAGGGCCCCGAGTCACACCGACCGCACCCACCCGACCAAGACCACTACGCGGGCGCCAGGAAACCGATCCGCTCATAGGCCCGAGCCAAGGTCACCGACGCGACCTCCCTGGCCCGCTCAGCCCCACGGGCCAGCACCTTGTCCAACTCGGCCGGGTCGTCCAGGTACGACCGCACCCGAGCCTGGAACGGCGTCGCGAAGTCCACGAACACCTCACCGAGGTCCTTCTTCAGGTCCCCGTACCCCTTGCCCTCGTACGCGGCTTCCAGCTCGGCCACGGCCCGGCCGGTCAGCGCCGAGTAGATCGTCAGCAGGTTGCTCACACCCGGCTTGGCCGCCGCGTCGAACACGACCTCGCGACCGGTGTCCGTGACCGCCGAGCGGATCTTCTTGGCGGACCTCTTCGGGTCCTCCAGCAGCTCGACCACACCGCCCGGCACCGACTTGCTCATCTTCGCCGTCGGTTCCTGGAGGTCGAAGATCTTGGCCGTGTCCTTGACGATGTAGACCTCGGGGACGCGGAACGTCTTGCCGTAGCGCTTGTTGAAGCGCTGGGCGAGGTCGCGGGTGAGCTCCAGGTGCTGGCGCTGGTCCTCGCCGACGGGCACGTGGTGCGCCTGATACAGCAGGATGTCCGCCGCCTGGAGGATCGGGTAGGTGAACAGGCCCACGCCCACGTGGTCGGCGGTCTGCCTGGCCGACTTGTCCTTGAACTGGGTCATGCGGCCCGCCTCGCCGAAACCGGTGAGGCACTGCATGACCCAGCCCAGCTGGGCGTGCTCGGGGACGTGGCTCTGCACGAACAGCGCGCTGCGGTCCGGGTCGATGCCCAGGGCGAGCAGCTGCGCCGCCGAGACCCTGGTGTTCTGCCTGAGCGTCTTGGGGTCCTGCTCGACCGTGATGGCGTGCAGGTCGACGACGCAGTAGAACGCGTCGTGCGTGTCCTGGAGGGCCACCCACTGCCGGATCGCGCCGAGGTAGTTGCCCAGGTGGAACGAGCCCGCCGTCGGCTGGATGCCGGACAGGACTCGGGGACGGCTGGTGGGGGCTGCGCTCTCGGTCGACACGGGACTGATTGTGCCGGGTGCTCAGGCCTGGGTGGTGGCCGGTGCTGGTGTCGGGGCGTCCGGAGCGGGCGGCGCGACCACGCGCTGGTTCTGCTCGGAGACGACCACGCCCTTGCGGCGGCGCAGGAAACCGGTCACCAGACCGATGACGCCCACCGCGACCGCGCCGACACCGACGGGGCCCGCGAGGGCGCTGTCGAACGCCGTCCGCGCCACCGTGCCGTCAGCGGCCAGGGCGACCCCCGGCAGCAGGACGGACGTGCTGGACACGACCACCAGACTCAAAGCCGCACTGCGACCGCGCACTGCCGAGCCTCCTCAGAAGACAGCCGTCACCGTTTCGGGTGAACTCTGTGGCCTGGATGTCGCGACTGCACCGAAGCTGTGCGATTGTCTTCGGCCACTCCGGTGAACGCGACCGGCCGAAGATTAGCGGTCGACCGGTGCGCGCTCCACGAGTGGGGTCTTCCTCACAGTGTCGATTCGACCATATGTCGTAGTCCGCTGTCGCGCCGGGCGGCCCGCGAGGGCCGCCGTGGCCTCCAGCTGGTGGGCCGTGCGGGCGGACCCGTGCTCCGAGCCCGCCATGCGGCTGATGGTCTCCTCCATGAGCGTTCCGCCCAGGTCGTTGGCCCCGCCGCGGAGCACCTCGGAGGTGCCCTCGTCGCCGAGCTTCACCCACGAGACCTGCACGTTGTCGACGCGACCGTGCAGCGCGAGGCGGGCGAACGCGTGCACGGCGCGGTTGTCGCGGCGGGTCGGGCCGGGGCGGGCGACACCCGCGAGGTAGATGGGGGCGTTGCGGTGCACGAAGGGCAGGCCGACGAACTCGGTGAGGCCGCCCGTGCGGTCCTGGAGGGCCGCGAGGGTGCGGAAGTGGCCGAGCCAGTGGCCGGGGTGGTCCACGTGGCCGTACATCATCGTGGACGACGAGCGGATGCCCACCTCGTGCGCCGTGGCGACGACCTCCAGCCACGTGGCGGTCGGCAGCTTGCCCTTGGTGAGGACCCAGCGGACGTCGTCGTCGAGGATCTCGGCGGCCGTGCCGGGGATCGTGTCGAGGCCGGCGTCCTTCAGCTCCTGGAGCCACTCGCGGACGCTCACGCCCGCCTTGGCGGCGGCGCTGACGATCTCCATCGGGCTGAACGCGTGGACGTGCATCCCCGGCAGCCGCTCCTTGATCGCCCGCACGACGTCGGCGTAGTACGTGACCGGCAGCTTCGGGTCGATGCCGCCCTGCATGCAGACCTCGGTGGCGCCCGCGTCCCACGCCTCCTGCGCGCGGTCCACGACCTCGTCGGTGGACAGCCGGAACGCGTCCGCGTCGCGCTCGCGCTGCGCGAAGGCGCAGAAGCGGCAGCCGACGTAGCAGACGTTCGAGAAGTTGATGTTGCGGTTGACCACGTAGGTGACGTCGTCGCCGACCACGCTCGCGCGCAGCTCGTCGGCGAGGCGGGTCATGGTCTCCAGCGCGTCGCCGTCGGCCGTCAGCAGAGCCATGGCGGCGTCGGTGTCGTCCAGGATGCCCGCCGGGTCGTCCGCGGCGAGGCTCAGAGCCCTGCCGACGTCCTCGGGGAGCCGGGAGATCGCCTTGGGCACCGTGAGCGAGGACCAGTCGCCGTAGACGGTCTCGAAGTCGCCCCTGCGGTCCTCGGTGCGGCCCTCGGTGTCGATCGACGTGTTGAGGTCGGCGCGGCCGTAGGTGTCGACGCCGCCGTCCGGCTCCTGCCACTCGCGTCCGACGACCTCCGCGGAAGCGTTTGCGAGCCCGTCGGCCTGCGCCAACGCGGCGACGTGCCCGGTGAGCCTGCTGTCGATCCACTGGCCGGCCATCGCCCGCACGTACCGCGGGTAGACGTTGAGGCGCTCGCGGAGGTCGTAGCCCGCCGCCGCGGTCCGCTCGGCCAGCTCGTCGATGTGCGGCCAGGGGCGTTCGGGGTTCACGTGGTCCGGGGTGATCGGCGAGACGCCTCCCCAGTCGTCGACGCCCGCGCGCAGCATCATCGGGAACTCGTCGCCGACGAGGTTCGGCGGCGCCTGCACGCTCGTGGTCGACGGCATGAGCAGCCGGGCCACCGAGATGGTCGCGGCCAGCTCGTGCAGGTCGGCGTCGGGCATGCCGCGCATCGCCGTGTCCGGCTTGGCGCGGAAGTTCTGGATGATCACTTCCTGGATGTGCCCGTACTGCTGGGCGATCCCCCGGATCGCCATCAGCGACTCGGCACGCTCCGTGATCGTCTCGCCGATGCCGATCAGGATGCCGGTGGTGAACGGGACGTTCACCCGGCCCGCGTCGGTCAGCACCCGCAGGCGGACCGCGGGCTCCTTGTCCGGGCTGCCGTGGTGCGGCCCGCCCTTCTCGCTCCACAGCCGCGTGGCCGTGGTCTCCAGCATCATCCCCATGCTGGACGCGACGGGCTTGAGCCGCTGCAACTCCTCCCAGCTCAGCACGCCGGGGTTGAGGTGCGGCAGCAGGCCGGTCTCCTCCAGCACCGCGATGGCGCACGCCCGCACGTAGTCGAGCGTCGACGAGTACCCGCGCGCCTCCAGCCACTCCCCGGCGGCGGGCCAGCGGTCCTCCGGCCGGTCACCGAGGGTGAACAGCGCTTCCTTGCACCCGGCGGCCGCGCCCTTGCGGGCGATCTCCAGGACCTCGTCGCGCTCCAGGAACGCGGCGGGCAGCTTGTGCGGCGCGGTCGCGAACGTGCAGTAGTGGCACCGGTCGCGGCACAGCCTGGTCAGCGGGATGAACACCGACCTGCTGTAGGTCACGACGCCCTCGCGGCCCTCCGCTCGCAGGTGCGCGTCCCGCACCCGCCCGGCGGCGCCGAACAGCGCTTCGAGGTCGTCGCCGCGCGCGTGCAGCAGCACGGCGGCCTCGGTCACGTCGAGGGCGACCCCGTCGTTGGCCCGCCGGAGCGCCCGCCGCATCGCACTGGCGCTCGGCACGGGCTCGGGTGCGTTGAGGGAGATGTCCACTGCCACGTCAACGACCCTAGGCGGTGGAAATTCCTTCCCGTGCGCCGAGTGAGATGCCGCACTCGCGCCCATCAGCGCGTGGCCAGCAGCAACTCCGTGTTCCGGTCGGCCGGGGTGCCGACCTTGGCCGGGTTCGCGTGGCGGTCGTTGAAGGCGAACTCCCGGCCCAGCGAGGCGAGCCCGGTCGCGGAGAAGTCGTCGTAGCCCGTCTCGTACGGCGCGTCGACCTCGACCAGCGTGGTGAACAGCGACAGCGTGCCGTCCCCGTTGTCGGCGATCTCGATCACGCGCGCGTGCTGCGGGTAGTCGACGTGCGCGGCCGTGTTGATCTCCCAGAACGCCCGTTCGGGCGTGGCGTGGCCGTGGGCGGTGATGGCGTTGGTGTGCGTGTGGCCGTTGACCCACGCCACCACGTTCGGGAAGCGCTGGAGCAGCGAGACGAGCGCGTCGCCGTTCAGCCGGAGGTCGAGCGGCCTGCGGCGGTCCGGCAGCGGGTTCGTCATCGTCGTGCTGGTGTGGTGGCTGAAGACCACGAAGCGCTCGTCGGTCACCGACCGCCGCACCAGTCGGCCGAACGGGTCGTAGTAGCGGGAGCTGCCGCGCTCCAGCACGTTCTCCAGCCACCGGTACTGGTGCAGCCCGATCGAGCCCTCGGAGAAGCCGCCCAGGGTCGTGGTGTCGAGGCTGACGCCCGTGACGCCCGGTGCGATCCGGAACGTGTAGAACACGTCGACGCCGTCGGCGTTGTCCGGCGTGAAGCCGTGCCCGACCGGACCGGGTCCGGTGTTGCGCGGGTCGAGGTGCGCGCGCACGAACTCGGCCGTGCTGAACGGCTTCCGGCGCGCGTCGGGCGTGACGGTGCGGACGAGGCCGCGGTTCGAGGCGAGCACCGCCGCGGCGTCGAGCACGTGCGCCGGATCGGTCATCGCACGGGCGACGGCGGCGTTCCCGGCGTCGTCGAACCCCATGATCTTGGTGCTGCCGGTGTAGAGCCCGTCGACGACCGGCAGGCCGTCCGGGAGCGTGCCGACCACGCTGTCGTCGTGGTTGCCGAACGTCGAGTACCACGGGACGTTCAGGCCCCGGCTGGTGATGGGCCGGACGGCCGCGTCCAACAACCCCGGCACCGTCGGGAAGCCCAGCGCCTTGTAGTCGTCCACGAACGACGAGTCGGGCTGCCAGTACGTCCGGCTGCCCGAGTTCTGCACGCCCTCGTACCGCGTCGGGTCACCGGTGTTCGGCGTGAGCGTCCCGCCGTTCAGCGTCGTCAGGTACCAGTCCAGCTCGACCTGCTCGTGGTTGTCGGTGTTGTCGCCGGTCGTCACCACGAAGTCGATCGGCCGCCCGGTGAACGGCCCACCGCGCAGCCCGTTGACCCGGTCGACCAGTGCCGCCGAGGTGTGCTGCGCGAACAGCTCCTGCGCCCGGTGCGCGCCCGCGCCGATCAGCGGGTGCGTGTACTCGAACCGCGCGGGGCTCTGCGCGTCCACCAGGTGCATGTCGGTGAACTGCACGAAGCACGCCAACGCGGTCCGCCGCTCCGCCCGCGCCGGGTTGGCCGTAGCCAGGTCGGGCCGCACGACGACCGGCCACCCCGGCCCGGCGGCCAACCGCCGGTACCCCGAGGCGCCCACGGGCGTGGCCGCGGTCTCCAACGTCGTACCCGCCACGACGGCCCACGCGGGTGGTGCGACACCCAGACCCCACAGCGCTCCGGCACCCACGACCCCGGTGGCCCGGAAGAAGTCCCGACGACTCAGCGACCCCATTGGCGCTCCCCTCTCGACCTGGGAGAACCGTTCCACGGGAGTTGCCCGCGAGTCACCAGCTCCGGGTGAACGTCGCCCGAACGTCCCCGAGTCGGTCGTCTTACCGCGACGTCAGGTCGGATCGGGTGGTCCGTCGGGCGAGAAGCTCCGCCACCTCCTGAGCAGCTCGTGCCAGGGGCGGTCGGATCCGCGGATCAGTCCTCGTACCGCACGGTCACCGGTGCGTGGTCCGACCAGCGCTCGGCGTAGGTCGCCGCCCGCTCCACGACCGCCGACACGGCCCGCTCGGCCAGCCCCTCCGTGCTCACCTGGTAGTCGATCCGCCACCCGGAATCGGCGTCGAACGCCTTCCCGCGGTACGACCACCACGTGTACGGCCCGGTGACGTCGGGGTGGAGCTTGCGCACCACGTCGACGTAACCGGAGTCGAAGACGCGGTCCATCCAGGCGCGTTCCCCCGGCAGGAAGCCGGAGGACTTCTGGTTGGTCTTCCAGTTCTTCAGGTCGGCCTCGCGGTGGGCGATGTTCCAGTCGCCGCACACGACGACCTCGCGCCCGCTCGCGGCGGACTTCTCGCGCAGCTCGACGAGGTACGGGAGGAACTCGGCGGTGAACCGCTCCTTCTCGTCCTGCCTCGGCGTGCCGACGTCACCGCTGGGCAGGTAGAGGCTGGCCACGACGACGCCGGGCAGCTCCACCTCGACGTACCGGCCGCTCGCCTCGAACTCCGGCGCGCCGAAGCCGATCCGCACGGCGTCGGGCGCGACGCGGCTCAGCAGCGAGACGCCGCTGCGGCCCTTGACCTCGGAGTGGGCGTGCACGACGTGCCAGCCGTCCGGCTCGCGCACCTCGTCGTCGAGCTGCCCCGGCTCGGCCCGCACCTCCTGGAGGCACACGACGTCGGCCTCGGTCGCGTCGAGCCACTCCAGGTAGCCCTTCTTGGCGGCGGCACGCAGGCCGTTCACGTTCACGGTCGACACGGTCAGCACGCGAGGAGCCTATCCACGGGCCGCGGTGCGGAAGCCGTACGGGTAGCGCGCCCGGCAGCCGGTGCAGTGCGCGACCAGCCCGAGCATGCCGACCAGCACGCTCGACTGCTCCGCGGGCACGGCCTCGATCGGCTCCCCGTAGGCCTCGGTGACCAGTCCGGGCCACTCCGGGTCGCACGCGCACGTCATCAACTCGGCGTCACCGCCGCGGAACCACCGGGAGAACATGGACACATCAGACCATCAGGTCACCGAGCACTCGCTGTCGGAGGTCGGTGCGACGAACTCCTCGTTCACCCAGCGCCCGGTGTCGAGCATCCGGTAGCCGTTCTCGACCTTGCGCTCGGCCCGCGTCACCGCGTCGCGCTGCAACGTCGACAGGATGGGCTGCGTGTCGGCGGGCCCGGACCGCACGTTGAGCACGTCCGCCGTCACGGTCATCCGGCACACGGTCGAGGCGTCGGCCGCTCCCATCGGCTTCCCGCCGCTGGCGGCGTACATCAACCCCGCACCGGCCAGCACGCCGATCACGATCATGCCCCGCACCGGAATCCCGAACATCACTCGCCTCCCCGATCAGCTTCCCACCAGCAGGTATAGCTACTGGGAGGCCGGTGTGGACGGTTCGACGGGACAACCACCCCGCAGGCCCACCCAACGGGTGAGGCGGTCACCGAGCGGTGAAGGCCCGACCACCCGGTCGGGCCTTCACCTGCGTCCCGGTGCCGGCCCCCTACGGGGCGGGCAGGAGCCCGGTGTACCAACCGGCGCGGCAGTGGGTGGCGCAGGTGCCGATGGTGAACTCCGCGTGGCCGTGCTCGAACCGCCACGGCCCGTGCGGCTCCAGGTCGTACGGACCCGCCGGGAGGTTGGTGAACTCCAGCCTGCCGTCGGCGTCGGTGGTCGTCGTGGCGACGACCTGGTCGGCGATCCGGTCGATCGCGGCGACCTCGACACCGGCCACGAACTCGTCGGCGTCGGCGACCGAGTCGCCGTCCTCGTCGTGGTACAGGCGGCCCCAGGTGTCGCCGGGCCCGGCGCCCGGCACCCGCGCCTCGGCGCGGACGGCCGGGTAGCCTGCGGGGTCCTCGCCGGGGCCGAAGTCGCACACCGCGGAGACCGCCGCGAAGCCCGCCGCCTTCGCGGGCACGACACCGGTGAGCGTGAACGTCCGCGACGCACCCGCGGCCAGCGTGACGCCCTCCGCGTCCCAGGCCAGGTCGCCGAGCGCCATGTCGACGACGTGCGGTCCCTCGCCACCGCTGCGGTCGCAGCCCGCCTTGACGCCGCTGATGGCCGCACCGCCCCTGTTGGCCAGCACCAGCGTCATCTCGGCGGTCTGCCCCACCGCGTAGGTGTCCTCGGTGAAGGCGATGGACGCCGTGAGCTGGTCGCTGAGCGGGCGGACCGCCCGGTACTCCAGGTACTCGTCGCCGTCGACGTCGACGTACCGGGAGGGCGGCAGGACCCAGCCGTCCGGCGCCTGGTGCGCGAACACCCCGTAGGTGCGCGCGGGGAGGTCGCCGACCGTGAACCGGCCGTCCGCCCCGGTGCGGGCCCGCACCACCCCCGTGCCCGCGCTGATGTTCACGTCGACGCCCGCGAGCCCCTCGCCCGCGTCCGCCGCGCCGTCGCCGTTGGCGTCGCCGTAGATGAGGCCGCTGATCGACCCTGGCGCGTCGACCGGGGCGGACCGGTCGACCGGACCCGTGGTTCCCGGTCCTCCGGCGTGGGCGGTGGCGCTCAGCGTTCCGCTGAGCGCGAGAGCTGCTGCGAGCGCGACGAATCTGCGCGCGAGATACGCGGACATGATGGTGTTCCCCCCGGACGAGGCCCCACGACGTGGAGCAGGACAGGCCCCCCTGACCTGTCCAGGACCATAGCGGTCCGGCCCACCCGCCCACCGGGCTTTCACCGATCCCGCACGACGGAGGGCCCGACCGGAACCGGTCGGGCCCTCCGCCTCACGAGATCAGATCAGAAGGAGGCCATCTTCTTCTGGAGGTTCTCGTCCAGCGTCGCGAGGAAGTCCTCGGTCGTCTGCCACTCCTGGTCCTTGCCCACGAGCGCGGCGAGGTCCTTGGTCATCTTGCCGCTCTCGACGGTCTCGATGACGACCTGCTCCAGGGTCTCCGCGAACTTGGTGACCTCGGGGGTGCCGTCGAGCTTGCCGCGGTGCTTCAGGCCACCGGTCCACGCGTAGATCGACGCGATCGGGTTCGTGGAGGTGGGCTTGCCCGCCTGGTGCTGGCGGTAGTGCCGCGTCACGGTGCCGTGCGCCGCCTCGGCCTCGACGGTCTTGCCGTCCGGGGTCATCAGGACGGAGGTCATGAGGCCCAGCGAGCCGAAGCCCTGCGCGACGGTGTCGGACTGGACGTCGCCGTCGTAGTTCTTGCACGCCCAGACGTAGCCGCCCTCCCACTTCATCGCGGCGGCGACCATGTCGTCGATCAGGCGGTGCTCGTAGGTGAGGCCCTTGGCGTCGAACTCCGCCTTGAACTCCTCGTCGAAGATCTTCTGGAAGATGTCCTTGAAGGCGCCGTCGTACGCCTTGAGGATGGTGTTCTTGGTCGACATGTAGACCGGGTAGTTGCGCTGCAAGCCGTAGGAGAACGAGGCGCGCGCGAAGTCCTCGATGGACTTGTTGAAGTTGTACATGCCCATCGCGACGCCGCCGTCGGCCGGGTACTCGGCGACCACGTGCTCGATCGGCTCGGAGCCGTCCTCGGGCTGGAACGTGATGGTCAGCTTGCCCGCGCCGGGGACCTTGAAGTTGGTCGCCTTGTACTGGTCGCCGTGGGCGTGGCGGCCGATGATGATCGGCTTGGTCCAGCCCGGCACCAGGCGGGGAATGTTCGAGATGATGATCGGCTCGCGGAAGACGACGCCGCCGAGGATGTTGCGGATCGTGCCGTTGGGCGAGACCCACATCTTCTTCAGGCCGAACTCCTCGACCCGCGCCTCGTCGGGCGTGATGGTCGCGCACTTGACGCCGACGCCGTGCTTCTTGATGGCGTTGGCGGCGTCGATCGTGACCTGGTCGTCGGTCGCGTCCCGGTGCTCGATGCCCAGGTCGTAGTACTCGAGGTTGACGTCCAGGTACGGGTGGATCAGCTTGTCCTTGATGAACTGCCAGATGATCCGGGTCATCTCGTCGCCGTCGAGTTCGACGACGGTGCCCTGCACCTTGATCTTGCCCATGTTCTCGGACTGCTCCCTTCGAGTTCCTACTCGCGACCCGCGCAAGCGGTACAAGCGTACTGCTAAAGCCTGATGGCCGTCGGTCGACCGTGACGTAAACGACGCCGCGACTTCACCGAGCCTGCCATGAGCCCCCGGAACGCGCGGAACTGACCGGTAGGTTCCGGTGATCACCTACGCTTCCCCGAACGAGTGATCTTGGGGGGGAAGCAGTTGTCCACGGGACCAACGCACGCCATGAGCGGACTGCTGGCGTGGGCCGCCGTCACGGCGTTCGCCGCCGAGCACCCGATCGGCCAGCTGGAGCCGCGGAGCTGGGCCGTCGGCGCCGTGCTGGCGACCGGGGCCGCCCTGCTGCCCGACCTGGACCACCCCGGCTCGACCGTGTCGCGCACCTTCGGACCGCTCACCCAGGGCATCTCCGGCGGGGTGAGCGCGGTCAGCGCGTTCGTCTACCGGACCACCCGCACCAAGCGCGACTCGAAGCGCGAGGGCGGCCACCGCGGGCTCACGCACACGCTGGTGTTCGCGCTGTTCGCCGCCGTCGGCACCACCGCGATCGTGCAGACCAGCGAGAAGTGGGTGCTGCCGCTGCTGATGTTCGTCTTCGCGGGCCTGGCCGTGCGCGGGATCATGAACGACTGGTGCCCCAAGCAGGACGCCCTGCTGATCACCGGCGCGTCGGCGGCGATCACCTGGATCTGCCTGTCGTGGACCGCGCAGACGTCCGCGAGCGCGGCGGCGTGCGGGCTGGCCGTCGGCATCGGCTGCGTCGCGCACTACCTCGGCGACGCGATCACCGAGCAGGGCTGCCCGATCCTGTGGCCGATCCCGCTGGGCGGCAAGACGTGGTTCGCCGTGGCCCCGCCCAAGGTCATGCGGATGAAGACCGGCGGCAAGGTCGAGATGGCCGTCGTCGGACCGATCATCACCGTGCTGTCGGTGTGGCTCTCGGCCGCCGCGCTCCAGAACGCGGGCGTGCTGCCGTTCCTCGGCGGGTTCGACCTGCTGCCGGTCTGACCGGCGGGGTTGTTCACCGACCAGCCATTCGGCGGCTACCGGCGCATCACCCGATCGGACTAGCCTCCACGCGCAGGACCAACGCCGAGGAGGCGCCGGTGCAGGGCAGCACCTGGCTGGGGCTGGACGCGGACCACCGCACCCCGGACGACGTCGACACGACCGCGCTCCACCTGCACGCCGCCCTGCTGCACACCGCCAGGGTGGTGTGCGCGCACGAGGTCGACGGGCACCACGCGATGTCGTTCCGGCTGGCCGAGCAGCCGTCGGAGAACACCATCTCCACGCTGGTCGAACGCGGCTACGGGGTGGCCGTGCACAACGGTTCCCTGCAACGGCTCGAAGGCCCGGAAGCGCTGCGGCGCGGGGCGCTGCGCGCCGCGCTCGCCCACCGCGACCGGGTCGAGGGCCGCGCGCTGCGGTTCCCCGGCCAGAGCGCGCTGCGCGGCAGGCACGGGGTGTCGGACGTGCTCGCGTTCAGCGCCATCGACGAGGTCCTGCCGCACGGCGTCAAGAGCGTCGACGCGCGCGGCGACCTCCGGCCGTCGTTCGAGCACGGGAGGCTGGTGCTGCGCTGCGCACCGGAACGCGGCCGGGGCGCCTAGCCGGGATGGGCGCCGACGGTGTCGCGGATCTGCGCGCCGAGGCCGCTCGCACCCTCGCGGGCGCAGTGGGCGCAGCAGAAGAACCGGCCCTCCACCTCGACGCCGTGGCCGAGGATGCGGCAGTCGCAGTGCTCGCACCGGGGCGCGAGGCGCTGGACCGCGCACTCGAAGCTGTCGAACGTGTGCACACCACCGCTCACCGTGCGCACCTCGAAGGCCATCCAGTAGTCGTTTCCGCACACGTCGCAGGTCGCCATGACGCGGAAGCCTGGGGCAGGTCCCACCCGCCCGCAACTTTTCGCCGCGCGACGGGCACGGCGAGCGCGCTGACCACCGACCGCTGCAGGGCGGGCCGGTGGCCAGCGCCTCCGATCAGCCGACGCCGTCCTGCACGACGGTGATCAGTTCACCGTTGGTCGCGCCTCCCGCGGGCTCCGGGGAGAACGCGCCACCGAGGTTCGGTCGGCCGACCGGGCGGCGGCGGGCATCCGGTCGGTGTCGAGGTGTTCGGAGCGTGATCGTTCGAGCACACCAAAGTTAAGTGGACTAGACCACTGAGTCAATGGCTCGCGCGTGTTTGGCCGAACTTCACCCCGCCCCGGCGGACGGGTCGGTCGGCGGGGGCCGGGGCCAGGAAGCCCTGGGGCTGAGGGGGTTCCACTCCGGGTGGACTCGACGCGCCCTCGACCGCGCGCGCCGACGGCAGGCGGAAGGGCGGACCAACGGACCAGGCCGGACTCGAACCGGCGTGCTCCCGCTCTGAGTGAGAGGGCGCGACAACCACTGCGCTACAGGTCCCCGTGTGAGCCGGGCCGGATTCGAACCGGCGTCCTCCCCACGTTCTGTGGAGCGCGACAACCACTGCGCTACCGGACTCGTGGTCCAGCTTAGTGGCTCCGCGTGGAGGTGGTGCCAGATCAAACCCAAAGGAGCAACGGGGGCGCGGCGGGGCGGCCGTCGACCGGTCGGGTGATCAACTCACGACGGGTCTGTTCGGCTGGTTCGGCCGCACGCAATAAGGTCTGCTCCGCGGGGTCACTGATGATGGGCGGTTTCGTGCACGCGGTCGACTACTACGAGGTGCTTGGCGTCGGGCGCAGCGCGTCCACCAGGGAGATCAAGTCCGCTTACCGGGCCCTCGCCAAGGTCGTCCACCCCGACGCGGGTGGCAGCGGGGACGGCTTCCGGACGCTCCAGGAGGCCTACGAGACGCTCCAGGACCCGGTGCGGCGGTTCCACTACGACCGCGCGGGCGCGACGACCACCGTCGCCACCAGGGCGGCGTCCCGGCACCGGCGGTCCGCGAAGCTGCGGGTGTTCGGCGACGACCCGACCTTCGTGCCGCCGCGGCCGAGGGTCGACCTCGGCGACCTCCCCTGGTGGCACCTGGTCGACCTGACGCAGCGCGTCCGGTACGTGCCGACGAGCGGCCCCGGCCACGCGCCCGCGCTGGCGGCGATCACGGGCTGGCTGCTGCTGTTCCTGGCCGTGGCGGTGTTCGGGTTCTCGCTGCTGCTGCTCGCGGTGTGGCTGCCGCTGGTGGCGGCCGCGGCCTCGGCGGCGTTCAAGCTGGTCCGCAAGCACCTGCGCACGGCGCGGGAGGACCGGGCGTTCGCCGGGCGGTTCGACACCGGCATCGTCTACGGCCAACCGGACGAGCGGCTCTGCGAGCGGTACAGCGCCGACGTGCTCGGCGAGTACCTGACCAGGCTGCCCGGCGCGCGGATCTTCCACGGCCTGTCGTGGCCGGGGTCGGTGTTCGCCGACGTCGACCACGCCGTGCTGTGCGGGAAGCGGCTCGTGCTGGTCGAGTCGAAGTCCTGGTTACCCGGCCACTACGGCGCGGACGACGACGGCACGCTGTGGCGCAACGGCCACGTGTTCCGCGGCGGCGGCACGATGCTGCCCGAGGGCCTGGCGGCCTACCGGCGAGCGCTGCCGGACGTCGAGGTGCGCGGCGCGCTGCTGCTCTACCCGAGCCGCGCCGGGGAGATCACCACGGACGAGGACGAGAACCAGGAGGTCGTGCCGATGACGCCCGACCAGTTCGTGGAGGTCTTCGGCGAGTGGTTCGCCGAAGACCCCGCGACCGTCGACCGCGAGGCGCTCCGGGTGCTGCTGAACCAGGTGGTCGCTCAGGCCCGCGCGGCGGGCGCCTGAGCGACGAGGTCGTCCGGCCCCTTGCCCGCGAGCTGGCGCGCGGTGTCCACGTACAGGTCGAGCAGCAGGCTCATGTCCACGATCTTGCGGCGCACCTGGTCGGCCTTGGTGCCCTCCTTGGTGAACGGCGGCGGGAAGAGCGTGATGCCCTCCCACGGTGCCGCGCGCGCCGCCTCGGAACGCCAGTCGGGCCAGTAGCAGTCGGCGTAGAACTTGGTCAGCGCGCCGCCGAGGAACCACTCCAGCATCCCGCTGTAGGTCGAGTCGATGCTCTCCCACTCCAGCGTGTCCGGGGCCCAGTACCAGAGGCCGCCCGGCGGACCGTCCAGCGCGGTGCCGTTGAGCGCGAAGCGGCCGCCGAGCAGGTCGTAGCCGACCGTCATCTTGCCCACCTCCTCGTACTCGCCGAGGGCGGGCAGTGCTCCGCCGCCGCCGAGCAGGCGGACCCAGTTGTCGATGACGAGGCCACCGGTGTGCAGGGCGATCGCGCCGAGCGCGGACCCCGCCGTCACCTGGAGCCGGTGCAGCGTGCGCCGCGCCGACTCCGGGCCGACCGGCAGCACTTCCACCGACAACTCGGACTTCTGGATCAATCCCTGCACCCAGGGCCATGCGGGACGGTCGACGTCGACGAGATCCTCGACCTGACGTGGTGCGCTCACCCGACCATTCTCACCTACTCCGGGGCTTCAATCACCCATTCCGGGGCACCGAGCTTTTCAACTTCTACTGGACGTAACCGTGGGGAAGAACACGTAACGTTCGAGCCGTGTGGTGCGAGCGCTGTTCACAGGTCTCTGATCAGGCGTTGAGCGTCAGGCCATGATCGACCGCGAGTCGCCGAGCAGATCAGCCGACTCTGTAGCTTGGCCCACATGAGCGCCGACCTGGTGGGCCGATGGAGCGTCGACTACGGCTACCACAGCGCGATGGAGGACGAGGAGCTCGTGTTCCGCGCCGACGGCACCGGCTGGTGCGAGTGGGCGCGGCCGGGGATCTGCGAGTTCACCGTCTTCGACTGGACGCCCACCGGACCGGGCGCCGTCCGGATCGTGCCGACCCGCACGGCGCGGGGCGAGTTCGAGGCGATCGTGGAACTCGACGTGCCCGAGCCGGTCGACGTCGAGTACTCGATCGTCGAGGAGTCGAGGCCGCTCTACCCCGGCATGGAGGTGCTCGCGCTGCGGATGGCGCTGCCCTTCGCCGTGTTCCCGGCCGAGAGCTACGGGCTCGTCAACCGCGAGACCCCGGAGGGCGACCGGCCCTACGTGTCGTGGTTGGACGACGAGCTGTAACCGTCCCGGCCTCGTATCGCGGACGCCACGGCCTTACATTGCCCGCGAGACCACTAGTCAGTTCGGAGCGTTACAACCATGCAGTCGCATCACGAGTTGGTCGGCACGCAGGTCTGGCGGACGTCGTTCGACCACCAGGTCCGCCTCACGCTGGTCGCGCACCCGCGGCTCAGCGCCGAACTCGTCGTGGAGGTCCCGTTCCAGCTGTGCGACGGGACGGGCGGGAAGCACGAGATCAAGCCGGGTGAGCCCGGCACGCTCACACCCGTGCTCGGGCTGTTCATGAAGACCGTCGCCTCGGTCGACGTGACCGACGAGGAGTCGCTCACGCTGACGTTCGAGGACGGCTGGTCCCTCGCGGCCCGGCCGGAGGGCGACTTCGAGTCGTGGAGCATCGTGGAGCTGTGAGGCGTTCCCCCCAGGAACATTTACCGCCAATGGGTGCAGAAGCGCGACAAACCGTAATCAGATTCTCTCCGCTCCACGGAATTCGCTAGTCCGAAGCGGTGAACCTCGCGAATAATTCGAACGACCTCTTTCCGAACTCCTGAGCTCCGTTACCTTGGGGCGTCGGCGCCACCGAACCGGTGAAGCTGATTCACGGAGACCTGGCGGGGGCATGGAGCACAACGAGGACGAAGTCGGCGACCGAACGCACAACGAACACTCGGGCGCGGCTCACCACGCCCTGCAAGCACGCGACATCCAGGGGGGAATCAACTTCCACACCACCACCCCGGAACCGCTGCCACCGTGGCCCAGGAGTTATACGGCCGCCGCGTACGGGGCGCTTTTCGCGGTGACGAGCGCGTACTCGTACACAATCGGCAAGATAGACCTGTCGGTCTGGGACTGGCTGAAACTGACCCTCAGCGCAACGATCCTCATCCCGGTCTTCATCACCACCGAGTACCGCCTCCAGGGCACAGAATTCGCACCACTGCGATTCCTCGCGGCGACCGTGCTCATCGCGTTGGCGATCAACCAGGGCCCGAGCCTCCTACCGGGCCTCGTGCCACTGCTGTCGAACTGGATAATCTGGCGCTTCTGACGGACGGTGACCGCGCCCGGCTTCGCGATCACCGCAACGAAGCCTTCCCACCGAGCGGCTCGACCGGGAACGCGCGGAACACACGACGATCACCGGGAAGTATTGGATCTTCTTCTCCATGGTCCAACCGGATGAACGCCCACCCTCCTCCGTAACGCGCAGTTACAGCAGCCCGATGGCTTGAGTACATCAGATGGCGGACCTGGTGCGTTGCTCACGATGGGGAGGGAACGCGTCCATGGAGCCGTCGCAGAACCACGATGCCGGTGCACGTCCGCCAGCCACCACCGGTGTCATCACCTACCTCTTCCTGACGATCAGCCCATTCCTCTTTCTCGTGGACTGGGTGCACGAACTTCCCACGAACACCTTCTGGTCGCTCGTGACGATCGTCGCCGTCCTGTACGTCCGCACCGCCCTCGACACGGCATCGAGGAAACTGCTCAATCGCAAGTCGAAGGGACGCAGGAATTTCAAGGGGTCGATCGACGAGGAAACTTTGACGTCCCTCCAAGACTCCCTGATGTCCAACGCCGAACGCATGACCGTGGACCAGGTCCGCTACTTCGCGTTGTCAGTGCTCGCACCTCAGGTGATCCGCCGGAGGGTGACCGACGAGTACACGCCCGGCAGGCGAACCCTCACGAAGTCCGTGACGGTCGAACTGGACCTGTACCACCAGTACGTCAATGGTGCCGGGCCCACGAACGACGACCTGTTCATCGCGTTGACGCTTCCGCGAAAGGGAGCGCTGTACGACCAGCTGCGCACCTCGGACTGCTCAGGCAAGCTGTTGCCGTCGCTCTCACACCGGGAATACCGCGAGCTGGCCGCGAGGACGCTGCGCACCCTCCTGCAATCGGCGCTCCCCGACGGGAAGCTCACCAACGAGGCGGTGTCCGCCGAAAAGCTGGCGCTCACGGAGATCCTCCGCTTTTCCAGGGTAGTGCGCGACGAGAACGAAACCGACCGGGAGTTCATCAGACGGGACGTCGAGCAAGACGCCAAGAGAAAGGCGGCCTTCGCCGCGATCAAGGCTCTCGGCGACGATGACAACCACTACCTGAAGCTGGCGGTGGAGTTCACCGCCAAACTTTCCACCCACTACGCGATAGTCGTGGTCGTACCGACGAACGGATCTGCGCGCTCGATCGTGACCTACTCCAGGGTGATCATCCCCGACCTCTGCCTAGCCAACCTCACTAGCAGAGAAGGAATCAGGGACCGTCTGCGCATGGCGTTGGGGCTCCGCCCCAGTTCGTTGACGATCAGCGCGCGGAACGCCGCGTCCTGCCACAGCTACCACCTGATCGTCGCGGCGAGTTCCGACCTGTTCCTCGGCGACTTCGACACCAGTTCGGTGCTGCGAATCCAGCGGACCGACGAACCGCGCCTGGAGCCCTACTGGCGTGTGCGCGGACGCCGTGGCCAGAACTACTTCCACCTCTACGGCCGCTCCCTGGTCTCGAGCGACAAGGACCTGAACGTCAGCATGCACTTCCACGAGATCCCTCCGGGTTCGGTGGGACGCGCTTTCACCGCCGCACTGACGACGTGCCTCGTGGTGCTCCTCGTCGGCTTTCTGTCGTACGCCGCCGTGGACCTCGGCGGCGTGGACAGCCAGGTGGCCTCGTTCCTCCTGGCCGTGCCCGGACTCGCCGCCGCCTGGATGGGTTTCGAGACGCGACCGGACCAGCTCTTCGAGGGCACCGTCATCTCCCGGCTCTCCCTGGTGTCGACCTTCATCCTGTCCTTCAGCGCGAGCGTCATGCTGATGTTGAACAAATCCGGTCTGGTGGTCCCCACGGGACACGAGATCTTCTTCTTCGGGAAAACCGACGTGTGGTGGTCGATCCTCGGCTTCCTCGCAACGCTGCACATGATCACGATGGGCAGCATCTGGTGGCTGCGCAACCGCGTCTACCGAAGCCTGACCACACGACCGGTCGGCGATTCGGCCGTCATCGCGTAACCGCGACAGGAGGAAGCCATGCGGTTCAGAGAACTGGTTCTCGGCAGGTCGACCGTCGAATACAGGAGCTACCTCCGCAAGGAGCGCAGGCTCAACGAAGCCGGGCAGAAGGACCTCAAGGAGTCGCGCTGGGTCGCTGCGGAGGAGGACTGGCCCGTCCACCATTCGGCAGACGTGCCCGATCGAAAGGCTGCCGAACTGATCTGGTCCAGAACGTTCGCCGTGGTGGCGGAACGGATTCAGGACAGTTTCAAGGAGCGCCCGGTATCCGATTCCGCCCAGGACGGCAAGAATCCCGTGTGAAGCCGGTCGACGCGTGTCGTGCCACGATGGTGCCCATGACCCGCACGCTCTGCCTCGCCCAGGATCCGGCGTCCGACGAACTGCTCGCCAAGGACCCGTTCGCACTGCTCGTCGGAATGATGCTGGACCAGCAAATCCCCATGGAGAAGGCCTTCAAGGGGCCGAAGGTGATCGAGGAGCGCCTTGGGGCCTTCGCGGTGCGGGAGATCGCCGAGATGGACGAGGGTGAGTTCGTGGTGGTGGCGTCGACGCCTCCCGCGATCCACCGGTTCCCCGGGTCGATGGCCAAGCGGGTGCAGGAGTTGGCCCGGTACGTGGTCGAGCACTACGACGGTGACGTGTCGCGGATCTGGGCCGACGGGGACGGGGCCGCGGTGCTCGGGCGGCTCAAGAGCCTGCCTGGGTTCGGGGATCAGAAGGCGCGGATATTCCTCGCCCTGCTGGGCAAGCAGAGGGGGGTGGAGCCCGACGGGTGGCGGGACGCTGCCGGGGACTACGGGGTGGCCGGGGCTCGGCGGAGTGTGGCCGACGTGGTGGACGCGGTGTCGCTCGGTGAGGTGCGGGAGTTCAAGAAGGCGGCCAAGGCGGCGGCGAGGAAGACGTAAAGTCCTCGGGTGCACATTCCCGGACTGACGAACCTGCAACCGCTCGGGTCCGGCGGTTTCGCCACCGTCTACCGCGCGCACCAGGTGCAACTCGGGCGCGACGTCGCTGTGAAGATCGACAACCGGGTGCTGGGCAACGAGCGCGACCGGCGGCGGTTCCTGCGCGAAGCCCATGCGGCGGCACGGTTGTCGGGACACCCGAACGTGGTCGCGGTGCACGACGCGAACATCACGCCGCAGGGCACGCCGTACCTCGTGATGGAGCTGTGCACGGGCGGGTCGCTGCACGACGTGCTGAAGAAGAACGGGCCGCTGCCCGCCGAACGGGTCCGGAACCTCGGGGTGCAGCTGGCCGACGCGCTGGCGGCGGCGCACGCGGAAGGCGTGCTGCACCGGGACATCAAGCCCGCGAACATCCTCGTCGACCGGTACGGCACGGCGAAGCTCGCGGACTTCGGGTTGGCCGCGCTGCTGGACGCGGCGGGTGGCAGCACGGTCACGCGGGACGCGCTGAGCCCTAGCTACGCGCCGCCCGAGGCGTTCGCGATGGCGGCGCCGACCGTGGCGGGCGACGTGTACACGTTGGCCGCGACCCTCTACGACCTGCTGGCGGGCAAGCCGCCGCGGCCGGTGCCGTGGCCGATCACGTCCTTCGACCACCTCGGCGAGGTGCTGCGCTCCCCCGTGCCGCAGGTGCCCGGTGTGTCCGACGAGTTCCACCAGATCCTCGCGCGCGCCCTGCACCCGGACGTGTCGGCTCGGACGCCCACGGCCGCGCGGTTGCGGGACGAGCTGCGCGGCACGGAGCCTCTGCCCTCGCCCGTTCCCGCCGGGTCGCCGGTCCGCCAGGCCCCGGCGACGGTGCCGGGGCCGAGGAGGCGGTGGCCGGTCGCCGCCGCCGCGGTGGTCGGGGCCGTCGCGATCGGCGTCGGCGTGTGGTCGCTGGTGCCGAGGGGTGACGGAGGTGGCGGCGGGACGACGTCCGGCACCGGCGGCACGTCCGCCACCGGAACGGCGCGGCAGGCCGCTGACGAGCTGCCGCCGCCGTTCCTCAAGGCCTGCGCGACGGGCTACTGCGTCGCGGAACCGGCCTGCTTCCGGGGAATGGTCTCGATCGGCGGCCAGGCGACCACGGCCCGCAAGGCCGCCAGCTGCTCCGACCAGCACTTCTGGGAGGCCTTCGCCGGCGGGTGGCTGTCGGGTGGGATCCCCGAGGTCGACAGCGACGAGCTGCTGACGGCTCCGGAGATCGCCGGTGTCTGCACGAAGGCCGCGATGGCGGCCAACACCCGGCCCACGGTCGACACGTCGACCTGGCAGCTCGGCGTGGTCGGCTTCGAGGAGGGTGACCGCAACTACTTCCTCTGCATGGGTTCTCCCGAGGAGGGCGGCGAGTTGACGACGAGCGCGTTCGGGTCAGGCGGCTAGCAGGACCGGCTCCGGGGTGCGCGTCACGCGGCGGGCGTGCACCAGGAGACCGAACGCCACCAGTGCCAGCACGCCCGCGATCGGCGGGAGCAGGGTGATGCCGACGCTGTCGATGACGAGTCCGCCGAAGACGCCCGACAGGCCGACGCCGAGGTAGATGGCGGAGGCGTTGAGGGACAGCAGCAGTCCGCTGTTGGTCGGTGCGAGCTCGATCAGCCAGTTCTGGATGGGCGGGTTGACCGACCAGGTGAACAGGCCCCAGACGAACAGCGCGATGCCCGCGGTGACGGTGGTCGTGGTGGTGAGCGGCAACGTCACCAGCACGGCCGTGAAGACGGTGAAGACGACGTACAGCAGGCGCTGGCTGCCGAAGCGGTCGGTGAGCCTGCCGCCGAGCGAGTTGCCGATCGCGCCGCCGACGCCGTAGGCGAACAGCAGCAGCGAGATCACCGTGCCGTGCACGCCCGCGGTCGTGGCGAGCAGCGGCGAGATGTAGGTGAACACGCTGAACGCGGCAAGGCAGGCCAGGACGGTCATGCCGAGGACGGGGACGACGCGGCGGTCGGCGGCGACGGCGAAGCGCTCGCGGATGCTCACGACGGGCGGCGCGGCGACCTGCGGGACGCCGAGGCGGACGATGACGGCCGCGATGAGCGAGGCTGCGCCCACGAGCGCGAAGACGCCCTGGTAGCCGATCGAGCCGCCGAGGAGGCTGCCCGCGGGGACGCCGATGATCAGCGAGAACGTCAGCCCGCCGAAGACCGTGGCGACCGCGCGGCCCCGGTGCTCGGGTGCGGTGAGCGCGGTGGCGACGAGCGTGGCGGCGGGTGTGTAGGCGGCGGCGCCGACGGCGCTGACCACGCGGGCCGCCATGAGCAGCGGGTAGTTCGGGGCGAGGGCGGACAGGACGTTGCCGAGCGCGGAGACGGCCAGTGCGACGACCAGCAGCTCGCGCCGGTTCCAGCGGCCGGTGAGGGCGGCGAGGACGGGGGCCGCGACGGCGTAGGACAGCGCGAACACGGTGAGCAGCTGGCCCGCGGTGGACAGCGACACGTCGAGTTCCCGGCTCACGGCGGGCAGCAGCCCGGACAGGATGTAGCCGCTGGTGCCCACGGTGAAGGCGCCGGCGGCGAGCAGGTAGGTGCGGGCGGACATCGGACTCCCAGCGGCGGACATCGGACTCCCAGCATCGGCTCAATGGTTCGACGCTGACCGTACTACGACTTTCGTCGAACTACGACCGTTGTCGTACTATGGGTGACATGGACAACGCCCTGGAGCACCCCGACCGGAACGAGATCCGGATCGAGGCCGTCCTGCACGCGCTCGCCGACCCGGTCCGCCTGACGATCGTGCGCGCCCTCGCGACGTCGGACACCGGCATCGCCTGCGGGGCGCTCGAACTCGACGTCAGCAAGTCGACCCGCACCCACCACATCCGCACCCTCCGCCAGGCGGGCGTGGTCCACGTGCGCCCGGAGGGGACGTCCCGGATCAGCACGCTGCGACGGGACGACCTGGACGCGCTGTACCCCGGCCTGCTCGACGGCGTGCTCGCGGCGGAGCGCTGAACGCATTCCCCGAACGCTGATTCCGCAATTATGCGGAATTAGCGTCAAATGCCCCGACATACCGCCGAACGAGTCTCCGGACCAGCGAGCGGATCGATTTCCAGCGGTGGCCGTGACTTTCTCGCGACCATTCACCGCTCCAGTCGAGCGAACCGCTGACCTGCTGGGGTACGGACAGCTAGGGTTGGCCGCGTTCAGCTCCCTGCCTGTCCCATTGGAGATCGCGCGCGGTGGACTTTCTACTCGGCCTTCCCGAAAAATCCGCACTGCTGGCCCTCATGCTGATCGTCGAGGAAGCGTCCAACACGGACATCCGCGAGCAGTACGGCTTCACGATCGACAAGAGGGTTCGCGACCGCCTCGTCGGTTCCGGGTACATCACCGCCCGCAAGTCCAGGGAACTGCGCGGCGCGTTCGTGCACGAGCTCACCGAAGCGGGCTGGAAGCAGTGCCGCGAGGAACTGGCCGCGGCGACGCCGTCCGGCGTGCAGAAGGGCTACCGGCTGCTCTTCGGCCTCGCCCGCGCCCTCGACGGCCACCTGACCAGGTCGCGCCTGGAGATGGCCGACGTCTTCGTGCCGGGCAGGGCGGCGGCGGTCCCGACCGCTCCGCGGGCCGTCGACCCCGAGGCGGAGATCCGCGCGGCGTACGACGCGCTGGTGTCCCGGCCGGGTGCCTGGGTGAACCTGAGCAGGCTGCGCGACGCGCTCCCCCACCTGTCGCGCGACGAGGTCGACGAGGCGCTGGTGCGGCTCAACCTGGAGCCGTGGGCCTACCTGATCCCCGAGGCCAACCAGAAGACCCTCTCCGAGGCGGACCGCGAGGCGGCCGTCCACGTCGGCGGCGAGGACAAGCACCTGCTGTCCATCGACCGCGGCTGAGGCCACCGGCCATGGACGAGCTGGAGCGCAAGGCCCTGGAGAACCTGCGGTTCGACTGGGCACCGACCCCCGAGGACGTCTGGGACTCGACCACGCCGCACGTCGAGGGGCTCAACGACGGCGCGCTGAAGGCGGTCATGGACGCCTACGAGGACGCCAGGGCGAGCCGCGGGTCGAGCCCGCTCGGCGTGGCCATCACCGGCCAGCAGGGTTCCGGCAAGACGCACATGCTCGGCGCGGTGCGGGCCGAGGTGCAGCGGCGGGGCGGGTACTTCTTCCTGGTGAGCCTGCTGCACGGCAGCGACTTCTGGCAGAACGTCGTCCACGCGCTGCGCACCGGCCTCCAGTACCCCGGCTGGGGCGGCGAGGCGCAGCTCACGGTCGCGCTGGGCAGGCTGGCGAACCGGCTGGAGCTCACCGACGAGGTCCGGCGGCAGGTGGTCGGGGCCGCGCCGATCACCAGGCGGGCGCTCGACGACGTCGTCCGCGCGCTGGGCGGGCTGGACCCGCAGCGCGGCCACGGGTGCAGGCACACCGCCAGGGCCCTGGTCCTGCTCGCGTCGAAGGACCTCGCGGCGGGCGAGGTCGGCGAGTCCTACCTCATCTCGGCGGGCGAGGCCGTGCCCGGCGAGCGGGCCGAGTGGGGCATCCACCCCGATCCGAAGAGCCCGCACCAGATCGCGGGCGAGCTGTCCCGGCTGCTGTCGCTGACCGGTCCGAGCCTGGTCGCCGTCGACCAGATCGACACGCTGATCTCGCAGTCGTTGAACCCGACCGACGAGCACCAGCCCGCGCTGGCGGGCGCGGCCGAGGACGTCCTGCTCGACCAGATCGGCCACGGCCTGATGGCCATGCGCGAGACGATGCAGCGCACGGTGTCCGTGGTCGCCTGCCAGGACCAGGTGTGGGAGAGCCTCGGCAGCCGCACCAACGGCGCGGTGGTCTCCCGGTTCCGCCAGGCGACGCGGTTGAAGGCGGTGCCGTCGGCGGAGATCGGGCTCGCGCTGGTCGTGACCCGGTTCGAGCCGCGGTTCAGGGCCGTGGGCTTCGAGCCGCCGTTCCCGAGCTGGCCGGTGCTGCCCGAGGCGTTCGCCGGGGCCGTGCACTTCACGCCGCGGCAGCTGTACAAGGAGATCGACCAGCACGTCAGGACCTGCCTGGACGCGGGCACCCTGGTGACGCTCGCGAGCCTCACCAGCCGGGTCGGCCTCACGCCGCGGCGCAAGCAGCGGGCCGAGACCGCGTCGGACGAGCAGGTGCACGCGCTGGACGAGCGGTTCGCCGAACTCGTGCGGGGCGCCGACCCGAGTGCCGCGCTGGACAAGGGCAGCGAGGACTCGCGGATGCCCGAGCTGCTCGACGCCGGGCTGCGCACCTACGTCTTCGAGCAGGGCGACGAGCGCGAGCAGTACTCGCTGGACCCCAAGCCGAGCGCGAACCCCCCGCTGCACGCGCGGCTGCGGCGGATGCTGGACGAGAAGACCGACGACCAGGCGCACTGGTCGTTCCGCTCGATCGCCAGCCCCGACGCCAGGGCCGCGCAGAACCGGATCCAGCGGCTGCTCATCAACGCGGGCCTCGACCCGGACGTGCTGAAGCGCAAGGCGTTCCTGCTGCGCACGGGCCCGTGGAAGACCGGGACGAAGAAGACCGGCGAGGTGCTGGAGGCGTTCCGCGCGGCGGGCGGGGTGTTCCTCGACCACGTCGACACCGACGACCTGAAGGCCTTCGCCGCGCTGGAGGCGCTGTGGACCGACAACCCTCCCGGCTTCAAGCCGTGGCTGGAACAGCGCAGGCCCGCGAGCACGACCGCCTTGTTCCGCGCGGTCTTCGGCGAGCCGGACCCGGCGCCGGAGCACCGGGAGCCCGCGTCCCCCGTCCCGCACGACGACCACTCGGGGTGGCCGGACGAGGACCTCGACGTGGTCGAGGCCCCGGTGCCCGCACCGCAGGTGCACGCCGTCCCGCCGGGCTTCCTCTCGCTGGGGCGGAGCGCGGACACCGGCGAGCCGGTGCCGATCCCGCTGGAGGCGCTGCGGAAGCACGCGGTGATCTTCGCGGGGTCCGGCTCCGGCAAGACCGTGCTGATCCGCAGGCTGCTGGAGGAGTGCGCGCTCCAGGGCGTGTCCGCGATCGTGCTCGACCCGAACAACGACCTGGCCCGGCTGGGCGACGCGTGGCCGTCGCCACCGGCGGGGTGGAACGCCGGTGACGACGCCAGGTCCGCCGACTACCTGGAGCACACCGACGTCGTGGTCTGGACGCCCGCCTGGGAATCGGGGCGTCCGCTGAGCTTCCAGCCGCTGCCCGACCTGGCCGCGCTGGCGGGTGACCCCGACGAGTTCCGGCTCGCGCTCGACACCGCCGTCGCGGGTCTGGCGCCACGGGCCCGCGCGGACGGCTCGACCGTGAAGGCGGACCTGGCGCGGGCGGTGCTGAAGGAGGCGCTGGCGTACTTCGCCCACACCGGCGGCGGGAGCCTCGACTCGTTCCTCGACCTGCTCGGCGACCTGCCGGACGGCGTCACGTCGCTCACCAAGGGCCAGGCGATGGCCGAGGACATGTCCCAGACCCTCACCGCGGCCATGATCAACGACCCGCTGTTCGGCGGCTCGGGCACACCGCTCGACCCAGGGGTGCTGCTCACGCCCGCGCCGGGCAGGCGAGCCCGGATCTCGGTGATCAGCCTCATCGGCCTGCCGTCCGACGAGCAGCGGCAGAGCTTCGTCAACCAGCTCCAGATGGCGCTGTTCGCGTGGATCAAGCAGAACCCGGCGGGCGACCGGCCGCTGGGCGGGCTGTTCGTGATGGACGAGGCGCAGACCCTGGCGCCGTCGGGCGCGATGACCGCGTGCACGTCGAGCACGCTGGCGCTGGCCTCGCAGGCCCGGAAGTACGGGCTGGGGCTGGTGTTCGCCACGCAGGCGCCCAAGGGCATCCACAACCGGATCGTCGGCAACGCCGCCACGCAGTACTTCGGCTTCATCAACAGCCCGACGCAGGTCGCCGCCGCCAAGGAGATGGCGGCGGCCAGGGGCAGCACCGTCCTGGACATCTCCCGGCTGAACGCGGGCCAGTTCTACGCGGTCGGCGAGGGCATGCCGTTCCAGAAGGTCCACTCGCCGATGTGCCTGAGCCACCACCCGTCCAGCGCGCTGACCGCCGAGGAAGTCCTGGTCAGGGCCCGTACCGAACAGCACTAGAGGGGACCCGCGCGTGGACCTCGTCATCCAGGGGCTCGTCAAGGAGTTCCAGGACGTCCAGAGCCTCACCGAGCTGCCGCGGAGCGAGGCGTTCGAGGCGTTCGCCGCCTACTGCGTGCTCAGCTCCTACTACGAGGGCGAGTTCAGCCCCGACGACCACCGCACCGGCGGTGGCAACGACCTGGGGATCGACGCGTTCGGCGTCGTGGTCAACGGGGAGCTGTGCCACGACGTGGAGGAGGTCAGGGCCGCCGTGGACGCGGTCTCGAAGCCGGACGTCCAGATCGTCGTCGTGCAGGCCAAGACCACGTCCGGGTTCGAGACGAAGGTCGTCTCCGACCTTGCCGACAACCTGTGCCACGTCCTGGGTTCCGACCCGCTCGCCTACCAGGCCTCCGAGGACGTGCGGAACCTCCGCGACTGCGTGAAGGCGGTCTACGGCGACATCGGCAAGCTGTCCAGCAGGCTGCCGCAGCTGCACGTCCACTACGTGACCACCGGCGACACCGTCGCGGACCTGGTGGCGCAGAAGGCGCACTCCGCGGAGAAGCAGCTCGCCGAGCCGGGGCTGTTCGAGACCGTCGAGTTCCACTGCGTGGTCCGCGGCGAGCTGCGCAAGCTCTACCGGAGGGCGACCACCAAGGTCGCGGCCACGTTCCCGATGCCGAAGAAGGTGTTCTTCCCCAAGGTCCCCCACGTCGACCAGTCCCTGCTGGGCCTGCTGGCGGCGAAGGACCTCGTCCACCACGTCCTCTGCGACGAGGCGGGGCGGCTGCGCAAGACGCTGTTCAACGACAACGTGCGCGACTTCCAGGGCTACAACGACGTCAACTCCGAGATCCGCGACACGCTGCGCGACCCGGTGCGGCGGGAGCGGTTCGCCGTCCTCAACAACGGGATCACCATCGTGACGCGGGGGCTGACGGTGGTCGGCGACGACGTCCACGTGGACGACTTCCAGATCGTCAACGGCTGCCAGACCTGCCACGTGCTGTTCGAGCACCGCGACCAGCTCACCGACGCCGTCCACGTCAGCGTGCGGATCGTGCACTCGCAGGACGAGGACCTCATCAACGGCATCGTGGCGGCGACGAACCGCCAGACCGTCGTCACCGAGGAGGACCTGACCGTCCGCGAGGAGTTCCACCGGTTGCTGGAGGACCACTTCCACCGCGGCCGGGACAAGCAGCGGAGCCTGTACTACGAGCGGCGGTCCAAGCAGTACAGCGAGAGCAAGCACGTCGAGAAGACCCGCGTCATCACCAGGGCCCAGCTCACCCGCGCCTACGTCGCCATGTTCCTGGAGGAGCCCTCCCGGTCGGGGCACCTCAAGACGCTGCTCGCCGCCCGCGGCAAGGAGCTGTTCTCCCCCGACCAGCAGCCGATCGTCTACTACGCCGCGGCGGCCACGTTCTACCGGGTGGAGTGGCTGATCCGGAACCGGCGCATCCCCACGGGCTACAGCCCCGCCCGCTACCACCTGCTGGCCGCGATCAAGCTGCGGCTGCTCGGGTCCGACCGGGTGCCGCCCTCGTCGAAGGCCGCGGTGAAGCAGTGCGAGCGGATCCTCGACCTCGTCTGGGACGCCAACGAGTCGGAGCGCCTCGTCCTCGAACTGCTCGACTCGCTCCAGCGCGCGATCGACGCCGAGACCGGGCTGGGGGTGCGGCTGGGCGAGATGGTGCGCACCCAGAGGTTCGCCGAGCGCGTCCGCCGCGAGGTGCTCGGCCCGGCCCGGTAAACCGCTTGCGCGCCGCCGTAGCGTTGACCGACGTGCGTGCGTGGGGTTCCAGTCAGTTCCGGCTCGCGGTGGCCGGTTTCCGGAGGTATTCGACCTATCGACAGGCGATGCTCGCGGGCTCGGCCACGAACGTGGTGTTCGGCCTGCTGAGGATGGCCGTGCTGCTGGCGGCGCTCGAATCGTCGCCGAGCGGGCGCATCGCGGGGTACGACGTGGCCGCGACGGTGACCTACGTGTGGCTCGGGCAGGGCCTGCTGTCCTTCGTGGTGCTGTGGGGCGACACGGCGCTGGCCGACCGGATCCGGTCCGGGGACGTGGTGGTGGACCTGTACCGGCCGTGGGACCTCCAGTGGGCGCTGGCGGCGGAGGACCTGGGGCGGGCGGCGTACTGCGCGGTGACGCGGCTGGTGCCGCCGGTGCTGGTCGGGGCGCTGCTGTTCCCGTTCCGGTGGCCGACGCCCGAGCGGTGGCCGGTGTTCGTGGTCAGCGCCGTGCTGGCCGTGCTCGTGAGCTTCGGGATGCGGTTCCTGGTGAACGTGTCCACGTTCTGGCTGATGGACAACCGCGGTGTGGTCGCCCTCTACGGCGTGGGGACCTCGATCCTCTGCGGGTTGACGGTGCCGCTGGACTTCTTCCCCGAGTGGGCGCGGTTCGTGCTGTGGTTCACGCCGTTCCCCGGTGTCGTGCAGGGGCCGATCGACGTGTTCATCGGTCACGGTCCCCTGTGGACGACGGTGGGCCACCAGGTGTTCTGGGTGGTGGCGCTGTTCCTGGGCGGCAAGCTGGCGCTCGCGCGGGCCGTGCGGAGGGTCGTGGTGCAGGGTGGCTGACGCGATCTACCGGAAGATCCTGCACGCGCGGGTGCGCGGGCAGCTGTCGTACCGGGGCTCGTTCCTGCTCGACTGCCTGGCGCAGGCCATCGCGCAGGGCGGGGAGCTCCTGGTGATCCTGGTGCTGTTCAACCGGATCACCGCGCTCGGCGGGTTCTCGGTCGACGAGGTGCTGCTGGTGTACGCGTTCGCGGGTACCGCGTTCGGGTTGTCCGACCTGTTCGCCGGGCAGCTGAACGCCCTGCCGACCTACATCCGGCAGGGCACGTTCGACGTGCTGCTCCTGCGGCCGTTGGGGACGTTGCCGCAGCTCATGGCCTCGGACCTGCCGTTGAAGCGGATCGGGCGGGTGTTCGCCGGGCTCGTGGTGCTGGTCTACGCCCTGCTGCACAACGACGTCGTGTGGACGCCGTGGTCGATCGGGCTGCTGGTCGTGACGCCCGTGGCGGGGGCGGTGATCTTCAGCGCGATCTGGGTCATCGCCTGCTCCGTGTGCTTCTGGCTGGTGGACGGGCAGGAGCTGACGAACACCGTGACCTACGGCAGCAACACGTTCACCTCGTACCCGATCAGCGTGTACTCGGGCTGGCTGCGGCGGCTGATGGCGTTCGTGGTGCCCGGCGCGTTCGTCGCGTACTACCCGGCGCTGGCGGTGCTGGGCAAGCCCGACCCGCTCGGGGCACCGGCCTGGCTGGGGTGGGTGTCACCGGTCGTCGCCGCGCTGGTCGCGGGCCTGGCCGCGGTGACCTGGACGTTCGCCGTTCGACACTACCGAGGGACTGGATCATGATCGAGGTGCGCGACCTGCGTCGGGAGTTCCGCGTCAGCGAGAAGGCGGGGTTCCTGCGGCGCACGCACCGCACGGTGGCGGCGGTGGACGGGGTCAGCTTCGACGTGGCGGCCGGGGAGGCCGTCGGGTACGTCGGGCCGAACGGGGCCGGGAAGTCGACCACCATCAAGATGCTGACCGGCATCCTGGTGCCGACGTCGGGGACCGTGCGGGTGTCCGGCGTCGACCCGTCGCGGCAGCGCAAGGAGCTGGCGCGGCGGATCGGCGTGGTGTTCGGGCAGCGCAGCCAGCTCTGGTGGGACCTGCCGCTCCAGGACAGCTTCGAACTGCTGAGGGCGATCTACCGGGTGTCCACACCGGACTTCACCGCGCGGCTCGCGGAGTGCGTGGAACTGCTGGAGCTGGGGCCGTTCCTGACGACCCCGGTGCGGCAGCTCTCGCTGGGCCAGCGGATGCGCGGGGAGGTCACGGCCTCGCTGCTGCACGCCCCCGAGCTGCTGGTGCTGGACGAGCCCACGATCGGACTGGACCTGGAGTCCAAGGAACGGCTGCGGGAGTTCCTGGCCGAGCTGAACACCACGCGCGGCACGACGCTGCTGCTCACCACGCACGACCTGGACGACATCCAGCGGCTCTGCCCGAGGCTGGTGGTCATCGACCACGGGACGGTGCTCGCCGACGGCCCGCTGGCCGACCTGCGGGCCGAGGTCAGCCCGGAACGGGTGCTCGTGGTCGACCTGGAGGTGGCCGTTGCACCGCTGGCGGACCTGCCCGGCGTCACCTCGGTGCGGGTGGAGCTGGGGGGCAAGCGGCAGCACCTGGCGTTCCGCCGGGACGTGACCACGGCCGCCGCGCTGATCACCGCCGTGGCGGCGCGCGCCGAGGTGCACGACCTCGCCGTCGTGGAGCCGGAGATCGACGACGTGGTGCGCCGCTTGTACGAACGCCGACACGAAGGAGCGGAGTGTCGGTAATGTCGGAGTTCCGCAAGACAGTCGAGTGAAGACAAACTGGAGTCCCCATGCGCGCTTCCCGGTCAGTGGCCACCGTCGTGCTGGCGCTCGGACTGGCAGGTGCTGCCTCCGGGTGCGATGCCGTGAACGAGGCGACCAACGCCGCGAACTCGGTCAACGACGCCGCGAACAAGGTTCAGCTCTGCCTCGACGCGGTGAAGCTGATCGGCTTCACGCCCGACCTGAGCAACCCGCAGGCAGCGGTGGACGACGCGCACAAGAAGGCCGAGGAGATGACCAAGCTCGCCGAACAGGCGGGGGACGCGACGCTCAAGCAGGCCCTCGAAGCGTCGGCCCAGCAGCTCAGCTCGGTCACCCTGAGCGACCTCGACCCGGCCTCCGCGGCCGGGTGGCTCCAGGAGAAGCTCGACAAGCTCAACGCGTTGAACACCGCCTGCGCCAACTGACGAACTTTCACCCACGTGTTCGCACCCGTTGGGGGAACACGTTTCCACCGGGTGAAACCAAACCTTGGTGGCCTGTTGCCCGCCGTCCCGGCGTCCTACGCTGTTGGGCATCGGGAGGTGTAGAGATGCAAGCATTGGTAGGCGACCGGTTGCACGTCCACAGCCGCGTGGTCGGCGTCGAGGAACGTCTCGGAGAGATCCTCGAGGTTCGCGGCCGTGAAGGTGCTCCCCCGTACCTGGTTCGCTTCGTGGACGGGCACGAGGGCCTGGTGTACCCAGGACCCGACTGCCTCGTCGAATCGCGGTCGAACAGCTGAACCCGTCGCCAAGGCCGGAAACGGCCTTGGCGGCAGCGGGTCGGCCTCCCTCACCCCAGAGCGACCTCGATCAGCGCCTCGGCCAACTGGGGCGTGGCGGCCGCGACCCCCGACCAGCGCCGCGTCAGGTCGTGGTCGAACGTGAACGGCCTGCCCCGCAGGTCGAGCAGCACACCACCCGCCGCGGGCACCGTCACCAGCGCCGCGGCGAGGTCCATGATCCTGTGCGTGTCCGATCCGACGTCGATGAACGCGTCCACCGAGCCCTCCGCCACCAGCGCCGTCTCCAGGCACGTGGTGCACAGGACGCGAATCCGATCGGCCCGAGCGGCAACCCGCTGCCACGCCTCCTCGGTACCGCGCTTGGGCCGCATCAGGCAGACGGAAGCACCGTCCAACGCCGTGCGCCCGGTGGTCCGGTAGGGCGTCGGCTCACCAGCACGCGCCCACCAAGCCCGCCCGGTGTCGAACCACACGGTCAACGCCTCGCTGGGCACCCCGTCGCGCACCACAACACCGGCGAAGCACGACAGCGGAACCCCGAACGAAGCGTTGGCGGACCCGTCCACCGGGTCGATCACCAGCGTCTCGGCGGACCCGTTGTCGATGAACCCGGCCTCCTCGGACAGCAGGTTCGCACCGGAGCGCTTGGCCGCGTCCGCGATGGCACCCTCCACGATCGCGTCGACCCGCATGGTCGGCGTGCCGTCAGCGCCATCGGCGACCTCCTCGCGCAACTCCAGCCGGGTGTGGGCCAGCCGGGCCTCGCCGTAGGCCGCGGAAGCGGCGCGGGCGGTGGCGGCCAACGCGGGGTGGACGTCAGCGGGCAACTCGGGTTCCGGCACGGGCCAGGTGATGCGCAACGAGCGCCTCCTTGCACGGGGAGTGGACTCCGGTCTTCCTACCAGGAAACCGGCAGCCGCGGCCCACGACAGACCAAAGGGGCGGCCCGACCGGACCGCCCCTCGGGAGAAGAACCAGCTCAGATCAGCCCGAGGGCCTTCACGGCGTCGCGCTCCTCGACCAGCTCGGCGACCGAGGCGTCGATCCGCCCGCGGGAGAACGAGTCGATCTCCAGCCCCTGCACGATCTCGTACCGACCACCCGAAGCGGTGACCGGGAACGACGAGATCAGCCCCTCCGGCACCCCGTAGGACCCGTCGGACACGACGGCCGCGGACGTCCAGTCACCCTCGGGCGTCCCGTTCACCCACGAGTACACGTGGTCGATGGCCGCGTTGGCGGCGGACGCCGCGGAGGACAGCCCACGAGCCTCGATGATCGCCGCACCGCGCTTGGCGACGGTGGGGATGAACGTCCCCTCCAGCCACTCCTGGTCGTCCACCGCGGAAGCGGCGGACACGCCGTTCACCTCGGCGTGGAACAGGTCCGGGTACTGGGTGGCGGAGTGGTTGCCCCAGATCGTCAGCTTCTTGATCTCGCCCAACGACACGCCGAGCTTCTTCGACAGCTGCGCCAGCGCCCGGTTGTGGTCGAGGCGGGTCATCGCGGTGAACCGCTCCGCGGGCACGTCCGGCGCGTGCTGCTGCGCGATGAGCGCGTTCGTGTTGGCCGGGTTGCCGACCACCAGCACGCGGACGTCCTCCGCCGCACCGGCGTTGATCGCCTCGCCCTGGGGCTTGAAGATGCCGCCGTTGGCCGAGAGCAGGTCGCCGCGCTCCATGCCCTTGCTGCGCGGGCGGGCGCCGACGAGCAGTGCGACGTTCACGCCGTCGAACGCGGTCTTCGCGTCGTCGGTGATGTCGATGCCGGACAGCAGCGGGAACGCGCAGTCGTCGAGCTCCATGGCGGTGCCCTCGGCGGCCTTGACCGCCTGCGGGATCTCCAGCAGGCGCAGGCGGACCGGGGTGTCCGGGCCCAGGAGCTGGCCGGAGGCGATGCGGAACAGCAGTGCGTAGCCGATCTGGCCGGCCGCACCGGTGACGGTGACGTTCACGGGCGTGCGGGTCATGAGCCTTCCCGAATGACGGTCCAGGGGGCGGAGTCCTCGGGTGGCACGACCACTAGGCAGGACTGACCTGTCAGCGGCGGTCTCTGCACCGGGACCGCGCGCCGGGCGTTTTCGCCCGGCTCCCGCAGGTTACCAACTGGTCATCGTCCGCCGTCGGTGCGGTGAGCAGCCTCTCAGGTGGTTAGGTGTTCGACGTGGACGACGAAGTGATCATCGGCGAGGACTTCGCCGACGCGGTGATGTTCCAGGAGACGTGGGAACGGCGGACCTTCGACCGCTGCGACTTCAGCGAAGCGGACATGCGGGGCTTGGTGACCAAGAGCTGCACGTTCACCAACTGCACGTTCGCCCGCACGGACCTCGGCGATTCGAAGCACACGGCGACGGCGTTCCGCTCGTGCACGTTCGACCGGACGGTGCTGTCCGGGGCGTCCTTCACGTCGTGCAGCCTGCTCGGGTCGTCGTTCACGGCGTCCGTGCTGCGGCCGATCTCGTTCCACGAGACCGATCTCACGCTGGCCAGCCTCGCGGGGGTCACCCTGCGCAAGGTCGACCTGCGGGGGCTGCGGATGCGCGAGGCGAACCTCAGCGACGCGGACCTGCGGGACACCGACCTGCGCGGCACCGACCTCCAGGGCGCCCGGCTGCTCGGGGCGAACCTGGGTGGCGCCGACCTGCGCGGCGCGCGGCTGGACGCCAACGGCTGGGTGCAGGCGAAGATCGCGGGAGCCACGGTGGACCTGTCGATGGCCATCGCCTTCGCCGCCGCCCACGGCCTGGTCGTGGAGGAACTGGGCGACGGGAGCTAGCCGGACGGGCCGCCCGCCCCGCTGCGGGGCGGGCGGCCTCCGGTCACGGTGCACAGCGGTGGTCTTCCCCGCCGACCATCTCGTCTCCCCGGACGTCACCTCGCGGTGGGCGCTTCCCGGTAGCTCGCACGGGGG
>NZ_DASUSQ010000128.1:0-22915 GCF_036375055.1 Umezawaea sp.
TCAACATGCCGATGACCGCGCACTTCATCGGCGGCTGCACGATCGGACGGTCGCCCGAGGACGGCGTGGTCGACGCCTACCAGCGGGTCTTCAACTACCCCGGCATGCACATCGCGGACGGCTCGGCGATCTCGGCGAACCTCGGGGTGAACCCGTCCCTGACGATCACGGCGCAGGCCGAGCGTGCCATGGCGCTGTGGCCCAACAAGGGCGAGGAGGACAGGCGGCCGCCACTGGGCTCGGCGTACGAGCGGATCGACCCGGTGGAGCCGAACGACCCCGCCGTACCGGCGCACGCGCCGGGCGCGTTGCGCCTGCCCATCGTCGCGGTGAGCTGAGAACTCCTGAAAAAGGCCCAGGGCCCGGCCTTGGGAGGGAGGGACGGCCGGGCACTGACCGAGCCGGCCTCGCGGACCGACCCCACGAGACCCGGGCCTGGGAGGAGGACCTTCCGGGTCTCACCTCCGCAACGACCCCTCGGGTCCCGGGTTACGCAGGTCGGCGAGAAAGTTTCACGGCTCTCCCGACCGATAGGCTGGGCCCTCCTGTCCCGCCTCGGAAGGTGCCCGCGTGACCACCGATCACGACCTGGTCCTCGTCGTCGACTTCGGCGCGCAGTACGCCCAGCTCATCGCCCGTCGCGTCCGCGAGGCCCGGGTCTACAGCGAGATCGTCCCGCACTCGATGCCGGTCGCCGAGATGCTCGCCAGGAAGCCGAAGGCCATCGTGCTCTCGGGCGGGCCCTCCTCGGTCTACGAGCCCGGTGCGCCGCAGATCAGCAACGAGCTCTTCGCCGCCGGGGTGCCGGTCTTCGGCATGTGCTACGGCTTCCAGGTGATGGCCCAGGCCCTCGGCGGGGAGGTCAAGCGCACCGGTCGCTCGGAGTACGGCCGCACCCCGGTCGAGGTGTCCGAGGCCGGCACCCTGCTGGCCGAGGTGCCGACGCAGCACCGGGTGTGGATGAGCCACGGGGACTCCGTCGTCGGCGCGCCCCTCGGGTTCACCGTGCTCGCCTCGACCGCAGGGTCGCCGGTGGCGGCGTTCGAGCAGGTGGAGCGCGGCTTCGCCGGCGTCCAGTGGCACCCCGAGGTGCTGCACACCGAGCACGGTCAGACCGTGCTGGCGCACTTCCTGCACCACATCGCCGGGTGCCGGCAGACGTGGACGATGGTCAACATCGTCGAGGAGCAGCTGGAGCGTATCCGGGCGCAGATCGGGGATGCCCGCGCCATCTGCGGGCTCTCCGGAGGTGTCGACTCCGCCGTCGCGGCCGCCCTCGTGCAGCGGGCCATCGGCGACCGGCTGACCTGCGTCTTCGTCGACCACGGCCTGCTGCGGCAGGGTGAGGCCGAGCAGGTCGAACGGGACTTCGTCGCCGCGACCGGCGTCGACCTGCACGTGGTCGACGCCCAGGACCGCTTCCTGGACGCCCTCGCCGGAGTCACCGACCCCGAGGAGAAGCGCAAGATCATCGGGCGGGAGTTCATCCGGGTCTTCGAGCAGGCCGAGCTCGAGGTCGTCGGCGAGGCCGCGCAGCACGGCGAGAAGGTGCAGTTCCTCGTGCAGGGGACGCTCTACCCCGACGTCGTGGAGTCCGGAGGTGGCAGCGGCACCGCCAACATCAAGTCCCACCACAACGTCGGCGGCCTCCCGGAGGACCTCGAGTTCGAGCTCGTGGAGCCGCTGCGGCTGCTCTTCAAGGACGAGGTGCGGCTGGTGGGCGAGCAGCTGGGGCTGCCGCCCGAGATCGTGTGGCGCCATCCGTTCCCCGGCCCCGGCCTGGGCATCCGGATCATCGGCGAGGTCACCGGGCCGCGCCTGGAGATCCTGCGCCAGGCCGACGCCATCGCCCGTGAGGAGCTGACCTCCGCGGGTCTGGACCGGACCATCTGGCAGTGCCCGGTCGTGCTGCTCGCGGACGTGCGCAGCGTCGGCGTCCAGGGCGACGGCCGCACCTACGGCCACCCGATCGTGCTGCGCCCGGTGTCCAGCGAGGACGCCATGACGGCCGACTGGACGCGCCTGCCGTACGAGGTGCTGGAGCGCATCTCCACCCGCATCACCAACGAGGTGGCGGACGTGAACCGCGTCGTGCTGGACGTGACGAGCAAGCCGCCGGGCACCATCGAGTGGGAGTAGTCCTCCCCTGAACGCCACGAAGGCCGTGACCCCTCGGGGTCACGGCCTTCCGCGTGAGTGGCGGGGGTGCTAGCGGCGCTGGCGGAGCACCGATCCGGCCAGCAGGGCCAGCCCGACGACGATCGCGCCACCGGCGATCACCCACCGCAGGTCGAAGAAGTCGGGCCAGTTGGTGCCGCCGGTCAGCACGAACGCCGACACCAGGGCCGCTCCGAGCCCGAACACGAGCGCTACCACGTCGAAGCCGCCGCGCGGCTCCACCTCCTGGTCAGCCACGGTTGACCACGACCTCTCCCAGTCCGGCGTGCACGTTGAGCACGATCTTGAGGCCTCCGTCGAGCTTGTCCTCGCCCTCGGAGGTGAACTCGAACGCGGGCGCCCGCCCGTCGCTCTGCTTGCCGAGGCACTGCACGGACCCGACCTCGGTCTCGCAGCGCACGTCCACGTCGGCGTTCTTCGGCACGGTCACCTGGACGGTGCCGACACCCGCGTAGACCTCGGTCTCGACCGTGCCCGAGCCGGGCAGCGCGGTCAGGTCGAGCTCGATGGTGCCCGCCCTGGTCTCGTACTTGTCCTGCACCTGCTCGATCGCCACGGGCTTGTCGGTGAAGTCGCCGATGCGGTCGCCGCCGCCGAACTCGTCGAAGTTCGCGATCGTGCCGACCACCGCGACGAGGCTCAGCGGGATGACCAGGCCGATCAGGCCGCGCCCGCCGCGGCTGAACGCGCCCGCCACGAGCCCGAGCGCCATGACGCCGATGACCAGGCCCAGCGTGCGCAGCGGGGACAGCCACTCGACGTAGGGGCCCGCGATGACCGCTCCGGCCACGACCAGGAGCGACACGCCGAGCGTGATGCCGGTGATCGGTGACCGGTGGCGGGACCGCCGCGCGGGCGGGGTCTCCGGCGACTGCGCCACCGCCTGCCCTGGTTCGGGCAGGTCCCACGCGAAGGGCGCGGCACCCAGCGGGTCCCACGCGGGTGGGGTGTCCGCGGTCTTCTCCTGGCCCGTGCCCATGGTCGTCACCTGATCCGTGGTGGAGGTCGTGGTGGTCGTCGGGACGGGCCGGTTCACCGCGCCCCGGTTCTGGTGGAGGAGGTAGATGGCGCCGACCGACAGCAGCACGCCCGCCACCATCGTGAAGCCGCCGTCGAAGAAGAAGCCCGTCGCCGGGAAGACCGCGATGCAGAGCAGCACCGTCAGCGGGATCGGGGTCGAGCTGCGGCCCTTCCCGATCAGCGCCTCGACGGGGGACACCTCGTCGTCCTCCTGCGCCAGCGCGAGCCAGCCAAGCAGGTAGATGAACACACCGGCACCGTTGCACAACGCCATCGCGACGAAAGCGACCCGCACGATCACCGGGTCGATCCGGTACCGCTCCGCGATGCCCTCGGCCACACCGGCGATCTTCCGCCCGCGGTGCGGCCGTCTGGGCCTGCTGACCCAGAAGTCCTTCAACGTCTCCTCGACGTTGGCAGCTGTCAGGTTCCCACTCACGTCACCGAGTTTGCGGCTTCGCGCCGCTCAGCACATCGGGGGTGCACCCTGAACACCGACTCGGGTGGAACCCTGATGATTCACGTACCGGCACGTGTGACGATCGGGTGGTGAGTTCGCAGGTGGAGACGGCAGCAGGGGCGGACCTCGCGGTCCGCAGACGCCGCAACGGGCGCGTGGTCGCGGGGGTCGCGGGCGGTGTCGCGGACCACCTCGGCGTCGAGGTGTTCTGGGTCCGCGCGGTGTTCGCGGCGCTGACGGCGCTCAACGGCGTCGGGGTCATCGCCTACGGCCTGCTGTGGGTCTTCGTGCCGCAGCGGACCGCGGACGCGGAGGGGGAGCCGCCGCTGAAGCCGGGGGAGCGCCAGCAGGCCATCGGTCTGCTGGCGCTGGGGCTCGGCGCGGCCGTGGTGGTCACGCTGCTGACGGGGGCGGTCAGCGGGTGGATCGTCGGCCCGCTGGCGGTGGCCCTGGTGGGTGCGGCCGTCGTGTGGCGGGAGGCGGACGAGGCGCAGCGCCGCCGCTGGCGGGACGGGGCCCGCAGCGGGGTGTTCGGCAAGAGCGGCCGGTCGACGCTGATCCGGATCGCCGCGGGCGTGGCGCTGGTCGCGCTCGGCATCGGGGTGCTGGTGGTCACCACCTACCAGCTCGACCAGATCCAGTTCACGCTGGTCGCCGTGCTCGCCACGCTGGCGGGCGTCGCGCTGCTCACCGTGCCGCTGTGGATCAAGCTGGTGAACGACCTCGGCGAGGAGCGCAGCGCGCGCATCCGCACCGAGGAGCGGGCGGAGATCGCCGCCCACCTGCACGACTCCGTGCTCCAGACGCTCGCGCTGATCCAGAAGCAGGCGGAGGCGCCGCGCGAGGTCCGCAGGCTCGCCCGCGGCCAGGAGCGCCAGCTCCGGGACTGGCTGTACGGCCGCGACGTCGGGGACACCGCGCGGCCGTCCACGGTGTCCGCCGCCATCGCACTGGCCTCGGGGGAGGTCGAGGACACGTTCGCCGTCTCGGTGCAGCAGGTCGTCGTCGGGGACTGCCCGCTGGACCACAACCTGCTGGCGGTGGTGCAGGCCGCGCGCGAGGCGATGGTCAACGCCGCCAAGCACGCGGGGGTGGCCGAGATCAGCGTCTACGGGGAGGTGGAGGAGGACAGCGTCCACGTCTTCGTGAGGGACCGGGGCAAGGGGTTCGACCCCGAGTCCGTCCCGGAGGACCGGCATGGCCTCGCCGACTCGATCCGGGGGAGAATGGTGCGGCACGGTGGGGAGGCCAAGTTGCGCACGAGCCCTGGAGAGGGCACCGAGGTGCACTTGGAGATGCCGAGGAAGCAGGAGGCCAGGTCATGACCGACGGCAAGAGGGTCAGGGTGTTCCTGGTCGACGACCACGCGCTGTTCCGCGCGGGGGTTCGGGCCGAGCTCGATTCGATCAGCGACGAGATCGAGGTCGTCGGCGAGGCGGGCTCCGTCGGCGAGGCGGTCGCCGGGATCGGCCACCACGAGCCGGACGTGGTGCTGCTCGACGTCCACATGCCCGACGGCGGGGGAGCCGCGGTGCTGGCCCAGGTGCGGACGGCCCTGCCGGACGTGGTGTTCCTCGCGCTCTCGGTCTCCGACGCCGCCGAGGACGTCATCGCGGTCATCCGCGCGGGCGCCCGCGGCTACGTGACCAAGACGATCTCCAGCCAGGAGCTGGTGCGCGCGGTCGTGCGGGTGTCCGACGGCGACGCGGTGTTCTCGCCGCGGCTCGCGGGCTTCGTGCTGGACGCGTTCGCCGACCGGCCCGGCGCGGCCCCCATCCGGGACCCCGAGCTGGACCTGCTCACCCCGCGCGAGCGGGACGTGCTGCGGCTGCTGGCGCGCGGCTACGCGTACAAGGAGATCGCCTCCGAGCTGTTCATCTCGGTGAAGACGGTCGAGACGCACGTGTCGAGCGTGCTGCGCAAGACGCAGCTGTCCAACCGCTACGAGCTGTCCCGCTGGGCGTCCGACCGCAGGCTGGTCTGAGTTGGGCCAGCGCACGTCACAACCGGTTCACCGCTTGGCCCGCTTCGCCACCGAGGTGCTCGCACCCTGGGTGTGGGTGCTCACGCTGCCGTTCGCCGTGGCCGCCGCCGCGACCCGCGCGCTGTGGCCGACGGTCGCGTGGGGGCTCGTCGTCGCCGTCACGGCCTCGGTGGTCCCGATGGTCGTCATCGTGAAGGGCGCCCGCAGCGGTCGCTGGGAGGGCCACCACGTCACCAACCGCGAGGGCAGGCTGGTTCCCCTGGTGGCGGCGGGCGGTTCGCTGGCGGTCGGCACCACCGTGCTCGTGCTGGGTGGAGCGCCCCCCGAGATGCTCGCGCTGGCGGGCAGCATGTTCGCGTCGCTGGTCGTCAGCATGGCCATCACGTTCGGCCTGAAGTGGAAGGTGTCGCTGCACGCGGCCGTGGCGTTCGCCGCGGTGGTCGTGGGCGCCGTCGTCCACGGGCCGTGGCTGCTGGTGCTCGTCGTGCCCGCCCTGCTCGTGGCGTGGTCGCGGGTGGAGCTGGGCGACCACACGACCGCGCAGGTGCTGGTCGGCTCGCTGATGGGCGTCGTCGTGGGCGGCGGCGGGTACGCGCTGCTGGAGCTGGCGCTCACAGCTTCGCCGAGCTGACGATCTTCTGCGCGCCCTCGGCGGTCTCGACGCCGACCCGGTAGGTCTCGACGTTCGTGCTGCCGCCGAGCACGAAGGTCAGCTCGACGTCCACGGCGTAGCCGCCGTTCTGCCCGGCCGACACGGTCAGGACGTCCGGCCGCACCTCGTCGTACTTGGCCCAGAAGCCCTCGTACTCCTCCAGCGGCGGCCGGAAGTTCTTCGCCAGGTTCTCCCACGCCGTCGTGGGGTCGTCGGCGACCAGGAGGTAGTGGTTGCGCACGAAGTCCGCCGCCGCGTTCACCGGGCTCGGCGCGCCGGAGACGTCGACGGGTGGGGGCGTCGTGTCGACCGCCGGGAGGTTCGGGTCCTGACCCGGCACGTTCTCGCTGTACGTGGTGGGCACGCGGTCGTCGTTGGCGGGCGGCAGGAACACCAGCACGCCCGCGATCCCGGCCACCAGCACGGCGGCGGCGACCACGGGGGCGATCCACTGGGGAGTGGGTCTCGGCCCGCCCGCGCGGGGCTGGACGACCGGGGTCTGCCCGCGACCCGCGAGCAGGTCGACCGTCTCGGCGGCGGTGGGGCGCTGCGACGGGTCGTTCGCCAGCAGCCGCCGGAGGGGTCCGGTCAGCGCGCCCGCCCGTGACGGCGGGTCGATCCGGCCGGTGGCCGCCCGGTAGATGAGGCCGAGGTTGTTGTCGGTCGGCCCGTACGGCGACTTGTGCTCGGTCATCGCGTAGAGGGTCGCGCCGAGCGAGAACACGTCCGACCGCGCGTCGGGGGCGTCACCGCGGGCGACCTCGGGGGCCAGGTAGGCGGGGGTGCCGGAGATCATGCCCGCCTCGGTGAGCGTGCCGTCGCCGACCAGGCGGGAGATGCCGAAGTCGGTGAGCTTGACCGTGCCGTCGTGGCCGATCAGGACGTTGCCGGGTTTCACGTCGCGGTGCGTGATGCCCTTCGCGTGCGCCGCCGCCAGCGCGGCCGCGACCTTGCCGCCGATCCGCGCCGCCTCGTTCGGGTGGAGCGGCCCGTGCTCGGCCAGCAGCGCCGCGAGGCTGCGGGACGGCAGGTACTCCATGACGATCCACGGCAGGTCGTCCTGGACGACCACGTCGTAGACGCCGATGGCGTTCGGGTGCTGGAGCCGGGCCGCGATGCGGGCCTCGCGCATGGCGCGGGTGCGGGCCAGGTCGGTCGCCGCCGGGTCGAGGTCGGGCAGCTTGAGCTGCTTGACCGCCACCTCGCGGTGCAGCAGTTCGTCGCGAGCCCGCCAGACCACGCCCATCGCGCCGGCACCGATCTGCCCCAGCAGGAGGTACCGCTCGCCGACCGCGTTCACCACGCGAGCAGGTTAACCGGCGGTCGGTCCACGGGCGACGACAACGGTCGTCTCAGATGGAGGGTCGCGCTACTCCTCCTGGTCCGCGATCTTGGGCTCGCCGTCGACCAGCGTCACCAGGACCCGGTAGGTGTCGACGGTCCTCCTGCCGTCCTCGACGAGGTCGACCTTGCCGATCACCAGGAAGTCCGGGCCCTTGGCGGCGACCTCGGGGTTGGCCTGCGGGACCACCTCGTCGTACCGCGCCACGGACTCCACGAACTCGTCGTAGGGCGGCCGGGTCGCCTCGGCCATCTTCTCCCACGACGTCCGCGACTCGTGCTTCATCGCGCGGAAGTAGCCGAGCACGAAGTTCGACGCCACCTGGTCGGTGAGGACGACGGCCTGGCCGGACCCCGTCGTGGAGGTGGGGGCGCCCTGGTCGGTGCCGGGCGTTCCGCCGCCGGTGGGCAGGAACGACGTCGCGACGAGGGCGACCACCGCCAGCAGGCACGCCGCGGCGACGGGGAGGAGCCACCGGGGCCGCGACCGCGGGGCGGAGGCGGGAGCGGGTGGCGGGAGGTGCGAGGTGGACGCGGGTGGCGGGAGGTGCGAGGCGGGCCGTGCGATCGGCCACGTCGGACCCGCGGGCGGCGGGACCTGGACCGGGATGCCCTTCGGGGTGGGGATCACCTCGGTGGGCAGGACGTCCAGCAGGTCCGCGGCGCGGGCCGCGGTGGGCCGCTCGGCCGGGTCGACGGCCAGCAGCAGTTCGAGGGGGCGGGACAGCGAACCCGCGCGGGTGGGGCGCGCCACCCTGCCGGTGGCGGCCCGGTGGAGCAGGCCGAGGTTGTTGTCGCTGACGCCGTAGGGGGACCGGGCCTCGACGGCCGCGTACAGGGTCGCGCCGAGCGAGAACACGTCCGACCGCGCGTCCGGTGCGTCGCCGCGCGCCACCTCGGGCGCCAGGTACGCGGGGGTTCCCGCGAGCGCGCCCGCCTCGGTGATGGTGGTGTCGCCGGTCGCGCGGGAGATGCCGAAGTCGGTGAGCTTCACGGCTCCGTCGTGGCCGATCAGGACGTTGCCGGGCTTCACGTCGCGGTGCACGATGCCCTTCGCGTGCGCCGCGGCCAGCGCTCTCGCGATCCTCTCGCCGATCCGGGCCGCCTCGGCCGGGTTCAGCGGGCCCCGCTCCTCGACCAGCGCCGCGAGGCTGCGGGACGGCAGGTACTCCATGACGATCCACGGCAGGTCGTCCTCGACGACCACGTCGTAGACCACGATCGCGTTCGGGTGTTGCAGCCGGGCCGCGATGCGGGCCTCGCGCATGGCGCGGGTGCGGGCCACCTCGGACGCCGCCGGTGCCAGGTCGGGCAGCTTGAGCTGCTTGACCGCCACCTCGCGGTGCAGCAGCCCGTCGTGAGCCAGCCACACCACACCCATCCCGCCGCTGCCGATCTCCTCCCGGAGGGCGTACCGACCGCCGACAGCGTTCACGCCGAGCAGGCTAGCGGGCCGGTCAGCTGCTGGCGACGAGCTTCGCCAACTCCCGGTCGAAGTCGATCCACAGGTCCTCTTCACCGGGCTGCACGACGTCGTAGGTGAGGTCGAGGAACTCGGCGATGTGCTCGGCCACGGCCGACAGGATCGCGAACCCGGTGGGGGCGTTCAGCTCCAGCAGGACTCGCTCCGGGTCGTCGGCCGCGGGCCGCACCATGATGTCGCCCTCGCCGGACGGCGTCAGCAGCCCGTCGGCCAGCAGGTCGCGGGCGAACATCCACTCGACCTTGCCCTGCCCGGTGTGGAACAGCACGGCGACCGCGTACGGGTCCTCCGGGTTGTACTGGAGTTCCGCTTCGACCGGTGCCGGCGCGATGCCGGGGACCAGCAGCTGGAACGTGGTGCTCGCGGTGATGATCGTGTTCTCGGCCATCTGGCTCATCCCTTCCCTACCTGCGTTGTTCACGCTCTCATGGGAAGAGACGTCCGAGACAGCGCTCCGAGACGCTATTCGCCTGACAACCACGCTATCGGGGGAGACGCACGTCTCACTCGTGCCTGTTTGCCCTGGTGGCCTGTCTCAACTGGCTCCGCCGCCGCGTCACGCTGAGTGATAGTTGATCACTTCAGGATCACGGGCTGTACCGGTCGGGTGTCGACGGGTGCGACAACCGTGACGGGGCGGCGACGGGTCAGCGCGATGCCGAACAGCACGACGACCATGCCCGCGACGACCCGGACGCTGAGCGCCTCGCCCAGGAACGCCGCCCCGAGGAGCACCGAGACGACGGGCAGCAGGTAGCCGACCGTGGTGGCGTTGGTCGGGCCCTCGTCCGCGATCAGCCGGTAGTTGATGACGAACGCGACCCCGGTGCCGAGCACGCCGAGGATGACGACCGCGACCACCGCGCCGAGGTTCAGGTGCACCGGCTGGAGGCCCGCCACCGGCACCACCAGCGTCGTGAGGCCGGTGCCGATGACCAGCTGGGTCGAGGAGAGCTGCATCGACGTCAGGCCCTGCCCGGACAGCGTGCGGCCGATGTACACGTACGCCACGGCGTAGCTCGCGGCCGCCGCGAGGCACGCCAGCGCGCCCCAGCTCGCCAGCCCCGACCGCTCCCACGGCGCGAAGATCAGCAGCGTTCCGGCGAAGCCCAGCACCAGGCCCGCCAGCCGCGCCCCGCCGCGCTGCTTCTCGAACCCGAGCAGCAGGCCGATCGCCAGCGTCCACAGGGGCGTGGTCGAGTTGATGACGCCCGCCACACCGGAGTCCACGGTCTTCTCGCCGACCGCGAACAGGATGAACGGGATGACGTTGCCGAAGATCGCGGCGATGGTCAGGTGCCCCCACGCCGTGCGGGACCGCGGCAGGCGGTGACCGCGGGCGTAGACGAGCGCGACGATGACGGCGGCGCCCAGCGCCGTCCGCACGACCGCGATCTGGACCGGCGACAGGCCGGTCAGGGCGATCTTGATCCACAGGAAGCTGGAGCCCCAGACGAGTGCGAGTGCGCCGAACCTGATCAGCGTGCCGGGTGTGTTCACGTGGTCCACGATGCGTCCGGCAAAGCGTCAGCACAAGTGAAAAGAACTGCATGACCTTGTAGCGGAACTGTAAGGTCGAGGCCATGCTCGACGTACGCAGGATGCAGGTCCTCAGAGCCGTCGTGACCAGCGGTTCCATCACCGCGGCGGCCACGAACCTGGGCTACACGCCGTCCGCCATCAGCCAGCAGGTGGCGGCGCTGGAGAAGCAGGTGGGCATGGCCCTGCTGGAGCGCGTCGGGCGCGGCGTCCGCGCCACCGAGGCCGGGAAGCTGCTCACCGAGCACGCGGCGGCCATCACCGACCGCCTGGTGGAGGCCGAGGCGGCGCTGACGGACCTCAGGGCGGGCCGCACGGGCCGTCTCCGCGTCCGCTACTTCGCCACGGCGGGCGCCGCGCTCGTGCCGCCCGCGGTGGCCAGGTTCCGCGCCGAGCACCCGTCGGTGAAGCTCGACCTCAAGCTCACCGAGCCGCTGGACCCGATGCTGGAGATCGTCGCGGGCCGCGCCGACGTGGCGATCGTGGTCCACCCCCGCACCGCCGAGGCGGCGCCCGGCGTCCAGCTGGTGCACCTGCTGGACGACCCGTACCTGGCCGTCCTGCCGCGCGGGCACGAGCTGGTCCGCAAGCGCGTGCTCGACCTGAACGACCTGGCCGACGACCCGTGGGTGGACTCCGCGATACCGCCCGGCGCGTGCCGCGACATCGTCCTCGACGCCTGCGCGGGTGCCGGGTTCGCGCCCAACTTCGTCGTCGAGTCCGACGACTACCCGACCGCGCAGGGCTTCGTGGCCGCAGGCCTCGGCGTCACGATCGTCCCGAAGCTCGGCCTCGGCGTGGCCCACCCCGGCGTCGTCGTGCGGCGCCTGCGCAGGCCCGAGCCGCACCGGGGCATCTACGCGGCCTTCCGCGAGGCGGGCGCCGTCAACCCGGCCGCGGCGAGCCTCCTGGACGCCCTCAAGGAGGCCGCGGCGGCGAGTTGACTAGTAGGTGCCGAGCCTCTGCTCGCGCTGGAGCAGCACCACGGAGCCGGACCAGTTCAGCACGATGAGCTTGCGCTCCTTGGTGACCGCCTTGTCCTTGGCCGTGTACTTCAGGTCCACGACGTACGCGAACTCCTCGTTGAGCGTGATGTTCTCGATGTCGACGCTCTTGATGCCCGCCCAGAAGCCCTTGTAGGTCGCGAGACCGCCGCTCTGGGACTGCATGTCCGGGAGCAGCCACTGGAACGCCGCGTCGGGGTCCTTCGGCGCGAGCGCGAAGTAGTCCTTGATCATTTTTTCCTGCGTGGCCCGGTCGGGACCGGCGCCACCGGTGATCTTGGGGGGCTGCTTGGAGCCCCCGCCCGCCTCCGGCGAGTCGTCCACCTCGCTCGGCGGGTTCTGCGGGTTCGACTGGGTGGCCGACGTGCCGGGGTCGGCGCGCTTGTCGGTGTCACCGCCACCGTCGGACAGGAAGCTGGCCAGCATGATGCCGACGACCGCCGCGGCCACGATGGCGAGCGCGGTGATCATCGTCGACCGCTGCTTGCCGGAGCCGGGGCCGGTGCCCGCCGCCCCGAACGACCGCTTGGGCGGGCGCTGCCGCGGCGGCACCGCGGCCGGCCGCTGCTGCTGGTAGGGCTGCTGGTACGACTGCTGCGCGGGCTTGTGCTGCTGCTGCGGCGGAGGTGGTGGGCCGGGGCGCACGTCGATGCGGGTGCCGGGCGGCGGCGTGTTGACCGCTGCCTGCTGCGACATCGCGCGGGTCTGGAGGTCCGACGACACGGGCGTGCCGCGCCACGACGGCGGGCTGACCTGCGGCGCGGCCATCGGGAACTCGGGGGCGGCCCGGCCCGCGGCGATGGCGGCCAGCGCCTCGCGCGCCTCGGCCATCGTCGGGCGGTCCTCCGGCTCCGGGCGGAGCAGCCGCATCAGCAGCGCGGTCAGCGGTCCGGCCTGCTTCGGCGGGTTGACCTTGCCGGACGCGACCTGGTGCAGCAGCGCGATGGTGTTCTCGTTCAGCCCGAACGGCGGCGCGCCCTCGATCGCGGCGTACAGCGTGGAGCCGAGCGAGAACACGTCCGACGGCGAGCCGGGGTCGTAGCCCTTCGCCACCTCGGGCGCCAGGTACGCGGGGGTGCCCGCGAGCATCCCGGTCGCGGTGACCGTGACGTCGCCGGTGGCCCGCGAGATGCCGAAGTCCGTGATCTTCACGACGCCCTCGTCGCCGAGCAGGATGTTGCCCGGCTTGATGTCGCGGTGCACGATCCCGGCGTTGTGCGCGGCGGTCAGCGCCGACGCGACCTGCTCGCCGATCGAGGCCACGTCGCGGGGCGACAGCGTGCCCCGCTCGGACAGCACGGTGGAGAGGCTCTTGGACGGCAGGTACTCCATGACCAGCCACGGCTGGCCGTCGTCCTCCGCCACGTCGTACACGGCGATGGCGTGCGGGTGCTGCAAGCGGGCGGCGATCCGCCCCTCGCGCATGGCCCTGCGCTTCGCCTCGTCCGTGTCAGCCGCGGCCAGGCCGGGCTGGAGCAAGAGCTGCTTGACCGCGACGATGCGGTGCAGGCGCTGGTCGTGCGCCTGCCAAACGACGCCCATCGCACCGCTACCGATTCGGGTTCCCAATCGGTAGCGGCCTGCGACCAGGCGACCATCGTCGGTCACGGCTGCTCCCATGAGTGATTGCGGTGTGTCTTCGTCAGTGGCGACCCAACCTCGGGTTACCGCCACTAGGGCACAAACGTAGTTACACGGGGTTGGGTTCGAATTTAACCCGTCCGTGTGTGGGGTCCACCTTACGAGCTAACTCAACCGCCACCGGGTTGCGGGGCCGAGGTCGTCGTGGGAGTGGTCGTCGTCGTGGTGGTGGTCGTCGTCGTGCTCGTCGTCGTCGACGTCGGCGGCTTGGTCGTCGTCGTCGTGGTGGTGGTCGTGGTGGTCGTCGTCGTGGTGGTCGGCTCCTCGGTCGTCGTCTCCTCCGTCGTCTCCACGGTCGTCGGCTCCGGCTTGGGAGTCGTCGTCGTGGTCGCGACCGTCGAGGAGGAACTGGCCGGGGGGACGATCGGCGACTTCTGGTCCTTCTTGTCGAACACGCCGAGCATGATCAGCAGGCCGCCGAACAGCAGCAGCCCGACCAGCACGGCCGCCGCGACGGCCAGCGGCCGGTTGCCGGAGCCCGGCGGCGGTGCCACCGGACGGGAGGGCCCGACGGTGCGGGGCTGCGCGTGCTGGCCGGTGCGGTACCCGGTGCCCGCGCCGCCCGCCGACACCACGCGGGTGCGGTCGGGGTCGAGCACGGCGGTCGGACCGGCGACGGGCAGCACGCCGGGCGTGCTGGCGGCCCGCAGACCGGTCAGGCTGGGGTTGCGGCCAGCGGCCACGGCCGCCAGCAGGTCGCGGGCCTGGCCCATCGTGGGCCGGTCCGCGGGGTCGACGTTGAGCAGCCGGAGCAGCACGTCGGTGAGCGGGCCCTCGTGCGTCGGCGGGTTGATGCGCCCCGCGGCGACCGCGTGGAGCACGCCCAGGGTGTTCTCGCTGAGCCCGAACGGGGGTTCGCCCTCGGCCGCCGCGTACAGCGTCGAGCCGAGCGAGAACACGTCCGACGCGGGCGTCGGGTCCGAGCCCCTGGCGATCTCCGGCGCCAGGTAGGCCGGGGTGCCCGCGATCAGGCCGGTCTTGGTGACCGTGATGTCGTCGGTGGCGCGCGAGATGCCGAAGTCGGTGATCTTCACCAGACCGCTGTCCGCGATGAGCACGTTGCCGGGCTTCACGTCGCGGTGGACGATGCCCGCCGCGTGGGCCGCCGCGAGCGCTGAGGCGGCCTGTGCGCCGATCCTGGCGACCTGGAGGGGGTCCAGCGCCCCGTACTCGGAAAGCGTGTCCGCGAGGCTGTAGGACGGCAGGTACTCCATGACGAGGCACGGCGCGCCGTTCTCCTCGACCACGTCGTAGACCGCGATGGCGTTCTGGTGGTGCAGCTTCGCCGCGATGCGGCCCTCGCGCATGGCGCGCTGGATCGCCTCGTCGTGCTCGCGGGTGTCCATGCCCGCTTGCAGCAGCAGCTGCTTGACCGCCACGATCCGGCCGAGCCGCTCGTCCTGCGCACGCCAGACGATGCCCATGGCACCGCTGCCGATGCGGTCGAGGAACCGGTAGCGGTCGGCGATCAGTTGACCCTCGCCGCTCACCTGGCCACCTCGCGTGGGTGCTGCGGGACCGCGGCAGGTGCAGCAGGTCTCACGCTGGGGCTCCTCGTCGTGCGCTCCGGTTGGCGGATCAGGGTAGGGCACCGCTCATCGCCGTGTCGGGCTGTCATCGCCAGCAGAGCCTACCCCGGCCGTGACGGCGGCTTTCGGACCGTTGTGCAGGTCACGCACCGTCGAACACGGATCGCGAAGGGATACCCGATACCCGTCCGCGCCGTCACCGGTTCACGAGGAAAGTCGTCGGATTTTGGGCCGGACGGCCTAGCGGCGTGCTCCTAGACCTCGGCGAAGAAGTCGAAGCCGCCGAGGCTGAGGCCGAGGTCGATCCCGAGGTCGATGCCGTTGGACGGCGCCTCGGAGGACGGCGGCGTGCTGGAGGGCGGCGGCGTGCTGGACGACGGGGGCGTGGTCGAGTCGGACGACGGCGGCGGCGTGCTGCTGCTGGGCGGCGGGGTCGTCGTGCCCGGCGACGTCGGGGTGCCCGTCGCGGGCGAGGGCGACTGCGTGGTCGACTCGGACGTCGGGGTGGTCGGGTTCGTCGTCCGCGTGTCGGGCGACTGCGTGGCGGGAGCCTGCTGCTGGGTGGGGGCCGAGCGCGGCTGGGCCTGCTGCTGCGGTGCGGCCTGCTCCTGCGTCCGCTGCTGGGTGGTGGTCTCCGCGGTGGTCGTGCTGGGCGGCGTGCCGGGGAGGGCGAGGGCGCCGATGCCGCCGTTGGTGTTGTTGGAGCCGCGGGCCGCCGGGCGGTCGTCGAAGCGCACGTCGGCGAGGGGGCGCTCGTCGGGGGAGCCGAGCCACTGGGACGCGCCGAAGGCGACCGTGCCGCAGAGGACGACGCCGCCGCTGGCGATGGCGACGAGCTTGCTGATCTTCATGCCGCCGCGTTCCTCGTCGGCGGGGCGGCCTTCGCGGCGCAGCAGCTCGGCGACGTGCAGCTCGCGGCCGGACAGCGACTGGCGGGAGATCGGCGCGGTCGACAGCGCGGCGGGGGGCGTCACCGGCGTGAAGCGGACCGTGTCCTCCTCGACCTCGCGGTACACCGGGATCTCCTGTGTCTCGGCTTCACGCCGGGCGAGGAGCTCCGCTACCGAGAGCTGAGCGGTCGATCCATCTCGCCGACGACGTTTGTCCTCGTTCGACACCGCGTGTCACACCTTCCCAGCAACTGCACTGCGTTCACTGACCGGGAACATGGATACCGAATCGTGACCCCGCTTGTAACCCCTTTGGGGGATTTTCTCGGGTTAAACCTTATTTAAGGAAACTCTGAGTGAGTATTTAGGGGGGTGTCGGCTACGTGCAGTCAACTTCGCTGCGCTGAGAGGAGTTCCGTCGCCGTGATCTTCGGCGTGGACGTGTCGGCGAACCAGAAGCGCTGCTGCACCCTCAGCCACCGCCCGTCGAGCTCCTGCATCGACACCTCGGCCAGCACGCTGCCGTCCGGTTGCGGACTCGTGCCCTCGACCGTGATGGCCTTGATCGTGCTCCACGACCGGATGAAGTCGACCGGGTTGGCACCCACCAGGTCGGCGGTCAGCAGCCGTGCCGCCTCGGCGGGCTTCGCGGGCAGCAGCTCGTAGAAGTCGCGGACGACGTCGATCCTGGTCCGCGGGGTCGGGGCCACCGGGGCCACCGGGGGCGGCGCCGCGGCCGGCTGGGTGGGCGGAGCGCTCGACGCGGTCACCGGGTCGGCCGCGAGCGGCGCGTTCGGCTCGGCGGAGGCGGACGGCTGCGAGGTGGGGCCGCCGGTCTCGGCCGCCGGTGCGGTGGGCCGCTCGTTGCCGAGCCGGGCGCTGAGCAGGTCGGGGCGCAGCGCGGTCGAGCCGCTCAGCTCGATGGGGGCCGCGACGGGCGGCTCGGCCGGGCCCTCCGGCCGCTTGCCCGCCAGGATCGACGCGGCGGCCACGGACGCGACCAGCACGAGCGCGCCGGTCACCAGGCCCGCGGCCTTGGCCGCCCGGTTGGGGCGGCGGTGGTACTTCGCCTCCTCCAGACCGAGGACCTCCTGGACGAGGACGTTGGTGTCGGCCTCTTCCACGGAGGGGATGCGGATCGGGATCGGCTGCTTCCGGATCAGCTCTTCCACGGTGATCGATCCGGCGCGGTCGTGCCGTCTGCCGGTCGTCGTAGGGCGCTGCACTGGCGGCTCCTCCGTACCTTCTTGGTCGGCAGAACTCGTACCGCGATTGGCCTGCGCATAGCCAGTTCGACTCGCGCATTCACCTTTTCGTGGCGTTCAGCGGTCGGAGGGTGTCGCTCGAATGGAGCAGTGGCTACCGCGCGGCGTCGTGCTGTGCGTTCGCTAATGACCGTTAGCCGATTGCTGTGAGCCGTTCGGCGTTGATCAAGGGATCACCACTCAAGGTGAAGGTCAGCTCGCGCCGCTCGGTGCTCGCGGTGCCGTCCTTGTTCGTGATCTGGAGCGTGCTGATGGTGATCCCCCTGCTCGGGTCCACGCTGATGTCCTTGACCTCGACCAGCGACACGTCCGCGAACCGCTGCTCCAGCACCGCCTCGGCGTTGGACCGGAAGGCCTCGGTCGCCATCGTCATGGCCGTCTCGGTGCTGCTCGCCAGCTCCTCGTAGAACTTCTCCGTCCGGTGGGCGATGGCCGTCGAGTCGACCAGCGGCGCCTCCCCGCTCGGCACCGTCGTGACGGTCGGCGAGGTCGGGACAGGCGTGCTCGCCGGTGCTCCGGTGGACGTGGCCGAGGCCCGGCCCGCACCGCCGGACGTGCTGCTGCCACCGCTCGCCGTCGCCGCACCGGACGGTGCCGCCGCCGACGGCGCCCAGGACGCCCGTCCGGGGGCCTGGGGCCTCGTCTCCGGGGGCGGGGCCGCGGGTGAGGGCCTGGACGTGCGGGTGCCGAAGTCGGTCACGATGGGCACGGCGGCCGGGTACTCCGGCATGGTGACGCGCTCGGCGGACCCGGTGGTGCCGACCAGCTTCGCCGCGGCGACGGCCAGCCCGACCAGGACCCCCGCCGACGCCGCGACCGCGAACCAGGCGGCGCGCTTCCACGTGCGGGGCGGCGTCACGGACGCCGGGACGAGGCCGATGTTGAACTTCCGCAGGCCGCTGCCGTCGGAGTCGACCAGCGGGTCGGGGGCGGGCCTGCCGCCGCGCTGCGCGGGCACCTGGCCGGGCCCGAGGGCCCGCCGGGTGTGCGCGCTCGGTTCCAGCCCGTCCTCGTGGTGAGGCCAGCCCGCCGCGCGCTCGCGCAGCCGGTGCTTGCCGCGGTCTCCCGCTCCAGCCCCGTCGTCCATGGTGTGCAGACCCTCCCGCTCCGGCACGGTGCGGGGCCGGGTCAGGTGCCCACGAACACCCACACCTACCTGAGGGTAGGTGCAGGTCGGGGACGTAGCTGTCCGGGGCCACCATGTGACGGGCGGTGACACCCATAAGTGTGAACTTGCTGGACTTGGCGGCCGTTCAGGTCATGCGCCGCTGTTCAGGCGCTTGCGACTGCTCTGGAGGGCGCTCGTGGCGGCCAGCCCGCTGCCGCCCGCGATCAGCGCGCCGATGATGTCCGCGCCGTAGTTGTCGCCCGTGGTGATCAGCAGCCCGATCAGCGCGGCCACGGTCGTGACGCCCGCGACGGTGTACCGGCTGCGGACGTACTGCGCGATCGGTGCGCCGGCGGCGGCCTTCTTCTTGGCGGCCGAGCCGAGCATGGCGAGGTAGCCGTCGTGCGCCAAGGCGGCCAGCACCCCGACGATGGCGATGATGCCTGCGATGAGGCCGATGACGATGCTCATGCCCCCAGTGTGCCTCGCGACAACCGCTGGACCATCGGTGATCCCCCTGATATCCCGGACGGGTGGAGATCTTCTGGCACGACGCCTGCCTGGAGCACGACGCGGGCGAGGGCCTGTGGGAGCTGCCGGGCGACTGGGCCTGGCTCGACGTCCTCGAACAGCACCCCGAGAACGCCGCCCGCCTGCGCACCTTCCGCCACGCGCTCCTCCACGGCCCGGTCGCGGAGCACCTCACGTGGCGCACGGGGAGGTTCGCCACGGACGAGGAGCTCGAACGCGTCCACACCGCCGACTACCTGGCCTCCCTGCGCGAGGCCTGCGCGGGCCCCGACAGGGTCGCCCTGGAGGTCAACACCGTCGTCGGCCCCGGCTCGTGGGACGCGGTCCGGGCCGCGGCGGGCACCTCCCTGGCGGCGCTGGCCGCGGTCCTCGACGGAGCCCCGGTGGCGTACGCGCTGGTCAGGCCCCCCGGCCACCACGCCCAGCCGACGATGGCCGACGGGTACTGCCTGGTCAACAACGCCGCGCTGGTGGCCGAGACCGCCCGTCGAGCAGGCCTGAGGGTCGCCGTCCTCGACTGGGACGTCCACCACGGCAACGGCACCCAGGAGGTCTTCCTGGCCCAGCCGGACGTCCTGACGGTGTCCATCCACATGCGCCACGGCCCGTGGGGCGCGAACCACCCGCAGACCGGAGCCCCCGGCGAGACCGGCGTCGACGGCCGCAACATCAACGTGGAGCTGTCCCTCGGCGCGGGCGACCAGGCCTACCTGCGCGCGCTGGACGAGATCGCCCTCCCGGCGCTGCGCGAGTTCGCCCCCGACCTGGTGGTCTGCGCCTCCGGCTTCGACGGCAGCGCCTTCGACCCCAACGGTCGCCACAACCTCACCGCCGACGGCTACCGGCGGATCGGCCGACGCGTCGCCGACCTCGGCCTGCCCCTGGTGGTCACGCAGGAGGGCGGGTACCTGCGCGGCTACGCCGCCCTCTGCCTGCACGCACTGGTCGAGGGCCTGCTCCGCCTGCCGGAACCCCTGCTCGACGACCCGCTGGCCTACGTGCCCGACGACGTCCGGTGCACCACCGCGGACCTCGACGAGGTCCGCGCGGCCCACGCGCCGCACTGGGACGCGTTCGGCTGACCGGGTCCTCGCGCCGAGGCCGTGCGGGACTCGGAGAGCCCCGCGGGCCCGGCGCGCCGGTCAGCGCCCCATCGCGCCGCGACCCAGCTTCAGCAGGATCATCGCGAGGTCCTTGCCGTCCGGGCCGAGTTCCTTGTAGCGGTTCAGCACGTCGATCTCGCGGTTGTGCACGATCCGCGTCCCGCCCGCGGCCATCCGCGCCGCGCCGATGACCTTGGAGACCTCGGCGCGCCTCTTCACGAGGCGCAGCAGCTCCTTGTCCAGGCGGTCGATCTCCTGGCGCAGCTCGTCGATGTCCGGTGCGCTCGCGGGGGTTTCGACGGCGGGGGTTTCGGTGGTGCTCATGGTGTGACCTCTCGAACTCTGCTTGAGTCCCGGACCCCCGAAGCGACGAAAGCCCCGGATGTCCGAGGACTCCGGGGCTTCAGTGGCTGTTCGCGCGCTAGGCGACCACGGGAGCCGGAGTCCGGGTCCCGTAGTAAAACTCGAAGTGAGTCGCACGCACAGCCACATAGTGCCACAGCCCCGCGCCACCTGGCGACCGCGTACCACCACGTGGACGGGCGACCGCGCGCCACCGCGACACGGGCACCCGACCGACCCCGTTCCCGCTGCGGGCAAACGGTTCCGCTCGTCCTTCGGCGGTGAGCGGAACCGGTCGCCGCGGGGGACGGGTAACGTGGACCCACGATGAGCGCCTTGTTCGACTTGCCCGCGAGTCCCCCGTCCCCTCGGCCGTCCGGGTTGCTCGACGACCTGAACCCCGCGCAGCGCCGGGCGGTGGAGCACACCGGCTCGCCCCTGCTGGTGGTGGCGGGAGCGGGCTCCGGTAAAACGCGGGTCCTCGCCCGCCGCATCGCGTACCTGCTCGCCGAACGCCGGGTGCACCCCGGCGAGATCATGGCGATCACCTTCACCAACAAGGCCGCGGCCGAGATGAAGGAGCGCGTCGCCGACCTCGTCGGCCCGCGCGCGCGGTCGATGTGGGTGTCGACGTTCCACTCGATGTGCGTGCGCGTGCTGCGCCGCGAGGCCAAGACCCTCGGCATGTCGTCCAACTTCTCGATCTACGACTCGGACGACTCCCGCAGGCTGATCACGTTGGTGGCCAGGGACCTCGACCTCGACCCGAAGCGCTACCCGGCGCGGACGCTCGCGATCCACATCTCGAACCTCAAGAACGAACTGGTCGACGCGGAGACCGCGGCGGCCCGGGCCGCGAACGACCTGGAGCGCCGGGTCGCCGAGGTCTACTCGTCCTACCAGCGCCGCCTCGGCGAGTCGAACTCCATGGACTTCGACGACCTGATCATGCGCACGGTCGAGCTGCTCCAGAACTTCCCGGCCGTCGCCGAGCACTACCGCAGGCGCTTCCGCCACGTCCTCGTCGACGAGTACCAGGACACGAACCACGCGCAGTACACGCTGGTGCGCGAGTTCGTCGGCACCGGGCAGGACGGCGTGCCGCCCGGCGAGCTGTGCGTCGTGGGCGACGCGGACCAGTCGATCTACGCGTTCCGCGGCGCGACGATCCGCAACATCGTCGAGTTCGAGCGCGACTACCCGCAGGCGACGACCATCCTGCTGGAGCAGAACTACCGGTCCACGCAGAACATCCTGACGGCCGCGAACGCCGTCATCTCCCGCAACCCGGACCGCCGCGACAAGCGCCTGTGGAGCGACCTCGGCGAGGGCGAGAAGATCGTCGGCTACGTCGCCGACAACGAGCACGACGAGGCCGCGTTCGTCGCGGGCGAGATCGACCGCCTGGTCGACGGCGGTGACGCCACGAACGGCGAGATCGCCGTCTTCTACCGCACGAACAACCAGTCGCGCGTGTTCGAGGAGATCTTCATCCGCCTCGGCCTGCCGTACCGGGTCGTCGGCGGCGTCCGCTTCTACGAGCGCCGCGAGGTCCGCGACGCCCTCGCGTACCTGCGGGCGCTGGCGAACCCGGACGACACGGTGTCCGTGCGCCGCATCATGAACGTCCCCAAGCGGGGCATCGGCGACCGCGCCGAGGTGTGCGTCTCGAACCACGCCGAGAAGTACCGGATGAGCTTCCACGCGGCGCTGCGCGACGCGGTGGCGGGCAAGGTCCAGTTCCTCAACCCGCGGTCCCAGCGGTCCATCGCCGGGTTCATGGAGCTGATGGACGAGCTGGGCGAGCTGGTCGAGCGCGGCGACGACGTGGCGGACATCCTCGAAGCGGTGCTGGAGAAGACGGCCTACCGCGCCGAACTGGAGGCCAGCGAGGACCCCCAGGACCACACGCGCGTGGAGAACCTGAACGAGCTGGTCACCGTGGCCCGCGAGTTCGGCGACCTCACCGCGGCGGCCCCGGTCTCCTCGGACGCCGAGGCCATCGAGGTCGTGAACATCCCCGCGGAGGACGAGGGCCTGCCCACCGAGAGTTCCCTTGCGGCCTTCCTGGAGCGCGTCTCGCTGGTGGCGGACGCCGACTCCATCCCCGACGCGGACTCCGACGGCATGGTCACCCTGATGACCCTCCACACCGCCAAGGGCCTGGAGTACCCGGTCGTCTTCAGCACGGGGTGGGAAGACGGCATCTTCCCGCACATGCGCGCCCTCGGGGACCCGCGGGAACTGGCCGAGGAACGCCGCCTGGCCTACGTCGGCATCACCCGCGCCCAGCAGCGCCTCTACCTCTCCCGAGCCCTGGTCCGCTCGGCCTGGGGCCAGCCGTCGGCCAACCCCGCGTCCCGCTTCCTGGACGAGATCCCGACGGACCTCGTGGACTGGCGCCGAGTCGAGCCGGAACGCTCCGGCCCCGCCGCGGCCACCACGTGGCGCAGGGGCGGCGGCGACTCCGCCCAGGCTGGCCTGGCGGCCCGCGGCATGCGCACGTCCCAGTTCAAGGGCTGGAACGAGGCCCCGGCCATCACGCTGGAGGTCGGCGACCGCGTCACCCACGACAAGTACGGCCTGGGCAGCGTCGTAGCCGTAGACGGCTCGGGCCCGCGAGCAACGGCCACGATCGACTTCGGCAGCGCCGGAACGGTCCGCCTCATGCTCATCGGCGGCGTACCCATCACCAAGCTCTAGCCGGACACCCAGAACGCCGCCGCCCTCTCCGACGGGCAGGCGGCGTTCTGCGCTGCCGGAAAGCCGCAGCACCTCACCACACGGCGCCAACAACCCCCGCCGACCGCCCAACCGACCGGCGTCCCGAGCGGGGCCAACCGAC
>NZ_DASUSQ010000129.1:0-50291 GCF_036375055.1 Umezawaea sp.
CTCGTCTACGCCACCATCCTGTTCGGGGCGTTCACCGCCGTGCCGGGCGTGAACAACGCGTTCACGCTGGCGCACTTCGACTTCGTGCTCTTCGGCATCGGCTCGGAGGCCATGGTCGACACGACCGCGATGGCGGTGGTCGCCGCTCCCCTGGCCGGGCTCCTCGGGGTGCTGATCGCCTACCTGGTCGTCCGGAAGCTGCCGCGGTTCGGGCCCGTGCTCGACTTCGTCGCGATGCTCGGCGTCGCTGTGCCCGGCACCGTGCTCGGGATCGGCTTCGTGCTGGCGTTCCGCTCGGAGAACCTGCTCGGCGGGGTGGTGGTGATCCCGTCGCTGGTCGGCGGGGCGGCCGTTCTCGGGGGTGCGGCCGGGATCGTGGTCGTGCTGGTCGTCCGCAGCCTGCCCGCGGCCGTCCGGGCGGGGGTGGGCTCCCTGCACCAGATCCACCCGTCGATCGACGAGGCGTCGGCGAGCCTCGGGGCCGACGACTCGACCACGTTCCGCCGGGTCACGCTGCCGCTGATCCGGCCCGCGCTGCTGGCGGGCCTGACGTTCGCCATCGCCCGCTCCATGACGACCCTGTCGCCGATCGTGTTCCTCACGACCCCCGACACCAAGATCATGGCCTCGCAGATCCTCGCCGAGGTCGACGCGGGCCGGTTCGGCAACGCGTTCGCCTACTGCTGCGTGCTGATGGCCATCGTGCTCGCGCTGATCGGCCTGGTGCGCCTGGCCCTGCGCGACCGGCGACCGGCACGCGCCACCCCGATCCCCGACGCGCCCGTGCTCGTGGGCGCCGTGAAGGAGTAGACGGCCATGGCCGACCACCACGCGGGCCACGTCGTGCTCACCGACCTCGTGAAGCGCTACGAGAACACCGATCCCACCGCCCGCCCCGCCGTGGACGGGGTCAGCCTGGACGTCCGGGCGGGCGAGTTCCTGACCCTGCTCGGCCCGTCCGGCTGCGGGAAGACCACGACCCTGCGGATGGTCGCGGGGTTCGAGACCCCCACCTCGGGCGGTGTGTCGGTGGACGGCGCCGACGTGCTCCCGCTGCCGCCGAACAAGCGGCCGATGGCGATGGTGTTCCAGAGCTACGCCCTGTTCCCGCACCTGTCGGTGTTCGAGAACGTCGCCTACGGGCTGCGCATCGCCCGCACCCGCCGCGAACGGCTGGAGGAGGCCGTCGAGATCGCGTTGACGAGCATGAACCTCACCGGGCTCGGCGAGCGGTTCCCGCACCAGCTCTCCGGCGGCCAGCAGCAGCGGGTCGCGCTCGCCAGGGCGATGGTGGTGCGGCCGTCCGTGCTGCTGTTCGACGAGCCGCTGTCCAACCTGGACGCGAAGTTCCGGGAGCAGATGCGGCGGGAGATCCGGCTGCTGCAACGGCGGATGGGCATCACCAGCCTGTACGTCACGCACGACCAGGCCGAGGCGATGAGCCTGTCCGACCGGGTCGTGGTGATGAACGCGGGCCGCGTCGAGCAGGTCGCCGCGCCCGCCGAGGTCTACACGCGGCCCGCGTCGGTGTTCGTGGGCAACTTCATCGGGCGCGCGACGTTCCTCCCCGTCCCCGACGCCGTGGTGCGGGACGAGCGGGCCCGCGTGGAGGTGTTCGGGCGGGAACTGGTGGTGGCCGCGCACCGGGGGGCCGGGAGCGGGGCGGTGCTGATGATCCGCCCGGAGTCGGTGTCGGTCACGCCCACGTTCGAGAACGGGACCGGGATCGTGCGCAGCGCGGTGTACCTGGGGGCGGGTGTGGACTACGAGGTGGAGACGGACCACGGGACCGTGCTCGTCTCGGTGGCCGACCCGGACGTGGACCAGCTCCTGGTGGAGGGGACGAAGGTGGGCCTGGACGTCGACCCGTCACGGGCCTACCTGCTGCCGCGCGGGTAGGGGCGGCTCTAGGCCTTCTTGGCCTTCTCCAGCGCCTCGGCCGCCTTGCGGGCCATGTCCCGCACGGCCGCGCGGCGGACCGCGTCCGCCTCGTAGTCCTCGCGCCGGTCCCGCACCACCCGTGCCGGGATGCCCACCGCGATCTTGTAGTCCGCCACCTCACCGCGCACCACGGCGTGCGCGCCGACGACGCACCCGCGGCCGATGACGCTGCCGCGGGTGATCGTGACCTTCGTGCCCAGCCAGGTGTCCGGGCCGATGCGCACCGGCGACTTCACGATCCCCTGGTCCTTGATCGGCAGGGTGATGTCGGCCGTCACGTGGTCGAAGTCGCAGATGTAGACCCAGTCGGCGACCAGGGTGGCGGCGCCGATCTCGACGTCCAGGTAGCAGTTGACGGTGTTGTCCTTGCCGAAGACGGCCTTGTCGCCGATGCGCAGCGAGCCCTCGTGGCAGCGGATCGCGTTGCCGTCGCCGATGTGCACCCAGCGGCCGATCTCCAGCCGCCCGTAGCCGGGGCGGCAGTGGATGTCGACCTTCTTGCCGAGGAACACCATGCCGCGCAGCACGATGTGCGGGTTGGCGACCCGGAACTTCAGCAGGCGCCAGTACCGGACCAGGTACCAGGGCGTGTAGGCGCGGTGGCGGAGCACCCACCGCAGCGACGCCAACGTCAGGAACCGGACCTGGGCCGGGTCACGGCGGGAACGGCTCCACTTCGCGGCTACGGGCGAGCCCCACATGCTGGTCACAGCAGAGGACCGTAGTCGATGCGGGCTGCCTCCTCGTGGAGCAGGCGTTCCAGGGTGAGGACGACCTGCGGTGTGCGCCTGGTGTCCAGCCTGGTCGCGTACACGTCGCGGGTCAGCGGGGTGCCCGTCAAGGGGCGGGCCACCACGGCCGCCGCCGAGTGCCGCAGGGACAGGCGGGGCAGCAGGGCGACGCACAGGCCTGCCTCCACCAAGCCGATGACGGTGTGGAAGTCGTCGCCCTCGAAGCGCAGCTCCGGGCGGACTGCGGCCAACTCGCGGACGACGTCCAGGCGCAGGCACGCCTGCGGGGCGGCCACCCAGGTGTCGCCCGCCAGGTCGGCCAGGTCGACGGTCGGGCGGGACGCCAGCGGGTGGTCGGCGGCCAGCACGGCCAGCACCGGTTCGCGGACGACCAGCCTGCGGCGCAAGCCCGCGGGCAGCGGCGTCGGGTCCTGGGCGTAGTCGAACGTGAGGGCCAGGTCCAGGTCGCCGCGTGCCAGGGCCGTGTAGGCGGCGTCGGTCTCGACCTGGCAGAGGGCGATGGGCACGCCCGCGAGGCGGGCCAGCGCGCCGGGGACGACGTGGGCGGCGGCTGAGGCGAACGCGCCCAGGCGGATCTGGCCGGTGCTGCCGTCGCGGACGGCGTCCAGCTCCACGGCGGCGGTGGCCAGCACGGCGCGCAGGCGGAGTTCGGCTTCCAGCAGGACCTGGCCCGCCTGGGTGGGGCGGACGGGGCGGCGTTCCAGCACGCGGAGGCCTATTCGGCGTTCCAGGTCGGCGATCTGCTGGGACACCGCGGGGGCGCTGTAGCCGAGTTCGGCCGCCGCCGCGGCGAACGAGCCGGTGCGCACGACCGCTTCCAGGGTGGCAAGCAGGCGGGGGTCCACCAGATAAGCATCGCTTACCCGTGGCGAAGTAGCCATTGCTTGTGCTTAACCGGAAAGCCCAACAGGATCGGACGTGTGGAACAAGACGTGGTGGACCTGGTGGCCCGGCTGGTGGAGATCGACTCGGTGAACCCGTCGCTGGTCCCCGGCGCGGCGGGCGAGGGTGAGATCGCGGGGTTCGTCGCGGACTGGGCGCGGCGGGCCGGGCTGCGGGTGGAGGTCGTCGAGGAGACGCCGGGACGGCCGAGCGTGGTCGTGCGGTCCAACCGGACCGGGACGGGGAGGACGCTGCTGCTGTGCGGGCACCTCGACACGGTCGGGCACGCCGAGCCGTTGGGCGCGCGGGTCGACGGCGACCGGTTGTACGGCCGCGGCGCCTACGACATGAAGGCCGGGCTGGCCGCCGCGCTGATCGCGTGCCGGGAAGCCGACCGCGCCGGGATCGGCGGCGAGGTGGTGGTGGCCGCGGTGTCCGACGAGGAGCACTCCAGCCTCGGCGTCCAGCAGGTGCTCGACCGGCTCACCGCCGACGGCGCGATCGTGTGCGAGCCGACCGAACTGACCGTCGTCACCGCCCACAAGGGCTTCGTCTGGACCGAGATCCGGGTCGTCGGCAAGGCCGCCCACGGGTCGCGCCCGCACCTGGGCGAGGACGCGATCCTCAGGACCGGTCCCGTGCTGGTGGCGCTGGACCGGCTCAACGAGCGGCTCCGCTCCCGCGAGCACCCGAGGCTCGGACCGGGCACACTGCACGCGTCGCTGATCACCGGCGGCCGGGAGGAGTCCACCGTGCCCGACCTGTGCGTCCTGACGATCGAGCGCCGCACCCTGCCCGGCGAGTCGGTGGCCGACGTGGAACGCGACGTCGCCGACCTGCTGGCGTCGTGCGACGTGACGGCGACCAGCCGCACCACGCTGTCGCGCGAGCCGTTCGAGATCGACGAGGAGCACGGGTTCGTCGGTGAGGTGGTGGCCGCGGTCGGCGCGGCGCTGGGCAGGCCCGCGGAGCTGGCGGGCGCGTCCTACTGGGCCGACTCGGCGTTCCTCGCGGCGGCAGGCATCCCCACCGTCCTCTTCGGACCTCCCGGCGACGGCGCGCACGCCGGGGTCGAGTGGGTCGGTCTCGGGGGGACGGTCGAGTGCGCCCGCGCGCTCCTCGCCACCGCGAAGGGCTTCTGCCGATGACGTTCACGCCCAACCCGCACTTCCGCCCCGACGCGGTGCCGCCGCCCGCCGGTCCGGAGGTGCAGGCGTTCCACCGCGGGATGCCGGGCTACCGGCCCTCGCCGATCCGCACGGTCGACGGGGTGCGGCTGAAGGACGAGTCGAACCGGTTCGGCCTGCCCGCGTTCAAGATCCTCGGCGCGTCCTGGGCGGTCGAGCGCACGGTGCGCGCCCACCCGGACACCCGCGTGCTGGTCACGGCCAGCGCGGGCAACCACGGGCGCGCGGTCGCCCGCGTGGCGGCGCAGCGCGGGCTCGGCTGCCGGGTCTACCTGCCCGTCGTCACGAGCGCGAGCCGGGCCGACCTGATCGCCGCCGAGGGCGCGGACGTGGTGCGGGTGGACGGCGACTACAACGCCGCCGTCGCGCTGGCGGAGCGGCACGCGGCCGAGCCGGGCGCCGCGCTGCTCGCGGACACGGCGCTGGAGCCCGCCACCGGCCCGCCCGAGTGGGTCATCGACGGCTACTCGACCCTGTTCCGGGAGATCGACGTGCCGGCGGACGTGCTGCTGGTGCCGACGGGGGTCGGGTCGCTGGCGGCGGCCGCGGTGCGGTGGGCCGTCCACGAGCGACCGGGAACGGCCGTCGTCGCGGTCGAACCGGCCACCGCGGCGTGCGTGACCGCGTCGATCGTCGTGGGCCGGATGGCCGCCGTGGACACGCCCGGCACGACCATGGCGGGCATGGACTGCGCGACGCCGTCGGCGGTGGCGTGGCCGACGCTGCTGCACGGTCTGACCGGGACGATCACGGTGACGGACGTCCAAGCGGCGCGGGCGATGCGCGACCTGGCGGTCGCGGGGCTGACCATCGGCGACTGCGGGGCGGCGACGCTGGCGGCGTGGCGGGCGGGCGGCGCGCCGGGCCGTTCGGTGCTCTGCGTGGCGACGGAGGGAGCGTCGGACCCGGACGCCTACGCCAGGGCCTTGTCCGCTTGACGACAAGAATCCCTCACCGTCTGGAGCTGACCGGTGACCGTGGGTATGGTCCGCGTCCATGCAGCGAAGAGGTGTCCTGACCACCGCCGTGGCCGTGGCCACGCTCGTGCTGGGCGTCTGCTCGGCTCCCGCCGCGCTCGGCGACCCCGCGGCCCTGGCCGAAGACCCCGCGTCCCTCGTCAACCCCCTGATCGGTACGACGAACCTCGGCAACACCTTCCCCGGTGCGGTGGCGCCGTTCGGCATGCTGGCGTGGAGCCCGGAGCTGTCCAGGGGCAACGCCACCCGCGCCGCGGCGCCGGGCGGCTACCACCACGACGTGAACAGGGTGCGCGGGTTCAGCCTGACGCACATGTCCGGCACCGGGTGCGCGGGCGGCTCCGGCGACATCCCCTTCTTCCCGCACGTCGGCGCGGTGACGACCTCCCCCGCCTCCGACGGCACGGACGCGGTGTACTCCAGCACGTTCAAGCACGAGAACGAGGTCGCCAAGGCGGGCCACTACACCGTCGGCCTCGACTCGGGCGCGAAGGCGGAGCTGACCGCGACGCAGCGCACCGGGTCGGGGCGGTTCACGTTCCCGGCCGACGAGCCCGGCACGGTGCTGATCCGCACGGCCAACTCCGAGGTCGGCAGCACCGCGTCGGACGTGACCGTCGACGCGGCGACGCGCACCGTCACCGGCTCCGTGACCAGCGGCAACTTCTGCGGCTACATCAACCAGGTCGGTAGGCGCAGCTACTACACGCTGCACTTCGTCGCCCAGTTCGACCAGCCGTTCACGTCGGTCGGCACGTGGCAGGACGACGTCGTCACGCCCGGCTCGACCACGTCGACCGGCGCGACGACCTACGGCACGGCCGGGTGGCCGCTGGTGGGCAAGGGGTCCGGCGCCTACATCGGGTTCGACACGGCGAAGAGCCCGACCACGAACGTCAAGGTCGGCATCTCCTACGTGAGCCTGGACAACGCCAAAGCGAACCTGAAGGCGGAGAACCCGCCGCGGCAGACGTACGAGAAGACCCGCGACGGCGCGGTGGAGGCGTGGAACGAGCAGCTCAGGCGCATCCGGGTCGGCGGCGGCACGGCCGATCAGCGGACCACGTTCTACACCGCGCTCTACCACTCCCTGCTGCACCCGAACGTCTTCAGCGACGTCAACGGCGAGTACCGGGGCGTGGACGGCGAGAAGCACCGGGTGTCCGGCGGGCAGGAGGTCCAGTACGGCACCTTCTCCGGCTGGGACGTCTACCGCTCGCAGCTCCAGCTCCTCACGCTGCTGGAGCCGGACGTCGGCTCGGACATCGCGCGGTCGCTGCTCAACCAGGCCGACCAGAACGGCGGCGTCTGGGACCGGTGGACGCACGCCTCCGGCGGCACGCACGTGATGAACGGCGACCCGTCCGCCCCCGCGCTCGCGGGCATCCACGCCTTCGGCGGCACCGACTTCGACGTGCGGTCGACGCTGACGTCGCTGGTCAAGGCCGCGACCGTGCCGACGGCGCTGGACCTGAGCCGCGACGGCTGGGCGGTCATGTCGGTCGGCCAGCGCCCGTCGCTGGACAAGTACCTGGACAAGCACTACATGCCGTCGGTGTCGAACGCCTGGGGCGGCGCGGCCGAGACGCTGGAGATGTCCACGGCCGACTTCGCCCTGTCCGAACTCGCGAAGGACGTGGGCGACCCGGCGACCGCGGCGGTGTTCGCCGAGCGCTCCCAGTGGTGGCAGAACAACTTCGACCCGGTCGCGCACGGCACCGGCGGGTACGTCCGCAACCGCAACGCCGACGGCACGTGGGTGCGCGACTTCGCGCCCGGCACGGAGAACGGGTTCGTCGAGGGCACCAGCGCCCAGTACACGTGGATGGTGCCGCACAACGTGGCCGGGCTGGTCGAGTCGATGGGCGGCCGGGACCGGTTCAACCAGCGGCTGGACACCTTCTTCCACCAGGCGGACGGCAGCTGGGCGTTGAGCAACGCGGGCCCGGACAAGGCGGCGCTCGACAACGAGCCGTCGATCGGCTCGCCGTGGCTCTACTCCTACACCGGTCAGCCGCACAAGGCGCAGCAGACGATCCGCCAGGCGGTGAACACCCTGTGGGGCGACAAGACCGGCGGCATCCCCGGCAACGACGACCTCGGCGCGATGTCGTCGTGGTACGTGTTCGCGGCGATGGGCATGTACCCGCTGGTGCCCTCGCGCGCCGAACTCGTGCTCGGCAGCCCGCTGTTCCCGAGGATCGAGGTCGACCGGGACGGCGGCAGGGACATCACCATCACGGCCCCGCGGGCCGCTGCCGACGCGCCGTACGTGCGGTCGCTCAAGGTGAACGGCAGGGCGTCCACGAAGCCGTGGCTGCCGGAGTCGTTCGTGCGGAACGGCGGCAGGCTCGACTACGTGCTCGGCACGACCGCGAACACCGCGTGGGGCTCGAACCCGGCCGACGCGCCACCGTCGTTCCGCGACGGCGAGCAGCCGATCGACCACAGCCAGCCGTTCCACCTGACCGTGTCGCCGACCAGCCCGACGCTCGCGCCCGGCGGGTCGATCGAGGCGGCCGTGCTGGCGAAGCGGCTCTACGACGGGGACCCCGCCGTCGGCTACGCGATCACCGGTGACAGCGCGCTGGTCTTCACGCCGTCGAGCGGCGCGGTGCCGATCGACGACACCGGCGCGAAGTTCACCGTCTCCACCGCGGCGGGCACCCCGCAGGGCTTCTACTCCGCCACGGCCACGGTGACCGTCGCCGGCGCCGAGCCCGTGGTGCTGCCGCTGACGGTGAAGGTGGCCGAGCCGGGCAGCATGCTGGCCGCGGTGGACAACATCGGCGTGTCCGACGACAAGGGCTCGGAGGAGGCCGACTTCGACGGCGGCGGGTACAGCTACTCGCGGCAGGCGCTCGCCGCGGCCGGGCTCACCCCCGGCGGTGCGGGCACGGTGGACGGACTCGCGTTCACCTGGCCGAACTCGCCGGAGGACCGCGCGGACAACGTGGTCGCCGCCGGGCAGGACATCGACGTGGGCGGCACGAGGCTCGCGTTCCTCGGAGCGGCGGCGGGCGGCGCGCGCACGGCGGCGGGCACGGTGACCTTCACCGACGGCACGACCGCGCCGATCGACCTCGGGTTCAGCGACTGGACCCTCGGCGGCGGCTCGCAGAACCCGTCCTACGGCAACGTCGTCGTGGCCAAGACGCCGTACCGCAACCAGATCGGCGGCGGCAGCGAGCAGGTGGTGACCCACATCTTCGCCACGAGGACGTACACGGCGCCCGAGGGCAAGGTGCTCAAGAGCGTGGAACTGCCCACGAACGGAGGCCTGCACGTGTTCGCCATCGCCTCCGCGTAGGCGGGACCGGTGGTCGGGGCGGGAAACTCCGCCCCGACCACCGGTTTGCGACGGGTGGCGTTCCGGGCAGCCCACCGGTAAACCGAGTGGAGGCCGTCATCGTGTTCAGCGGAGTCCTGTTCGACTTCTCCGGCACCCTGTTCGACGACAAGTCCGTGCTCGACCCGGCTCGCGCGACCATCGGCGACGACACGATCACGCGGGTGCTGTCCGTCGTGGACTCCCCGGAGGGGATCGAGGCCCGCCGCGGCTGCGACGTGTCCCGCGAGCGCCACCGGGCCGTGTGGACGACCCTGATCGCCGAGGCGGGTCCGTACAGCACCGAGGTCGTCGGCGCGATCTACCGGGCGCTCACCGACCCGGCGGCGTGGACGCCGTACCCCGACACCGCGCGGGTGGTCACGGCGCTGCACGAGCGCGGCGTGCGCGTCGGCGTGGTGAGCAACATCGGCTGGGACATCAGGCCCGCGCTGGCCGACGCGGGCGTGCTGGACGTGCTGGACACCGTGGTGCTGTCGTGCGAGCACGGCGTGGAGAAGCCCGACCCCGCGCTGTTCGCGCTGGCGTGCGACAAGCTCGGGCTGGAGCCGGGGTCGGTGCTCTACGTCGGCGACGACCCGGTCAAGGACGGCGCGGCCGTGCGGGCCGGGATGCCGGTCTACCTGCTGCCCAGCGAGCGGTCGGCGACCCGCGACCGCGGTCTGGTGGCGGTGCTGGAGCTGGCCCAGCGCTGACGGGGCGGACCCGTTCGGCGCTACCGTCCGCGCCATGCCCAGCACCAGCACCCGCCCCCGCGTCGTCGTCTCGGTCGTCACGACCGCCGACGGACGGGTCGCCCCCAGCCGCGCGGAGCGGCTGCTCGACGACGACGCGAACCGGCGGTGGCGGGCCGTCTGGCCGCCGGACACCGCCGACCTGCTGGCCCGGCGGGCGGAGGCCGTCGACCGCCACCGCCCGACGCTCGTGCTGGAGGGCAGCGGCACCTTCGTGGCCGACGACGACGGCCCGTGCGAGCTGCCCGCGACGTCGGTGCCCGCCGAGGAGCTGCGGACGGACTTCCTCCCGCACCGCACGCCGCGGTGGTTCGCCGTGGTCGACGGCCGGGGCCGGGTTCCGTGGACCCACAAGGGGGACGCGGAGACGAGCCTGCTGGTCGTCACCTGCCGGAGCACGCCGCTGCCCTACCTCGCGCACCTGCGCCGGGAGGCGATCCCGTACCTCGTCGCGGGTGACGACCGGGTCGACCTGGCCGCCGCGCTGACCGCGTTCCGCGACCGGCTGGGTGTCGAGTGCGTCGTCTCCGAGGCGGGCGGCGGCCTCAACGGCGCGCTGCTGCGGGCGGACCTCGTCGACGAGCTGCACGTCGTCACCGTCCCCGCCCTGGTGGGCGGTCTCGGCACGCCGTCGGTCGTGGACGGACCACCGCTCGCCCCCGGCGCGACCCCGGTGCGGCTGCGGCTGGTGACCGCCGAGGTCGGCGAGCACGGCACCATCCGGACCCACCACGAGGTCGACCGGTCCTAGGGCCGCACGAGCACCTTGCCCAGCACGCGGTCGGTGGCGAGCCGGTCCAGTTCCGCGGGCAGGTCGGCCAGCGCCACCTCACCGGTCACCAGCGGCTCCACGACGAGGCCGCCCGCCAGCGCCGCCACGGCACGGGGGAAGTCGGCGGGGCCGGTGCCGTAGCTGCCGCCGACGACGACCGGTTTGCCGTGCCAGCCCGCGAGCCACGCGGACTCCCGGCGCCGCACCGCGTCGAGGTCGCAGTCGAGGTCGGGCAGGCGGTCACCGGCCTTCGTGCCGCCGTAGAGCATCACGACCCCACCGGGCCGCACGAGGCCCAGCGCGTCGCGCAGCAGGTCCGGGAACACGAAGCTGGTCGCGACCACCACGACGTCCTGGCTGTCCGGCTCGACGTCACGACCGACCGCCGAGGGCAGCACGCCCCGTTCGGCCAGGAAGTCCAGCCGGTCGCGGCCCCGGTTGCGCAGCGCCACGCGCGCGCCCGCGAGGTCCATCAGCCCGGCGATCAGCACGCCCGCCACGCCCGCGCCGAGCACGGTGACCGTGCGCGGCGGGGCACCCGCGTGCCGTTCGGCCATCGCCACGCAGTGCGCGGCGCACGCGGCGGGCTCGGCGAACACCAGCGTCCGCGCGCCGACCCCGTCCGGCACGCGGGGCAGCGCGCGGACCAGGTCCTCCTCGGTGCCCGACACCCAGAGCGCGCGGGCGAAGCCGCTGCCCCTGCGGACGGGGACGTTGGGGTCGAGGCAGACCCGCGTGCCGACGGGCAGGACGCCGTCCTCGACCACGCCGACGAGTTCGTGGCCGAACTGGCTCGGCCCGCCGCGCACGCCGGTGATCTCCTTGAGGTCCGAGCGGCACACGCCCATCAGCTCGGTGCGCACCAGGACGCCGGGCGTCCCGTCGCGCGCGGGCGGTTCGTGGACCAGGCGGGGGCCTTCGGCGGTCAGCGCGACGGCGAGCTGGTCCACACGGTCTCCAGGGCTTCGGCGAACCGGTCGGCGATCAGGTGGGCGTCGTCGACGGTGAGGACCAGCGGTGGCCGCAGCTCGATCACGTTGCCGAGGCCGTGCTCGGACACCCGCGTGATCACCCCGAGGTCGCCGAGGGCGGCGCTGAGCGCCGTCGCCAGCCGGGGCGACTTCGACCCGTCCGGTTCGGCCAGTTCGACGCCGAGCATGAGCCCGACGCCGCGGACGTCGTCCAGGAGGTCGAAGCGCTCCCTCAACTCCGTGAGCCGGTCGAGGAGCACCTGCCCGGTGGCGCGGACGTTGGCCAGGAACTCGGGCTGCTTCACGATGTCCAGCGTCACCACGGCGGCGGCCGCGGACAGCGTGTGGCTGCCGTAGGTGAAGCCGTGCAGGTTGCGCGGCATCCCGACGAGGTCCTCCTCGGTGATGATCGCCGCGAGCGGCAGGCCGCTGCCGGTGAGGCCCTTCGAGACCGTGATCATGTTCGGTGCCACGCCGAAGTGGTCGGCGGCGAACAGCGAGCCGGTGCGGCCGAGGCCCGTCTGGTTCTCGTCGAAGATCAGCACGATGTCCCGCTCGACGCAGAACTCCTTGAGCCGCTGGAGGTAGCCCGGTGGCGGGACGACGTTGCCGCCGACGCCGCTGATCGGCTCGATGATCATCGCGGCCACGCTGCCGGTCGACGCGTAGGTGATGAAGTCGTCGATGCGGTCGACGCACAGCTTCCCGCAGCTGTCCGGTCGCTGGGCGTAGAAGCAGCGGTGGCAGTACGGGTCGGGCACGTGCAGCGCGCCCGGCATGTGCTGCTGGAACGGGGCCCGGATGCGCGCCGAGCCGTTCCACCCTGCGGCGGCGACGGTCTGCCCGACGTGCCCGCGGAACGGGACGATGACGTCCCGCTTCCCGGTGTGCCACTGGGCGATCTTGATCGCGCCCTCGTTCGCCGTCGACCCGCCGGAGCTGCGCAGGTTGACCTTCGTGAGGTTGGGCGGGGTCAGCTCGACCAGCTGCCGCATCACCCGGTTCGTCGGGTCGGTCTGGAACGACGAGCTGGCGAACACCAGGTCGTCGGCCTGGCCCTTGATCGCCGCGATCACGGCGGGGTGGTTGTGCCCCAGCACCAGGTTGAACGTGCCCGACACGCAGTCCAGGTACTCGCGCCCCTCGGAGTCCCACATGCGGACGCCCTCGCCGCGCACCAGCCGCACGTCGCCCAGCTCGTAGTAGGCGTCGTCCTTCGGGTTGACCCCGGTGACCGGGTGCATCAGCGCAGGCCCAGGCTGCCGAGCTGGGTGTCGACCCAGCGCTCCAGCGTCCACGGTTCGGCGGCCTCGCGGCGCCTCGACGCCGACGCGGCCCGCTCCTCCGGCGACGCCAGCAGGGCCGCCGCGATGGCCTCGGCCTGCTCGGACACGTCGAACGGGTTGACCGAGCGGCACACCTCCGAGAGCACCTCGGCCGCGCCCAGCATCTCCGACATGATCACGTCGGCGTCCCGCCGGTTGACCAGCGGGGCCTCGAACACGCTCAGGTTCTGGCCGTCCACGGTGGAGTTGAAGACGAGCAGGTCGGCCCGCTCGAAGCAGCCGAAGCTGTGGTTGACCTCGTTGTCGCAGTGGGTGCGCACGGTGTCCTCGCCCAGTGCGGCGTTGGCGGCGGCCACCTCCTCCTCCACCCGGCGCACGTAGTCGGAGTTCGCCTCGACGTAGAGGCGGTTGGGGTTCATCCGCACCAGCATCCGCGTGCCCGCGAGTTCCGGGTTCGCCTTGACCGCCTCGACGAACGCCCGCACCGCGCGCCAGCCGTTCTTGATCGGGTCCGTGCGTCCGGAGTGGACGACCAGCCGGTGGTCACCGGCCCACTCCTCGATGCCCTCCGGCATGGTGGAGTTCCTGCGGTGCAACGTCTCCGGGCTGTAGCCGAGCACCTGCGTGCGCACCCGGCAGGTCCGGCCGCGCCACGTGACGGTGCTCGCGGCGTGGTCGACCACGGCGTCCGGGAACAGGTCCTCCACGCACGCCAGGAAGTTGCGCGACCAGCGGTCGGCGAAGAAGCCGATCACGTCGGAGGCGAGCATCCCCTCGATGATGCCCGTGCGCATCGGCTTGGGCAGGATGCGCCAGTAGTCCGCCGACGGCCACGGGATGTGCACGAAGTGCAGGATGGGCGCGTCCGGCCGCCGCGCCCTGATCCGCGCGGGCACGCGGACGAGCTGGTAGTCGTGCACCAGGTAGACGGGGTCGGCCACGTCGGCGGAGCGGGCCAGCAGCTCGCGGGCGTAGTCCTCGGTGAACTCGTCGAACGCCCGCCACGCCTGCCGGGTCTCCTCGCCGAACGTCGGCGTCGTCCACTTGTCCCAGCCGTAGTTGTTGCCCGCCCACAGGAGTTCGGCGGTGAGGAAGTCCTGCACGACCCGGAACGTCTCGCGGTCGTGCCGCAGCGGGTGCACGGTGATCTCGCGGCCGGACGGGAGTTCGGTGACGATCCCGTCCGGGTTCTGCTCGGAGGCGAGGTGGTCGTCGTCGGTGTCGGCGCTGACGATCCACGACACGTCGAGGTAGCCCGCCTGCTCGGCGACGACGTTGCCGGTGCCGCCGGGAGCCAGCCACGCCTTGAGCAGTCCGGTCTCGGGGTCGGGCGCGTACGTGACGACCGCGCGCTTGCTGGCCAGGAACAGGTGCTTGCTCATCGGTCCTCAGTCCTCCACGACGTCGTTCTCGGTCAGGACGACCGCTCCGGCGTCCACCCCCAGCGGAGCGAGAGCGGCCAGTTCGGGGAGTTCGTGCGCCCTCGTGCTGTGCAGGCAGGCGTTGACCGGGCGGCTGGCGTAGTGCCCCTCGGCCCTGGGCTGGGAGCGCACCAGCGCCGGGTCCGCGCCGATCGCGAGCGCGATCCGCCGCGCCCACGCGTACCGGGTCAGCCGCTCGGGCCCGCCCAGGTGCAGCAGCCCGGTGCGGCCCGCGAGCAGCAGCGCCGCCGTCCACGCGGCCACGTCGTCGACCAGCACCGGGGTGTTCCAGTGGTCGTCCGGCACGTCGACGCCGCTGCCGTCGCGCAGCGACCGGACGCAGGTGGTGAAGAAGTTCGGCCGGATGCCGTCGGGTTCCCAGCCGTAGACCAGGCTCACCCGCAGCGCCAGCGCGGACCCGGTGTCGAGCAGCGTCCGCTCGGCCGCCAGCTTCGCCCTGCCGTAGGCGTTCGCGGGCGAGACCTCGTCGGTCTCGGCGCTGCTGGGGCGGGTGCCGTCGAAGACGTTGTCGGTCGAGATCAGCAGCACCGGACGGCCGTCGGAGGCGGCGGCGACGTTCGCCGCCCCACCGGCGTGCGCGGCCTCCGTCTCGGCCGGGTTCCGCTCGCACCAGGTGATGTCCGACGGGCCGTGCACGACGACCAGCGCGTCCGTGTCGGCGACGACCTCGCGGCAGGCGTCGGGGTCGCGCACGTCCAGCTCCCGCCACGGCAGGCCCCGCGAGGTGGCCGTGGCGGGCCGGTGCCGGGACGCCACCACGGGGTCCACGTCGAGGGCGCGCAGCCGAGCCCCGACCGCCGCGCCGAGGAACCCGCTGCCGACGACCAGCGCCCTCACCCGGCGACTCCTTCGGGCTTCGGGACGCGCAGCAGCGCGGTGGCGACGGCGACCACCACGCCGCCCGCCGCGATCACGGCGAACGCGGTGGACAGCCCCCAGCTCGCGGCCAGCAGGCCGACGAGCGGCGGGCTGCCGAGGAAGCCCAGGTAGGAGATCGTGGTGACGGTGGTGATCGCGGCGGGCCTGCCCGCGTCGTCGGTGGACTTGCCCGCCATGCCCAGCAGCGTCGGCACCGCGGGTGCCAGCCCGACCCCCGCCAGCGCGAACCCGGCGAGCGCGAACGCGGCGGGCAGACCGGCCGGTTCGGTGACCACCGCCAGCACCAGGCCGAACGCGCCCAGGACGCTGCCGAACACCACCACCGTGAGGCCGGAGAAGCGTTCTCCCTGCCACTGGGCGAGCATCCGACCACCGGCCAGGCCGATCATGTACGCGGCGGGGGCGGCGCTGCCGAGCAGCGGACCCGCGCCGAGGTTCTGCTCCAGGTGGATCGCACCCCACTGCTCCACGGCGTTCTCCATGAAGAGGACGATCGCCGCGACGAGGCCGAAGGAGACCAAAAGGGGCGTCAGGGTCCGCGCGCGGACCGTGGAGTCCGAAGTGGACTGCGAACGCCAGCCGGACCGGTCGACCGCGAGGTAGGCGCTCACCAGGACCAGCACGGCGATGACCAGCAGGACTTCCCGCGACGACGCCCCCAGTTGCCGGGCGAGCCCGACCGAGGGCGCGGCGACCACCATCGCGAGCGGGGTGGCGGCGTGGACCTTGTTGAAGAGCCTGACGCCGTCCCGCGCCTCGTGCGCGGCGGTGGTCGCGTTGAGGGCGACCTCGATGGCCCCGGACGTCGCACCAATCAAGACGAGGGAGGCCGCGAACGTCACCGGCGAGTACGTCCACCCCGGCAGCGCGCACGCCACGGCGAAGGCCAAAAGTACAAGCGGCAGTGCCCTTTCGCGCAATCGAGACACGAGTTTTCCGGTGATGACCATGGCGGGCAGAGCGCCGAACGGGATGCCGAAGAGGGCGAGTCCGAACTCCGAGTCGGTGGCGTCGATCTGGTCCTTGACCTCGGGCAGGAGCCCGGCCCAGCCTCCCCAGAACAGTCCCCAGCTCGTGGCCGCGAAGATCAATCCACTGGTGTTCGGACGGGGTGGCGGCGGACTTGCCAACACTGTCTCCCCTCACTGATTGGGTTACGTTGGGTTCAGTGTTTGTGAACCCAACGTAACTCCGAGATGGACGAGCTGCCAACCGACGCCTATCGGGTGATCCCCGAAAGGAGACAGATGGACAGTCGCGACTACTTGGTCACCGATCGAATCCCCTTGCCCGGCGGGCCTTCCGTCGTGCGGGTCGAGGTGACCCGCGAAGACGCCTACCGGATCGACGTGGTGCCCGACGTGGACAGTGCGATCGCCACACTGCTGGCCGAACTGGACGGTCGGCGGGCCGTCGTGATCACCGACCACGTCGTGGCCGAGCTGCACGCGGGCCGGGTGGTCGAGGCGCTGCGGGCGAACGACCAGCTCCTGGGCACGACGTCCATCCCCAGCGGCGAGAAGAGCAAGACGGCCACCACGGCGTTCGAGCTGATGGACTGGTTGGCGCAGATAGGTTTCGCCCGACGCGACGTCGTGGTCGCACTGGGTGGTGGCGTCATCGCGGACACCGTCGGCTGGGTGGCGAGCGCCTACATGCGCGGCGTGCCGTACGTGAACATGCCGACCACGCTGCTGGGCCAGGTGGACGCGGGCATCGGCGGCAAGGTCGCCGTCGACCACAGCCAGGCCAAGAACCTGGTCGGCGCGTTCTACCAGCCGCGGGCGGTCATCTCCTGCCTGGAGTACCTGGGGACCCTGGACCGCAGGCAGGCGAGGGCCGGGCTCGCCGAGGTGGTGAAGAAGGCCGTGATCGCCTCGCCCGCGCTGTTCGAGCACATCGAGCGGAACGTGGACGACCTGGTCGAGTGCCGCTCGCCCGCGGTGGACGTGCTGGTGCACGCCGCCAGCGCCATCAAGACCGAACTGGTGGGCCGGGACCCGTACGAGGTGGACCTGCGCAGACCCCTGAACTTCGGCCACACCGTCGGCCACGCCGTGGAGACCGTGACGGACTACGGCCCGGTGCTGCACGGCGAGGCCGTCGCGTTCGGCATGGCGGTCGCGGTCGACGTGGCCAGGTCGCGCGGGGTGGTCGACCCGGCGACGGCCGACCGGGTGGTGGCGCTGATCAGGAAGCTCGGACTGCCCGTCTCGCTGGCGGACCTCGGGGTCGAGGTCGACGTCGACGACGTCCTCGGGGCGCTGGCGAAGATCCGCCAGATCCGGGACGGCAGCCTGCGGTTCGTGCTACCGGTGGAGCTGGGCACGACGGCCATCGTGGAGGACGTCACCTCCGCCGAGGTGCGGGAGGCGCTGACGAGGGAGCGGCTGTGAGCCCGCTGTGGACCATTGACGCCGGCGGGACCGGGACCGCGACGACCGGCCCCGGCGGCAGGCGCCGGTACGGGTCGGTCAACCCGGCGGCGAGCGGCACCGAGGCGGCGGACGCCGTGCTGCGGACCGTGTTCACCGACCTGGCCGCCTCGCTGGGCGGCCGGGCCGGTGAGGGCTGGATCGCCACGGCCACGGTGGACCCCCGTGATCCGGGGTCGGAGCTGGAACGCCTGCGCCGGACCGCCGAACGGGCGGGCCTGCGCGGGCGGCTCGTCGTGTCCAACGACGCCCTGCCGTGGCTGGTGGCCCCGCCGCTGTCCGGGCGGGGTGTCGCGGTCGTGTGCGGCACCGGTTCCGGCTTCCTGGCGAGCGACGGCCGCTCCCCCGCCGTGCGGGTCGGGAGCTGCGAGTACCTCGGCAGCGACGAGGGCAGCGCGTACGACCTCGGCCTGTCCGGGCTGCGCGCCGCCGTGCGCGCGCTCGACGGCCGGGGACCGGACACGGTGCTGACGAAGCACTTCGGGGTGGCGACCGCGCGGGACCTCGCGCGGCGGGCGTTCCCGAAGGCGGCCGTGGCCGCGCTGGCACCCGTGGTGTGCCGGGCGTGGCTGGACGACGACGCCGTGGCGGGCGACCTGGTCACCGCCGCGATCGGCGAACTCGGTCTCGGGGTTCGTGCCGCCGCCGCGGCGGCGGGCCTCGAGGGCGAGTGGACCGTGGCGGCCGGGGGCGGTGTGTTCCTCGGCTGCCCGGAGTTCCTGACGGAGTTCCGCGGCGAGGTGCTGGGCGAGGTCGTCGCCGTGACCGATCCGAACGCGACGATCGAGGCCGCGCTGACGGCCGGCGTGCCGGACTGGGCGCTGGACGACTGCGCGTGGACGCTGGAGCTGGCCGCTCCCCCGCGCTCCGCGGTGGCGGTGCCCGCCACGACCACCGGGCCCGTCGCGCTCGGGCTGTGCCTGGCCGCGTGGGGCGGCGGGAGCCTGTCCGACGCGCTGGACGCGGCTCGCACGAGCGGCGTGGACGCGGTCGACCTGCCCACCGACACCACGTCGGGGCTGGTGGACGCCGACCGCTGGGCGGCCGACGCGGAGTACCGGTCCGAGCTGCGCGAGGCCGTGGCGGGCCTGGCCGTGACGTGCGTCAGCAACAGCCGCGACACCCAGCTCCTGCTGGGGCCGCACGGCCCGCACACCGATCCGGTGCTGACCGGGCCGCCGGACGAGAAGCGGGCGCACGCGCTGCGGCACGCGGAGCACGCGATCCGGATCGCCGCCGACCTCGGCGCGCGCCAGGCGCGGCTGATGTTCGGCGTCCCCGACCTGTCGCGGTGGCTGTCCTGGTGGCACAGCGACGTCTCCTGGGCCGACAACGTGCGGGCGTGGGTCGAGGCGGCCGAGCCGGTGCTGGAGCTGGCGCGGGAGCACGGGGTGCGGGTGCTCGTGGAACCGCACCCGAAGCAGGTGGCCTACGACCCGGAGAGCACGCGGGCCCTGCTGGACGCGGCCGACGTGGACCTGTGCCTGGACGTCGCGAACCTCGCGGCGGTCGGCTACGACCCGGTGTCGGTCGTGCGCGGCTGGGGTACCCGGCTCGGGGCCGCGCACGCCAAGGACCTCCAGCGCTGGACCGGGACCGACCGGCCGACCGGCGCGGGCTGGTCCCGCTACGGGCCAGGTCCGGCGATCCGGTTCCGCTCGCTGGGTTCCGGTGACCTGCCGTGGCCGGGCGTGGTCGCCGCGCTGCTCGACGAGGGCTTCCGCGGCGTGCTGTACGTCGAGCACGAGGACGCGCTGCTGCCCAGGCAGCAGAGCGTCGCCAACTCGGTGCGGCTGCTGCGCCCGCTGCTCCCGGAACGCGAACCGCAGGGGAGGACGTGGTGATGGACGACGTCAGGGCCGCGCTGCTGGCCGGCGGGCTCGGCGAGCGCATGGGGACGCTCACCGCGAGGACGTGCAAACCCCTCGTCCCCTACGCGGCCTCGTGCAGGCTGGTCGACTTCAGCGTGGACAACGCGCTGCGGTCCGGCATCCCCGAGCTGGTGCTGATGTCGCTGCACCGCGAGCGCGACCTCATCGACCACCTGCTGCGGAGCTGGGACGGCACGGCGCTGAAGGTCCACTTCGGACCGCACGACGACCTCGTGCGCGACCCGTCGTTCACCGGTCCGCTGCCGGAGCGCGCGCCGGAGCTGGGCACGGCCGACGCGCTGATCTCCAACGCGGAGCACCTGTTCGCGCCGGGCGCCCGCGACCTGCTGGTGCAGCACGCGGACCACGTCTACTCCTACGACTACGGGCCGATGCTGGCCGCGCACCGCGAGAGCGGCGCCGACGTGACGATCGGCGTGCAGGCCATCGAACGCCGGTACGTCACGCTGTTCGGCATGGTCGAGGTGAACGACGACCTGACCGTGCGGCGGCTGGTGGAGAAGCCGCCGAACCCCACGTCGGACCTGGTCTTCACCGCGTTCTGCCTGTTCCGCGTCGACGCTCTGGTGAAGGTGCTGGACGAGCTGGCGGCGCTGGGCGTGGACGGGTGGCAGCACGACATCAGCCGCGACGTGCTGCCCGCCATGATCGCCACCGGCCGCAAGGTGCTCGCCCACCCGGTCACCGGCTACTGGGCCGACATCGGCACGGTCGAGCGCTACCACTCGGGCCAGCTCGGGCTGATCGACCACCCGGAGGCGCTGCGGGCACCCAACACCCTCGGTGGTCCGGCGCCCCGGCGGATCGGCGGCAACCTCGTGGCGGGCGACCTGCCCGCGGGGGCCGACGTGCGGGGCAGCGTGCTGTTCCCCGGCTGCGTGGTCGAGCCGGGAGCGGTGGTGCACCGGTCGGTCGTGCTGCCGGGCGCCGTTGTCGCCGCGGGCGTCGAGGTGCGCGACACCGTCGTGGAGGCGGACGAGCACCTGACGACGTCCCGGTCCGGGATCGGGGAACTGGAGCCCTAGGTCCGTTCGGCGCGGCAGAGGATCGCGACGGGGCCGCTGCCGATCCTGGTCAGCACGACCGTGGCCTCGGCCGCGCCGGACAGCTTCAGCCTGCGCCGGAGCGCGTTCGGGTCGACGTCGAGGCCGCGCACCAGGATCTCCAGCCGTCCGACGTCGTGCTTGCGCAGCACGGCGCGCAGCGACTTCTCCGCGTAGTGCCCGTGCTCGACGACGCGGAACGCCCGGATGCCCGGCGGCGGCTCGTCCCCGGTCAGGTAGGCGATCCGCTCGTCGAGCTGGCCGAGCCCGTGGCGCGCGGCGTAGTGCCGGACCAGTCCGGCCCGCACGACCGCGCCGTCCGGGTCGACGATCCACTCACCGGGTGCGCGCACCGGGCAGTCGTCCGGCTCGGCGTCGGTGATCGTCCACTCCGGACTGCCCTGGCGCAGCACGGTCGCCCGCCTGGTCACACCCGGCGTGGCGAGCCCGCGCGTCCACAGGCACGCCTCGCGCACCCCGCCGTCCAGCGACACCAGCTCGACCTCGTCGGCCCACGGGGCCACGGCGAAGTCGATGCCCGGCGCGCACTTCACGGCCAGGTCCACGCCCGCGTAGGTGTCGGCGAGTTCGTCCAGCGGGGGCAGGAAGTCCGACGGCTTCCACGTCCGCCGCCCGGCCGAGTCCCGGCGGGCCGGGTCGGCCGTGACGGCGGAGGCCCGTGACACGCGGGTCAGGGCGTCCGCCCGCAGCAGCGGCTGGGACGGCCCGCAGTTGTTCCGCGCCATCGCCAGCCGCACGGGGTCCAGGTCGGAGCCGACGCACCGGTCGGCCACGCGCGCCAGCTCCACGAGGTCCGCGCCGATCGAGCACGTCACGTCGTGCACGACGCGACCGGCGAACCGCGCCGCCCGGTGCCGTCCGACCGGTGAGGCCGTGGCCTGCTGGAGGGCGTCGTCGGTGAACAGCCAGCCGCCCGAGCCGTCGATCTTGGCCTCGGCCTTCCGGCGCAGCAGCACCGTTTCCAGCACCGCCGCGAACCCGTCGCCCGCGATCCGGCGCGCGGCCGTCACGGCGGCCAGCCGGTCGGTCAGCGGCAGTTCCGCCACCTCGGCCACCGCGGCGCACCCGGCGTCGGAACGCAGGTGCGCCACGTCGGCGAGGGAGAACCGGTAGCCCACCTAGAGGGGCTTGCGACCGGTGATCGAGACGTTGTAGAACACCTCGCGCGGCAGCACCTTGGCGAGCACGTTCTCGTCCAGCCACGACAGCCGCTGCCAGCTCCGGTAGGCGAACATCGCCCAGCCGAAGCCCAGCTTGCCCTTCGGCACGGCGGCCTCGAAGGTGCGGACGGGCCAGCCGAACAGCGCGGCCGACAGCTCCTCCGTCACCGCCCTGACCTCGCGGGCGCCCGCCGCGCGAGCCGTGCGCTCCAGGTCACCGGGGTCGAACGTGTGCAGGTCCACCACCGCTTCGAGGGCCGCGGCGCGGGAGGACTCGTCCAGCTCCTCCTGCGGGCGGCGCCAGTCGGTGAGCACGGGCACCTTGGTGACGTTCGTGGTGAGCCACCAGGTGAGCTGGCCCAGCTTGCGGGCGTAGAAGTTGCCGATGTTCGTCGGGTCGCCCGCGAACACGAAGCGCCCACCGGGCTTGAGGACCCGCTGGACCTCCCGCATCGCCGCCTCGACGTCCGGGATGTGGTGCAGCACCGCGTGCCCGATGACGAGGTCGAACGTGTTGTCGTCGTACGGGATCCGCTCGGCGTCGGCCACGCGGCCGTCGACCGGCAGGCCCAGGTTCTCGGCGTTGCGGAGCGCGACCTCGACCATGCCCGGCGACAGGTCCGTCACCGAACCCTTCTTGATCACACCGCCCTGCATCAGGTTCAGCAGGAAGAAGCCCGTGCCGCAGCCCAGCTCCAGGGCGGTCTCGTACGGACCGACCCCGCCCGAGACCGCGCGGAAGCGGTCCGTGGCGTAGGTGATGCAGCGCTCGTCGTAGGAGATGGACCACTTCTCGTCGTACGTACCGGCTTCCCAGTCGTGGTAGAGCACGTTGGCGAGCTTGGGGTCCTTCCACGCCGCCTCCATCTGCTCGACGGTCGCGTGGGGCTGTGGTGTCGGATCGGGGGAAGCGGGGTCACTTGCCACTGAAGTTGGCCTTTCCGGGACCGTTCTCGATGAACGACTTCATGCCGACCGCGCGGTCCTCGGTGGCGAACAGCGCGGCGAACAGGTGGCTCTCCAGCTTCAGACCGCTGGTCAGGTCGGTGTCCAGGCCGCCGTCGATGGCGGCCTTCGCCGCGGCGTAGGCGAGGACGGGGCCGTTGACGAACTGGCCCGCCCACCGCTGCGCCGCCGAGTACACGTCGTCGGGTGCGACGACCTCGTCCACCATGCCGATGGCGAGCGCCTCCTGGGCCGTGACGAACCGGCCCGTGTAGATCAGGTCCTTCGTCCTGCTCGGACCGATCAGCCGCGCGAGGCGCTGCGTGCCGCCACCGCCGGGGATGATGCCCAGCAGGATCTCGGGCTGGCCGAGCTTCGCGTTGTCGCCCGCGATCCGCCGGTCGCAGCCGAGGGCGATCTCGAAGCCGCCGCCCAGCGCGTAGCCGGTGATGGCCGCGACCGTCGGCTTCGGGATGTCCGCGACCGAGCCCAGCGCCGACGACAGCGACCACGCGCGGGCGGTGATCTCCGCGTGCGTCATCGTCGCGAACTCCTTGACGTCCGCGCCCGCGGCGAACACCTTCTCGCCGCCGTGGACGATCACCGAGTACACGTCCGAGCGCTCGGTCGCCTCCCGCGCGGCGGCCTGGACCTCGTCCTGGACCTGCTTGTTCAGCGCGTTCATCGGCGGGCGGGCCAACCGGATGGTGCCGATGCCGCCGTCGACTTCCAGCGTGACGAACTCAGCCACAGGTCCTCCTCGACCAGGTCTTCAGCACTGCCGGACAGCAGGCAGGTTACCGCCCGGTAGTCACCGGCTCGACTTGACTCCGAGCCCGCCGTGGACGGGCACCTCCTCGGCGCCCTCGCGGTCGGGCCGCCAGTGCGTCAGCGTCGTGATGCCGGGCTCCAGCAGCTCGAACCCGTCGAAGAACCGCAGGAACCGGTCGTAGCCGCGGATCGCGGGCGCCAGGTACTCCTGCTCGAACAGGTCCACCGCCTCGTCCAGACCCTCGAACGTCGGGTCCGGCGTCGGGTGGCTCAGCGCGAGCAGGCTGCCGACCGGGACGGCGTCCCGGTACGCGGCCAGCGCGCCCTCCGGGTCGCGGTCGTCCGGCACGAAGTGCAGCGACAGCAGCGCCAGCACGGCGATCGGCTCGTCGAAGTCCAGCAGCCCGCGCACCGCGCCGTGACCCAGCACCGCGGGCGCGTCCAGCAGGTCGGCGTTGATCAGCGCCGTGTTCGGCGTGTCCGCGAGGATCAGCTGGCCGTGGGCGTGCACCACCGGGTCCAGGTCGACGTAGGCGACCTTGCAGCGGGGGTCGATGGCCTGCGCGACCTCGTGCACGTTGCCGACGCCGGGGATGCCCGACCCGAGGTCGAGGAACTGCCGGACGCCCGCGTGCACGCACACCCGCACCACCCGGTGCAGGAACGCGCGGTTGGCCAGCGCCACCTGCCGGATGATCGGCATCGCGGCCACGGCCTGCTTGGCCAGCTCGCGGTCGACGGCGAAGTTGTGCGCGCCGCCGAGCAGGTAGTCGTAGACCCGCGCGTCGTTCGGTTTGGTCAGGTCGACGATCGGCGGCACCCGCACCTCGGGGTCGACCACCGGTCACACCGCCTTGCGGCGCGCGAAGTACCGGTCACCCGACCGCTGGAGCTCCAGGGGCTGCGCGAACGTCGCCGACAGGTTCTCCTCGGTCAGCACGTCGTCGAGCAGCCCCTGCGCGACGACGCCGCCCTCGCGCAGCAGCAGCACGTGCGTGAAGCCCGGCGGGATCTCCTCCACGTGATGGGTGACCAGCACCATCGCGGGCGCGTCCGGGTCCATCGCCAGCTCGGACAGCCGGGCCACGAGGTCCTCGCGACCGCCCAGGTCGAGCCCGGCCGCCGGTTCGTCCAGCAGCAGCATCTCGGGGTCGGTCATCAGCGCCCTGGCGATCAGGGTCCGCTTCCGCTCGCCCTCCGACAGCGTGCCGTAGGTGCGGTCGGACAGGTGCTCGATGCCGAGCGTGCCCAGCAGCTCCTTGGCGCGGGTCGTGTCCGTGACGTCGTACTCCTCGCGCCAGCGGCCGAGCACCGCGTAGCCCGCGCTGACCACGACGTCGACGACCTTCTCGTCCGCCGGGACCCGCCCGTTGAGCGCCGCGGAGCACAGCCCGATGCGCGGCTTCAGCTCGCGCACGTCGGTCTTGCCGATCCGCTCACCCAGCAGGTGCAGCTTGCCCTTGCTCGGGTGCAGCTCCGCGCTGGCCAGGCGCAACAGGGTGGTCTTGCCCGCGCCGTTCGGCCCGAGCACCACCCAGCGCTCGTCCAGCTCGACACTCCAGTCGATGTCGCCCACCAGCGTGGTCTTGCCACGCCGCACGGCGACACCGGCCATGTGGACGACCAGATCGGTCACGTCGACTTCCGAACTCTGCACAGTGCCCTGCCTCGCCCCGTGGTCGGTCACACGGCCATTGTTTCCGACCGCCCCCCGGTGGGGGTGCGGCGGGGTGCGTCTGGACGACGGGTGGAGCCTGGTCGCCGCCGGTTAGCCGACATGGATGAACTCGGCCGACCACGCCCGGAGGAGGCCTCGCTCACGCGCCGATTGTCGGTCCGGCCTGTCAGGATCTAGGTATGGCAGCCCACTCACCCGTGCTCGCAGGCCGACCGTTCCCACTGGGCGCCCACCCCGAGGCGGGGGGCGTCCGGTTCGCCGTGTCCGCGCCGTCCGCCGAGGCGGTCGAGGTGTGCCTGATCAGCGACGACGGGACGGAAACCCGGATCGAGCTCACCGAGCGGACGTTCGGCGTCTGGCACGGCCTGGTGGCGGGCGTGACCCCCGGCCAGCGCTACGGCTACCGCGTCCACGGCCCGTACGACCCGTCCCGCGGTCTGCGGGGCAATCCGGCCAAGCTGCTGCTCGACCCGTACGCGAAGCGCGTCTCGGGCCTGCTCACCGACCTGGACGCCGCTCTCGGCTACGTGGGCGACCCGATGACGGGCCCGCCGTCGGTCGTCGACTCGCTCGGCCACGTGCCGCTCTCGGTGGTCACCTCGCCCGGCGGTCCGGACACCGGCATCAAGCCCGAGGTGCCGTTCGAGGAAGCCGTCATCTACGAGCTCCACGTCCGCGGCTTCACCCGCAGGCACCCGGACGTGCCGGAGCACCTGCGCGGCACCTACCTCGGCCTGGCCCACCCGGCCGTGGTCGAGCACCTGGTGCGCCTCGGCGTGACGACGGTCGAACTCCTCCCCGTCCACGCCTTCATCGACGAGCCCGCGCTGATGCGCGAGGGCAGGCACAACTACTGGGGCTACTCGCCGCTCGGCTACTTCGCCCCCCACCCGGCCTACGCGAGCGAGCAGGGCCACGAGGTGGAGGAGTTCCGCACGATGGTCGCCGCCCTGCACGCGGCGGGCATCGAGGTCCTGATCGACGTCGTGTTCAACCACACCTGCGAGGGCGGGCCGGACGGGCCGACCCTGTCGTTCCGCGGCCTGGACGCGCCCGGCTACTACCTGCACGTCGCGGGCGGCGGCACGCTCGACATCACCGGCTGCGGCAACACCCTGGAGGCCGCGTCGCCGCAGGTGGTGCGGCTGGTCACGGACTCGCTCCGGTACTGGGCGACGGAGCTGGGCGTGGACGGCTTCCGCTTCGACCTCGCCAGCACGCTGGGCAGGCCGGGCGGCGGCTACTTCGACCGCAACTCCGCGCTGCTCACGGCCATCACCACCGATCCGATCCTGTCCCGCTGCAAGCTCATCGCGGAGCCGTGGGACGCCACCGGCGACGGCTACCGGGTGGGCGACTTCGGCGTCCAGTGGGCCGAGTGGAACGGCCGCTACCGGGACACCGTCCGCGACTTCTGGCGCGGCGCGACCGGCGTCCGCGACCTCGCGTACCGCCTGTCCGGCTCCTCCGACCTGTACGCCGACGACCTGCGCCGCCCGTGGCAGTCGATCAACTTCATCACGGCGCACGACGGCTTCACGCTCCGCGACCTCGTCTCGTACAACGGCAAGCACAACGAGGCCAACGGCGAGGACAACCGCGACGGCACCAACGACAACCGCTCGTGGAACTGCGGCGTCGAGGGCGAGACCGACGCGCCCGGCATCCTCGTGCTCCGCGCCAAGCAGGCCCGCAACCTGTTCGCCACGCTCCTGCTGTCCACCGGCACCCCCATGATCGTGGCGGGCGACGAGCTGTGGCGCACCCAGGGCGGCAACAACAACGCCTACTGCATCGACGACGACACCTCGTGGGTCGACTGGAAGCTCGCGGACGACGCCACGTCGATGCTCGCCTTCGCCCGCCGCGTGATCACCCTGCGCGCCGACAGCCCGGCGCTGCGGCAGCCGGAGTTCTTCGAGGGCCGCACCACGGCGTCCGGCGAGCCCGACCTGGTGTGGCTGCGGCCGGACGGGGAGGAGATGGCGGAGACGGACTGGTTCGACGAGGGTCGGCGCACGCTGGGGATGTGGATCGACGGGTCGAACTCGCTGTCCCGGTCTCGGGAGGGGGAGCTGGTCTCGGACGACTCCTGGCTGCTGCTGCTGCACGCCGGGGCGGATTCGATCGAGGTGGTGCTGCCGCCCGCGGAGTACGGGGCGCACTTCGAGCCCGTGCTGGACACGACCACCGCCGACGGGTCGCCTGCGACGCCCGGCTTGTTGCCCGCTGGGTCGAGGGTGACCGTGGCCGGGCATTCGCTGCTGCTGCTTCGGGCGCCCAACTAGGGGCGTGGTCCGCCGCTCCTGTCATCGTCTCGATCGTTGATCCCGGTTTGTCAAGGCGGGAAAGATGCCTTGACAAACCGGGATCAACGATGAGGGTTGGGGTGGAGCGGGCGGCCGGGGGGGTCGGGGGAGGGCGCTCAAGGGGGCGTGGTGGGCGGGTTGGGTGGATCCGCTTCGCCGGTGCCCTCGTGGGTCCGGGGTTGAGTCCCTTGCGCGTTGATCGGTCCGAGAGTTGGGTGGGTTCGGCTTGCGCGAGAGGCGTGGCTGAGCCCCTTGCGCGTTGGTCGGTCCAACACCTGAGTGGCTCATCTCGCGCAGGTTCAGCGGTGTCGTGGTCCCGAGACCTGCGTCCCAACCCAATTCACTCACTCACTCAAGCAAGCCCGAACTCCCCGCCCCAGTCAGCCAGCCCAGTCAGCCGGCCCACTCCTCCGGCCTCTCCATCCCGCCCGTCTTTTTCCTTCCCGCGCCCTTCTCCTTCTCCTGACCTGCTCCCGCCGGGTGGTTAGCTCGGCCTCAGAGCCATTATCAACCCCTGGGACGCCCGAGCCTTCCTCCACTCATCCGTGACAGCATCACAGCGTGGAGCGCTCCCTCATCACCTGGTGCGACCGCACGATCGACCTCCTGCTGGTGGCGTCGTGCGGCTGTAGCGGGACGCGACGCGGCCTCCGCTAGGTCCGTGTCGCGTCTTGACCGCTACCCGTTCACACCAGTAGCCCTCAGGAGCACACGTTGACTGCCACCTTCGTCCATGCCGACCTGCACCCAGCCCTGGACGTCCGCCTTCTCCGCGACATCATCCACCCCGAGCGCGAGCTGTGGTCGCCGCGCGAACTGCGCGACCTGACCTCGTTCGTCGCCGGCGAGTTGACGTCCCCGCTGCTCGACATCCTCGACTTCGACCCGGCTCAGCGTTGGTGGGCCCGGCTGGGGCTCACCGAAGGCGTCGAGTTGTGGTTGTTGTCGTGGTTGCCCGGACAGCGGACCGAGCCGCACGACCACGGTGGCGCTTCCGGTTCGTTCACCGTCCTCACGGGTGAGCTGGAGGAGAACTACCGGTACCCGGCCGGTCCGATCCGTGGCGCTCGGCGGCCCACGGGTGCGTCCATCGGGTTCGGGTCGGGGCGGGCGCACGAGGTGCGCAACAACGGGACCGTCGGTGCGGCCAGCGTGCACGCCTACTCGCCGCCGTTGGTCCCGACCAGGGAGTACGCGAGCCTGGCCGACATCCCGACCGTGATCCCCCCGCTCCCCGCGCTCCGGCTCCCGCTGGAACGGCTGCGCGAACTGGCAGACCTGGAGGGCCCGTGAGCGCCGTCGACACCTACCTGGCCGAGGCGCGAGCGCACCTGGACCGGGTCACGCCGCAGGAGCTGGACGCGATCAAGGACGGCGACACGCTGATCATCGACACCCGGCCCCTCCACAACCGGGTGGCGGACGGGGAGATCCCCGGTTCCATCCCGGTGGAGCGGATCGTCCTGGAGTGGCGGCTCGACCCGGAGGGCGACTTCCGGCTGCCCGGTTTCACGGCCGACACCACGGTGGTCGTCCTGTGCAACGAGGGCTACTCGTCCAGTCTCGCCGCGCGCGACCTCCAGCGGATCGGACTGCCGAAGGCGACCGACCTCGTCGGTGGTTTCCGCGCGTGGGCGGCCGCGGGCCTGCCCGTTCGCGAGGGCGGGACGCAAGCGGTCACGTAGCGTCCCGGAGCTGTGAAGCTGCTCAGGTCCGGACCGCTGCTCGCGGTCGCGGTGGTCGTCGTCGTTCTCGTCCGGGGCGACGGGGTCGTCGGGGTGCTCGGCGCGCTCGGGGGACTCCTGCTGGAACTGGCCGCGTTCCAGGTCGGGACGTTGCTCGGTGTGCTGCTCTGGCGGCTGCGCGTCCGGTACGTGATCTTCGGCGTGGGCCGTGAGCTGCGCGCGTGGTCGACGCCCCGGTTGCGGATCGCGCTGTGCGCCCTGCCCGTCGTGGTCCGGGTCGGGGCGCGGTCGGTGCGCAGCCCCGTGCGGCGGCGGCTGTGGCTGACCGGTCTGACGTCGGCACTGGTGGCGGTCGGCGTGGTCGTCGGCGCGTGGTTGATCGGCCCGTTCGGGGTCGCGGTGGGGGCGACGGCGTGCCTCGCGCACGAACTGTGGCCACGGCGGAGCGCGGCCACGACGTCGCCCGGCTGGTACGTGTTCTCGCTGCCTCGGCTGTCGGGGCGGGAGGCGGCGGAGATGGACGCGTCGCCGATGGTGAGCGAGGTGGCCGACGCGGTGCGCGCGGGCGACCTCGACCAGGCAACCGCCGCGCTGTCCACCGTGGTCGCGGCGCACCCGGACCTGCTGATGACGACGTCGGCCCAGGTGCTCGTGCACACGGCGGCCGGGCGGTACGTGGAGGCGTTGCAGGTGGTCAGCGGTGCCGTGGGGCGGGACGACCTGGAGGACCGGGACCGCGCGCAGCTGATGGCGTCGATGGCGAGCGCCACCGCGTCGGCGGCCGAGGCCGGACTGCTGCCGCCCGCCGTCGGGGTGCCCGCCGCCGCTCGTGCCGTGGACGCGGCCATCGGGTTCGGCCTGCCCAGGTACCGGCTGGCGGGGACGTTGGCACAACTGGCCCTGCTGCGGGGCGACGCGGCCGAGGCCGCGCGGCTGGGCCGGGAGAGCGCCGACGGGGCCGAAGAGGTTCTCGGACGGGCCGATTCGCTGGCGACCGTGGCTCGGGCGCTGATGGCGGGCGGCGACAACGGCGCCGCCCGAACGGTGTTGGCCGAGGCCACCTCGCTGGCCGGGTGGCTGCCGCGGGTCGTGGGCACCGCGGCCCGGCTGAACGTCAGATGATCATCGAGGGCGTCGGGGAACGACGGCGAACCCCGGCCGGCCGGGACCTCCCGCGGCCCTGCGGTTCGACCGCGCCCGACCGAACCGTTCGACAGCGGGTGCCCCGCACCCGTCGTCCGACGGGTCCGGTTCCGGCCGGGACCGCTCGCTAGTCGACGAGGTGGCGCCGGGACCGGACGGGGTCGATGTTCCCGACGCCGATGGCTCTTCTGATCATGGAACGGCACTCCTCGCCACTGCGAAATGATTTTTGCGGGCTTCGCGGAAACGGATGGGCATTGATGATTACTTGCCGTTGCTTTTCCGTCCAGCCTCTCGGACCTCTCGCAGATTACTCACGGATCGGTCGAGTGGAGAATGTGTCGCACAATCGAGCGGTCACGGTGCCGGGTGGTCACGACACGAAAGCGTGGACACGAACGAGAAACCGGAGCAAGCAGCAGTTCACCAGACTGGCGGGTGAGGGCGACCAGCGCGCGGCGAGTCGATTGGTCCACTGCGGAGAGTGGCGTGAGAACGTGCGGATGTCCCTATCGCCCCAGCGTGACCGCACGACCGGGTGACCACTCCCCTTCACCGTCACCCATGGCGACAGCCGGGCCTCACTCCGCCAGGCGCCCGGCCGGAGCGACGCGGGAAGCCGGCCCAGTTCACCGCTTGTACTGATTCGCGTGACCGGATCGTGATCAGCGCAGAGTGAGCGGAGTGAGCCGACGGGGCCCGCACGCGACCGCGACGCCCACCTCGGCGGTGGACAACCCGGCAGACCGCCGGGAGGCGCGGGCAGGCGGCGGGCGGGTCGACCTGGGTTCGCCGACGACTCAGCGGCGGAGGAACGACCACATCGGGGTGTCCGGTCGTCGTGAACCACCACGACCGGACACCCCGGAGGAGCGGGTCAGCCCGCGAGGACGACCTTGCCCAGCTCGGCGGGCGAGGCGAGCAGGTCGTGGCGCGGCAGGATCCGCACGGTGTAGCCGAGGGTGCCCGCGTGCGGCAGCGGCACCTCGACCTCGTAGTTGCCGTTGCCCGCGTAGTTCATCGGCGCGGTCACGAGGTCGTGCAGCTCGTCGCCGTCGCCGACCTTGCCGAGCACGACCTGGACGTCCGCCTCGGACGGCTCCAGACCGGCCAGCTCGACCAGCGCGCGGACCGTCACCAGGCTGCCGAGCACCGGCGTCGGGTGCCCGTTGACGTTCAGCTCCGAGTCGAGCACCCGCACGCGCGGCCACGCCTCGCGCAGCCGCTGGCGGTAGTCCGCCAGTTCCTTCGCGCCGCGGAAGCCCTCGCCCACGACCGAGTCGGCCGACGCGGCGGCGGGCGCGTAGAGCGTCTCCACGTACTCGCGCACCATCCGCGACGCCTGCACGGCCGGGCCGAGCGACGCCAGCGTGTGCCGGACCATCGCGAGCCACTGCGTCGGCGTGCCGTCCTCGCCGCGGTCGTAGAACAGCGGCGCGACCTGGTTGCCGAGCAGCTCGTACAGAGCGGTCGCCTCCAGGTCGTCGCGGCGGGTCGGGTCGTGCACGCCGTCGGCGGTCGGGATGGCCCAGCCGTTGCTGCCGTCGTACAGCTCGTCCCACCAACCGTCGCGGATGGACAGGTTGAGGCCGCCGTTCAGCGCGGACTTCATGCCGGACGTGCCGCACGCCTCCAGCGGGCGCATCGGGTTGTTCAGCCAGACGTCGCAGCCCCAGTACAGGTAGCGGGCCATCGACATGTCGTAGTCCGGCAGGAACACGATCCGGTGCCGCACGCCGGCCTCGTCGGCGTAGCGGACGATCTGCTGGATCAGCGCCTTGCCGCCGTCGTCGGCCGGGTGCGACTTGCCCGCGACGACGAGCTGCACCGGGCGCTCCGGGTGCAGCAGCATCGCGCGCAGCCGCTCCGGGTCGCGCAGCATCAGCGTGAGCCGCTTGTAGGTCGGGACGCGGCGGGCGAAGCCCACGGTCAGCACGTCCGGGTCGAACACGGAGTCGGTCCAGCCCAGCTCCAGCTCCGACGCGCCGCGCTGCAACCACGACGCGCGGACGCGGCGGCGGACCTCGTCGACGAGCCTGCCGCGCAGTTCCGTCCGCAGCTCCCAGAGCCGGGTGTCGGTGACGGGCTCGAAGCCGCGCATCCCGATGCCCGACTCCTCGGTCTCGCCGAGCAGCTTGGACATCTCGGTCGCCGCCCACGTCGGGCCGTGCACGCCGTTGGTGACCGAGCGGATCGGCACCTCGGTCGTGTCGAAGCCCGGCCACAGGCCGCGGAACATGTCGCGGCTGACCTCGCCGTGCAGCTTGGAGACGCCGTTCGCGCGCTGAGCCAGCCTCAGACCCATGTGCGCCATGTTGAACAGGCCGGGGTTGTCCTCGGCGCCCAGCGCGAGGACCCGCTGCGTGCTCACGCCCGGCAGCAGGGTCTCGGAGCCGAAGTAGTGCTGCACGAGGTCGACCGGGAACCGGTCGATGCCCGCCGGCACGGGCGTGTGCGTGGTGAACACCGTGCCCGCGCGCACCGCGGCGAGCGCCTGGTCGAAGTCGAGGCCCTCGGTCGTGGTCAGCTCGCGGATGCGCTCCAGCCCGAGGAAACCCGCGTGGCCCTCGTTGGTGTGGAACACCTCGGGCTTCGCGTGACCGGTCAGCTCGCAGTAGGTGCGCACGGCCCTGACCCCGCCGATGCCCGCGAGGATCTCCTGCCGGATGCGGTGGTCCTGGTCGCCGCCGTAGAGCCGGTCCGTGACACCGCGCAGGTCCTCGTCGTTCTCCTCGACGTCGGAGTCGAGCAGGAGCAGCGGGATCCGCCCGACCTGCGCCTTCCAGATCTTGGCGCGCAGCACCCGGTCACCCGGCATGGCCACGTGCACCAGGATCGGCGCGCCGGACGGCTCGGTCAGCAGTTCGAGCGGCAGCGCGCGCGGGTCGAGCACCGGGTAGTGCTCGATCTGCCAGCCGTCGAGCGAGAGGGACTGGCGGAAGTAGCCGGAGCGGTAGAGCAGCCCGACCGCGATCAGCGGCACCCCGAGGTCGGACGCCGCCTTCAGGTGGTCGCCCGCCAGCACGCCGAGCCCGCCCGAGTAGTTCGGCAGCGCCTCGGTGACGCCGAACTCCATCGAGAAGTAGGCGATGGCCGACGGGAGCGGCGACAACTCGAAGTTCCCGTGCTCGCGACGCGCCTGCACCTCCTCCTGCCTCCGCTGGAACCACCGGGGTCCCCGCGTGTAGCGGTCGAGGTCGTCGGCCAGCGCACGGGCGTGCGACAGGAACTGCTCGTCCCGGGAGAGCCGGTCGAGCCGCTCGGGCGACACCACGGACAACAGGCGCAGCGGATCGCCACCGACCTCGGACCAGACCTGGGGGTCGACCGACGCGAAGAGGTCCTGTGTCGGCGGGTGCCAGGTCCAGCGCAGGTTGGTGGCGAGCGTGCCCAGGAAGGACAACGGCTCCGGGAGGCTGGCTCGGACGGTGAACCGGCGAAGTGCTCGCATGGCGACGGACCTTATCTCCCGGCGGGCGGAACACGACAAGCTTCCTCGCCCAGACTGCAAGGGTTTGCCGAATCGGTACCGGGATCGATACAGGTGCTCGCCGCCGTTGACCTGCGCTTCGAGGCGCTAGACACCTCCGCTTCTTGATCGTCGCATTTGGAGCAGCGGTGACGGGCCGAGGAAGGATTCGAGGGGTTCTCACGACTGAGCGGGAGGACTCACGGCCGGTTCGGCGCGCTCGGCTCCCAGCCGGGGGAACAGGGTGGCTCCGACTCACAGCCGGGGAACCAGGGCGACCGCCAGTCCCAGCGGTGGTGGCCGATGTGACTCGGGGACCCCTCGATGCGACCCTGTGATCGGGCTCAAGGGCCGGTGGCAACAACCTGCCCGATCAATGAGGATAAGGGTCGCATCCCCCGAGTAAATCGGCCACGTTCACAACACCGCCCCGCCGAGCAGCGACCACCACACCATTCTCCATCCCAGCTCAACCCCGGCGTGAACTGGGACGAGCGGGCCCCCGGCCCCGACCCGGCCCCGTGCCCAACCCATCCCTTCCCGCTTTTCCACACCTTTCCCCCCGGCCGGACCCCGATTTTCCAAGCACGTCGTGGCCGCCTCCGTTTGTCAAGGCATCTTTCCCGCCTTGACAAACGGAGGCGGCCATCGAGACAATCACGAAATCGGGGTGCGGCCACCCGCCCCGAACGCCGAACGCCGAACGCCGAACGCCGAACGCCGAACAAGGGTCCCCGAAAAGTGAGGACCCCCCGATGCGCAGGCCAGGCCGGGGGTCTGACAATTCCGGACAACCGAGCAACCTTCACAAACCGGACCACCGCACCCCACGAGCGTGTTCTCCGACACCCCCCGCCCGCCCGCGGAAGAACCCCACCCTTCGGCACACCGAAGAACCCGACCCCCTCTACCGAGCCCGCCGCCCCCCGGCCACCCAACCCCACCCCCCGTGTAACCAGCGCGTTAACCACATCAGGTCTCATCACGACCACGCTCGGCGTGGCGCGCGGCATTCGGGCGAACCCGTCCCCGATGATCACGACGACAGGTCGAACGGCCATGGACACACCGCCCGCGCGGGCACAGAGTTGACGCGCCGGGGTGTGCGAGCCCACCGGAATGGGTACGGACAGTTGAAGTAGTCCCCGGTGATGACCTGCCACATCGAGCAAGGCAGACTGAACGGGCCCGCGGTTCTGCCGCGCGAAACACGGCGAGAGGGCGTAGCCGATGAGTGGACGACTCGGCATCGATGATGTTTCCCCGGCGGTCAGCGGTGGCCGTTATCCGGCGAAAGCCGTGACAGGGGAACACATTCCGGTCGAAGCGACGGTCTGGCGCGAGGGGCACGACGCCGTCGCGGCCACCGTCGCGTGGCGCGGACCGAAGGACCGCATCGCGCGCCAGACCAGGATGGTGCCGCACGGCGTCGGGCTCGACCGGTTCGCCTCCGTGATCGTTCCGGACTGCGAGGGCTCGTGGACGTTCCGCGTCGACGCCTGGAGCGATCCGTGGGCGACGTGGCGGCACGCCGTCGAGGCGAAGATCGGCGCGGGGCAGGGAGCGGGCGAGCTGGCGAACGACCTGGAGAGCGGCGCGCTGCTGCTGGACCGGGTGTCGCGGCGGCCCGACCGGCGCAAGGACCGCCCGCTGCTGGCCAACGCCGCGGCGTCGCTGCGCGACGAGAACCGGCCGCTGTCGGAACGCGTCGCGCCCGCGCTCGCGTCCGACGTGCACCGGATCATGACCGAGTTCCCGGTGCGGGAACTGGTCACCAAGGGCAGGACCTACAAGGTGTGGGTCGACCGGAAGCTGGCCGCGTTCGGCTCCTGGTACGAGTTCTTCCCGCGCTCGACCGGCGGCTGGGACGAGCACGGGAACGCGGTGCACGGCACGTTCGAGACCGCGACCAGGGAACTGGACCGGGTCGCCGCGATGGGCTTCGACGTCGCCTACCTGCCGCCGATCCACCCGATCGGCCGGGTGAACCGCAAGGGCCCCAACAACACCCTGGTCGCCGACGAGAACGACGTCGGCTCGCCGTGGGCGATCGGCGCCGACGAGGGCGGGCACGACGCCATCGCCCCCCAGCTCGGCACGATCGAGGACTTCGACCGGTTCGTGGCCCGCGCGAACGAGCTGAACATCGAGGTCGCCCTCGACCTGGCGCTCCAGTGCGCCCCGGACCACCCGTGGGTGCTCAAGTCGCCGGAGTGGTTCACCACCCGGCCGGACGGCACGATCGCGTACGCCGAGAACCCGCCGAAGAAGTACCAGGACATCTACCCGGTCAACTTCGACAACGACCCCAAGGGCATCTACCACGAGGTCCTGCGCGTGGTGCTGCACTGGGTCGACCACGGGGTGCGCGTCTTCCGGGTCGACAACCCGCACACCAAGCCACCGGACTTCTGGGCGTGGCTGATCTGGGCCGTGAAGGACAAGCACCCCGAAGTGCTGTTCCTCGCCGAGGCGTTCACCCGCCCCGCGCGGCTCTACGGACTGGCGAAGCTCGGCTTCACCCAGTCCTACACCTACTTCACCTGGCGGACGAGCAAGCAGGAACTGACCGAGTTCGGCGTCGAGCAGGTCGAGCACTGGGACGAGGCCCGGCCCAACCTGTTCGTGAACACGCCGGACATCCTCCACGAATCGCTCCAGCACGGCGGTCCCGGCATGTTCGCGCTCCGCGCGGCACTGGCCGCCACGATGGCGCCCACGTGGGGCGTGTACTCGGGCTACGAGCTGTTCGAGCACGAGGCCGTGAAGCCCGGTAGCGAGGAATACCTCGACTCCGAGAAGTACCAGTTGCGGCCACGCGACTACGCGGGCGCCCTGACCGAGGGCCGTTCGCTGGAACCGTGGCTGCGCAAGCTGAACGCGGCCCGCCGGGCACACCCGGCCTTGCAGCAGATGCGCACCCTGAGGTTCCACCACATCGACAACGAAGCCCTCATCGCCTACTCCAAACAGGATCCGGCAACCGGCGACACCGTCGTGACTGTGGTGAGCTTGGACCCGAACGACCCGCAGGCGGGCACTCTCTGGCTCGACCTGCCCTCGCTCGGCTTCGACTGGCACGAGCGCCTGATCGCGCACGACGAGGTCACCGGCGAGACGTGGGACTGGGGCCAGGCGAACTACGTCCGGCTGGAACCGTGGCGCGCGGTCGCGCACATCGTGGGGCTGCAACGCCGGTTCTCCTGAACCAATCAGGAACCCGAGGACCCCTGCGTGCACCAGGTACGCAGGGGATGGTTGACGTACCCGCTATGAGGTGGGACGAGGTGGAGATCATGCAGGAAGATTCCCGACCGGACGCAGCCCTGGGGCTGGAGGGCGTGCCGCACACCGGCGAGGCGATCACCGCAGACGGGCTGCTCGTGGAGCCCCAGGCCGAGGACTTCCAGCACGCGAAACAGGCGCCCAGGAACCCGGACTGGTTCAAGGGCGCGGTGTTCTACGAGGTGCTGGTGCGCGCCTTCACCGACTCGAACGGTGACGGCACCGGCGACCTGCGCGGCCTGGCCAGCAGACTGGACTACCTGGAGTGGCTCGGCATCGACTGCCTCTGGCTGCCGCCCTTCTACGCCTCCCCGTTGCGCGACGGGGGTTACGACATCAGCGACTTCCGCGCTGTGCTGCCGGAGTTCGGCAACATCGAGGACTTCGTGTACCTGCTCGACGAGGCGCACCGCCGCGGCATCCGGGTCATCACCGACCTGGTGCTCAACCACACCTCCGACGCCCACCCGTGGTTCCAGCAGTCGCGCATGGACCCGGACGGCCCGTACGGCGACTACTACGTGTGGAGCGACGACGACTCCCGCTACGCCGACGCGCGGATCATCTTCGTCGACACCGAGACGTCGAACTGGACCTACGACCCGGTGCGCGGGCAGTTCTACTGGCACCGGTTCTTCTCCCACCAGCCCGACCTGAACTTCGAGAACAACGACGTCCAGGAAGCGATGCTGGACACGCTGCGGTTCTGGCTCGACCTCGGCATCGACGGCTTCCGGCTCGACGCGGTGCCCTACCTCTTCGAGGAGGAGGGCACCAACTGCGAGAACCTGCCGCGCACGCACGACTTCCTCAAGCGCTGCCGCAAGGTCGTCGACGACGAGTACCCCGGCCGCATCCTGCTGGCCGAGGCGAACCAGTGGCCGTCGGACGTGGTCGAGTACTTCGGCGACCCGGAGGTCGGCGGCGACGAGTGCCACATGGCGTTCCACTTCCCGCTGATGCCGCGCATCTTCATGGCGGTCCGGCGCGAGTCGCGCTTCCCGATCTCGGAGATCCTGGCTCAGACGCCGGAGATCCCGACGGGCACGCAGTGGGGCATCTTCCTGCGCAACCACGACGAGCTGACGCTCGAGATGGTCACGGACGAAGAGCGCGACTACATGTACACCGAGTACGCCAAGGACCCGCGGATGAAGGCCAACATCGGCATCCGCCGACGGCTGGCGCCGCTGCTGGAGAACGACCGCAACCAGCAGGAGCTGTTCACCGCGATGCTGCTGTCGCTGCCCGGTTCGCCCGTTCTCTACTACGGCGACGAGATCGGCATGGGCGACAACATCTGGCTGGGCGACCGCGACGCGGTCCGCACGCCGATGCAGTGGACCCCGGACCGCAACGCCGGGTTCTCCAGCTGCGATCCGGGCCGGATCTACCTGCCGGTGATCATGGACCCGATCTACGGCTACCAGGCGCTCAACGTCGAGTCCCAGCTCAACAGCGCCCCGTCGCTGCTGAACTGGACCCGGCGGATGATCGAGGTGCGCAAGCAGCACCACGCGCTCGCCGAGGGCACCTTCATCGACCTCGGTGGGTCGAACCCGAGCGTCCTCGCCTACAAGCGGCGCTGGACGCGACCGGACGGGCACGAGGACATCGTGCTGTGCGTCAACAACCTGTCGCGCTTCCCGCAGCCGGTCGAACTTGACCTGTCCGAGCACCGGGGCACCACCCCGGTGGAGCTGACCGGCGGGGTCCACTTCCCGCAGGTCGGCGAGCTGCCGTACCTGCTCACACTCCCCGGCCACGGGTTCTACTGGTTCCAGTTGGCCACCGTGGGCGACGACGGCGAATCGAGGTGAGCGACGTGACCGAACCCCGTGACCTGGTCGAGAAACTGCTGACGGAGCTGCCGGACTGGTTGCCCGCGCAGCGCTGGTTCGCAGGCAAGGACCGGCCGGTGGACTCGGTCCGTCCACTCCGGACGACCGTGCTGCTCGACGACCCGGTGCTGCTGCACGTGGTCGTCGAGGTCGAGCAGGCCGACCGCGTCGAGGCCTACCAGCTGCTGGTGACCGACCGCGACGAGTCGTACGAGGCGGCGGGCGACGCCGAGCTGACCGGTCATCTCCTGGACCTGATCGTCGAGGGCCGCGAGGTCGACGGGCTGCGCTTCGCGCACGAACCGGACGCCGAGCTGACCGGCGGACTGCGCGGGCGGCCCATCACCTCGGAGCAGAGCAACACGTCGATCATCTTCGGCAGCCAGTACATCCTCAAGCTGTTCCGGAAGCTCTCCTACGGGCCGAACCCGGACCTGGTGCTGCACCGGGCGCTGCGGAAGGTCGGCTGCGAGCACATCGCGCAGCCGCTCGGCTCGATCACCGGCGACCTGAACGGCGAGCAGGTCACCATCGGCATGCTCCAGCAGTTCCTGCCGGACGCGGTCGACGGCTGGGCGATGGCGACGACGAGCGTGCGCGACCTGATGGCCGACCCCGAGGCCCAGCACGCCGACCAGGCGGGCGGCGACTTCGCCGCCGAGGCCAACCGGCTCGGGCAGGCGGTCGCGACCGTGCACGCCGACCTGGAGCGGGCGCTCGGGCAGCAGGACGCGGACGACGACGACATCACCGCGACCGTGCGGGCGATGAAGGCCCGGCTCGACTCCGTGGCCACGATGGTCCCGGCGCTGGAGCCGTTCGTGCCCGCGCTGCGGGACGCGTTCGACAAGGCGCTGGACGGCCGGGGCGCCATCGCCGTGCAGAACATCCACGGCGACCTGCACCTGGGCCAGGTCCTGCGCACCGTGCACGGCTGGCTGCTGATCGACTTCGAGGGCGAGCCCGCCGCACCCGCCGAGGAGCGGGCCGCGCTCAAGTCGCCGCTGCGCGACGTGGCCGGAATGCTGCGATCCTTCGACTACGCGGCGCACCAGATGCTCGTCGGGCAGGACGAGGACGCCCTGCTCACCGAGCGCGCGCTGGAGTGGTCGCGGCGCAACCGCGCGGCCTTCTGCGAGGGTTACGCGGAGGCGGCGGCCGAGTCGGTCGGCGACCCCCGGCGGCACGGGGAGCTGCTGAGGGCGTTCGAGCTGGACAAGGCCGTCTACGAGGTCGCATACGAGTACGCGAACAGGCCGGAGTGGTTGACGGTTCCCCTGTCGTCGATCGCCCGGATCACCGGAGAAGGAGCGTGACGGCATCGTGAACGCCAAACCGGCCGATCTTCCCGACGCCGCGCCGCCGCCGAGCGACGTGGACCGGCTGCTGGCCGGGGCGCACCACGATCCGCACTCGGTGCTGGGTGTGCACCAGGTCGGCGGCGGCGTCGTGGCCCGCGCGCTGCGGCCGGGCGCCAAGTCCGTCGCCGTCGTCGCGGGCGAGAACAGGTGGGACCTGCCGCGCGTGGTCGACAGCCTGTTCGCGGGCAGGCTCCCCGAGCACCCCGGCGACTACCGGTTGGAGATCGACTACGACGGCGACACCGTCACGGTCGACGACCCGTACCGGTGGCTGCCGACCGTCGGTGAACTCGACCTGCACCTGATCGGCGAGGGCCGCCACGAGCGGCTGTGGGACGTGCTGGGCGCCCACCACCGCGGCTACGACACCCCGTTGGGGCGCGTCGAGGGAACGTCGTTCGCCGTCTGGGCGCCGACCGCCCGCGGCGTGCGCGTGATCGGCGACTTCGACGGCTGGGACGGCCGCGCGAACCCGATGCGCTCCCTGGGCTCGTCGGGCGTGTGGGAGGTGTTCATCCCCGGCATCCCGGTCGGCACCAGGTACAAGTTCCGCATCCTCGGCGCCGACGGCGCGTGGCACGAGAAGGCCGACCCGATGGCGTTCGGCACCGAGGTGCCGCCGCAGACCGCGTCCGTCGTCACGGTCTCGAACCACGAGTGGAACGACCTGGAGTGGGAGACCAGGCGCGAGGCCACCACGTGGATCAACGCGCCGGTCAGCACCTACGAGGTCCACCTCGGTTCCTGGCGTCCCGGTCTGAGCTACCGCGAACTCGCGGTGGAGCTGGCCGACTACGTCGTGGAGACCGGCTTCACCCACGTCGAGCTGCTGCCCGTCGCCGAGCACCCGTTCGGCGGCTCGTGGGGCTACCAGGTCACGTCGTACTACGCGCCCACGTCCCGCTTCGGGTCGCCGGACGACTTCCGGTACTTCGTCGACGTGCTGCACCAGCGCGGCATCGGCGTGATCGTCGACTGGGTGCCCGCGCACTTCCCGAAGGACAGCTGGGCGCTCGCGAAGTTCGACGGCACCTCGCTGTACGAGCACGCCGACCCCCGGCGCGGCGAGCAGCCCGACTGGGGCACGCTCGTCTTCGACTTCGGGCGCAACGAGGTGCGGAACTTCCTGGTCGCGAACGCGCTGTACTGGATCGAGGAGTTCCACCTCGACGGGCTGCGGGTCGACGCCGTCGCGTCGATGCTGTACCTGGACTACTCGCGCGAGGAAGGGCAGTGGCTGCCCAACCAGTTCGGCGGTCGGGAGAACCTCGACGCGGTGCGGTTCCTCCAGGAGCTGAACGCGACGGTGTACCGGCGGCACCCCGGCGTCATGATGATCGCCGAGGAGTCGACGGCGTGGCCGGGGGTGTCCCGGCCCACCCACCTCGGCGGGTTGGGGTTCGGGTTCAAGTGGAACATGGGGTGGATGCACGACACGCTCCACTACCTGGGCCGCGAGCCCATCCACCGGTCGTTCCACCACAACGAGATCACGTTCTCGCTGGTGTACGCGTGGAGCGAGAACTTCGTGCTGCCGCTGTCGCACGACGAGGTGGTGCACGGGAAGGGCTCCCTGTGGCAGCGGATGCCGGGGGACGACTGGAACAAGGCCGCCGGGCTGAGGACGCTGCTCGCCTTCATGTGGGCGCATCCGGGTAAGCAGCTGCTGTTCATGGGTGGGGAGTTCGGGCAGCCCGAGGAGTGGTCCGAGTCGAAGTCGCTCGACTGGCACCTGTTGGATTCGCCGCTGCACGGTGGGGTGCGGAAGTTGTTGGGCGATCTGAACCGGGTTTATCGGGCGTCGCCCGCCCTGTACAGCGCTGACAACAAGCCTGAGGGTTTTTCGTGGATCGACGCGAACGACTCCGCTGGAAACGTCTTGAGCTTCGTCCGCATCGGGGAGGACGGGTCGCAGTTGGTGTGCGTGGCCAACTTCTCCGGGCAGCCGCACCACGATTATCGGGTGGGACTGCCTTCCGCTGGGCGGTGGCTTGAGGTGGTGAACACGGATTCCGCTGTTTACGGTGGGTCCGGGGTGGGGAATCTCGGGGCCGTGACCGCCGAGGAGCACCCCTGGCACGGGAGGGAGTTTTCTGCCGTGTTGCAGTTGCCGCCCGCTGGGGTGTTGTGGTTGGCCCCCGAGGGGGAGCAGGTCTGATCGTGGGTTTGGGGACGGCCGCTCCTGGTGGGGCGGCCGTTCCTTCGTGAGTACCGGTTGTGGTGGATCGGGGTGTGCCGGTCCCAGCGCAGAGGCGGTGGCCTGCCCGATCAACCGGTGCAAGGAGCAGATCCCGAGTGAAATCGGCCTTGGTTTCAGTAAAGCCGTGGCTCGCCGCTGGTTGCTGGTTGACTTTCAGGCCTTCGCCTCGTTAGCGGTAGCCGGTGTCGTTCGCCGGTTTTCCGGTGTCTTGCACCTCTACCACGTAGCGCCAGGCGTCTGGTTGGGTGCCGTCCGTGTCGGTGACGTTGTAGATCGGGGCCAGTTGGCCGCTGGAGACCGTCTTGCCGTTCCACCTTCCCCTGTCGGGGTCTGCTGCTAGTGCTGCTACCACTCGGCCCACGTAGGTCGGGGATTCCGAGATGCAGAAGTGTGGTTCTGCCTTTGTTGCTTCTCGCCAGTTCTCCTCGGTGACGCCGAAGGCGTCCAGCATCATTTCCGAGCGGAGCCAGCCGGGGGTTACCGCCGTTGCCGTCGCTCCGTGTGGTGGTAGTTCCACGCTCTGGGCCAGTGCCATGCGGCCCACGGCCGTTTTGACCAGGTCGTAGAAGAAGCCTTCTCGGTGGCGGTAGGCGCTGTTGTACTCGGCCGTGCCGTCGGTCATCTCGATGACGAGGCCTCCTGGCCTGCGGATCAGCAGGGGGATGGCGTGGTGGCTGGTGATGGCGTGGGTGTCGATGCCCAGTCGCAGCATGTGCAGGCCCGCGTCCAGCCGGTGTTCCCACAGGGTCTTGCCGAAGTCCGCGTAGGGGTCGCCGCCGAAGATGTCGTTGACCAGGACGTCCAGGCGGCCCTGTTCGCGGTCGATCCCCTCCACCAGTGCGCGGACCTCGTCCGCTTCCACGTGGTCGACGCGCAGGGCTTTGCCCTCGCCCACCTCGTTGATGAGGTCGCCGGTGTCGTCGATGGTTTCCCGGCGGTCCATCTCCGATCTGCCCGTGGCACGGCTGCTCCTGCCCGTCGCGTAGACGAACGCTCCGGCCCTGGCCAGTTCCACCGCGATCGCCCTGCCCGCACCCCTGGTGGCGCCCGCGACCAGGGCCACCCTTCCCCTCAATGGTGTGTCCATCCGGACAGCTTGCCGTCAGTCGCGCCGCCGCGCCGGCACCGGTACCCCTCCCGTCCACTGTGGAGGTACTAGCCCAGTTCCGCCAAGCGGTCCAGGACTTCGGCCAGGGTGCCTTCGGCTTCCCACACCGCGGTGGGGCGGTTCTCCACAACGGACTGGCGGATCAGCCTCGCCGCCTGGGCGTCGGTGTCCGAGCGGACGCGCAGGACGTCCAGCCACAGGCCGTTCTCGGCGAAGTACACGAGTTCGTCGACGTCGTGCGGCGGTTCCGGCGAGCGCTTGAGCTGCATCCTCCACCCGCGCACCTCGCAGAGGTGTTGGAGGCGCCCGATCTGGGCCAGTTGACCTAGGGTCAGCATCACGGCGGAGCCCGTTCCGGTTGGGAACTCGCGCTGGGCGGCGGTGGTTCACGTGGTGTCGACGTGCTCGCTCAGTCTTCGCGAGTTCACAGATGACCAATACCACGTGACGAGGATTTGTCTACTTCTCGCCCACCGGCCGAGCGGCGGTCGACAGATCCGGGGTGGTGGGGTATGCGAGCCTGTGCGCAAAACTGCGGAATAGATCCGTAACACCTTTAGACCAATTCAATACCCCGTCGCGGATATTGCATCAACCGGGTGAAGTCGAACGTCATTCAGGGCGATGTTCCGGTTGATGTGCAGACGTGTCCAACGAGTTCTGATTACATTGCCGATCTCGACGATCGCACCATGGTCGGGATCGAGTGCCGGAGGCATAGCAGCAGGCAGACAGCTCGGTCTTGACCCTGGCGCCATTGCCGGAACCGCATTCGCCCCGCTCACCGAATCGGGATGACCGTGTTCCTGACCAAGCTCGACATCAACACCGGATCGCGCGAGTTCCGCCGCGACCACGCCAACATCCACGACATGCACCGAACGGTCATGTCGGCGTTCCCGAACATCACCGAGGCGACGCCGGCTCGGCAGGCGCACGCCGTGCTGTGGCGGCTGGACAGCACGAACGACGGATATGTCCAGTACGTGCAAAGTCGCACGGAACCGGACTGGGGCGTGCTGCCCGAGGGCCACCTGACGGCGCCCGCCGAGGTGCGGCCGTTGCGACCGGTGCTGGACGCGGTGACCCCTGGGCGGCGGTTGGCGTTCCGGATCGTCGCCAACCCGACCTGGTGCGAGGCCAAGTCGCGCAAGCGGCTGGTGCACCGCGAGCCCCAGCGGCAGGTCGAGTGGTTGATGCGCAAGGGCGAGCAGCACGGGTTCGTGATCCCGAACGCGGGCGCCGAGCCGGACGTGGCGCCGTCGCCGATCCCGACGCTCGTCGGTCGCAAGAACGCCGCCACGAAGATCACCGTCGAGGCGGTGCGGTTCGACGGGCACCTGGTCGTCACCGACCCGGACGCGTTCACCGAGGCCGTCGTCGCGGGGATCGGGCGCGCGAAGGCCTACGGGTGCGGACTGATCAGTCTGGCGCCCGCGGAGTCGTGACCGACCGGTCGGTCCCGGCGTCCGGCAGCGCGATCCACTCGGTCCACGTCAGATCGCGGCCGACGTAGCGGGGCTCGGTGAACGGCCACGCCCGCGCGATCCACGCCGGGACGAACGAGTCGAGGTCGGTGTCGTCCTCGGTCCACCACGAGATTTCCGCGTCACCGCCCACCTTCCGCGGCGGATCCACGTAGACGCAGCCGAACAGCTCGGTCTCGTCGGAGTTGAAGAGCGCGTAGTTGAAGGACTCGTGCTCCTCGGCCTCGCGCTCGTGGCGGGCCAGGTCGTCGCGGTCCTGCTCGTAGGTCATGGTCTCCGGCGGCCAGCCCCACGCCTCGCCGTAGACGGCCCAGAGCTTCTCCCGCGCACCCATGACCAGCGGGTGGTCCAGGTCGACGTCGGTGGCCCTGATGGGTCGCAGGTGCCGGTCCGCGGTCACGGGCACGGTGGTCGGGTGGACGAAGTCAGCGGGCAGCCAGGACATGCGCGGAGCGTACAAGCGGACGTGGTGGACGTCGCGCTATCGGCTGTTCGACGCCGAGCGCCCCCCGATCGGGGCACAATGGTGCGATGCGACACCGATCAGGACGGCTGGTTCGGCTCGCGACGCTGGTGACGGCGGTCGCGGTGGTCGGCAGCGGGTGCACGGTCGCGGTCAGCGGCCAGCCGAGGGCGGCACGGGTCGTCGCGCGCGACACGACGTCGACCGGCGTTATCCGGGGCAGCGACGGCGGGCAGATCGACCAGCTCGCCGGTACGGCGCTGGCCGACATCGACCGGTTCTGGGAAGAGGCGTTCCCCGCCGCGTTCGGCAAGCCGTGGGAGCCGTTGAGCGGCGGGATCTTCTCCGTCGACACCGCGGACGCGTCGGCGAAGCCGCCGCCGTGCACGGAGAAGGCGTCCGACGTCGAGGGCAACGCGTTCTACTGCCCGTCGGCGGACGCGGTCGCCTACGACCGCGCGGCGCTGCTCCCGGTGTTGCAGGACAAGTTCGGGGACGCGGCCGTGGTGATCGTGCTGGCGCACGAGATGGGCCACGCGGTGCAGAAGCGGATGGGCATCACGCCCGAGTCCGAACGCGCCAACCCCGGCAGGTTCCCGACGATCCTCACCGAGGCGATGGCGGACTGCTTCGCCGGGTCGTTCACGAAGTGGGTCGCCGACGGCAAGTCGAAGTCGCTGGACATCGGGCAGGACGCGCTGGACTCCGCGCTCGGCGCGCTGATCACGTTCCGCGACCCGGTCGGGACGTCGCCGACCGACCAGCAGGCGCACGGCAACGCGTTCGACCGCGTGTCGGCGTTCCAGGACGGGTTCCAGAAGGACTCGAAGTTCTGCGGTGCGATGACCGTGCAGAACCGGGTGTTCACGCAGTCGACGTTCACCAACGTCGAGGACCGCGACCGCGGCGGCAACCTGCCGTTCGACGAGATGATCGTCCAGCTCACCCCGGACCTGAGCGCCTACTACCAGGGTGTGATCACCTCGCTCGGCAAGACGTGGGTGCCGCCCAGGTCGACGAAGGTCGGCACGGAGCCGAACTGCTCCGGCGACCAGGGGCCGGTGGCGTTCTGCAAGGACGAGAAGTCGGTCGAGATCGACGTGGAGGGCGACCTCCTCAAGCTGCACGAGCAGATCGGTGACTACGCGACGGGTCTGCTGATGGCCAGCCGGTACGGGCTGTCGGCACTCGCGCAGGCCGGGAAGCAGACCGAGGGGACCACCGCGGGCAGCAACGCGCTGTGCATGGCCGGCGCGTACACCGGGGTCGTCCTGGCCCGCAAGCAGGGCTTCGGCCTCTCCCCCGGAGACATGGACGAGGCCGTGCAGGTGCTGCTGGCGGCGAACTTCCCGACCCGTGACGCGAAGGGTCGCTCCGGGCTGGAACCGGGCTTCAAGCGAGTCGAGGTGTTCCGCACCGGTGTGTTCGAGGGCGACAAGGCGTGCGGCATCCGCTGATCGGCTCCGGGGCGCTCCGGGCGGGTCGCCGTCCCGCGCGGTCGCCCCGGTGGGTTCGCCGCCTCACGCTGTCACTCGAATGAACCAAGTAGGGTGCGCGAAGCAGGCGAAACGCGGACCGGAATGGGGACCCTGGGATGACGCGGCGGGCTTGGCGAGGTGCGGCGCTCGTCGCGGTGGTGTCGGTGGCGGGCTTGGTCGGCGGCTGCGCGACCACCGTCGGCGGCACACCCAAGGCTGAACGCCCGGACATCACGAAGATCGCCGGTCTGGACATCACCACCGGCGAGAGCGGCGCGAAACCCGGTGTGCCGGACGCGACCCTGCCGGTGGAGAACGGCGACGGCGGCGAGATGGACCGGCTGGCCCTCAACGCGCTCGCCGACGTCGAGGCGTACTGGGCCGAGGCGATGCCCGCGAACTTCGGGGGCAAGAAGTTCGAGCCGGTCAAACGCCTGGTGTCCTACGACTCGACCGGCGACGGCGTCGAGATCTGCCGCACCAGCACCGCGGGCGTCGCCAACGCGTTCTACTGCTCGCTCGACGACAGCATCGCCTGGGACCGCGGCGAACTCCTGCCGATGCTCAACGACGCGTTCGGCCCGATGTCCGTGGTGACCGTGCTGGCCCACGAGACCGGCCACGCCGTGCAGTACAAGCTGGGTGCCGAGAGCGGCATCACCCAGGCCACGGCGACCATCATCAAGGAGCAGCAGGCCGACTGCTACGCGGGCAACTTCTTCCGCTGGATCGCCGAGGGCAAGTCCGAGCACTTCCGGATCTCCACCGGCCCCGGCCTCAACCAGGTGCTGGCCACCATGTTCTTCATCCGCGACGCCGCCGGGACGAGCGCTGAGAAGCAGGGTGCGCACGGCAGCGCGTTCGACCGGGTGGCGGCGTTCCAGTTCGGCTTCTCGTCCAACCCCGCGCGGTGCGCCAGGATCGACGAGGCGGAGATCGAGGAGCGCATCACCCAGCAGACGTTCAGCCCGGACGACCAGTCGAAGGGGCAGATCGCGGTCGCCGAGCGGAAGAACCTGGACCTGCTGGAGAGCAGCCTGCGCGACGCCTACAAGCAGACCGGCGCGGCGCCGCCCGCGTTCAAGGAGGGCGCGGCGAGCTGCCCCGACGCGCAGACCACCTCACCCGCCGCCTACTGCCCGAGCACGAACCAGGTGTCGCTGGACCTGGCGGAGCTGACGAAGATCGGGGCGGTGCCGAAGAAGGGGCAGAAGGGCGGGATCGGCGACTTCGCCGCGTTCGCCGAGATCGCGTCCCGGTTCACGCTGTCCATCCAGAAGGCCACCGGCTACCCGCTGGACGGGCCCGCCGCCGGGCTGCGGACGGCGTGCCTGACCGGGGCGTGGGCCGGGACCACGACCAAGAGCACGTCGAAGCTGCGGCTGTCCGCGGGCGACCTGGACGAGGCCGTCGCGGAGCTGCTGGCCGACAAGAGCCTGATCGCCGCGGACGTGAACGGGGCCGTGGTGCCGTCCGGGTTCGCACGCGTCGAGGCGTTCCGCGACGGGTTCTTCGACGGCGGCAACGGCATCTGCACGCGCAAGTACTCCTGAACCGGACGCGGTGGGGGGAGCACGTGCTCCCCCCCCCGCCCGGCACTAGAACAGGGCGCTGGCCAGGTTCCGGCGAGCGGCGGCGACCCTCGGGTCGTCGACCGGGAACAGCTCGAACAGGCCGACCAGGTGCTCGCGGACCTTGTTGCGGTCGTCGCCGTACACGCGGCGCACGGTGTCGACCAGGCGCTTGAACGCGCCCTCGACGTCCTGGTTCACGATCTGGAGGTCGGCGGCGGCGAGCTGGGCGTCCAGGTCGTCCGGAGCGGCGTCGGCGCGGCTGACCGCGTCCTGGTCGATCGCCTCGGCGCGCGCGGTGAACCGCACCTGCACGAGGGCGGCCTTGGCCTCCTCGTTGGAGGGCTCGACCGACAGGATCGCCTCGTAGGCCGACTCGGCAGCGGCGAAGTCGCCCTGCTCGAACGCCTCCTCGGCCGCGACGAACCGCGGGTCCTCCGGCTCCTCGACCGGAGCGGCCTGCGCGCCCGCACCGTTCTCGGCGGCGGCGATGCCGGGCAGCTTGTCGCGCAGCGCGTCCAGCAACCGGACGATCCACTGGTCGAACTCGGCCTGCGGCAGTGGCCCCGCGAACGCGTCGATCGGCTGCCCGGCCGCCACCGCGACGACCGTCGGCACCGACTGCACACCGAACGCCTGCCCGATGCGCGGACTCGCGTCCAGGTCGACCCTGGCGAGGATCCACGCACCGCCGCTGTTGCGGGCCGCCGCTTCCAGGACGGGCGACAACTGCTGCGCCTCCGGACTCCACGTGGCGGTCAGTTCGACCACCACCGGGATCTCCATGGACCGCTCGACCACCGACTGGAACGTCGCCTCGGTGACGTCGAGAACCCACGGACTGGGCCCGCCGGAGGGAGCACCAGGAGCGGGGGGCTGAGCCGCGGGACGCTGACGAGCCGCGTCAGCACGCGCCTTGAGCGCGCCGAGATCCACCGCCCCGGAGAGCGCGGCGGACAGAGCTGCAGTTTTACGAGGGTCTGGCCTTGTCACGCCGTCCATCCTGGCACGAGTACCCACGGCCGGGTGCAGGGACCGGGTCGAGTCGCGACGGATTGCGCCACACGGCTTCCCCCATTCACCTCCACGTGTCACCCACGAAGGCGAGAGTTCTGCTAGAAGACGCCGAAGCGGAGGTCCCCTGAACGTGAAGACCCCCCGAGATACGGGGTAGGGAGGGGGTACGACAGTTTTCGAAGACGAGAGATGGCGGACGAGGCACGGCGAGGCAGGACGAGGCACGGCGAGACTGACGGGAGACGGGGAGCCGGCGGAAGACGGCGGGAGCAGACGTGACTGCCGGGAGCCAGCAGGAGCGGACGTGACAGCTGGCAGCCGGCAGGAGAGCCGGGAGTTCGAACAACCACCACGGCAGGCGGACTCGCATGACCACCTGCTCGACCTGGCCGGATGCGAAGCGTGGCCGGTTTTACTTGGGGGATTCGACCCTTACCCTGGTAGATCGGGCAGGGTGGCACCACCTGCCCTTCAGCCCAATCAAAGGGTCAAATCCAGGGGCCCCAAGTCAAACCGGCCACACCACGACGTTGGCGACCAAACCGTCTTTCACGCACCAACCACGTCACCGGCCACACCGCCTTCACGCAACACGCAGCAGATCCTGGGCAAACCGCCCACGACTACGCTGCCAACCAAACCACGCCCCACCCCACCAGGAGGTTTTCGCGGTGACCACCAGCGCGGATCTGCTCACGCTGTCCCCCGTCATCCCGGTAGTCGTCGTGGACGACGCCGACCACGCCGTCCCCCTGGC
>NZ_DASUSQ010000130.1:0-57687 GCF_036375055.1 Umezawaea sp.
TTGTGGACGATACAGGGATTGAACCTGTGACCCCTACCGTGTCAAGGTAGTGCTCTCCCGCTGAGCTAATCGTCCGAGGCGGAGACGGGAATCGAACCCGTGTACAGGGCTTTGCAGGCCCTTGCCTAAGCCACTCGGCCACTCCGCCATTGCCTTGAACACTAGCATCAAGACTTTGGCCTGAGCCCAAGGGGCCCTCTGCCGAGCGGACGACGAGATTCGAACTCGCGACCCTCACCTTGGCAAGGTGATGCGCTACCAGCTGCGCCACGTCCGCACCGCTCCGCGAAATTCTGGAACCTTTTGCCCTTTTGGGGCTTGTTGTTCCGGTCTTCCGTGGTGCTGAGGGAACTTTATTACACACACCGCGTCAGGATCAAATCGGGGTACCCGTAAAGCCGTTACGGGCCCCCGACCTCGGGTTTTCAGGTCAGGTCGTTGGAGATGAGGTGGGTCAGGGCCTCGTCGACGTTGACCCACAGGTGCTCGTTGCCGGGGACCACGACGTCGTAGGTGCGGTCGAGGAAGTCGGCCAACTCCTGGGCGGAGGCCTCGAACATGGCGTGGCCCGACGGGGAGCTGAGTTCGATCACCACCACTTCGGGGTCGTCGGCCGCGGGCCGGATGCGGACGTCGCCGTCCCCCGCGTCGGCGATCAGGCCGTCGGCGAGGAGGTCGCGGGCGTAGACCCACTCCACCCAGCCCGCTCGGCCGGTGCGGAACGCGGCTACCACCGCGTAGGGGTCCTTGGTGTCGTATCGGAGCTCGACCTGCACCGGAACGGCCGGGGTGCGTGGCGCCAGCAGGTCGAAGACCGCTGTCGAACGGAGCGTGACGTGATCGTTGCGCATCGTCGTTACCTTTTCTCCCTTCCCGGTCCAGGAAACGACCGAGCACCCATCTTGTGACGTCTATGTGGTGGAAAACGTATGGCGAGCCAGTTCGGATCACCCGATCGTGGCATCCGCGCTCCGTTCTGCGACTTGATCGCTGCGTTCCGTGGCCGCTCCGGGGTCGGCGCCACCCATCTTGCTGGGTTTAACCTGAACCTGGTACCGGCTGTTGTGCGAATGTTGGACGTGAGGACCTTTCTGGTGGCTGACTCGCCCGCTCCACCGCCGCAACCGATGCCCGCCGACCCCAGGTCGGCGGACGTCGGAGGCCGCGCTGGCCGACCAACCGACCCCGAACTGGTCACTCGACTGGCCCAGGGCGACAGGACCGCGTTCGGCGAGCTCTACGACAGGTACGGGAAGCCGGCGTACTCGCTGGCCAGGCGCATCTGCGTCGACCCCGACCTGGCCGAGGACATCGTCCAGGAGGCCTTCCTCGCGCTGTGGCGCAACCCCAGCCGCTTCGACGCGTCCCGCGGCGGGTTCGGCACGTGGCTGATGACCGTGGTGCACCACCGGGCCGTCGACGCCGTACGCAAGGAGAACACCCAGCGGAGGCGGAATGTTCCGCTGACCGACGAGCTGTCCGAGCGCAACGTCCCGCCCGCGCCCGGGTCGGACCTCGACGCGCTGAACAGCGTCGTCGGCGCCGAGGTGCGGGAAGCGCTGAAGAAGCTCCCGGAGGACCAGCGGCAGGTCATCGCCCTGGCGTACCTGGGCGGGTACACGCAGATAGAGGTGGCGAAGTTGACGGGCGTGCCGCTGGGCACGGTGAAGTCGCGCACGTTCGCGGCCATCCGCAGGCTCCGGGGATCGCTCTCGGCCGTCTGGACAGCGGAGACAGGTGGAGCAGGGGACCTCGCCACGCCGAACAACACCAAGGGAGCGCACCGGTGAGCGGGGACCGGAATACCGAGTGGTGCGACCAGGAGGAACTGGCCGTCGGATGGGCCATGCACGCCCTGGAGCCGGACGAGGAGGCGCTGCTGCGCGCCCACCTCCCGGAGTGCGCGACGTGCAGGCGAACGGTGCGGAACACCGAAGCGGTGACGGCCGCGATCGGCAGTTCGGTCGACCAGCACGACCCGCCCGCGCGGCTGAGGTCCCGCCTCATGGAGGCGATCGAGCACACGCCGCAGGAGCGGCCCGCGCCCGCCGTCGTCACGGTGCCGGACCGCCAGGAGGTGGCGGAGCCGGTCCGGCTCGACTCCCGGCGGAACCGCGGGTCGAACCGGGCGCGCGTGCTGCTCGCGGCAGCGGCTGTGATCCTCGTCGCAGTCGTCACGGGAGTGGTGGGGACGCAGCTCGGCAGCCTGTCCGAGCAGGTCGAGGCTCAGAAGTCCCGAACGGACCAACTGGAGCACACGTTCCGGCTGGCCACGGACCCCGTGACCAGGAAGGTGGTGCTCCGCTCGCCGGACGGAACACCGATGGCGGTCCTCTTCTCGGGTGACGACGACGCCGCGGTGATCCCGGAGGGGATGCCCTCGAACGACGCGGGCTCGCAGACCTACGTGGTGTGGGGCACCAGCGGTAACAGTCCGGTCGCGCTGGCGACGTTCGACGTACGTCCGGGCGCCCAGGACATCATGCTGGCCTGGAACAAGGACGCGTACGCGCACAGCGGCTTCGCCATCTCGCTGGAAGAGGGCAAGGTCGCGCCCGCGTCGCCGTCCGCGGTGCTAGCGGCGGGTCAGGCGACCCAGACCTGACCGGACACGGGAAGATCGGACGATGACGACCGACCAGCACGACGACACCACGCCAGGGACCGAGCGCGGTGGGCACGAGCACGGCCGAGGGCCGCGACACTGGTTCCACCGCAACCCGGCCCTCAACCTCGCCTACCGCATCGGCGTGGGCGTGGTCGGTGGACTCGTGCTGGTCGCGGGCATCGTGATGATCCCGTACCCCGGCCCCGGCTGGCTCGTGGTGTTCGCGGGCCTGGCCATCCTCGCCACGGAGTTCGAGTGGGCGGGCAAGGTCCTCAAGTTCGCCAAGCACTACTACGACCGGTGGGTCGAGTGGCTCAAGCGCCAGTCGCTCTTCGTGAAGTTCCTCGTGCTCGCGGCAACCGGCCTCGTCGTGCTGGCCACGCTCTGGTTGCTCGGCGCGTTGGCGCTGGTCGGCGGCTGGTTCGGCGTGCACGAACCGTGGTTGGACAGCCCGATTTTTGGGTCCAGGGGTTGATGTTGTAAGCTATCCACACACCGCGAGAGCGGGGAGTGGGAACAACTGAAGATGGGCGTTTAGCTCAGCGGGAGAGCGTTCCGTTCACACCGGAAAGGTCACTGGTTCGATCCCAGTATCGCCCACAGCAAGCAGAGAGGCCCTGACCGGGTAGGTCAGGGCCTCTCTGCTTTGTGCGCGCTGTTCGGCGCTGTCGAATTCGAGGCACCGGTGCCCGAGGTGGTGGGAAGTCGGGTGTTCGGCGGTTGACGCGTCGAACGTCGTTCGGGACCATCGGGGCATGATCGTTCGCCAGGAGACCGTTCCTGCGTAGACCGCCTCGGCGCGGACCTCCGGGACGGCGGGAGCACGAGACCACCCGCCCGCCCCTCGGAGACGAGCATGTCCGACAGCACGACGTTGCGGGAGCTGAACGAGCACGTCTGGTTGGCCTACCGAGCCGCCTACCGGGCGGGTGACGCCGCGGCGTTCCTCGCGTTGCACGACCCCGGCGTGATCCGCGCGGGTGGGCCCGCGAAACGGGTGTCCGGGTTCGCCGAGCTGGCGCTCGACACCACCCGGTGGTTCGCGGACCTGGCCGAGCGCGGTGGCTCCGTCGCCATCGACTTCCGGTTCACCGAGCGCATCGCCGGTGGTGGGGTCGCCAGTGAGCGCGGCGTCTACCGCCTGGTCGCGACGCGCGCGGGTGGGGACCGCAGGACGTTCCACGGTCGCTTCCACGTGTTCACCCGCCGGGTCGAAGGGCGTTGGCGCATCGTGGTCGACTACGACTCCGACGAGCAGGGCACGGTCACCGCGCCGGACTACGAGTCGGCCACCCCGCTCGACGACGTCTCCTCGTGGCAGGTGTCGGACGTCGACGCCGCCCGGTGAGGGGGGCGCCCGCCCCGCGAGTGCTCGAAGGCGTCCACCTCGACCATGGTCGTCATGGTGCTGTCCTCGCGCACGTCGCGCATCCCCGCGATCAGGCGTCGGTGTTCCGGGTCGCGCTCGTGCGCCCGGAACGACTCGGCGTCCGCCCAGTCGCTGCACACGTGGAACGTGCCCGCGTCGTCGCGGAAGAGCCGCTGGTCCAGGTTCGCCGGGTTCGCCGCGACCGCGGCGCCGATGGCGCGCACGACGTCGAGGAACCGGTCTTCGCGGCCGGGTGCGACGCGCATCGTCAGGACCACCCGGAACATCAGACTCCCCCGTCCACGTTGAGGGTCTCGCCGGTGACGTACCCGGCCAGGTCGCTGGCGAGGAAGAGGACGGCGCCCGCGACCTCGTCCACGCTGCCGAGCCTGCCCAGCGACGACTTGGCCTCGTAGGCGCAGCGGCGGTCGGCGGGGAGCGCGGCGGTCGCCTCGGTCTCGATGATGCCGGGCGCGACCAGGTTCGTCCTGATCCCGGCGGGTCCCAACTCCTTGCACAGGGCGCGCACCAGGCCGGTGAGGCCCGCCTTGGACGCGACGTAGTGCGCGGCGGCGGGCATGCCGGCCTGTGCGACCCGCGAGCCGACGACGATGATCGACGAGCCCTCGGACAGCAGGGGGAGGGCGCTGCGCACCAGCGTGAACGGGCCGGTGAGGTTCGTCGTGAGCGTGTGCTGCCACACCTCGTCGGTCAGTTCGACCACCGGGTGGTGGCTGACGGTGGCGGCGTTGCTGACCAGGGTGTCGATGCCGCCGAGGTGCCGGTGCGCCTCGGCGACCAGTTCCTCCACGTCCGCTCGCACGCTCATGTCGGCCCGCACCACGTGGTGGTCGCCGCCGATCTCCTTCAGCTCCAGCAGCAGGCCCGCCGCGGTGGTCTCGTCGCCGCGGTAGCACGTGAGCACGGACGCGCCCGCCTCGGCGAAGGCGGTCACGACGCGCCTGCCGATGCCCTTGGTGCCGCCGGTGACGACGACCCGCTTGCCGGTCAGGTCGAGCCTCACCGCGCCTCCCAGGTGTAGAACGGGGTGGCCATCGCGTCACGGGGTCCGCGCCAGTCCGGCGAGTAGGGCCGGACGTAGGGGCTCAGCTTGGTGTTCACGTCCTGGAACAGCGGGTGGTCGCGCACCGCCGCGATGTTCTCCCCGATGTCCACGGAGGACTCGATGAGGTGCAGGTACAGGTCGTGGAAGCGGAACAGGGTCCGCGACGAGGCGCCGAGCAGGTGCGGCATCTCGGTCCGGTCGGACTCGGCGAAGACCTTCGCGACGACGTCGGCGTCCTTCGGGTCGAACCGGGCGACGAGCAGACTTCGGTACATGGCAAGCCCTTCCAGCGCTTACGCGCGATCGGCGATGAGCACCCGCATCGGCACTCCGGGCAGGCGGTGCACCTCGGCCGCGGTGAACCCGGCCTCGGTCAGCATCCGGTCGTAGGCGCGTTCGGAGTGGACCTCGCCGCCCTTGGTCCACGCGAGCATCAGCACCGAGAACAGGTACGGCGCGGGGTCGGTGTCCGGTGGCTCGTCGGTCGTGGTGAAGCCGACGACCACGATCCTGCCGCCGGGTTTGATCGCGCGGGCGGCGCGCGCCAGCAGTTCGGTCGCCCGGTCCTCGGCGAAGTGGTGCAGCACGTTCGTCACGAAGACGACGTCGTACGGCCCGCCGAGCGGCACCTCGAACATGTCGCCCTCGATGAAGTCCACGCGGTCCCGCACGCCGAGCCGCGCGGCGTTCTCGGCGGCGATCGGCACGACGTGGGGCCAGTCGAGGCCCCACACGCGCAGCGCGGGCTGCCGGGCGGCGAGGGTGAAGCCGTACATGCCGTGTCCGCACGCGACGTCCAGCGCCGTCGGGTTCGGGCGTGAGCCCAGCCAGTCGGCCAGCTCGTCGGCGACGAGGCCCGCGGTCGGGCCGGTCGCGGCGGTGGCGAAGGTCGCGAAGTCCTTCCAGTACGCGAAGTCGGACGACTCGGCGTTGTCGTCGACCACCGCGCCGCCGCGTCGGACGGCCTCGTCGAGGACCTTCAGCGCGTCCCACTCCCAGTCGCTGGCGAGGATGGTCGCCAGGTGCGCGACCGACCTGGGGCCCGCCAGCAGCTCGTCGGCGCCGTCGACGAGGCGGAACTCGGTGTCCTTGCGCTCCAGCAGGCCGATCGCGACGAGCGCGTTCAGCAGGATGGTCGCGCCGCGCGGGTCGACCCGGAGGCGTTCGGCCAGTTCCCCGGCGTCGGCGGGTCCCTCCGCGAGGGAGGAGAACACGCCCAGCCGGATGCCCGTCCGCAGCAGGCTCGTGTTGCGATAGCCCTGCATCAGGTCGAACACCCGCTCACGGGTGAGCACTGCGTCGGTCACTGCCGTCACTTCCTCTCGATGTCCAGCACCTGCTCGACCAGTGATGTGGTGTGCTTCCCGTCGCGGAACAGCGGATGACCGAGGATCTCCGCGAGGAACGGGATCGTCGTGCGGACGCCCGCGCCGCGGACGCGGAACTCGGCGAGCGCGCGTTCCACCCTGGCCACGGCCTGGTCGCGGTCCGGTGCCCACGCGATCACCTTCGCCAGCAGCGAGTCGTAGTCGGGGGTCACGCGCGCGCCGGTGAACCCGTGGGTGTCGACGCGGGTGAACGGGCCGCCGGGAGGGACGAACTCCTCCAGCACGCCCGGTGCCGGGGCGAAGCCGCGGGACGGGTCCTCGGCGTTGACCCGGCACTCGATCGCGACTCCCCTGCGCTCCACCCGCTCCTGCGTGGTGGTGAGCGGTCTGCCCGCCGCGACCAGCAGCTGCTCGCGCACGAGGTCGATGCCGGTGACCATCTCGGTGACCGGGTGCTCCACCTGGATGCGGCAGTTGACCTCCATGAAGGTGAACTGGCCGTCGGGGTCGACCAGGAACTCGAACGTGCCCGCGCCGACGAACCCCGCCGCGAGCGCGCCGCGCACCGCGGCCTCGCCCATCCGCGCGGTCAGCTCGGGGCTCAGGCCCGGCGCGGGTGTCTCCTCGATGAGCTTCTGGTGCCTGCGCTGCACCGAGCAGTCCCGCTCCCCCAGCCAGATCGCGTTGCCGTGCTGGTCGCAGAGGATCTGCACCTCGACGTGCCGCGCGGCCTCCTGGTACCTCTCCAGGTAGACCCGGCCGTCCTCGAACACCGCCTGGGCGGCGGCGCGGGTGCGCTGGTAGTGCTCCAGGAACGCCCCCGGCTCGCGCACGACCGCCATGCCCCGGCCGCCGCCGCCTGCCGCGGCCTTGATGATCACCGGGTAGCCGATCTCGTCGGCCAGGGCCCGTGCCTCCGCGGCGCTGTCCAGGGTCTCGGTGCTGCCGGGCAGCAGCGGCAGGCCCGCGTCGGCCATCAGCTTGCGCGCGGTCGCCTTGTCCCCCAGCGTGCGCAGCACGGAGGCGGGCGGTCCGATGAACGTGAGCCCGTGCGCCTCGCAGACCTCGGCGAAGTCCGCGTCCTCGGACAGGAACCCGTAGCCGGGGTGGATCGCGTCGGCCCCGGTCTGCGCCGCCGCCTCCATGATCGCGGGCACGTGCAGGTAGCTCCGCCGCGCCGCCGGGGGTCCTATTTGGACAGCTCGGTCCGCGAGCCGCACGACCGCGGAGTCGCGGTCCGCCGTCGAGTGCACCGCGACCGTGCGCAGGTTCAGCTCGCGGCAGGTGCGGGCGACGCGCAGCGCGATCTCGCCCCGGTTGGCGATGAGCACCGTCTCGATCACCTCGTGGCCCTCCCGCTCACACCAGGAGTCCGACCACGTAGACGTTGATCACCAGTGCCAGGATCACCATGACCGCGCGCGCCGCGTTCCAGTTGCGCCAGCGCTCCATCGCCCGCGACTCGGCGAAGTCGCCGGGCAGGGCCTCGGGGTCCAGGGTGGCCAGCCACCTGTTGATCGGCACGTTCTTCGTCAGCGCGATGAGGATCGCCTTGAGCTGCAACGACGACGAGATGATCGTCAGCACGTGCGCGAGCGTGCTGCCCGCGAAGAACCCGGCCGCGCCGGTGAAGATGGTCCCGCCGACCAGCAGGGCGGGCATCAGCGGCTCGACCTTGGGCAGCAGCAGCTGGTGCACCTGGACGGAGCGCTCGTCCGGCAGGGCCAGCCGCAGCGGCGCGACGCCGATCATCGCGATCAGCAGTGCTCCGGCGGTCAATCCGTTGCACAGCAGAGCCAACGGCAACAGAATCTGCAGCATCGTCCTAGGCACTCCTCGTCCGGTTCGGTCCTGCCGCCAGATGCTCGCCGCAGGCGATCGCGGGCGGCTGACGAACGGCTCAGCGATCGAGCAGGTCCGCGTTCAGCGGGTCCTGACGCCTTCTTCAGGATTTCCCCACTCCGGTCGGTGACAGTCGCGGGCAACGACCGCCGACACACAGGAGCACCCTTGTCCACGCAGGAGATCGCGAAGGTCGCCGCAGCCGACGTCGAGCCGAACCGCCGTCGCGGCGGGGAGCTGCGGGTCGTGCTCGGTCCGAAGACCGCTGGCGCGACCACCGGATTCCTCGGCGTCCTCACGATGGCGCCGGGCGACTACGTGAGCGAGCACTACCACCCGTACTCCGAGGAGTTCCTGTACGTCGTGCGCGGGACGCTCCTGGTGCGGGTCGACTCGCAGCCCGTCGAACTGTCCGCGGGTGAGGGCCTGCTGGTGCCGATCAACGCGCGGCACAGCGTCCGGAACACCACCGGCGAGCAGGCCGAGGCGGTGTTCCACCTGTGCCCGCTGGCACCGAGACCCGAACTCGGCCACGTCGACACCGAGGCGCTGCCCCGCCCGGACGAGGCGCAGCCCGGTGTGGGGGCGACCAGATGACCGACCGGCGCGCGGTGATCACCGGCATCGGTGTCGTCGCTCCGGGTGGCATCGGCACGAAGGCGTTCTGGGACATGCTGATGGCGGGCCGCACGGCGACCAGGGCGATCTCGACGTTCGACGCGACCCCGTTCCGGTCCCGGATCGCCGCCGAGTGCGACTTCGAGCCGGACAAGGAGGGGCTGACCCCGCGGGAGGTCCGGCGGATGGACCGGGCGACCCAGTTCGCCGTGGTCAGCGCGCGGCAGGCGGTGGAGGACAGCGGCCTGGAGTTCGACGTGCTGCAACCGCACCGGCGGGGTGTGGCGATCGGCAGCGCGGTCGGCTGCACCATCGGGTTGGAGACCGAGTACGTCGTGGTCAGCGACGGTGGCCGGGAGTGGGTCGTCGACCACCGCTACGGCGTGCCCCAGCTCTACGACTACCTCGTGCCGAGCGTGTTCTCCGCCGAGGTCGCGCGGCTGTGCGACGCACGGGGGCCGGTCGCGACCATCTCCACCGGCTGCACGTCGGGCCTGGACGCGATCGGCCACGCCGCGGCGCTGGTCGAGGAGGGCTCGGCCGACATCATGATCACCGGCGCGACGGACGCGCCCATCTCCCCGATCTCGGCGGCGAGCTTCGACGCGATCAAGGCGACGTCGCCGAACAACGCCGACCCCGAGCACGCGTCCCGCCCGTTCGACCGGGACCGGGACGGCTTCGTGCTCGGTGAGGGCGCGGCCGTGCTGGTCCTGGAGGAGCGCGAGCACGCCCGCGGGCGGGACGCGCGGATCTACGCGGAGATCGCCGGGTTCGCCAACCGCAGCAACGCGTTCCACATGACCGGGCTGAAACCCGACGGGCGCGAGATGGCGGAGGCGATCGGCGAGAGCATGCGCACCGCCCGCGTCCGGCCCGAGGACATCGGCTACATCAACGCGCACGGCTCCGGCACCCGGCAGAACGACCGGCACGAGACGGCCGCGTTCAAGCTGAGCCTCGGGCACCGCGCGTACGGGGTGCCGGTCAGCTCGATCAAGTCGATGATCGGCCACTCGCTCGGCGCGATCGGGTCGCTGGAGGTCGCGGCGTGCGCGCTCGCGCTGGCGCACCAGGCCGTGCCGCCGACGGCGAACTACACGACGCCCGACCCCGAGTGCGACCTCGACTACGTGCCCCGCACCGCGCGCGACGCCGACCTCGACGTCGTGCTCAGCGTCGGCAGCGGGTTCGGCGGGTTCCAGACCGCGATGCTGCTGTCCCGACCGGGATGGACGGCGTGAGCGCCGTCGTCACCGGTCTGGGCGTGGTGGCGCCGACCGGGATCGGGGTGGAGCGGTACTGGGCGAACACCCTGGCGGGCCGCAGCGGGATCGCGGAGATCACGAGGTTCGACGCGTCGGACCACCCGGTGCGGCTCGCGGGCGAGGTGCGGGACTTCGACGCCACCGAGCACCTGCCGACCAGGTTGACGTTCCAGACCGACAGGTGGACGCAGTTCGCGCTGTGCGCGACCGAGGAGGCGCTGCGCGACGCGGGTGCGCACCCGCCCGCGGACTGCGGTCTCGGCGAGTACGAGATGGCGGTGGTGACCGCGAGTTCCAGCGCGGGCAACGAGTTCGGCCAGCGTGAGCTCGGCAGGCTGTGGTCGGAGGGACCCCAGCACGTGACGGCGTTCCAGTCGATCGCGTGGTTCTACGCGGCCACGACCGGCCAGACGTCCATCCGGTTCGGGATGCGCGGCCCGTGCGGGGTGATCGCGAGCGAGCAGGCGGGCGGGCTCGACGCGCTCGGGCAGGCGAGGCGCGTGCTGGGCGCCGGTGCGCGGCTGGTCGTCAGCGGGGGCACCGAGGCGCCGCTGTCGCCGTACGCGCTGGTGTGCCAGCAGGTGACCGGTCTGCTCAGCCGGTCGCGCGACGCGGCCCGCGCGTACCTGCCGTTCGACCCGGACTCGGCCGGGTACCTGCCGGGAGAGGGTGGCGCGATCCTCGTCGTGGAGGACGAGGACAGCGCGAGGGACCGCGGCGCGCCGCACGTGTACGGCCGGATCGCGGGGTACGCCGCGACCTTCGACGCCGGAGGCGGGCCGGAGCTGCGCGGGGCGGCGGAACTCGCCATGGCCGACGCCGGGGTCGCCGCCGCCGACGTGGACGTCGTCTTCGCCGACGCCGCGGGCCTCCCCGACCTCGACCGCGCCGAGGCCGACGCCCTGGTTGCGCTGTTCGGTCCGCACGGGGTTCCGGTCAGCGCGCCGAAGACGGCCACCGGCCGGTTGTACGCGGGCGGGTCCTCGCTCGACGTCGCGGCGGCGCTGCTGACCATCAGGACCGGGCTCGTGCCGCCGTCGGTGAACGTCCGACCCGACGGCCGCTACCGCCTCGACCTCGTCGTCGGCGCGCCGAGGGCGCTGCCCGTCCGGACGGCGCTCGTGATCGCCAGGGGCTACGGCGGGTTCAACGCCGCGGTCGTCGTCACCGCGGCCTGATCGGGCCGACCTCTCTGATTGGAGCCAACAATGACCTCGACGCTGCTGCGTTCGCTCGACACCGTCGGCCTCGCCGACGTCGGCGACGTCGGCCGGAAGTCCGCGGTGCTCGGCGAACTGCGGGCGGCGGGGCTGCCGGTGCCGGAGGGGTACGTCCTGCCCGCCGAGGTGCTGGACCGCCTGCTCGCGTCCGGTCGGACCGACGCGCTCGAACTGCCCGGCGACGTCGTCGAGGAGCTGGACGCGCTCGCGCTCCGGCTCGGCGGCACGGCGGTCGCCGTCCGCTCCTCGGCCGTCGAGGAGGACCTGCCCGGCGTCTCCTACGCGGGCCAGTACGAGACGGTGCTGGACGTGGCGGGGGCGGGTGACCTCATCGCGGCGGTGCGCACCTGCTGGGCGTCGGCGTTCTCCGACCGCGTCGCGACCTACCAGGGCACGCGCGCCCTCGGCGCGGGCCGCCGGATCGGCGTGCTGATCCAGCACATGGTGCCCGCCGAGGCCGCGGGCGTCGCGTTCAGCGCGAACCCGGTGACCGGCGACCGGAACGAGGTGCTGGTCAGCGCCGTGCGCGGGCTCGGCGACCGGCTGGTGTCCGGGCAGTCCACTCCGGACGAGTGGTCGGTGCGCGACGGCGTCGCCGTGCTCGCGTCCGGCGCGGAGCGGGCGATCACCGCGGAGCAGGCGGCGCTGGTCGCCGACCTGGCCCAGCGCATCGAGCTCCGCTTCGGTGCGCCGCAGGACGTCGAGTGGGCCATCGCCGACGGGACGCTGTGGCTGTTGCAGGCGCGGCCGATCACCGCGCTGCCCGATCCACCGCCCGACGTACCACCCGGTTCCTGGCAGCGGTCGAACTACTCGACCAAACCGCTGTCCCCCATGGGACGGTCCACGGTGTTCCGCTGCCAGGCCGACGGCATCGGGCACCTGCTCGCCTACAGCCTCGGCGAGAAGCTGGAGTTCCGCGAGATCGGCGGCTGGCTCTACTCGTCGTTCGTCATGACCGAGGGCGTGGACCGGATCAGGGCGAAGCTGGCCACGATCATGGCGGGCGTGCGCGCCGACGAGCCCGCGGCGTCCTGCCTGCGGTGGCACGAGGAGTGGCGGCCTGCGCTGTCCGGCGAGCTGGCCGCGGAACGCGCGACCGATCCGGCCGCGTTGACCGACGGCGAACTCCGGGCGCGGCTCGACCACGTGGTCCGCCTGTCCGCCAGGGCCTCGGAGGTCCACTTCCGGCTCGGCGGCGCGGGGATGCTGCTGCTCGGGCAGCTCGGCCTCGCCTGCCAGGAGCTGCTCGGCTGGGACGCGCCGCGGACCATGGCGCTGCTCACCGGGCTGCCCGGCAGCACGACGGCGCCGTCCCACGCGCTCGGCGAACTCGTCCGGCTCGCGGAACGCCATCCCGAGGTGCGGCGACTGGTCCGGACCGGCGGCGACGCCGCCGCGTGCGCCGAGGCCGACCCGGAGTTCGGCGCCGCGCTGCGCGACTACCTGGACGAGTACGGCTTCCGGACCGTCGGCATGGACATCACCGCCCCCACCACGGCCGAGAACCCCGCGCTCGTGCTGTCCCTCGTGCGCGGACAGCTCGGCAGGGGCTTCGACCCCTCCCGCGCCGCGGACGACCTGTCCGCGAGCCGCGAGTCGGCCGTGGCCGAGGCGAGCACGGCGCTGGCGGACCGACCGGACGACCTCGCGCGGTTCGAACGGGCGCTGGAGCGCGCGCAGGCCGCCTACCCGTTGCGGGACGACAGCGTCCTGCTGTCCCAGACGGCCTTCGCGCTGATCCGCCGCGGTGTGCTCGACCTCGGCCGCAGGCTGGCCGAACGCGGGCAGCTGCGCGACGCGCAGGACGTGTTCATGCTCGAACTCGACGAGGCGCTGTCCGCGCTGCGCGACGGCACCGTCGTCGACGGGCTGGTCAGCCGCCGCGCCGCCGAGTTCGCGCTGGCTCAGGCGAATCCCGGTCCGCGCGGCTACGGGCGGCCGGTTCCGCCCTCGCGGCCACCCGGCGAGTGGCTGGGGATGCTGCCGCCGGACGTGCGGGAGGTCGTCGCGGCGGGCATGTGGGTGTGGCGGGAGGCCGGGGGCAACCTGACCACCTCCGGTCGCGGTGCCGACGACGACGCGGTGGTCAGCGGGATCGCCGCGTCCAACGGCACCTACACCGGCCCGGCGCGGGTCGTCCTCGACGAGACGGACTGGCACGAGCTGCGGCCGGGCGACGTCCTGGTCTGCCCGCAGACGACGGCCGAGTGGTCGGTGCTGTTCCCCAACGTCGGCGCGCTCGTCACCGACCACGGCGGCCTGCTGTCCCACCCGGCGATCATCGCCCGCGAGTACCGCGTCCCGGCCGTGCTCGCCACCGGGGACGCCACCCGACGCCTGCGCAGCGGTCAGCTCGTCACCGTCGACGGCTCGCGGGGAGTCGTCGACATCATCGATTCACCAACCGCCGAGAAGGAGCAGTGAACAATGAACGGTCCGCGTGCGGAATCGCGTCCCAATCCCGCCGCCATCGTGGAACTCGGTACCGCCTTCTGGGGCGCGAAAGTGCTCCTGAGCGCGGTGGAAATCGACCTGTTCTCCACTTTGGCGGGTGAACCGCTCACCGCGGTCGAGATCCGCGAACGACTGGGTCTGCACCCCAGGGCGCTCGACGACTTCCTCGGTGCGCTGTGCGCGCACGGATTGCTGATCAAGAAAGAGGACCGCTTCCACAACAGCGCCGAGGCCGACATTTATCTCGACCGCGCGAAACCGACGTACCTCGGCGGCTTCCTCACGATGGTGAACTGGCAGTACGTCGGGTGGAGCAAGCTCGGCGACCTGTTGCGCACCGGCCGGATGCAGAACGACCGCGCGGCGAACTTCGAGGCGTTCTACCAGAACGAGGACGTGCTCCGGCGGTTCATGGCGGCGATGGACGGCGCCAGCGCGGCCATCGGCCCCGCGCTGGCCGACGCGGTCGACTGGACGCGGTTCACGTCGGTCGTCGACCTCGGTGGCGCGCGCGGCAACCTCGTCGCCGAGATCGCCAAGGCCCACCCGCACCTGGAGGCGGGCTGCCTCGACCTGCCGCCCATCGAGCCGCTGTTCGACGAGCACATGGACCGGTTGAAGCTGACCGGGAAGGTGCGCTTCCACCCGGCGGACTTCTTCGCCGACGAGCTGCCGAGCCCGGACGCCTTCGTCTGCGGGCACGTGCTGCACGACTGGGACGGCGAGCACAACCAGCGGCTGGTCGCACGCGCGTACGAGGCGCTGCCGCCCGGCGGGGCGCTGTTCGTCTACGACGCGATGATCGACGACTCCCGCCCGTCGACGCGGCGCAACCGGCTGCTCAGCCTCAACATGCAGCTGCTCACCGAGGGCGGTGCCGAGTACCCCGTGGCCGCCTACGAGGCGTGGTTCCGCACGGCCGGGTTCACCGACGTGCGGGCGCGGCCCCTGACCGCCTCGGACACCCTCGTGACGGGCGTCAAGCCGATCTGATCACGAAATCCCCACCTGGATTACCCCCGGACGGCCGCGTGTCCGGGGGTAATTCGGTCTACACACGGATGTCACGCACCACGGGCAAATGTTCATATATCATTCCCCCGTTGTTCAAGCCACGTTCAACTGGGGGCCTCTGGTGAAATTTCACGTACTCGGACGGTTACGGGTGACCGACGGCGGCAGCACCATCACCCCCTCGGCACCGCGATTACGCATCGTGCTCGCACTGCTATTGCTGCACAACGGCCACGTCGTTTCCCCGGAACTGATCGGCGAGGAACTCTGGCCGCACGACCGGCCCGTCAACAGCGGGACCGCCGTTCGGACCTACGTCTACCAACTGGGAAAGCTGTTCAACCGATCGCGCACGGTCGTCGGTGTCGAGCAGAACGGCTACGCGGCGCACGCGGAACGCCGCGAACTCGACCTCGCGGAATTCGAGTGGCTCGCGGACGGGGGCCGCCGGGCGCTGCGGGAGGGCAGGGTCCGCGACGGTTCCGCGACCCTGCGGCGGGCCGTGCGGCTGCGGTCGGGCGCGACGCTGTGCGACGTGCCGCACGGCCCGGTGCTGACCCCGCTCGTCGACGCCGTCGAGACCCGCGTGCACGCGGTCGAGGCGCTGACCGCGGCCGCGGTCGGGCCCGCGCGGTTCGCCACCTGAGCGGCGCCACCCGCGACACGCCGCTAGACCGGTTCCAGCAGGAGCAGCGGCTGCCCGTACTCCACCGGCCGGCAGTCCGGGACGAGCACCCGCACCACCCGTCCCGGCGCCGTCGCCTCGACCGCGTTCATCAGCTTCATCGCCTCGACGATGGCCACCTGCTGCCCGGCCTCGACCACGTCGCCGACCGCCACGAACGGCGCCGCGCCCGGTTCCGGTGCCGCGTAGAACGTGCCGACCACGGGTGCGCAGACCTCGTGCGTCCCCGGCTCCCGGTCCTCCTCCTCGACGGCGGCGGGCCGCACCGCGGGGCGGTCGTCCGCCGGTCGCTCGCCCCAGTCGACCTCGATCCGCGCCGCGCCGAACGCGATGTCGATGCGGCGCGGCGGGTGGGCGACGCCGCGCGTCATCTCACCCACCACGCGGGACAGTTCCGCGAGCACCGCCGGGTCGTCACTCATCACCACTCCCCTTGTCCACGAAGGACAGTCCGTACCGGCGGAACCGCTTGCCGCGCCGGGAGATCAGGTCTGCCGAGGGCACGCCGCGCAGCTCGCGCAGCGCGCACACCACCGCGCGGCGCACCAGTTCGCTGGCCGCGGAGGGGTTCTCCTGCGCGCCGCCGTCCGGTTCGGGCACGACGCCGTCCACCACGCCGGACGCCAGCAGCCAGCGGCCGTCGATCCGCAGCGCCTCGGCGGCCACCGACGCCGCGGACGCGGACTTCCACAGGATCGCGGCACACCCCTCCGGGCTGATCACGGAGTAGGTCGTGTTGGCGCACATGAGGACTCGGTCCGCGACGCCGAGCGCGAGCGCGCCGCCGCTGCCGCCCTCGCCGGTCACGACGGTCACGATCGGGACCGGCAGCGTGCACATGAGACGGAGGTTCTCGGCGATGGCCATCGCCTGCCCCTGCTCCTCGGCCTCCACCCCCGGGTGCGCGCCGGGTGTGTCCACCAGCGTCACCACCGGCAGTCCCAGCTTGGCCGCGAGCCGCATCAGCCTGGCCGCCTTGCGGTAGCCCGCGGGCGACGGCATGCCGAACCGGCGTGCCACGAGTTCGCGCGTCGTGTGGCCCTTCTGGTGGCCGATCACCACCACGGGCTGCCCGTCGAGCCCACCGATGCCGCCGACCACCGAGGGGCAGTCCGCGCCGAGCCGGTCACCGCGCAGCTCGACGAACCCGTCCAGCCAGTGCCCGATGTGGTCGAGCGCCGTCGGTCGGCGCGGATCACGGGCGAGCAGCACGGTTTCCCAGGCCGGACGCGTCTCCAGCGCCTCGGGGTCGCGGATCACCGGGTCCACCACGTCCACGCCCCAGCCCGCTCCGGGGCCGCGCCGGGTGGCGAGCAGCCTGGCCAGCATGACGCGCAGCTCCGACCGCGCCCAGATCGCGTCCACGGCGCCGTGGTCGAGCAGGAAGTCCGCGGTCTGGAAGCCCTTGGGCAGCTCCTGCCCGATCGTCTGCTCGATCACCCTCGGGCCGGCGAACCCCATGCGGGCACGGGGTTCCGCGACGACGACGTCCGACAGCGTCGCGAACGACGCCGCCACACCGCCGTAGGTCGGGTCGGTGATCAGGCTGACCGTGAGCAGTCCGGCCCGGTCCAGCTCGGCCATCGCGCCGCTGGTCTTGGCCATCTGCATCAGCGACAGCACGCCCTCCTGCATGCGCGCGCCACCGGAGGCGGTCACCAGCAGCAGCGGAACCCGTGCGGCGAGGGCGGTCTCGGCGGCCGTCGTGATCGCCTCGCCCTCGGCGACGCCCAGACTTCCGCCGAGGAAGCGGAAGTCCATGACCGCGGCGACGAGTTCGGCGCCCTCGACGCGGCCCCGCACGACCCGCACCGCGGTGGGTTCTCCCGTGCTCGCCACCGCCCGCGTGAGCCGGTCCGGGTACGCGTGCTGGTCGACGAACCCCAGCGGGTCGTGCTGCGTGCGCGCCAGGGGGACCGTGCGGTAGCCCTCGTCCAGCAGCTGCGCCACGCGTTCCCGCGGGTCGAGCCTGCCGTGCGCGCCGCAGTCGGAGCACACGCGCAGCAGGCGGTCGTACCGCTTGCGGTAGACCACCGCTCGGCACTCCGGGCAGACGAACCAGTCCTCCGCCCCCGGCTCGCGGCGCGCGGTCGCGCGCGTGCCGGCGGTCATCGCGCCCGCGCGGCGCGCGCGGCCGCCTCCACCTTCTGCTTGATCAGCTCCAGCTGCACCGGGCTGTTGGCGTTGATCCGCCCGGTCATGCCCTCGTCGTCCACCGGCGCCTCCGGCTTCATCTCGAAGTCCTGCACCCAGCGCAGGCGAACGCCGTCCGGGTCCGGCAGGTACTCCCAGAAGAGGGACATGTACTTGAACGGCCCGGTCTCCACGCGTGCGGCGCGCACCGTCCTGGTCACGGGGTCCGGTGTCCGCTCGGACACCCAGCTCCACACGCGCCCCTGCTCGTCGGGGTGCATGACCAACCGGAACACCACCGTCGCGCCGCGGGTGGCGAGGACCTCGGCCGCGGCGTACTCGCTGAACAGCCCCGGCCAGTCCTCGACGTCGTTCGTCATGTCCCACACCAGGTCCATGGGCGCCTGGATGGTGATCGCGTTCTCCGTGTGCCCGGCCACCTCACGCCTCCGCGAGTCGGTTGTTGATCAGCTCGACGGCCCGGCCGGGCGTCGGCACCTCCAGGATGGCGTCGTCCGGGATCGGCACGCCGTACTCGCGCCGCACCTGCGCGGCCAGTTCCAGCAGGGCCAGCGAGTCGTAGCCGAGACCGTCGAACTCGACGTCGGAGATGTCGCTGTCCAGGTCGACGCCCGCGTCGACACCGACGCTCGTCCGCATGATCCGGCGCAGGTCGTCCAAGGTGAAAGCGTGGCGGGTGCCCGGCGTTGCCGTCATCGTCAGTGGCTCCGTTCCTCAGGGTGCTCCTCCGGTCCACGGTGCCACCGGGGTGTCCAGGAGGCGTCCAGCGCCGCTGAAGAGGATGTCGAGCGGTGTCAGAGCCTGCGGTAGTCCAGGAGCGTGAACTCCTGGCCCACCAGCACCACCTCCAGTTCCGCGCACCCGTCGTACCCGGCGGTCCACGTGCGGCTGGACGCGGCGAGCGAGCGGGCGGCGGCGACCGAGAGCACCGGGCACGACACCTGTTCCGGTGGCACGTCGACGGTGTGCGTACCACCGTCGGCGGGCACCGTGGCGGTGTGCTTGCGCTCGACCAGGCAGTGCTCGACGACGAGCGACGGGCCGCGGAACTCGAAGCGGTCGAAGTAGAGCCGGTCGGCGTGGGTCTCGGCCAGTCCCCGGCAGGCGCGCACGTGGACCCGGTGCCCGCTGTCCGCCACCCACACGAGCAGCGAGGCCACCGCGGGGACGAAGCGCTGGAGGGAGAACGCGAGCCGGTGGCCGGAGACGTCGCCGACCACCTGCCGCGCGGCGATCCCGGCCAGCTCGACGACGCCCTCCCACACCGCCTCCGGGTCGATGTTGTTCCACGCCGGGTTCTGCCACACCGACTCACCCGAGCGGTCCACGTCGCTCACCAGCAGCCTGCACCGGATCGACAGCGGCACGCCCGCCTGCCCGGTGAACGGGAGGGGCGGGCTCGTCGACCGCGTCCACGGGTTCCGCCGCCACACGGCGAGCGGCGCGGTGATCACGTCCGTCCCCGGCACCGGCGCGCGGTCCGCCATCCCGGCGAGCGCCGCCAGTTCGGCGCCGACCAGCCGGGTGTCCCGACATCGCGGGTCGTCCAGCCCGAAGTGCAGGTAGTCCCCGTTCGCCCGCGCCTGCCCCACCCGTTCGCGCCAGCCTGTGATCACGTCAGTTCCCTTCTCACTTCGGGTTCGCGGCGGCGGAAGAGCGACTCACACGGGCGCACCTGTCGCCCGCAGTTCTCGCACGGGTCTCAGTCCGATGGCAGGCGACCGGGTGGAGCCGGGAGGCGCGGCGACCATGGTCGCGGCCTTCCTCAGCACCGGCCGGAACCAGTAGCGGAAGTTGTCCGGGTGGTGGCCGAGTTCCGGCCCGTCGACCTCCAGCAACCCGAACTCGACGAGCTCGTCGAGCAGTCCCTCGGCGTCGAACTCCCCGATCAGCAGGGCCTCGGCCACGCGGGCGGCCGTGATGTCCCCGTCGATCTCCGCAGCCCGGCGCACGGCGTGGAACGCCTCGGGCGACATCATCCGGCAGGTGCGCTCCACACCGGCCAGCAGATCGAGTTCGGGCACACCGGTCTGCATCACGAACGCCGGTTCCCGCGCCGCGCGGTCGACCACCTTCCGGATCGGCCAGTACGGCCGCAGCTCCAGCCGCCACAGCGCGGCCCGGATCACCTGGGGGAAGCCGTCGGAGAGCTCCGCGAGCCGCACCGCGGCCTTCGGCTCCTCCGCGAGCCGCCGCCTGCCCAGGACGTTGACCATGAGCTCCAGCGCGTCGACCGCGTCGAGCGGGCCGAGGCTGATCGACCGCATGACCGCCGGGTCGGCGAGCCTGCGCCTGCTGGTCACCAGGACCGCGCAGCCGGGACCGCTCGGCAGCAGCGCCCGCAGCTGGTCGTCGGACACCACGTCGTCGAGGACGATCAGCGTGCGCTGGCCCGCGGTCCAGCTGCGGAACATCCGGACGCGCTCGTCGAGCGACGCCGTCCCCACCTCCTCGGCGGACGCGCGGCTCCCCCACGCCCGCAGGAAGCCCGCGAGCACGTCGGCCGGGTCGACGGGGTCGCCGGAGGGCGTGACGAGCCGCGCGTGGAGCTGCCCGTCGGGGAACTCGGCGCGCACCCGGTGCGCGGTGCGCACCCCGAAGGCCGACTTCCCGACACCCGGAGGTCCGAACACGACCACCACCGCGGGCGCGGACCGCCCCGGCGAGGTGAGCACCTCCGTCGTGCGCGCGATCTGGGCGTCGCGGCCGATCAGCAGCGTCACGTCGGGCGGGAGGTGGTAGGGCGGCTCGGCGAACCTTCCCGTGCTCGCGGGCGCGGCGTCCGGCGCGACCGGGTCGAACGAGTCGTCCGCGGCGAGCACCACCCGGTGCGCCTGGCGCAGGTCGAGGCAGGGTTCGAGCCCGAGTTCGTCCCGCAGCACCGTGCTCGCCCGCTGGTAGACCTCCAGCGCCTCGCACCGCCTGCCCGCCCGGTACAGCGCGAGCATCAGCTTGGTCTGGAAGCCCTCGTGCGTCGGGTTCGCCGCGGCCAGACCGGTGAGCTCACCGATCAGCTCGTGGTGGCGGCCGAGTTCCAGCTCCAGGTCGATCCGCTGCTCCATGATCCCGCGGCCGAGTTCTTCCAGCAGCACCGCTTCCGCCTGGAGGACGGGACCGCGCCTGATGTCCGAGAGCACCGAGCCGCGCCACAGCCGCAGCGCCTCGCGCAGGGTCGTCACGGCGGCGACGGCGTCCCCCGCCGCGAGGTGGGCGCGGCCCCGCTGCACCTCGGCGCTGAAGCGGTCGACGTCGAGCGCGTCGGGCGGCAGTTCGAGCAGGTAGCCGCCGCGGGACGTGTGGAGCCCGACCGGTCCCGAGTCCGGCTTCCCGACCAGGCGCAGCGTCTTGCGGAGCTGGTAGGCGTAGGTCTGCACCGTCGTGGTGGCGGTGGACGGGGGACGGTCCTCCCACAGTTCGTCGATGATCTGCTCCATGCGCACCGTGCGGTTCGCCTGGAGGGACAACAATGCGAGCAGTTGCCGCAGCTTCGGCGCCGAAGGAGTCAGCTCCACACCGGACACGATTATTTCGAATGGACCGAGCAGGCCTACCTTCATGAAAGCCCCCTAGAATCGGCTCGAATCACCTTCGGCGATGCCCCACCCCGGCATGCACACCGCTCCGTGGAATAAGTGTGGTTTGTTTTCTCACGCTCTTCAAGCACAACGGAGCGATTCCACCCCTCGGCGCATGAGCCGGTGGGAATCAGCCGCAGATGGCCAGCATGGTGGACAGGTCGGTGAGTTTCGCCCGCGTCCGGCCCTGGCGCCTGCCCAGCTCGGTCTCGTGCGCGTCGAGGCGCGTCCACCCCTCCCACGTCACGGGACGCACACCGCGCCGTCGCAGCAGCGCGGTCACCGCGGCAGGGTCCGGCTCCGCGGCGCGCGGCAGTCCGGGCAGGTCGGCCAGCAGGGAGGCGACGGTCTCCCCGGCGTCGGCCTTGTTGGTGCCGATCACGCCGGTCGCACCGCGCTTGAGCCACCCGGCGACGTACGCCCCCGGCACGCCGACGACCCGGCCGCACTCGTGCGGAACGGTGCCGGTGACCTCGTCGAACGGCAGTCCGGGGAGCGGCGTGCCGCGGTGCCCGATGGCGTACAGGACGGCGTCCACCGGCAGCGTCTCCCCGCCCGGTTCCAGCAGCAGGGCGTCGACCCGGTCCCGTCCGCACACCTCGACCAGCCGCGTGCGGAAGCGCACGTGCAGGCGTCGGGACGCACCCCGTTCGGGACGCCTCGCCCACTCGCGGAGGATCTCGACGTTGGTCCGGGCGGTGCGGTCGCCGGCGACGGTCCGCACCTCGTCCGGGGAGAGCACCAGGTCGTCGGGCCGCACCAGCACGTCGACGCCCAGTTCTCCGAGTTCGCGCAGTTCGACGGGGGTGAACCTCGCCTGGGCGGGACCGCGCCGGGCGATCAGGTGCACGTCGGTGACCCGGCTGCGGTCCAGCGCCGCGAGCACGGCGTCCGGCAGTTCGGTGTCGGCCAGGGCGCGGACGTCCTTGAGCAGCATCCGGGCGGTGTCGAGCGCGACGTTGCCCGCGCCGATCACCGCGATCCGCCTCGCGTCGAGCAGCCGCTCCGCGCTGACGGCGTCCGGGTGGCCCCCGTACCAGGCGACGAAGTCCGCGGCGGGCGCGCTGCCGGGCAGGTCGTCACCGGGAACGCCCGGCCGCAGGCCCCGCGCCGCACCGGTCGCGTAGACCACCGCGTCGTAGTGCTCGCGCAGGTCGGCCGCGGTCAGGTCGACGCCGACCGCGACGTTGCCGAGGAAGCGCACCGACTCCGCCGAGAACGGCCTGGCCAGCACCCTGGTCACCGATTTGATCTTCGGGTGGTCGGGTGCGACGCCGTACCTGACCAGGCCGTACGGCGTCGGCAGGCGGTCGGCCACGTCCACGCCGACGTCGGCCGCCGCCAGCGTGGCCGCGGCGTAGAGCCCGGCGGGCCCGGCGCCCACGACGAGGACGCGGCGACTCACGACGGGCCACCCGACCCGTAGAACGACCGGGCGGCCTCGATCGAGTCCTGCTCCTCGGCGGGCACCTCGTCCTCGGTGAAGATCGCGTCCACCGGGCAGATCGGCACGCAGGCGCCGCAGTCGATGCACTCGACCGGGTCGATCATCATCTGCTCGCCCGCGTCGTGGATGCAGTCGACCGGGCAGACGGTCACGCAGGACTCGTCCTTCGTGCCGACGCAGCGGCTCGTGATCGTGTAGGTCATGGCGGCTCTCCCGTCACTCCGACTTGGCTACCACTCGGTCACCGCGAACCGGGGCGGGACCCCGGCGCGCGGCGCGCAGCCTGCGTCCTCGGTAGATGGCGAACCCGATCGCGGCACCCAGCGTGAGCAGCGGGTAGTCCACCCGTGCGAGGTACTCGACGATCGGGACGGCGAGCGCGACGAGGAACACCCACGCGTCCGGGCTCCACTCGGCTCGCCGCACCGCGGCGCGCTTCGCCCGCTCCTCGCCGGCGTGGCGCCTGCCCCACGGCTTCTCGATCGAGATCCACACCATCAGCGCCAGCGTCGCGAGCGTCCAGCCGGTGCCGATGAACATCGGGGTGACCGACCAGCTCTCCCCCGCCTTCGACGCCTCCACGACGCGCTCCAGCGTCTTGCCCAGGTAGATGCTGCCGAGCAGGATCGCGATCAGCGTCAGCCAGAACTTCACGGTCACCCACCAGTGCCGGAAGTAGCCCCACGGGGTGAGCGCGGACAGCATCAGCCCCGTGTACGCGGTGCTGATCCCCAGGGGGTCCAGGATCTCGTTCTCCAGGAACAGCGAGGTCTCCAGCGTGACCAGCTGGTCGTGCGGGTCCATGCCGAGCACCCGCCCGAGCAGGACCAGCTGCACGACCGCCATCGCGCACCAGCCGACCGACGAGATCACGTGTAACCAGACCATCAGGTGCTTGGCGTGCTTTGCCGTGAATTTCTTCATGCGACAACCCTGCCGAAACTCGGGAACGGCGACCATCAGGACATTCCCTGACCGTCGGAGAATTCGTCCCTTAAGGGTGAAATAGGACGTAAATCGACACCACGAATAGACCGGACATCGCCCGGTCCACAGTCACGAAATATTCCCTATGAGCGTTCTACGACGCGCAGCAGAATTGCGTGCAGCTCTTGCCGCTCGGTGTCGTCGAGAGTGCCGAGAACGGGTACGCCAACGGCGAGCCGCTGCCGCAACCGCGTTTGCAGCCGCTTCCCCTCCTCGGTGAGCACGACCTGCTTGACCCGCCGGTCGTTCGGGAGCGCCTGCCGCTCGACGAGACCCCCCGCGTGCAGCCCGTCGATGATGCCGGTCATGTTCGAGGCGTCGCACCTCAGCCGGGCCGCGAGATCGCGCATCGACACGGGGCCGTTGATCCTCAGCAGCGCTCGGGCCTGGGGCACCTGGAGCTGGAGCGATCCGGTGACCATCGCGAACTGCGCCTTGACGCGGTCGGTCAGCTCGAAGAGCAGGTCGACGACCTCGACCACCGGCGCCGGTCGCTGCTGAGATCCAGGGGTCATAGCGGCGAGGCTAACCTCCGGCAACCTCCGCACGCGCCTGGTCACCCTCCTTCGCCACCTCGTAGACCCGTCGTTCGAGGACCCGCCAGTACGGCCGCATCGGCGTGGTCGTGTCCCGGTGCACCGGGGCGTCCTCCCAGGCCAGGAAGTGCTCGGTGCTCTCCCACTCGCTGAGCAGGACGTAGCGCTCCGGTTCCTCGTGGTCGCGCAGCAGCTGGTCGCCCAGGTGCCCCGGCACGTCGGCGACCTTGCTGGTCACCTCGGCGTACGCCCTCTCGAACGCCTCCGCGTGCTCCACGGCGACCCGCGCGGACACCATCACCCGTGCAGTCATGCCTCCCCCTCCGTCGGTCTCGGCACACACGATCCGGCAGATACTGGTTGAGGTCAACTATTGTTAGCGAGAGCAAACGTCAGGCCCGCTCGGTGGTGACGTCAGTCGGAGTAGCCGGTGTCCGCCGCGGGCACGGTTCGCAGCAGCAGTTCGTGCAGCACCGCCCGCTCGCCCTCGTCCAGCTCCCCCAGCAGTTCGGCGTGCGCCTCCGCCACGAGCCGGTCGGCCAGCACCAGCGCCCGCTCCCCCGCCGCGGTCAGCCGCAGCGCGTACCGGCGGCGGTCACCGCGGTCGCGCGTGCGGGAGATCAGGTCCGCCGCCTCGGCCTCGTCGACGACGGCGATCATCGTGGTGCGGTCGATGCGGAGCAGGTCGGCGACGGCCTGCTGGGAGATCGGCGTGCGCGCGTGGACGACGGCGAGCACCGCGTGCAGCCGGGGGTTCAGCCCCTCGGTCCGGAGCCTGCGGGCGAGCAGCACCCAGCCGCGCTGCACGGCCCTCGACATCACGTACATCGGCCAGCGCGTCAACTCCTCCGGGAGCCGGGGACCGCTCGCGTACAGGTCCGCGTCCGACGGCGTTTCCCGAACCCGCTTCTCCATCGGGCCATCATCGCGCATACTCACAAACCATCAGCTCTACTGAGGATCAGTCAGACTGACGATTGGAGCACCGTGCGCCAGTGGGCACCGTTGTGGGCGGTCTGCGCGGGAGCCGCCATGCTGCTGCTCGACGTGACGATCGTGCACGTGGCGCTGCCGAGCACCGGCGCGGACCTGGACGCCTCGCTCAGCGACCTCCAGTGGGTGGTCGACGTCTACGCGCTCGTGCTCGCGGCGCTGCTGCTGACCTCGGGCGCGCTGGCCGACCGGTTCGGCGGGCGCAGACTCTTCACGCTGGGGCTCTGCGTGTTCGGGGCCGCGTCGCTGGCCTGCGCGCTCGCGCCGACGCCCTGGTTCCTGATCGCCGCCCGCGCGGTGCAGGGCGCGGGCGCGGCGTGCGTGTTCGCCACCGGTCCGGTGCTGCTGCACCAGGCCTACGAGGGACGGGCGCGGGGCGTCGCGTTCGGTGCGTGGGGCGCGGTCAGCGGTGCCGCCGCGGCGGCGGGCCCGCTGCTCGGCGGAGTGCTCACCCACCAGTTCGACTGGCGGTGGGTCTTCCTGGTGAACGTCCCGGTGAGCGTGCTGGCCGCGGTGCTCGCGATGACCGGTCTCGCGAGGTCCCCCACCGCCGCCGACCGCGGGCTCGACCTGGCGGGCACGGTGTGCTTCGCCGTCGCCACCGGCTCGGTGGTCTACGCGCTGATCCGCGGCGACCTGATCCCGTTCGGCGTCGCGCTGGTCGCGCTGGTCGCCTTCGTCCTGGTGGAACGGCGGCACCCGCACCCGGTGCTGGACCTGCGCCTGGTGCGGAGCCCCGCGTTCACCGGTGTCAGCCTGGCGGCGTTGACGCTGTCCCTCTCGGCGTACTCCGGTCTGCTGTACGTGTCGCTGCGGCTGCGGGACGACGGCCTGTCCGCGCTCCAGACCGGACTCGCGCTCGCGCCGCTCGGCGTCACCGCGCTCGTGGTGTCGTCGCTCTTCGGGCGGAGGCTGCACCGCACCCCACCGCGCCTGCCGATCGCGGGAGGGCTGCTGCTCGTCGCCGCGGGAGCGCCGGTGACGGCGGTGTCGACCTGGCAGTGCGTGGTCGTCGGCACCGCGGTCGCGGGCACGGGCATCGGGCTGGTGAGCCCGATGCTGGCCAAGACCGCCATCGGCGCGGTGCCCGGCGACCGCGCGGGCATGGCCACGGCCGCCAACGCCGCGTGCCGCCAGTTCGGCACCGCCGTCGGCATCGCGCTGCTCGGCCCCGTCTTCCAGGCCCACGGGCTGCGAGCGGCGTTCGCCGTGTGCGCGGGCACGGCCCTGCTCGGGGCCGCGCTGTCGTTCGCGCTGCTGCGCGGCCCACAGGACGCTCTACCCCGACAACCAGTCAGGAGCACCCCATGAGAACCCCATCCCGATTACGGTTGCTGGCCGCGACGGTCGGGCTCGCCGCCGCGGCAGTCATCGCCGCACCCGCGACCAGCTCCGCACAGGACGTGTCGCGCGCCGGGCTGTTCCTCTGCCAGAGCAGCCTGCTGAAGGTGTCCAGCCAGTCGTGGACGCAGGCCAACCCGACGCTGAACCCGTGCGCGGACGACTTCCGGGCCGTCGACCGGCAGGACATCACGGTCGCCTCGATCGCCCGGTTGCAGACCAGCCTCATCGACGTGCGCACCGACCAGACCCCCAACGTGCTCACCGCGTCCCCACCCGCGGCCGACGACCTCGCGTTCGCCAGCGCCCGCGTGGCCTCCATCCGGCTCACCGCGACGGCGATCGGCACCGTCGAGTTCGGCGTCGTCCACGCCGACGCGACCGCCACCTGCGTGCCCGGCGACGGCGGCCTCGTGCCCGCGTTCACCGGGCGGTCCACGATCACCACGTTGCGCGTCAACGGAACCCCGGTCGTGAACCTCACCGGCCCGGTGAACGTCCCGCTGTCCTTCGGCACCCTGCGGCTGAACCAGACCGAGACCACGTCGACCGGTCTCGTGCGCAGGGGTGCGGTGTGGGACACCCCGCTCTTCGACGTCATCCTCGCCGAGGCGAGGGTCAGCGTCTCCGGCAACCCGTGCCGGACCTGAACCGCACGCCGTGCTCGTGACGCGGGCGCACGCCCTCGGCGTCACGAGCACGGCCCGGGAGCACGGCTCCTCCGGGTCGGCGCGGGCTGGTGAGCGGGTACCGCTCGTCGGAGGGCCCTGTCGTCCCAGAAGCGCCGCACATCGCTGGTCGTGCGGCCCAGCGCGCCGGACGGCACCGACGGTTCCCCACCTACGACGCGGGCACGACCTTGACCGACGCGAACATGTCCGCCATGAGCGCGGCCATGTCGTCGCTGCCCCCCGGACCCGTCACGCCCGCCGCGGGGACGTGGGCGGCGGCGTAGCTGATGGTCTGGAGCACGGGCTCGTCGGCGGTCCGCCGCACCAGGCTCCGCACCAGCGGGTGGTCGGCGTACTCCTCGGTGCCCTCGACCAGGCAGCGGCTCGTGCCGAGGGTGTGGCCCGGCCAGACGAACCAGCCGAACCTCCCGTCCGGCCGCGGTTCGCGGGTCGGGATGGGGGTGGTCGGGCCGTCCACGAGGAGGCGGAGCTGGGCCGTGGGCATCCGCACGCCCGTCGCCAGCTCGAACGTGTCCACCACGCCCGCGCCGCCGAACCTGGCACCGACCTCCAGGAACACGAGCCCCCGCGCGGACTCGATGGCCTCCAGGTGGAACGGGCCGGTCCTGATGTCCACCGCGGCCAGGCAGCGCAGCACCCAGTCGACCACGGCGGGGTCGGCGTCGACCTGCACCGATCCGAGCGGTTCCCCCTTGGCGAAGTCCAGGCAGGTGCCCACGTACCGGCTCACCACGACGGCGACCGCGGCACCGTCGGCCACGACGCCGTCGACGTGGATGATCGGCCCCTCGACGAACTCCTCGACCTCGTAGGCGTCCGGGGCCAGGCCGGCGCTCCGCACCGCCTCCAGCGCGGCGGCCGCGGTCCGGTGGCTGCTCACCCCCTCGCTGGACACGCCGGACAGCGGCTTGAGGACCGTCGGCCCGGACCACGGCACGTCGCCCGGAGCCGCCAGTGCGGACGACACGCCCAGGAAGCGGGGCGTGCGCAGCCCGTGCGCGGCGACGGCGGCCTTCATCGCCACCTTGTCGCGGTAGGGCAGCACGTCGTCCACGGTGGGGCCCGCGACGCCGAGCGCCTCCCGCACGCGGGCGGCGGTCAGCAGGTCGTACTCCGACAGCGCGACCACCACGTCCGGAGCGGGTTCTCCCGCGAGCGCCGCGAGGACCTCCCCGTCCTCCGGCCCGGTCCCCGGACGGCTGAGACGACGGGCGCGCACACCGGCGGGCATGGTGTCCACCCGGTCCGGGGCGCCGAGGTAGGTGACGTCGTGGACGTCGTGGTCGAGGCCCTCCGCGTACCGGATCACGCTGTCCGGGATGCGGTGCAGGACGAGGATGCGCATGGAGGTCTTCCGGTCGGCCGTGCCGCGTGCGCGACACCCCGCGGCGCGGGGCGCGGGCGAGCGTAGACCACCGGCACGCACCCTCCACACTAGACCGAACAGCCCAGTGGAAACCGCTGTCCAGCCTATGCGCGAACGCTTCCGCGCATCAGACCTCGGCCAGGATCCGGGCAAGTTCGACCGGTTTGGTGATCATCGGCCAGTGGCCCGAGTCGATGTCCACGAGCTCGACGTGCTTGGCCGCGGCCAGTTCCGGCACGTCGCCCGAGGCGATCCACCCGCGCGCCTGGTCCGGGCCGAACTCGGGGCAGACCAGGACGACCGGCACGTCGAAGCGGCGTTCGTCGGTCAGGCGCACCAGGCCCTTGGCGACACCGGCGGGCACGGGGATCGCGGCGGAGGCGAGGGCGTGCCGCGCCCGCTCGTCCAGGTCCGCGGCGTCCGGGCCCTCGAACGGGTCCCAGCCGGGGAAGGGCATGGCGCCGTCGACCAGGTCGAAGAAGTCGGCGTAGGGCTTGCCGTCCGACGTCGGGAAACCGCCGATCATGACGACCTTCGCGACCCCGTCCGGTCGCGCGTCGGCGGCCAGCCACGCCAGCGTGGAGGCGGCGGAGTGCCCGACCACCACCGGTTTTCCCTCCGCCGCGTCCACGGCGGCGAGCACGGCGGCGACCTGGTCGTCGAGCGTGGCGGACGCGGCGCCGTCACCCTGGCCGGGCAGGGTCAGGGGTACGGGGCGGTGGCCCAGCGCCTCCAGGGCGGGCACGACCTCGTCCCAGGCCGATCCGTCGAGCCAGAGGCCACCGATGAGCAGGACGTCCACGGTCAGTTCTCCTTCGCCAGTGCGGTCAGGTCTCGTTCGGCGTACAGCCGGTGCTCCCACTCCTCGTTGAGGACGATGCGCAGGCACGTCTTGAGGGGGAAGGCCTCCTCCCTCGGCCAGCCGGGTTCGGTGCGGGTCACCTCCGAGGCCAGCCGATCGTCGGTCAGGGACGCGATGACGTCGCGGACCATCGTCCCCCGGTCACGCCGGACCGCCAGCACCTCGTCCAGCGAAGGACGGGCCTCGCGGTCCCACGGGATGTCGTCCCAGCCCGGCGCCTCGTCCCACGGCAGGTCGAGCGGGTGCCACGGCGAGACGACGCCGAGGACCATCCGCCCCACCCACGCGGCACTGGCGAAGTTGAGGTGCCGCAGGGTCTGGATGAACGACCACTCGCCGTCCACGCTGGTGTGCAGCGCCTCCTCGGGGAACGTCCGCGCCCGCGCGACGGTCTCCTCCCAGCGGCGTTCCAGGACGTCCCACGCCTCGCGGAAGCCGTCCGGGTCCTCGGGGCGCATCTTCGCCCGTTCGGGTGTCCGGCGGTCCAGCTCGGCCTCGACGAGCGGGGCGATGTCGACGCCGTTCACGACGACGCCGCGCAGCTCGCCGCTGATCCGCACGTCGACCAGCTCGACGCCGCGCAGGTGGGTGCCGCGGACCACCGCGCCGTGGATCAGCGCGCCGCTGAAGTCGACCGCGTGCAGGGAGGAGTCGGTGAAGCGCACCCTCCTGAACGTGGAGTCCCGCAGGCTCACGTTCTCGAAGTGCGCCCCGGTGAGGTCTTGGTCGTGGAACTCGGTCATGGTGCGCCACCGTAGGACGTATTCCGGACGTTCTGCTTCCGGTTCACCTACGCTCCTCCCGTGTCGAGCGACATCAGCCCCACGGCGCGGGCCCTGCGCGCCCTGGAGGTGCTCCGGAACCGCCCCGGTGCCACGGCCGAGGACCTCGCCGCGTGCCTGGGCGTCACGGAACGCGCCGCGCGCCGGTACGTCGGGATCCTCCGCGAGGCGGGCATCCCGGTCGAGTCGACCAGGGGCCCGCACGGCGGGTACCGGCTCGGGCGCGGGACGCGGCTGCCGCCGGTGGTGTTCACCGAGCCCGAGGCGCTCGGGCTGGTCATGGCGGTGCTCGACAGCGGTCCGGCGGCGGACGACCTCGTCCGTTCGGCGCTGGGCAAGGTGGTCAGGGCGCTGCCCGAGGACGTCGGCAGGCGGGCGGCGGCGCTGCGGGAGCACGCGTCGGCGGTGCCCGACCGGCAGGCGGCCCACCCCGACCCGGCCACGGTCAGCGCGCTGGTCGCCGCCATCGCCGCCCGGTGCCGCGTGGTGGTCGCCTACCGCGGCGAGTCCGGCGACGAGTGGGAGGCCGAGGTGGACCCGTGGGCGGTGGTCGTCCGGCACGGGCGCTGGTACCTGCTGTGCCACTCGCACCGCGCGGACGCGGTCCGCACCTACCGGGTCGACCGGGTCCGCGCCGTCGAGCGCACCGCGCACGGGTTCACCCCGCCCGACGGGCTGGACCCGGCCGCGGCCGTCGAGGAGAACCTGGGCACGGGCTGGAAGTTCGCCACCCGCGTGGTGTTCGACGCGCCGCTCGCGGAGGTCCGGCCGTGGATCCGGCCGCCGATGGGCGGGCTGGAACCGCTGGGGGACGGCTGCGTGCTCGTCGGCAGCACCAGCAACCCGGCGATGTACGCGCAGGAGTGGCTGGCGACCGTGCCGCTGGCGTTCCGCGTCGAGGGCGGGCCGGAACTCCGCGCCGCGGTCGCGACGCTGCTCGCGCGCCTCACCTCGGCCCTGGACCCGCCAGCGCCCCGGCCAGGCGCCGAGCGCCCTCGGTGAGCCGGTCCGGCCCGTGGAAGCTCCACGAGAGCCGGATGGCGGCGTTCGCGCCGCGACCGAAGCGGGAGCCGGGCAGGACCGGCGCCCCGGCCCGCGCGGCGGCGGCGACCGCGGCCTCCTCGGTGACACCGTCGGGCAGCGTGACCCAGAGGAAGAACCCGCCCCCCGGGGTGGTGAAGCGGAACTCGGGCGGCAGGTGCGCGCGCAGGGTCGAGACCAGCGCGTCCCGGCGCAGGCGGAACTGCTCCCGCAGCCACACCACGTGCCGGTCGTAGGCCCCGCTCTCCAGCAGGCCCGCCACGGCGACGGCCGCGAGGTGGTTGAGGCCTCCCCCGCTGCTGAACGCGGCGCTCTCCGCGAAGCCCTTCGCGGTGGCGGCGTCGGTGACCAGCCAGCCGAGGCGCAGGCCGGGCGCCAGCGACTTGGAGAACGTGCCGAGGCGGACGACGTCGCGGTACCCGGCCAGGCCCGCGACGGACGTGGGCGGCGGCGGGCCGAGGACGACGTCGGCGTAGGCGTCGTCCTCGACGATCCGCACGCCGTGCCGCCGCGCCACGGCGATCAGCTCCCGGCGGCGCTCGACGGGCACCACCAGGCCGGTCGGGTTGTGGAACGTCGGCAGCAGGTACACCAGCGCGACCCCGGAGCCCGCGGCGTCGAGGGCCTCGTCGAGCGCCGACGGCACCATCCCGTGGGTGTCCATGGGCACCCGGACGGCGTCGAGGCCGCGGTCGGTGAAGACGCGCATCCCGTGGTCGTAGGCGAACGCGTCCGCCACGACGGTGTCCGCGTCGGGGACGGCCCAGCGGGCCAGCAGGTCGAGCGTGGTGGAGGTGCCCGCCGTGATGACGACCTGGTCGGCGCGGCACGGGACGCCGTCGGCCGAGGAGACGCGCCGGGCCAGCGCCTCCCGCAGCGGCAGCGGCCCCTGGTTCTCGCCGTAGGTCAGGCCCGCGGGCCCGTAGTCGTCGAACGCGTCGGCGTACGCGGTCCGCAGCAGGTCCGTCGGCAGCAGCGCCGGATCGAGGTGGCCCGGACCGAGGTCCACCACCCCGTCGGGCTCGACGATCTGGACGACGCCTTCCCGCCACCGCGTCACGGGTGCTCCCCTCACTGGTCCGCCGCGCCACCAGTGTGCCCTCCGCGGCGTAACGGTCGGGGCCGGACGGTCGAACCTGGTGTCATGAGGTTCGCCATCGCGCCACTGCTGCTCGCCGTGCTGGCCACGGGCTGTTCCAGCGTCGTCACCGGATCCGGCTCGGGTACGAGCACGTCGTCCCCCGCTCGCCCGGTGACGACCACCGAGCGGGGGACGACCACGACCGCGGCCGAGCCGACCCCGCCGCCCGCCACCGTGGACGAGAGCGCCCCGGCGCGGTACTGCGACCGGCCGTTCACCGGTGCGCTGGGACAGGAGATGCTCGCGGTCGTCGTCGAGACCCCGGCGGGCAGGCTCAACTGCGACCAGGCCGAAGCGGTCCTGGTCGACTACTACGCCCAGCGCTCCGAGCCGCAGGTGGGCCTGCCACCCGTCGCGATCGGGCCGATGTCGTGCAACCAGGTGCCCGAGGGCTCGATGCCCCAGGTGGTGTGCTCGGACGGCGACAACCTCATCTACTCGATGTGGCAGCAGCGCTGACGTGCTCGGCGAAGGCCCGCACGACCGTGGCCACCACGGTGTCCGGGTCTTCGCGCCACACGTCGGCGTTGAAGATCTCGACCTCGACGTCCCCGGTGTAGCCCGCGGCGGCGACGAGGCCCGCGATGTGGCGGAAGTCGATGTGGCCGTCGCCCATCATCCCGCGGGCCAGCAGCGCGTCGGCGGGCAGCGGGGTGATCCAGTCGCACACCTGGAACGACGCGATGCGGTCGGCCGCCCTGGCGACCTGGCGCTCCAGGTCGGGGTCCCACCAGACGTGGAAGGTGTCCACGACCACGCCGACGACGGCGGGGTCGTGCCGCTCGGCCAGGTCGAGCGCCTGGCCGAGGGTGGACAGGACACCGCGGTCCGCCGCGTAGATCGGGTGCATCGGTTCGAGGGCCAGGCGGACGCCCCGGTCGGCGGCGTAGGGCACGAGTCGCGCCAGGACGTCGGCGACCCCGGCCCTGGCGGCGGCGAGGTCGCGGCTGCCGGGTGGCAGACCGCCGACGACCAGGACCAGGCAGTCGGCGTCCAGCGCCGCCGTCTCGTCGATCGCGCGCCGGTTGTCGGCCAGCACCTCGTCGCGGTCGGGCGCGGTGAAGAACCCGCCGCGGCACAGCGACGAGACGCGCAGCCCCGCGTCGGCGAGCAGGGCGGCCCCCGCCTGGACGCCGAACTCGTGCAGCGGCTCCCGCCAGACGCCGATCGACGTGATGCCCGCGCGGACGCACGCGGCGACGGCCTCGGGCAGCGAGCAGGAGTTGACGGTCTTCTGGTTGAGCGACAGGCGGTTCACCGGACGACTCCGTGGACGTCGAGCAGGGACGACAGGCGGTGCAGGGCCAGCTCGGGATCGGGGATGAGCCCGGCCTGGTCGGCCAGGACGTAGGTCTCGGCCAGGTGGGGCAGGCTCCGGGCGCTCTGGAGACCGCCGACCATGGTGAACCCCGGCTGGAGGCCCGAGAGCCACGCCAGGAACGCGATCCCGGTCTTGTAGTAGTGCGTGGGGGCGCCGAAGACGTGGCGGGCCAGCGGGAGCGTCGGGGCGAACGCCGCGTCGTAGGCCGCGGGGTCGCCGTCGTCCAGCGCTCGCAGCGCCGCGGAGGCGGCCGGGGCGATGGCGGCGAAGATGCCGAGCAGGGCGTCGCTCGCGGCCGTGCCGTCACCCTTGATCAGCTCGGGGTAGTGGAAGTCGTCGCCGGTGTAGAGGCGGACGCCCGCGGGGAGCGCGGCCCGCAGCGACCTCTCGTGCTCGGCGTCGAGCAGGGAGACCTTCACGCCGTCGACGTGGGCGGCGTGCGCGTGCACCAGGTCGAGGAGCGCGGCGGTGGCCTCGCCGACGTCGGCCGAACCCCAGTAGCCCTCCAGCGCCCGGTCGAACACCGGTCCGAGCCAGTGCAGGACCACCGGCGCGTGGGCGTTCGGCAGCAGCCGGTCGTAGACGTGCCGGTAGTCGGCGGGGCCGGTGGCGAGGCGGGCGAGGTGCCTGCTGGCCATGACGACGACCTGCGCACCCGCGTCCTGGACCACGTCGAACTGCTCCGCGTACGCGCGCACGACCTCGTCCAGCGTCGTCGCGTCGGCGTGGTCGGTGCCCGCGCCCGCGGCGATGCGGCCACCGACGGCCTTCGCCTCGGCCGAGCTGCGGCGGATCAGCTCACGGGTGGCCGCCCAGTCCAGGCCCATGCCGCGCTGCGCGGTGTCCATCGCCTCGGCGACCCCGAGGCCGTAGGACCACAGGTGCCTGCGGAACCCGAGGGTGTGCTCCCAGTCGATCACCGCGGGCGCGCCGGGGCCGTTGTCCCCCAACGGGTCCGCGACGACGTGCGCGGCGGCGAACGCGATCCGGGACACCGGCGGCGCGGCGGGCTTCGGCCACGGCACGGGCTCGCGCGGCGCGTACTCGCGCAGGCCGCCGTCGAGGGTGGGGAGGGTGATCACAGCTCGACCCTGCGGTTCGTGCGCGACGACTCCAGGCCCGCCCTGGCGAGGCGGATCCCGCGGACCCCGGCCAGGAAGTCGTACGGGTGCGGGGCGTCCTCGACGACGTGCCGGACGTACTGCTCCCACTGCGCCTTGAAACCGTTGTCGAAGTCCGCGTTGTCCGGGACCTCCTGCCACTGGGCCCGGTAGGAGCGGGTCTCCTCCAGGTCCGGGTTCCACACCGGGCGCGGGGTGGCCTCGCGGGGCTGCACGACGCACCTGCGCAGGCCCGCCACGGCGCTGCCGCGCGTGCCGTCGACCTGGAACTCGACCAGCTCGTCGCGGTGGACGCGGACGCACCACGACGAGTTGAGCTGGGCGACCACGCCGCCCTCCAGTTCGAAGATGGCGTACGCGGCGTCGTCGGCCGTGGCCTCGTAGGGCTGTCCGGCCTCGTCGACCCTGGTGGGGATGTGGGTGGCGGTCTTGGCGATCACCGAGGCCACGGGGCCGAACAGGTTCTCCAGCACGTAGTTCCAGTGGCAGAACATGTCCACGGTGATGCCGCCGCCGTCCTCGGCGCGGTAGTTCCAGCTCGGCCGCTGCGCGGGCTGCCAGTCGCCCTCGAACACCCAGTAGCCGAACTCGCCGCGCACGCTGAGCACCCGGCCGAAGAACCCGCTGTCCACCAGCCGCTTGAGCTTGAGCAGGCCGGGCAGGTACAGCTTGTCGTGCACGACGCCGTTCTTCACGCCGGCCTCGGCGGCGCGGCGGGCCAGCGTCAGCGCGCCCTCGACGGACTCGGCGACCGGCTTCTCGGTGTAGACGTGCCTCCCGGCGTCGATGGCCCGCAGGATCGACTTCTCGCGCACGGCCGTGAGCTGCGCGTCGAAGTACAGCGGGCAGGTGTCGTCGCCCAGCGCCACGTCGAGGTCGGTCGTCCAGCGGGTCAGGCCGTGCCGCCGCGCCATCTCGGCGAGCTTGGCGGCGGAGCGGCCGACCAGGACCGGTTCCAGCTGGACCCGTGAGCCGTCGGACAGCTCGACACCCCCCTGCTCCCTGATCGCGAGCACCGAGCGCACGAGGTGCTGCCGGTATCCCATCCGTCCGGTCACGCCGTTCATCACGACGCCCAGGGTCCGCGTGGACATTCGACCTCCCGTGGAAAGCGCTTTCCAAGTTACCGTACAACAGTCGTCCCACTAGCGGGAGGAGTACCGCGCGAACCACCCGGCCGCCGGCCGCAGCGGCTCGTCCACCTCGGCGATCCCCTGGGGCCAGACCCTCTCCCACTCCGGCGAGACCCGGCCCGACCGCCCGGACAGCAGCGCGCCGGCGGGACCAGCCCCTCCCCCGGTGCGAGGTCCGCGTCCTTCACCCGGGAGTGGCCCAGGTGCTCCCCCAGCACCTCCCGCGTCCGCGCGGGCGGCTCGCCGCGCCGCCACGGGTGCGGCGCGTCCCACAGCACGGCGACCAGCTCCGGTGCGCCGAACGGCCGCACGAGCGCCGCGGCGGCCTCGCCCGCGGGGGTGGGAGTCGTGCGTCTCCACCGGCAGCCGCACCCCGGACGACCGCAGGTCGTCGAGCACGGGGCCGTCCGGTCCGGGCGCGCGGAACTTCGCGCACCCCGCGAGGCACGCCACGACGAGCCCGTGCGCGGGCCCGCCCCACCTCGCGGGACGGGAGTCCGATGTGGACCTGCTCGTCGGGGTGCGCCCCGACCTCCAGGCCGCCGCAGCCGTACGCGGCGGCCTCCTTGAGCGGTAGACCGGGCATTCCGAGCGTGCTGACGGCGAACCGCCACATGCGGTACCCCCTCGGGTGCGCCTTCTGCTGGAACACCAGGTGGCGCAGGTCCGATGCCGCTCTCGTCGCCGAACCAGCGGACGACCGGCTGGGAGCCGACGGCCCAGTCGACCTCGACGCTCGTCCTGTTCGCGCGGGCGGCGGGCCGCGCGGTGGTCGGGGTGGGCGACCGGCCGAAGTGGACCGGTGAGCCGTCACCGTCGAGCAGGGGGAGAAGCCCGCCAGGTGTGCGCGCAGCCGGTCGTCGTGCCGGGTGCCCGCCAGGTGGTTGTCCAGCACCGGGTGCAGGTGCAGCGCCCAGCCGTTGCAGTGGTCGAACGCGCGGTCGTCGCCGTCGGTGTACCAGCCCTCGCCCCGGTACCAGGTCTCCAGCAGTTCCAGCGCCCGCGTCCCGGCTCGGGCCGTCTCCGCGTCGCCCCGGCCGACCGAGTCCGGGAACCCGCGACGGTGAGCGGAGTCCGTCCACACGGCGAGGGCCGCGCGGGCATCGGGTGGCCTCCTGGCTCAGGTTTCCTGAAGGATTCCTGATCAGTTGACCGCCAGACGGTCAATAGTGGCTCAAAAGAAGCCACAACGGTCAAACGATCGCTGTTGACCCGCGGACCTTGAGTTCCGGCAGCAGTTCGACCCGCCGGGTGCCGGTCCCGCCCGCTAGCTTGCGCAGCAGCAGGTCGGCGGCCACCCGGCCCACCTCGGCCTTCGGGGGTGCCACCGCGGTCAGCGGCGTGCCGCCCAGTCCGGCCACCACGTCGTCGTAGGCGACCACCGAGCAGTCCGCCGGCACCCGCACACCGTGTTCCACGAGGTGCTGCACGAGCATCAGCGCCTCCACGTCGCCGTGCAGCACGACGCCGGTGATCCCGCGCTCGCGCACCTGGTCCGCGAAGTCCGCGACCGGCTCGGCGCCGGGACCGGGTCCGGCGTCGGGCGCGCTGAGCACCGCGGCCCAGTCGTCGACCTCCGGCCGTGCCGCCACGACCTCCTCGAACGCCGCCCGAAGGGCCCGTGCCGTCGGGCTGTCGTCGCGCGCGGCGAGCAGGATCCGCCGGTGCCCCAGCGACACCAGGTGCTCCACCGCCAGGTGCACGCCGAACCAGTGGTCAGAGCACACCGAGTCCACCGCGTGCAGCGCGCTGCCGCGCGGTGGCCGCCGTTCCACCAGCACCGTCGGCACACCGGCCCCGGCCAGCCAGCCGTGGTCGGCCTCCTCCGCGGCGGCCGACCGCCAGCGCGGCGCGATCAGCAGCCCCCGAGCACCGTCCGCCAGCGCCCGCTCCACGATCGGCCGCTCAGCTCCCGTGACCTGCGGCGCGATGTGCAGGGCCACCCGCAGGCCAGCGGCCTCCACCACCGCCCGCGCCCCGTGCACGACCTCGGCGAGGTACGTGTGCCGCTCCGGCACGACCACCGCCACCGCCCCACCGACCACCGGCTCGCCCACGGCCACCACCGACCGCACCACCCCGTGCCCGCGCCGCACCAGCCCGGCCTGAGCCAGTTCCTCGACGTCCCGCCGCACCGTGACGACCGAGACCTCCAGTTCGGCGGCGAGCTCACCGACCCGCACGGTGCCCCGCGACCCGACGACCCCCAGGATCCGCTGACGCCGCACGTCGCTCGGTTCTCGCATGTCGTGGCCCCGATGTTCGTTCGAGCGTTTGAGCGAGAACGCAACTATCGACGGTGCTGATCACGCCAGGTCACGCCGGTGCTTCTCGTCGCCCTCCGCGAACCGCGGGGACATGACCACGCCGTCCGACCGCCAGGACGTGGTCCTCCAACCACCCGACGAAACCCCTGAGCACAGCGACCTCCCGAGGCCCCACGGCTTCGCCTGCCTGCCGCGGCGAGCAGAGGGGTACGACGATCGTGGAACCGCCGGTGCTCGAAGTCCATTCAGCCCGTGCATCAACGCGATGCACGGGCCGGTGGGCGTGGAATCCTCAGCCGCAGGTGGCCAACGACCTGTCCAGCGCCGCCCGCTCCTCCGCCCGCACACTCAGCCCGTACTCCGCCTTCACCCCGACGTAGACCCTGGCGTACGAGCACGCGTACGCGGGGTTCGGGGGCATCCACTCGTCCGGCGTCTTGTCGCTCTTGGACTGGTTGACCTTGCCCGTCACGGCGATCAGGTTGTTGAGGTCGTTGGCGGCCGCCGCGCGGCGTTCGGGGGTCCACGCGGCGGCGCCGCTGCGCCACATCTCGGCGAGCGGGACGACGTGGTCGATCTGGATCTTCGACGTGCTGGTCAGCGTGTCACCGGTGTAGGGGTCGAGCAGGGTGCCGCCGGTGACGGCGCAGCGGCCCTCCTTGCGGACGACGTCGGTCATGTCGCGGGCGAGGACCTGGCTGCGCTGGTCGCAGCCGTCGCCGTCCACGTCGAGCCACGGCCTGCCGAAGACGCACGCGGCGCCGTCGTCGCAGTCGCGCTCGTAGCCGTCCATCCTGCCGAGGCCGCCCTCGGGCAGCTGGGCCAGCTGCGCCTTGGCGGTGGCGGCGTCCGGTGTCCCGTCCGGCACGCGGTCGACCGTGACGGCCGCACCGGAGCCCCCCACCGGGCCGGTTCCGACGGCCGTCGGGTCGCAGCCCGCCAACAGGAACGCCAGAGCGGTCAACGCCGCGGCGGTGCGCCGGGTCATCGGGGCCTCCAGGGGATCACCGTGCTCGATCACCTGGTACCCCGCGGAGGCCCTGGTCAACCACGATTTTCCCACCACCGCTGAGAATGGGCCGTTCGGACCAACGACCATCCACAGTGGACCAGACGAACCGGACGCGCGCACCGCCGGGGAACGGCCGCGCCGGGCGGGTGCGCGTCGACGAAGTCGCCGCGTCTACGTTGACGCCCGCGTCGATCCGGCGGTCGTGGACCACCGTCTCCCCCGCGGCGCAACCGCCGGCGTCATGCACGGGGCCCGCGGGCCGACGTCCCCGGCGGAGCAGGTGACCGCACGACCCGCCCCGTGCCGGGACGGGCATCCGTCACGGGGTGCCGAGCGCCTCGGAGGCGAGCCAGGCGTCGGGCCCGAAGACCTCGTAGTGGATGCGCTCCGCGGGCAGACCGCGGTCCAGCAGGGAGCGGCGGACCGTGCGCATGAACGGCAGCGGGCCGCACAGCAGGGCGTGGGCGGCCGGGTCGACGGGGATCAGGTCGGGGTCGACGAAGCCGGAGCGGACGTGCGCGCCCGTCTCGGGCACGGAGTTCCGCTCGTACCAGAGGGAGAGCGACGCGCCGGGGAGCCCGCCGACGGCGTCGAGCATGTCCGCGCGCAGCGGGTGGGTGTCGGGGGCGCGGTCGGCGTGCACGACGGTGATCGGGCGGTCGGCCGCCCCCTCGGCGAGGTGGCGGAGCGCGGAGACGATCGGCGTGGTGCCGACGCCCGCGCTCGCGAGCAGCAGCGGACCGTCGCCCGCGGGCAGGGCCAGGTCGCCGAACGCCGGGCTGACCTCCAGCCGGTCTCCCACGCGGACGGTGTCGTGCAGGTGGTTCGAGACCACGCCCCCCGGACGGCCGTCGGCGGCGCGGTGGCGCTTGACCGTGATCCGCAGCGCGGGCTCGCCGGGGGCGGAGCTGATCGTGTACTGGCGGATCTGCCGCCCGGCGCCGGGCAGGTCGACCGCGACGCTGACGTACTGCCCCGGCCGGTGCGGGTGGACTGGACCGGCGGGTTCCAGCAGGAACGAGGTGACGTCCTCGGTGTCCCGGTGGACCCCGGTGACGGTGTGCGGGGCCAGCGACCGGGCCGAGTCGGTGCCCGCGCGCTCGTACTGGCGGGACTCCTCGGCGACGAGCAGGCAGGCGAACAGCCAGAAGACCTCGTCCCACGCGGCGATCACGTCCGGGGTGGCGGCGGAGCCGAGCACCTCGCCGATGGCGGCCATCAGGTAGCGGCCCACCAGGACGTACTGGCCGGGCTGGACGCCGAGCGAGGCGTGCTTGTGGGCGATCCGGCCGATGATGGCGTTCAGCGGCACCGGCGCCGTCCCGGCGAAGTGGGCGGCGACCGCCGCGACGGACATCGCGAGCGCCTGCCGCTGCTCGCCGTTGGCCTGGTTGCCGCGGTTGAACAGGTCGAGCAGTTCCGGGTGCGCCTCGAACATCCGGTCGTAGAACAGACCGGTGATCTGCGCCCCGTGACGCACGACGGTGTCGGCGGTGGCGCGGACGACGAGCACGGACTCGGGCGAGAGCATGGGGGAACCTCCGGAGATCGACTAGAAAAAACGTATCAGCGGTACCTCTTTAAAGCCGGCCCCTACCAACGTGATCACGGCCTCTTGGCAGGAAAATCCACTACAGCGATACTGTTTTGCTACGCTGCCGGCCATGCGGCTCACACGGGGAACGGACATCGCCCTGCGCGTGCTCATGCTCACGGCCGTGCAGGACGGGCAGACCACGGTCGACGAGCTGGCCACCGCGCTGGACGTGCCCCGCAACCACGTGGCGAAGGTCGTGCAGCGGTTGGCGCACAGCGGATTGCTGCTCACCGTCCGCGGCCGGTCAGGCGGGCTGCGGATCGCCCCGGAGGCCCTCGGCTGGTCGGTCGGTCAGCTCGTGCGCGACTTCGAGGGCGACGACGAGGTCATCGACTGCGAGGCCCAGCAGTGCCCGCTGAGGGGCGCGTGCAGGCTGCGGGGCGCGCTGCGGCGGGCGCACCAGGCTTTCCTCGCGGAACTGGACGCGGTGGCGCTGCGCGACCTCGTCGCGCAGCCGACCGGGTCGCTGCTGCTCCAGCTCAGCGCCCCGACGCGGTAGGCCAGCGGTCGTGGAACTCGTCGATCCGGTACGGGTGCGCGTGCCGCCACCGGCCACCGACCCGTGCCGCGTCGCACAGGTGCTCGTGGTCCGGCGCGAGTCCGTCGTGCTCGTGCTCGACGACCTCGGGGTCGTGGCGCGGCCAGAGCCTCACCGCGGCCGCGGTCGAGCAGGCCGTGATCGCGCCGAGCACGAGCAGCGCGGCGGGCAGACCCGCGACCGTGGACACCACACCCGTCAACGGGTAGCAGAGCAGCCAGCAGGCGTGCGAGAGCGCGAAGTCCGCGGCGAAGAGGGCCGGACGGTCCGGGGAGTCCGCTGACCGGCGCAGCAGCCGCGCGCCGGGGGTGAGCACCAGCGCTCCCCCGGCGCCGATCGCGGCCCACAGCCCCAGCAGCACGGGCCAGCCCCACGAGAGCGCGGGCACCGCGACGAGCAGCGTCACCGACAGCAGTTGCGCGGCCCGCACCACGACCAGCCGGTCGCCGTACCGGTCGAGCAGAGCGGGCAGGGCCAGCGCGGCGAGCAGCGAGCCGCACCCACCGGACCCCAGCGCGACCGCGACGTCGACCGCCCCTCGACCGAGCACGTCGCGGACGTGGCCCACCGTCCCGACGAGCACGATCGACCCGGCGGCGGCCGCGGCGAGGTGCACCGCCAGCAGACCGCGCAGCCGCGGTGTGGCGAGGTAGATGCGGACGCCCCTGGTGACGGGCCTGCGGACGCGGCGGCGCGCGGGCGGCTCGGACGGCAGCAGCGCGGCCACCACCAGCAGCGCGGACGCGGCGAACCCGAGCGCGGTGCCCAGGAACAGCCGCTCGAAGCCGACGACGAGCAGCACCGCGGCGGCCAGCAGCGGGCTCAGCAGGCTCTCCAGGTCGTAGGCGAGCCTGCTCAGCGTCAGCGCCGAGGTGTAGTCGCGCTCGTCGGGCAGCACGTCCGGGACGGTGGCCTGGAACGTCGGCGTGAACGCGGCGGACGCGGCCTGGAGCACGAAGATCAGCAGGTGCACCTGCCAGACCTCCCCCACCCACGGCAGGACGAGCGCCACGCCCGCCCGCACCAGGTCGAGGCAGACCAGGAAGGCCTTGCGCGGCAGCAGGTCCGCGAGCACGCCCGCCAGCGGGGCGACGACCACGTAGGCGATCATCTTCACCGCCAGCGCTGCGCCGAGCACGATCCCCGCGTCCGGCCCCGCCAGCCGGTAGGCCAGCAGGCCGAGCGCGACCGTGGCCAACCCCGTGCCGGTCAGCGCGACCACCTGGGCCGCGAACAGCCTCCGGTAGGTCCGGTTCCGCAACGCCGCGAACATCCGCAGTGCCTCCTCACGCGTCCAGAGGTGGCACCATACGTGCTCATGTACGCACGCGACGACGTTGCAACAACCACCGACTGGCGGCAACTCCCGGCGGACGACCACGTGGACACCGCCGTGGACGTGTTCCGGATGCTCGCCGACGGCACCCGCCTGCGCGTGCTGTGGCTGCTGTGCGGCGCCGAGTACGACGTCACGACGCTGGCGGCCGAGGTCGGCACCGCCCGTCCCGCCGTCTCGCAGCACCTCGCCAAGCTGCGCCTGGCAGGTCTCGTGTCCACCCGCCGCGACGGCCGCCGCGCCGTCTACCGGGCCAGGGGCGGCCACGTGCGCCGCCTGCTCGGCGAGGCGATCCAGGCGGTCGACCACCACCTCACCGGAGCGCCCGATCACGACTAGCCCGAAACGCCGGTGCGGAGCGGACCGGGCCGGGAGACTCTGGCGCATGGCGGTCAAGAGGCGGAGGACGTCGGCGTTCGACGTGGCGGCGGTCGCCGCGCGGGCGAGCAGGGACGCGCGCGGAGCCCCGGCGGAACTGCTCGACGGCTACCTCGACGTGCTGGCGGCGATCAGCGTGTCCGGGCACCGGATCGGCGAGGACCAGAAGCGGCTGCGGCACGACATCGGGGGCCGGGCGGCCGGGATGGGCGTGGCGCTGCGGGACCTGATCGACCTGTACCTGACGGCCACCTGGCTCGCGTGGCCGTCGTTGCCGGGTGTCGGCGAGGCGACCGGGCCCGAGGGGTTCAAGGCCGTCGGGGAGGCGGTGTTCCGGGCCGCGGACGCGACCGTCGTGGAACTGGCGGAGGGCTACGAGCAGGCGCAGCGGTGGTCGGTGCGGCAGGAGGAGTCGTTCCGGCGCGAGTTCGTCGACGACCTGCTGGACGGCCGCAACCTCGGGCACCTGGCGGAACGGGCGGAGCGGTACGGGTTGCGGCTGGCCGCGAGCCACGTGGTGGCGGTGGTCTCCTCACCCGAGCCGTTCATCGACGGCGGTGGCGTCGCCCGGCAGGTGGAGGCCGCGCTGCACCACCGGCTCGGGTCGCGGGACGTGCTGGTGACGACGAAGGACAGCCTGCTCGTGTGCGTCGTGCCCGAGACGCTGGCGGGGGCGGCCGACGAGTTCGTCCGGCAGGTCGGGGTGGCCGTGGCACCCGGAACCGGGTGGCGCGCGGGCGTCGGCCGGGCGCAGTCGGGCCCCGGCGGCGCGGTGCGGTCGTTCGAGCAGGCGAGGAACGCGGTGGAGACGGCGGGCCTGCTCGGTCTGCCGGGACAGGTGCACAAGGCCGTCGACCTGCTGGTGTACCAGGTGTTGCTGCGCGACTCGGCGGCGCTGGCGGAACTGGTGTCCGCGGTGCTGGACCCGCTGCGCACCGCCCGGTCCGGGGCCCGGCCGCTGCTGGACACCCTGTCCGCGTACTTCGCCAGCGGGCGGGTCGCGACCGCCACCGCCCGCGAGCTGACCGTCGGGGTGCGCACCGTGACCTACCGGCTGCACCGGGTGAAAGCCCTCACCGGGTACTCGGTCGACGACCCCGAGCAGGCGTTCGCGCTCCAGGTGGCCGTGCTGGGGGCGAAGCTGACGGGATGGCCCTCCTTGCCGGGCACCGGCAAGGAAGGGGCTCCCCGACGGCCCGCGGCCAGCCTGCCCGTGCGCGCTCCCGCACGCCAGGATGGATCAACACCACGCCGCCTGGAGGACCCGTGATACACCCGCACTGGCATTGGCCGCCCGGCGTACCGCACGCGTCGTCCGTCGTGCCCGTCCTGATCGTCACAGCCCTGCTCGTGGGGACGTGGGCCGTGCGCCACCACGCGCTCCTGCGCCTGTTCGACCAGCCCGAGCCGCGCCGTCGCCCCGACCCTGCCGCCAGGGTCACGTCACTGTCCTTCTCGGACGAGGACCTGCGGGAGCTGGTCGAGCGGGACGAGGAGTCGCTCAGCCCAGTTTCGTCCCGGTGAGCTGGAACAGCCGGGCGAGGTGCGGGTACGGGGGCCGGGCGGTGACCGCCAGCTCCAGCCGCTCCAGGTCGGCGAAGAAGGCCGGATCGGCCTTCGACTGGTCGTCGGCCATGTAGTCGCAGAACGCGCGGATGCCGTAGTGACCGGTCACGGGACAGCCGAGCGCGGCCAGCCGGTCGCCGAGGTCCTCGGCGGTGTGCAGGGTCTGCGACGCGTCGAGCGTGACCGAACGGGACTGGTCCGTCTCCAGCGCCGCGAGCGCGGCCACCGGATCGGTGTCCCGGATCGCGGCCAGCAGCGGCGCCGACCGCTGGTTGAGGGCCATCACCGACAGCAGCCCGCCGACCCGCAGCGGCGCCAGCGCCAGGGCCAGGCACGCGGTCGCGTCGTCCGCGTGCTGGACCAGGTTGTGGCACAGCACCACGTCGAAGCCGTCCAGGCCGTGCTCGGCGACGTCGGCCTCGACGAGGTCCAGCGCCACGCCCGCCGCGTCGGCGTGCTCCTTCGCGGCGACGAGCATGTCCGCGGACCGGTCGACGATCGTCACGGCGTGGCCGCGGAGGGCGAGCGGGACGGCGTCGCCGCCGTCACCGCCCGCGAGGTCCAGCACCCGCAGCGGTTCCGGGCCGAGGTGGCGGGCGAGGTTGGTCTCGGCGAGCGTGTAGCGCAGGCGCCCCCAGGGGCTCTCGCGCCACTGCCGCCACGCGGTCATCGTGGAGTCCGACATCCCGGTGACGTTAGGCGAACAGCGCGTCCCGGTGCCGCCAGGCCAGTGCGAGCAGGGCGGCCCCGGCGGCCTGGGTGGGTTCGTCGTGGACGAAGCGGTGCACGGTCGCCGCCGTGAAGGGCAGCGCCTCCAGCACGCGTCCCTCGTCGTTGTGCGCCACCAGGTCTCCGAACAGCTCGTCGAACAGCGGCGCGTCGATCACCGCGACGGTGAGCAGGTCGGTGGCGAAGGTGAGCGGGTCCACGCCCATGCCGAGGTACGACACCCTCACCCGGTCGCCCAGCTCCGCGGTCAGGCGGGCCGCGAACGGCCAGGCCGCGTAGTCGATCGGCCCCAGGTGGGCGCCGTGGTCCTCCGAGGCGCCCAGCAGCTCCTCGGCGAACTCGCGGACCAGGCAGCGCCACAGGGAGAAGTCGTTCGCGGTGTTCCACGGCTCGTCGCCCGCCGCCTGGAACACCCCGACCGGCAGCACCTGGTAGAGCCCGCCCGCGTGCCCGACCTTCGCCGGGTCGCGCCAGTGCAGGTGGAACACCGCCTCGCCGGTCGCGCGGTCCAGCCGCAGCGTGAGCGTGCTGATGGCGACGTTCACCGGCCGACGCGCCGGGTCGCACGGGTCGCCGACGGCGGCGCGCAGCGGCAGCGCGTCGAGCAGGCCGAGGTCGCGGGCCGCGTACTCGTGCGCGCTCGCCTCGCCGACGTCGACGCCGTCGAAGTAGCGGCCGGTGCCGAAGTCGAGCGACGGCTCCGCCAGGTCGGCCGCGAGCAGGCGGTAGGTGGACCGGTTGGTGAACACGGAGGGTGACGCGTGCGCGGCGACGGCGGCCGAGTACGTCGGCGACCCCGGCGGCAGCACCGCGTGCTCCGTGCCGTCGACGCCGCCGAACACGTGGTCCGGGTGGTGCCGCAGGACGACGCCGTCGAGCGGCACCGGGCCCGGCGGCATCCACCGCGGGTCGGTGAGCAGCGGCGTACCCGCCACGGTGGGGGTGTCCGGGTACTCGTCCGCGGCTCGCACGGCGAGCGCGTGGCGGTGCCGGACGAGGTGTGCCCGCACGGCGAGCCACTGGTCGGTTTGGGACGTCATCGTGCGGGAAACGCTACCGGTGGAGTTCTTTTCCGAGAACGTCGCGGGTGGCGGGTCCTCGCACGTCAGAGATCCCGGCTGGTCCTGACGGGCGGTGGCCCGCAGCCCCACTGGAACATGCGCCCGGCGGTCGGGGTGGTTACCCTGGGCCGAGTGCAGAGTGCTACAGAGAGGGATTTTTCCGTCCGAGTGCGGCAGGTCACCGGAGCCACGGTGGTGACCGTCGTCGGCGAGGTCGACCTCGACACCGCACCTGAACTCGAATTCCGCATCGCCGGCGCGACCGACGGAGCGGACCCACTGGTCATCGACCTCAGCGGAGTCACGTTCTTCGCGTCGGCGGGGCTCGCGTGCCTGCTCATCTCGCAGGGCCAGGGTCAGAGACCGCACCTCGTCCCGTCACCCGCCGTGGCGAAGGTGCTGAGCCTGTCCGATCTGGACGACCACCTCCCGCGCAGCGCGTCCCTGGCGGACGCGCTGGCCCGGATCGGCCGCTAGGCCTCACAGCGGAAGGGCCTGGGCGAAGTCCTCCCACAGGTCCTCGACGTCCTCGATGCCGACCGAGACCCGCACGGTTCCTTCGCCGATGCCCGCCGCGAGCAGGGCGTCGGCGTCGAGCTGCCGGTGCGACGAACTCGCCGGGTGCACCAGCGTGGTCTCCACGCCACCGAGCGACACGGCGAGCCTCGCCAACCGCACGGCCTTCGTGAAGGCGTACCCGGCCTCGCGGCCTCCCGCCAGGTCGAACACCAGCGTTCCCCCGAACCCCGACAGGTGGCCGCGCGCGACCTCGTGGTCGGGGTGGTCCGGGTGCCCCGGCCAGCGCACCGACACCACCGCGGGGTGCTCCGCCAGGCGTTCGGCGAGCACGGCCGCGTTCGCGCAGTGCTGCCGCACCCGCAGCGGCAGCGTCTGGATGCCCCGGATCGTCAGCCAGGCGGCGAACGGGTCCGCGGCGGCGCCCAGTTCCATCGCGTGGTGCCACACCTCGCGGTAGCGCCGGTCGTCGGCGAACACCAGCGCGCCGCCCGTCACGTCGGAGTGCCCGCCGAGGTACTTCGTGGCCGAGTGCACCACGACGTCCGCGCCGTGCTCGATCGGCCTGCACAGCAGCGGCGTCGCGAAGGTGTTGTCCACCACCGCCACCAGCCCCGCCGCGCGACCGGCGGCGAGGAACGCGGGCAGGTCGACGACCTTGGTGACCGGGTTCGCGATGGTCTCCAGGTACAGGACCCTGCTGGTGGGGCGGACCGCCGCGGCGACCTCGGCCGGGTCGTCGCCCGCGATGTAGGTGACGTCGACGCCGAAGCGGGCCGCGAGGTCGTTGAGCATCGCGTACGTGCCGCCGTACAGGCAGCTCTGGGCGATCACGTGGTCGCCGGAGCGCAGCGTGGACAGCAGGACGGCGCTGATCGCCCCCATCCCGGACGCGGTGCACACCGCGGCCACCCCGCCCTCCAGACGGGCAAGCTGGTCCTCCAGCGCCCGGACCGTCGGGTTGGCGTAGCGGGTGTAGACGAACCCGCTGTCCGGCGATTCGAGGGCCTCCGCGAGCGCGTCCGGGTCGTCGAAGGCGAAGTTCGACGTCTGGTAGATCGGGACGCTGACCGGGCGGGAGTTCGGCAGCGGCGGGACTGGCACGTGGACGGCACGGGTGGCGGGGCGCATGATCCCCAGTCTCGCCAGCCCACTGAGGGCCGGACAGCGCCAATTCCGGCTAAATTGGTTTGGTGACGGAGCCAATACCGTGGCCGGTCGAGCGCCTGGTCGCCCAGCTCGGCCGCTGGTCGGTCAGCCGGGGTCCGCTGTACCTGCTGCTCGCCGAACGCCTGCGGCAGCTCATCGACTCGGGCCAGTTGCCGCCGCGGGCCGCGCTGCCGCCGGACCGCGTGCTCGCCGACCGGCTCGCCGTCGGCCGCACGACGGTGGTCGCCGCGTACGACCGGCTGCGCCAGGAGCGCAAGCTGGAACGGCACCAGGGCCGGGGCACGTGGGTCTCGCCCGCCGTGTCGGCCGGTCCGTGGCCCGGTGCGCTGCCGCGGGCGAACCCGCTGTTCGTCAACTACCTCGAACCGGCCGAGGGCGTGATCCCGCTGGCGTGCACCGCTCCTCACGGTCCGCCTGCGGAGCTGGTCGCGGCCTACGGGCGGGCGGTCGCCCGATTGCCCGGTCCGGACAGCGGCGACATCGGCTACCACCCGCTGGGGCTCCCCGCGCTGCGGTCCGCGCTGGCCGAGCGCTGCACCGCGCGCGGTGTCCCGACCACCCCCGAGCAGGTCCTGGTGACCACGGGCGGCCAGCAGGCGCTCTCGCTGCTCGCCCGGCTGTTCGTCGCCCCCGGCGACACCGTGCTGGTGCAGGGGCCGACCTACCCCGGCGCGCTGGAGCTGTTCCGGGACGCCGCGGCGGTGCTCGAACCCCTGCCCGGCGACGACGTCGCGGCGTGGACGACCGCGCTGGCCGCCCGGCCCCGGCTCGCCTACCTGAACCCGACCAACCACAACCCGACCGGCTCCACGACGTCGCCGCTGGTCCGCCGCAGGCTGGTGGAGGTCGCGGTGGCGCACGGGGTTCCGCTGATCGACGACGAGGTCCTCGCCGGGCTGGCGTTCGACGGGTCGTGCCCGCCGGGGCTGGCGGCGTTCGGACCGGCGATCACCGTCGGCTCGTTCAGCAAGTCGGTGTGGGGCGGTCTGCGCACCGGCTGGATCCGGGCGTCCGAGGGCGAGATCGCCCAGCTCGCCAGGATCAAGGCGGTCCAGGACCTGGGCAGCCCCGCGTTCGACCAGCTCGCGGCCGTCGAACTGCTGCCGCTGCTGGACGACGTGACCCGCAGCCGGGGTGCGGAACTCGGGCGGCGGCACGACCACCTGTGCGCCGCGCTCGCGGAGTCCCTGCCGTCGTGGGACTTCCGCCGCGTCGACGGCGGCCAGTGCCTGTGGGTGCGGCTGCCCTCCGGTGACGCGTCGGCGTTCGCCCAGGTGGCGCTGCGGCACGGCGTGGCCGTGCTGCCCGGTGGCGCGCTGGACGCCGCGGGCGGCAGCGCGGACCGGCTGCGGATCCCGTTCACCGCGACTCCCGGTGAGCTCACCGAGGCCGTGGGTCGTCTCGCCCTCGCGTGGGACGCCTACCAGCGCGCGGAAGGCCCCGCTCCGGCGGCGGTCCACGCGATCGTCGTCTGACCGGCGGTCGCTGGTAGCGTTCGCGCCGCACGCCGCACGACCAGGGAGGTGGGACCCCATGACCGCTCGACCAGGTCGGGTGCTCTCCCACCGCGCGAGTCGCTGATCGCGGGAGATCGCCCGCTCGGCACTCCCGAAAGGCACCTCTCCCCGTGGTCACCGCCCTTCCCCCCGTCATCGCCCGCCTGCGCGCCGCCGGGTGCGTGTTCGCCGAGGACGAGGCCCGTCTCCTCCTCGACGCCGCCGGGTCCGACGCCGAACTCACCGCGATGGTCGACCGCCGCGTCGCGGGCCTCCCGCTGGAGCACGTGCTCGGCTGGGCCGAGTTCTGCGGCCTGCGCGTCCTGGTCGACCCCGGTGTCTTCGTCCCCCGTCAGCGCACCGGGTTCCTGGTCCGGCACGCCGCGGCGCTGGCCAGGCCCGGAGCCGTGGTCGTCGACCTGTGCTGCGGGTCCGGCGCGGTCGGGGCGGTGCTCGCCTCGCTGGTCGACGGCATCGACCTGTGGGCGGCCGACGTCGACCCCGCCGCCGTCCGGTGCGCCCGCCGCAACATCGCCGCTCACCGGGTGGTCGAGGGCGACCTGTTCGACCCGCTGCCGACCGCCCTGCTCGGCCGGGTCGACGTGCTCGTCGCCAACACCCCTTACGTGCCGACCGGGGCCATCGCCCTGATGCCGCCGGAAGCGCGCGACCACGAGCCGCTGGTGGCCCTGGACGGCGGTGGTGACGGCCTGGACGTCCAGCGGCGCGTGGCCGCGCGGGCACCCCGGTGGCTCGCCCCCGGCGGGCACCTGCTCGTGGAGACCAGCGAGGAGCAGGCACCGCGCGCGGCCGAGGTGTTCGCCCGGTCCGGTCTGCGACCGCGGGTGGTGTCGTCGGAGGAACTGGGCGCGACCGCGGTCATCGGCACGCGGCCCGCCTGAGGGAATTGGAATTGTGGCGCACGCCATTCCAGCAATTGTTGCATCGACAATTGCTCATGCGTTCGACACGGTCCGATGCACACACCGATGCACGTGCAATCTGCACGTGCGCAAGCCCCTGAACTGGGGCGATGATATTCCGCACTATTCGGTCTCAATAGCATTCGCCCGCTTGCCGGGATCTGGCAACCGTTCGGCGACGAGCCACTGTCACCCGATGGATTTCCGAGCGGGGAGTGGGGCACCATTGGTCCCATGATCGATCGGGAACAGTCGTCGAGCGACCTCGGCGACGTGCGCGGGGACCGCGAGCGGCCGGTGCGGAGAACCATCACCCTGCACGACCGCGGCGTGGCGCCCGCACCCCGGTCCGTGGCACTGCTGCCCGCTCCGACGCCCGCGCCCGTGCCGCCCCCGCCCGCGGGGGTCCGGGGGCCGCGCCGCGTCACCCTTCAGGCCGTCGGCGTCCTCGTCGTGTTCGGCGGCCTGGCCGCGATGATCGTGATCGCCTTCGGCGTGACCGGGGTGCTGATGCTCATCGGCCTCTGCGTCGCGCTTCGATTGATGTGGACCGACAGGGCAGGTCGGTAGCACGTCAACCTGCCGGAGGCCGCGTCCACACCGTGGACGCGGCCTCCGCTCGTACTCCGGTCGGTCCGGGGCGTCAGTGGTCGGTTCGGCTGAGCCCTGGCAGGTCGACGTCGCCGAACACCCAGGTGCCGGGCGCGTCCGGGTCGTCGCCCGCCCAGAACTCGGCCCACAGCAGGGCGAACTCCTCCTGGGTGATGCGGCCGTCGCCGTCCAGGTCGAGCCGGGCGAACACCGCGTCGGTGTCGGTCCGGCGGCCGGTCCACGCCTCGATGAGCTGGCGGTACTCCCCGGCGGTGATCTCGTTGTCCGCGTTCTCGTCGATGGCCTCGAACATGACCCGCGCGGTGGTGGTGACCACGTCCAGCATGGAGGGCAACCGGTCGACGACGAGCAGGACCTCGTCGGGGGTCACCTTCTCGTCGCGGTCGGTGTCGGACGCGGCGAGCAGCGTCTCCCACCAGCCCATCATGATCGACGACAGCCGCTGGTGGTCGCGGGTGCCCGGCGCCGCGCGGCGCAGCTCGGTCCACCGCATCGTCAGCTCGGTGAAGTCGGACTCGGTCAGGAACCCGTCGCCGTCGGTGTCCATCGCCTCGAACACGACCGCGACCTTGCGTCTCTGGAACTCGCTCGCCATGAGACACAAGGTGACCCGCCGGGCCCCACTGCGACAATTGGCCACTCGGGTTCCACCGACTACACGACCAGGTGACGCAGGCCATTACTCCGAGTGCCCGAGCGCCAGCCAGGCTTCCCGGCGTTCGCGCTGGCGGACGGGGTCCGCGACCGGTGCCGCCGCGAGCAGCCTCCGCGTGTACGGGTGCAGCGGCTCGGTCAGCACGTCGTGCGCGGGCCCGGTCTCCACGACCCGGCCCCGGTAGAGCACGGCGACCCGGTCGGCCAGCCGCTCGACCACGGCGAGGTCGTGGCTGATGAACAGGCACGCGAACCGCAGCTCGGCCTGGAGCGACCGGAACAGGTCGAGCACTCGGGCCTGGACGGACACGTCGAGCGCGCTGGTCGGCTCGTCGGCGATCAGCAGTTCCGGGTCCAGCGCGATGGCCCGTGCGATGCCGACCCGCTGCCGCTGCCCACCGGACAGCTCGTGCGGGTACCGCTCGCGCAGCGACGGCGAGAGCCGCACGGCGTCCAGCAGCTCGTCGACCCGCCGCGCGAGGGCGTCGCCGCGCAGGGAACCGTGCAGCAGCAACGGGGACGCGATGCTGCGGGCGATGGTGGCGCGCGGGTTCAGCGACGACGCGGGGTCCTGGAACACCATCCCGATCCGGCCGCGCGCCTGCTTCAGCGCCCGGCCGCGCAGCCGTGCGAGGTCCTGGCCCGCGAGGCTGATCACCCCGCCGCTGGCCCCGACGAGCCCCGTGACCGCGCCCGCGATGCTGCTCTTGCCTGAGCCGGACTCCCCGACCAGGCCGAGGACCTCACCCCGGCCGACGTGCAGCCCGACGCCGTCGACCGCGCGGAACCGGCCGTAGGTGACGGAGAGGCCGGTCAGCGCGAGCACGGGGTCGTCGCCCGGTTCGTCCGGAGTGGACAGTTCCCCCGACGTCACGGCCACGTGCGCGCCCCGTGCCACGACACCGGGCGAGACCTCGACGGCGGCGGGCGGGTCCGAGGGCGGCGGGGTGCTCAACGACACCACGGCGGCCAGCAGCGACCGCGTGTACTCGTGCTCGGGGGCGCCGAAGACGTCCGCCACCGGCCCCTGTTCGACCACCCGGCCGTCGTGCATCACGACGACCCGGTCCGCCAGGTCCGCGACCACACCCATGTCGTGCGTGATCAGCAGGATCGCCGCGTCGAGCCTGCCGCGCAGGTCCCGCAGCAGCTCCAGGATCTCCGCCTGCACGGTCACGTCCAGTGCGGTCGTCGGCTCGTCGGCGATCAGCAGCGACGGCTCGTTGGCCACGGCCATCGCGATCACCACGCGCTGCGACTGGCCGCCGGACAGCTCGTGCGGGTACTTCCGCCGAGCCGTCGACGGCAGCCCCACCAGCGACAGCAGCTCGCCGGTGCGCTGCTTCGCCTGCGCCGCGGTGCGCCCGCCGTGGGCGCGGACCACCTCGTCGAGCTGGTCGCCGACCCGGAACACCGGGTTGAGCGCGGTCATGGGCTCCTGGAACACCATGCCGATCTCGCCGCCGCGCACCGCTCGCAACTCGCCCGCGGACAGCGTGAACAGGTCACGCCCGGCGAGCAGGGCCCGGCCGGTGACCGTCGCGCTGCCGGGCAGCAGGCCCAGCAGCGACATCGCGGTCACCGTCTTGCCGGAGCCCGACTCGCCCACGACGGCGAGCACCTCCCCCGCCGCCAGCGAGTAGCTGACCTCGCTGGCGGCGGGGGCGTCGAACGCCACGGAGACGTCCTCCAGGCGCAGGAGTGGCGACGTCACTTCGAGATACCGGCCTGGAGGTAGTTCGGGTAGGACGGGAAGTCGGCGATGAAGAAGTTCGCGACCTTGGAGCCGTGCAGGAACGAGTTGCGCGTGTAGATCAGCGGCACGACCGGCGAGTCGCCGAGGATCTTCTTGTCCAGCTCGGCCCACTTCTTGCTCGCCGCGGCCGGGTCGACCTCGCTCTGCGCGGCCTCGATCAGCCTGTCCACGTCGGGGTTGCTGTAGCGGGAGATGTTGTACCCGCCGCCACCGATCTCCGAGGACGCGAACAGGGGCTGGATGTTGGCGTTGGCGCTGGGGAAGTCCGGCTGCCACGAGCTGAGCGTGAGGTCGTAGACGGCGTCCTTGGCCTGGTTCGTCTCGGCCTCGTAGGCGTCGGTGTCCAGCACGCGGATGTTCACCTTGATGTTCGCCTTCGCCAGCGCCGCCTGGATGGCCTGCGCCTTGGCGGGGGCGTCGTTGCTCTTGGAGACCACGAAGTCCAGGTTCTCCAGCCCGTTGGGGAACCCGCCCTCGGCGAGGAGCTGCTTGGCCTTCTCCGGGTCGCCCGCGGGCTGCGTCGGGTAGAGGTCGAACTGCTCGCGGCCCGCGATGCCCTGCGTGATCAGCGTGGTGGCGGTATCACCCGCGAGCTGGGCGCTGCCCGCCGACGCGATCTGGTAGGAGGTCTTGTCCACGGCGTACTGGAACGCCTGGCGCACCTTGGGGTTCGTCAGCTTCTGCGTGTTGAGCGCGAGGTAGGCCAGAGCGCCGGACTTCGACGTGACGAGCCGCTCCTTCGCGGAGGCGTTGCCCTGCAACCGGGCCAGCTGAGCGGGCGAGGCGAACGAGGAGCCGAACGCCTCCTTGTCCTCGCCGCTGTCGGCGATGAGCCGCTGCGACACGACGGACGCGTCCTGGCCGAGCTGGAACAGGACCTCGTCCGGCAGGCCGCCGCGGATCTGGTCGGACGCCTTGTCCCAGTTGGCGTTGCGGGTCAGCCGGACCTTCACGCCGCGCTGGTACTCGGCGATCTGGTAGGGGCCGGACGCGACCGGGTGCTCGCCGTAGTCGGGCTCGGCGCCCTTGCCCTCCGGCACCGGCGCGAACGCCGGGGTGCTGGCGATCCACGGCCAGTCGCCGTACGGGCGGGTCAGGCGGAAGACGATGGTCTTGTCGTCCGGGGTCTCGATGGAGTCGAGGCCCTTGCCCTCGAACGGCCCCCGGTAGTCGGCGCCGCCGACGAGGAGCTGCTTGTGGTAGCCGAGGCCGCCGGAGAACGCGGGCGCGTAGGTGCGCTCGACACCCCACTTGACGTCCTTGGACCGGATGGGCGTGCCGTCGCTGAACTTCAGCCCGTCCTTGAGGGTGAACGTCCAGGTCTTGCCGCCGTCGGACGCCTTGCCCGTGTCGCCGAGGTCCGGCACGACCTCCGCCTGCTCGCCCTCGGCGTTCTGCCAGCCGGTGAGCCTGCGGTGCACGTACCCCAGCGAGGTGATCGGCAGGCTGCTGCTCTTGGCCGGGTCGTAGTTGACCGTCTGCCCCTCGTTGAGGATGCGCAGCGTGCCGCCCTGCTCAGCCTTGGCGGTGTCCGCGCCGGTCGTCTTGGGGTCGTTGGCGCCGCACGCGGCGAGCAGGGCCACTGCCGCCACCACCGGGACCAACCTGTGCACTTGCTTCGACATTCTCTTCTCCCGCAGGGGTTTTCAGGTGAGACGGGCTCGTGGGTCGAGCGCGCCGTAGCAGAGGTCGACCAGGACGTTCGCCAGGACGATGAGGAAGGCGGCGAACAGCGTGCAGCCGAGCAGCAGCGGCAGGTCGCGCTGGTTCACCGCGTCGATCAGCAGACCGCCCAGACCCGGCAGGCTGAACACCCGTTCGGTGATCACCGCGCCGCCGAGCAGGGAGCCGAGGTCGATGCCGAACACCGTGACGACCGGCAGCAGGACGTTGCGCAGCGCGTGCTTGCCGACCACGGTCGACTCGCGCAGCCCGTTGGCGCGGGCCGTGCGGATGTAGTCCTCCCCCAGCGTCTCCAGCATCTGCGAGCGGGTCAGCCGCAGGTAGACCGCCGCGTGGGAGAACGCCAGCACCAGCCAGGGCAGCACGAGGTGCCACGCCCAGTCCACGGGGCTCTCGGCGAACGGCACGTACCCGCCGACCGGGACGACGTCGAGGGTGAACCCGAGGACGAGGATCCCCAGCAGCCCCACCAGGTACACCGGCGCGGACACCCCGGCGACCGAGCCTGCGAGGGTGATCCGGTCCCACGCCGTGCCGCGGCGCAGCGCGGAGAACACGCCCGCTCCGACGCCCACGACCAGCCACAGCACCGCCGCGCCGAGGGCGAGCGAGAACGTGACCGGCAGGCGTTCGGAGATGAGCACGACGACGTCGGAGTTCTGCTGGAACGAGTAGCCGAAGCACGGCGCGGCGCAGTGGATCGAGGTCGCGCCGACGCCGAACGTCCGGCCCGTCACGATGCCGCCGAGGAAGTCGAGGAACTGCCGCCAGGCCGGGTCGTCCAGACCCATGAACTCCCGTGCCAGGGCCAGGTTCTGCTCGGTGCACGGGCGGCCGCACGACAGCTGCGCCGGGTCGGACGGCACGAGGTAGAAGACCACGTAGGTGATGAACACGACGACCAGCAGCACCAGCAGGGTGCCCGCGAGCCGGGTGGCGGCGAACGTGAGGGTGCGCATCAGCGTCGCACGTCCGTCTTGGGGTCGAGCGCGTCGCGCAGGCCGTCGCCGAACACGGTGAACGCCCAGGTGGCCAGGAACAGCGCGCCACCGGGGAAGAACAGGAACATCGGGTCGGTCGCCACCCACTCGACCGCCGTGCTGATCGCCCGCCCCCAGCTCGGTGTGGGCGGCGGGATGCCGACTCCGAGGAACGACAGCGCCGCCTCCAGCCCGATCTTGCCGGGGATCGACAGCGTCGCCACCACGATGATCGGCGCCCACAGGTTCGGCAGCAGCTCGGCCCGGAACACCTGCCACGGGCTCGCGCCGAGGATGCGGGCGGCCGACACGAAGTTCCGCTTCTTCAACGTCAGGACCTGCGCCCGCACGATCCGGGCCACCGACGGCCAGCCGAAGAAGCCGATCACCAGGATCAGCAGCAGCGGCCGCGACACGCTGCTCGGCACCACCGCCCCCAACGCGATCATGAACACCAGGTACGGGAACCCGAGGAACACGTCCGCGGTCCACGTCACGACCCGGTCGACCCACCCACCGAGATACCCGGCACCCGCTCCCACCAGCACTCCGAGCACCACCGACACCGCGGTGGCGGCCAGCCCGATCAGGAACGACGTGCGGGCGCCGTGCACGACGATCGCGAACAGATCGCGCCCGGTCAGCGGCTCAACACCGAACCAGTGCGTGGTGCTCACACCGCCGAGCGCACCCGCGGGACCACCGGTCTGCGGGTCGAGCGCCTCGGTCCGGTAGCTGTACGGGTCCTGGCCCTCGATCGCGGTGAGCAGATCCGCGGCCACGGCCGCGAGGCCGAGCACAGCGATGGTGATCGCCCCCGCGAGAGCCCATCGATCTCGGCGCAGCATGGCCCTGATGGCCGCGCCAACCGACCTGGTCGGAGCCCCGACGTGTTCTGACAACGTTGACCTGCCTGTGCGTGAGCGGACGATCGGTCACGATAGGGAAGTTCGCAGCACCAAGGCCGCCCTCTCACGATGTGGGACGCCCACCGGACCCGCGAGACCGCGACGGGTCGACCACCCCTTCTCCGGCCGGGCAGCAGGTTCCGCCAGATCGGTGAGCAGCGCGAGCAGCGAGGACCGGAGCGGCAGGCGGCGCGTTCACACCGAGGTCCAGGGCACCCAACCCGCGTGCGGCACGCCGATGACGAGACCGAGAACACCTCCGACCACCTCGACCACCGCAGGCCAGGCGACGGCGGTGCGACCAAGACGCGCCCCGACCGAACCACGGCACACAGCACCCCAGGCTCCCCGATCCCACCACGGACACGGCCGTGGCGAAGGACCCCACGGCGACGCTCAGCAGACCCAGCACCACGGAGGCCAGGTCGAGCAGCAGGTCGACAAGGTCGAGCACAACACCCCGCCAGCCGACCAACACCCTCACCACCAGCGTTTCCCCACCACCAGGCCACCCCCACCAGCACTTCCCCCACCATCA
>NZ_DASUSQ010000131.1:0-27962 GCF_036375055.1 Umezawaea sp.
GCCCCGTCCGACAGCCGGAGCCAGCGGTTCACGCCGATCGCGGCCAGGAACCGCTCGTCGTGGCTCACCACCACGAACGCGCCCTGGTAGGCGTTGAGCGCGCTCTCCAACTGGTCCACGCTGACCAGGTCGAGGTTGTTCGTCGGCTCGTCCAGCAGCAGCAACCGCGGTGCGGGTTCGGCGAACAGCACGCACGCCAGCGTGGCGCGCAGGCGTTCGCCGCCGGACAGCACGCCCACCGGGAGGTGGATGCGCGCGCCCCGGAACAGGAAGCGGGCCAGCAGGTTCATCCGCTGCGCCTCCGGCATCCCCGGCGCGAACGCGGCCAGGTTGTCGGCCACCGTGCGGTCGAGGTCGAGCAGGTCGAGGCGCTGGGACAGGTAGGCGATCCGGCCGTCCACCCGCTTGGTCCCGCTCACCTCCAGGTCGCCGTTGAGCACGCGCAGCAGGGTCGACTTGCCCGCGCCGTTCGGGCCGGTCAACGCGATCCGCTCCGGGCCGCGGATCGCGAGGTCGACGCCGTCGCCCGCGAACTGGGCCCGGTCGCCGTAGCGGACCTGCATCCCCTCGCCCTGGAAGACCGTCCGTCCCGGTGGGACGGTGGTCCCCGGCATCACCAGCACGATCTTCTGGTCCTCGCGCAGGGCGCGGCCTGCTTCGTCCAGCCTGGCCTTGGCGTCGTCCACCCGCGACGAGTGGGTCTCGCGCGCCTTGCCCGCCGACTCCTGCGCGCCGCGCTTCATGTTCCCCGCGAAGATCCTCGGCAGACCGGCGCTCTTGAGGTTGCGCGCGGCGTTGCCCGCCCGCCGCTCGGCGCGCTCGCGGGCCTGCTGCATCTCCCGCTTCTCCCGCTTCACGTCCTGCTCGGCGGTGCGGATGTTCTTCTCGGCGACCTCGCGCGCGGCCCGCACCGACTCCTCGTAGGACGTGAAGTCGCCGCCGTGGAACCGGACCTCGCCCCGGTCGAGTTCGGCGATGCGGTCCATCCGGTCGAGCAGCGCGCGGTCGTGGCTCACCAGCAGCAGGGTGCCGGACCACTCGCCGATCACGTCGTAGAGCTTGCGGCGGGCGTCGAGGTCGAGGTTGTTGGTCGGCTCGTCGAGCAGCAGCACGTCGGGCCGCTTCAGCAGCTGCGCGGCGACACCGAGGAACACGACCTGGCCGCCGCTGAGCGTGCCGAGGCGGCGGGTGAGGTCGACGTCCTCCAGCCCGAGCCGGTCGAGCTGGGCGCGGGTGCGCTCCTCGACGTCCCAGTCGGAGCCGATGGTGGTGAAGTGCTCCTCGCTCGCGTCGCCCGCCTCGATCGCGGCCAGCGCCCTGACCTGCGGGGCGATCCCCAGCACCTCGGCCGCGGTCAGGTCGCCGTCCAGCGGCAGGCTCTGCGGGAGGTAGCCGAGCACGCCGTCGACGGTCACGGACCCCGCGCTCGGCCGGAGTTCACCCGCGATCAGCTTGAGCAGCGTGCTCTTGCCCGCGCCGTTGGGCGCGACGAGACCCGTGCGCCCGGCGGGGAACGTGCAGGACAGGTCGGCGAAGACGGGGGTGTCGTCCGGCCAGGAGAAGGACAGGGTGGAGCAGGTGATGGACATGCGGTAAGACCTCGCGTGCGATGCGGGCGCGACTGAACCGCCCGGCTGGTACCAGGAAGTGGGGGTACGACAAGGAGGCCGCGGTACTAGTCCTGCGGCCCGATCACTCCGGTATCACCCGGAGACGTCGTCTTCGCCTGCCACTTCCGTGCTCCCTCGATCGCGATCACTCGGCTCCCACGATAACCCGTGAGGCCCCCTGTTCGCCGGCCGACCGCCACCGGCGGCGTCAGGCCAGGTCTGGTGAGGCCAGGCAGCGCGCGGCCGAGGCGGCGCCCGCGGTGAGGGCGCCGGGCACGTCCGCGCCCGCGAGGTGGGCGACGAGGAATCCGGAGAAGAACGCGTCGCCGGCGCCGTTGGTGTCCACGATCGTCTCGACCGGCACCGCCGCGGCCCGGTGCAGCACGCCGTCCGCGGCCGCCACCGCCCCGTCGGCGCCGAGCGTCGCCACGGCGATCCGGCTGTCGAAGCTCTTGAGCAGCGCTTCCAGGTCGGCGCGGTCCGGGACGCCGTCGTCGTTGAGGAACACGTGGTCCGCCGCGGCCACGAAGTCCTGGTGGAACGCGGACCTCCCGTCGTAGTCGTGCAGGTCGCACCAGACGGGAACGCCCGCGGCCCTCGCCCGTGCCAGCAGCGGCCGGGAGTGCTCGGCGAGGTCGACCACCGCCGCGTCGGCCGCCGCCAGCGCGGCCAGCGCCCGCCCGTCGTGGCGCGGCTCGCGCAGTTCGGGCAGCTCCAGGTAGATCGACACCCGACCGCCGTGGGTGTCCATCAGGTTGAGGTGCTGCTCGGTCGGCCCGTCCGCGACCTCCGCGATCACGTCCACCCCCGCCGCGGCGAGGACCGCCAGCGCCGCCCGTCCCGGCTCGTCGTCGCCCACCACCGTCCGCAGGGTCACCCGCGCGCCGAGCTTCGCGAGGTTCAGCGCCTTGCCCGCCGACGTGCCCCCCACCGTCGTCCAGTGCCCCCTGGCGAACGCCGTGTGCGGCCGGGCGGCGGGCAGTTCGTCCAGCGAGACGAGGTGGTTCCAGGACACGGGACCGGCGATGAACACGTTCGGCGTCATCCCGCCATTGTGGGGGCCGGTGCCCCGAACACGGTGGCCACTCTGGCGCGACAGCGGACAGTACTCCATTTGATCTATATAACGATCTTATAAAGTTGAGCCGTTCGCACATTGTTGTCAGGTCTGAACGGTCCTGACACCTCGCACGGCCGACAAGTAAGGTTGCGGCATCCCCGGCAGCTGAATCATCTTGCCGACCGTGATTGTAAGATCGACAAGGAATCACCGCGTACGATGTGCGAGCAAGATCCAGAAAAGTGTTCAGAGCAAGTACCGGAACCTCCGGTGACTGTTCGGAATGATATCTCCGGGAGAGTTCACCTCTCCGTTCAGGCAAATATGATTTCGGGTGGCGTGAAGTTCGGGGGAGCTGCTTCGACTGCTCCCCAAGTTGAACCTCGCACGTCAAGAGCCCAAGAGCCGTCTCGTGTGGTAGAGCCGAAGACTGTGGTGCCTCGGTCCGCTGTTGCGGCGATGCTGCACTTCGCGGCCATCTTCGTAGTTTTTGCCGCTTACGCCCGACTGTATCATTTAGTTAGTTTCGACGGGCTCGATTGGGTTCAGATCGCCATCACTTCGATCGTGCTGAAGTTTTTCTTCCATGCCTCCAGGAGTGCAATCTGGGGCAAGCCAGAAATTATTTGGTCGTTCGTGACAGTCGTGGTCGCGATCGCCGGATTCACGCAAGGCGCGAAAGGCTTCGCCGGTGACGGTCTCGTCCAGTACGTCGCCGCTTGGATGGTGTGGAACTTTTGAGTTGTGAATGTCGTGGGCCCGACAGGCCGGTCGAGGAGGTCGGCCGACGGCGGCAGGACGGGCCAGTAGGTTATCGGTCGACCACTAACCCAGGAGTCGACATGACCGACGACGCCACCCGTCGCGCCGCGGCCTAGCACGCCCTGTCCGAGCACCTGCGCCTCACCGCCGCGGGCCGGGTGGAGGAGTGGGTCGAGTTGTTCACGCCGGACGCGGTGCTCGAGTTCCCGTTCGCGCCCGACTGGGTGTCGCGGCGGGTGGAGAGGCGGGACGCGCTGGTTGCGCACATGAGCCACTTTCCTGAGACCTTCGCGGTGGAATTCGTCGACCTGGTCTTCCACGAGACGGCCGACCCCGGCTTGGTGGTCGCCGAGTTCCGCTCGACGGGCACCGCGGTGCCGACCGGCAAGCTGTACGAGCAGACGTGCGTGTCGATCGTGCGGACCGACGGCAACGGGCTGATCACCCACTACCTGGACTACTGGAACCCGCTGGTGGCGATCGAGGCGCTCACGCCGCGCGACGTGCCCGCCGAGTCGGACCTCAGCGTTGCTTTGGGCGCTGAGGAGAACCGTGTTAGCTGATGACCATGCCCGTCGCAGGCACCAGCGCGAAGAGCGACGAACGCCGTCGGGTCATCATGGCAGCCTCGGTCGACCGCTTCGCGCGCAAGGGTTTCTGCGGCGCCACGACCCACGAGATCGCCGAGTGGGTCGGCATCTCGCAGCCGTACCCCTACCGGCTGTACCCGAACACGGAAGCGCTGTTCGCCGCGGCGGTCGACCACGTGTCCGTGGTCATGACCGAGACGTTGCTCTCGCACGCGTCGGACGGGACCGGGTCGGCGGTGGTCGCGGCGCGCGCGGGCTACGCCGCGCTGGTCGAGGACCGGACCGTCCTGCGCTTCCTGGTGCACGCGAACTGCGCCGTGCGCGAACCGCTCGTGGCGCGGGCCGTGCGCCGGTGCTACGCCGAGCAGGTCGAGACCGTGCGGGGTCTGCTGGGCGACGACGCCGTGCGGCAGTGGTTCGGCGCCGGGATGCTCGACAACGTGGTCGCCGTGCTGGACCTGGCCGACGTCGACGAGCCACGGGCGCACGTCCTCACCGCGCGCCGAGGCGTCCGTCCACCGCGGTCAGGCCACGTAGTAGGTCAGCAGGTCGGCGCGGACCGGTGGGAACAGCGCGGCCATCAGCTTGCGGTTCGGGCCGGGGTAGACGTCGGGGTGGAGCCTGGCCAGCCCCTCGATGCCGTGCGGGCCGAACAGCAGCGACGGCACCAGGTCCGGCGCGACCCCCGCGCCGCCGACGGAGGCGGGGCCCTGCATCGGCCCGCCGGTGGTCATCGGCCCCGCCTCGCCGTCGGTGCAGCGGAACCGCACGTGCGACCCGAAGAACGAGAGCACGACCTCGCCGTCGTACCCGGCCGCGCGCTGGGACAGCAGCGGGCGCAGGTGCTCCAGCAGGGCGGCGGTGTCCGGGATCCGCGCGTAGTACATCTCGGCGTCCACGGGCAGCGGCCCGAGGAACGGCCCGAGCCGGTTGCCGAACCGGTCGGTGACCGTGACGCCCTCCGCGAGACCCGCGACGTGGTGCAGCAGCGCCTGCTCGGCCGCGGCGTCGACCCCGGCGACCTCGCTGAGGTGCGACTCGGTCAGCCGCCCGGTGCCGACCACGACCCCCGCGCGCTCGACGACCCACTGCGTGCTGCCCTCCCGCTCCACCAGCCACCGCCAGCACGCGGCCGAGTGCGGCATCCGCAGGTCGAGCTCGGCCTGGAGCGCGTCCTGCGCGGCGGCCATGGCCGCGATGTCGGCCGCGCCCGCTCGCCGCACGACGTGCCCGGCCACCGGCGGCGGCACGGCGACGACCTTGCGGGTCGGCGGGATCGGGATGGCGTAGGCGTAGCCGAACCGGCGGTAGAAGTAGGGGATGCCGATCATCACCTGCGCCAGGTGGCCGCGGTCGGCCGAGCGCTGGTGCGCCCACGCCATCAGCCGCCGCACCAGGCCGCGGCCCTCGTACTCGCGGTCGGTCGCGACCAGTTCGACCTGCCCGGCCGGGATCTCGACCCCGCCGAGCGAGAGGGTCTCGTCGAGCAGCATCAGCGTCGAGACGACGCGGTCGCCGTCGACCACCACCGCGCACGACGACCACCCCTGGTCGGGGTCGTGCACCACTAGCCGGTGGTCGAGGGCGTCCTCCGGTTCGCCCCTGGCCACCAGCAGGGCGGCGATCTGGTCCAGGTCACGGGGTTCGGCCTGCCGCAGGTGCATCGGAGCAGTGTGCCGAACGGAGCGGCGGTCGGGCGAGCGAATATCGGTGTGTTCGCACACCGAACGGACGATCGGCGTCTTCCCTCGTCGTCCACAGTGGACACGAGGGCCGTTGTCGTCGAACCGTGGACAAGTCCGCGTCCGACCGTTCGGCGGCGGGAGCCGTGCCGTTCCCGCGCGGGCGGGGGTGGGGTGCGTTCGGACGTCGGTGTCACGGCTGCGTGTCCGAGGTTGGCTCGGACGGTGCCGCTGCCGTCTGGTGCCGCGCGTCGGCAGCGGCGGTCCACTCGGCCAGGTGGGCGCTGACCCGGTCGGCCTCCGGGACGCCCAGGTCGCGGTAGAGGGCGAGGCTCTGCTCCCAGTGCAGGCGGGCGGCGTCCGGGTCGGTCGCCGACACGGCGTGGCCCAGGCCCAGGTGCGCCCGTGCCTGCTGGTGGCGGTCGCCGATGTCGAGGGCGTGGGCGAGGGCCTGCCGGTGGTCGGCCTCCGACGGCAGGCCCGCCGCGCGGTGCGCCTCGCCCAGGTCGTTCAGCACGCTGGTCTCCTCGGCGTGCGCACCGATCTCGCGGTCCATCGCCAGGGCCTGGTGCAGGTGTTCCAGCGCCTCGGTGTGCCTGCCCGCCACGCTGAGGGCCTGGCCGATGTTCGCCAGCACGTGGGCCTCGCGCAGGCGGTCGTCCAGCTCCCTCATCAGGACGAGCGCCTCCCGCTGGCAGCGCAGGGCGTCGTCGTGCTGCCGCAGGCCCCGGTGGATGAGCCCGAGGTGGATGAGCGTCTCGCCCTCGCTCCACCGGTCGCCGAACTCGCGGATGACCACCAGCGCGTCCCGGCAGTGCCGGAGGGCCTCGTCGTAGCGGCCCACCCGCTCGCACACCAGCCCGAGGTTGCTCAGCGTGGTGCCCTCGCCGCGCCGGTCGCCGATCTGCCTGCACAGGGCGAGGTCCTGGAGGTGGTGGTCGATCGCCTCCTGGTAACGGCCCATCCGGTCGTGGACGAGCCCGAGGTTGCCCAGCACCGCGGCCTCGCCCTTGCGCTCGCCGACCTCCCGGTACAGCGCCAGCGCGCGCTGGTAGTGGTCCAGGGCCTCGGCGTTGTGCCCCACCTGCCACGCGGCGGTGCCGAGGCTCTTGAGCACCTCCGCCTCCGCGAACCGGTCGCCCAGTTCCCGCGCGGCGGCCAGCGCGACCCGGTGGGTGGTGGCCCAGTCGTCGAGGTGCCCCCGGATGAAGTAGAAGCGCCACAACGCCTGCGCGAACCGCCACGCGTGGGAGGGCAGGCCGCGGTCGGCCGCGTGCAGCACCGCCGACACGAGGTTCGCGTGCTCGCCGTCCAGCCACCCCAGTGCTTCCGCGCCGGTGGCGAACTCCGGGGCGTCGGCGGGCGGGTGGTCGACCGGCGGTTGGCGCGACACCGGACCGAGGTGGAGCGCGGCGGTCACGGCGGTGTGCAGGTAGTGGTCGTACAGGCGGGCGGACGCCTCCGCCCGCCCGGCCTCCGGCTCGGTCTGGAGCACGAGGGCCAGCGCGTGCTCGCGCAGCAGGTCGTGGAACCGGTAGCGGTCCGGCGTCGGCTGCTCCAGCAGGTTCACGTCGACCAGCTCCTCCAGCAGCCCGTCGGCCGCGGCGACGTCGACACCCGTCAGCGCCGCCGCGGCGCGGGCGTCGAAGTCGGCTCCCGGCACGAGCCCGAGCAACCGGAACAGCCGCCCCTGCTCGGCGGTGAGGTGGCGGTGCGACAGCGCGAAGGCGGCGGCGACGCTCCGGTCGCCCGCCGATAACTCCGACAGCCCCTGCCGCAGGCGCTGGGCGAGGTGGCTCACCGTCCACTTCGGACGGCTGCGCAGGCGGGCGGCGGCGATCCGCAGCGCCAGCGGCAGGTGGCCGCACAGCTCCACCACCTCGTCCACCACCCCGGGTTCGCGCTCGGGGCGGTCGTCACCGACGACGGTGGTGAACAGGGCGACCGCGTCCCGGTGCGGCATCAGGTCGAGCGACAGCACGCGCGCCGTCTCCAGGTCGAGCATCCGCCGCCTGCTGGTGATCAGCGTCAGCGCGCGCGACGTGCCCGGCAGCAGCGGGCGGACCTGGGCCGAGTCGGCCGCGTTGTCCAGCACGACGAGCGCCCGCCGGGTCGCCAGCTCGGCCCGCCACAGCGCCGACCGCTCGGCGGGCTCGGCCGGGATGCGGTCACCGGGCACGCCCAGCGCGCGCAGCAGGGTGTCCAGCGCGGCCATCGGATCGGTGGCCCTCTGGTCGGAGGCGTGGCCGTGCAGGTCCACGAACAGCTGCGCGTCGGGGTAGCGGTCGGCCAGCAGGTGCGCGAGGTGCACGGCGAGGGTGGTCTTGCCGACGCCCGCCATGCCGTCGATGGCCTCGATCACCACGGCGGTCGCCGAACCGGGGTCGTCGGGGACCGCCGCGAGCACGTGCCGCAGCTCGGCCTCCCGGCCGGTGAAGTCGGCGAGGTCGCCGGGGAGGTCGTTGCGCACCACCACCGCCGCCTTCGGCGCGGGTTCCGCCGCGTCGACCTGGCCCCGCAGGATGGCCTCGTGCAGCCGCCGCAGCGGCGGGCTGGGATCGCTGCCCAGCTCCTCGGCCAGCAGCCGCCGGGTGCGCTCGAAGTGCTCCAGCGCCTCGGCCTGGCGGCCCGAGCGGTAGAGGGCGAGCACGTACTGGCCCGCGAGCCGCTCGTCGAGCGGCTGCTCCGCCGTCCTGGCCCGCAGCGGCGGCAGCACCTCGGCGTGGGCACCCCGCCGCAGCGCCAGGTCGTTGCGGTCCAGCTCGGCGGCCAGCCGTTCGCGCCCGAGCTGCTCGCGGACCACCGCCAGCCACGGCGTGTCGAGGCCGGTGAACGCCTCGCCGCGCCAGAGCCCCAGCGCCTCCTCGAACAGCTCCGGCTCCTCGCTGGCGCGGGCGCGGGCCACCAGCGCGCGGAACACGTGGAGGTCCACGACCTGCTCGTCGACGGTCAGGACGTAGCTGCCCGAGCGCCGGACGATCGTGACCACGCCCGCGAGCGCCTGCCGGACCCGCGTCAGGTAGCTGTGCAGCGTGCCGACGGCCCGCGCGGGCGCCCGCTCACCCCACACGCGGTCGACCAGCTGGTCCACCGGGACGGGGCGGTTGGCGTCCACGAGCAGCGCGGCCAGCACGCACTGCTGCCGGGCGGGGCCGATGTCGATCAGGTGGCCGTCGGTGGACGCCTCGACGGTTCCGAGCACGCGGAGTCGCACCGCGGAGAAGATCACCGTCTTGGGATAGCGGTTCTCAACTGCGGATTCAAGCGAAACGCAAGGATCTCCCACGTTCGGCCGAGCACCCTGGTCCCCGTGGCGGCCGTGAGCCGCCCGCAGGGGATCAGCATCCACCGACAGGAGGAGCGATGGGCTCGACGACGATCCGCATCGGCGGCGGGGCCGCGGGGGCGACCGTGCCAGGGGAGCCGAGCGCGGACACCGACCGCACCACCGGCCAGGCCTGAGGCCTGGCCCCGGCGCACCGCGAGCGGGACGATCCGACCCGGCCCTCTCGCGCCCCCGCAGGGGGAGGGGGCCGGTCGTGGCCCGCGGGCCACGACCGGGTGCGCCACCGGTTCCGCGTGACGGCCCGGCCCCCGTGCGCGCCGGTCGTGGCCGGTCTGTCACGACCCGGTGCGCCACCGGCGTCGCGCGACGGGCGCGACCACCCGTCAGCGCGGGACACCCGCCTGCGGGTGGCCCGCGCTGACGAGGGCGTCGACGATCTGGACGTCGGGGCCGCTACCCGAGGGACGCCGCTACCCGAGGGACGAGGCCGCGCCGTCGCGGTGGAACGGCTCGGCGGCCGTCGGTGCCGGGCGCAGCAGCGGCTCGGGGATGTTGAGCAGCTCCAGCGCCTGTCGGCCCGCCTCGTGGCCGAGGGTCCGGTAGGCCTCGAACTGCTCGTCGGTGAACATCTGCTGGCTGGTGGAGTGGTTGGGGAAGCGCCGGTCCCGCCGCTTGAACGCGTGCAGGTCCCAGCTCGACCCAGGGGTGAGGACCGCCTTGGCGTACACGAGCTTCGCCTCCTGGCCGGGAGCCGGGTAGTGGACGAGGCCGCTGACGGCCATGGACTCGCTCAGCCCGTCCGCACCCGGCATCACCGGGCGGGGGTCGAGGTCGACGTCCGCGCTCAGCTCGCTGCGGGCCAGTGCGATGGCGCGCCCGATGTCGAGCCCGTCACCGGTCTGGTCGCAGGTGGCGTCGAAGCAGAGCACGTGGGTGCAGCGCCGCCGCAGCAGCTCCACCAGCCCGAGGTTCTCCCAGTGCCCGCCGTCGGTCAGGTAGATGTACCGGTGGGTCGACTTGGCGCCGCCCAGCGCCTCCCGCAGCACGTAGAGCGCGCCGGGCTCGTGCCAGCCGTCCTTGATCGACGCCCAGGCCCTGGCGGCCAGGCCGGGCCGCACCGCCTCGTCGGGCACCGTCGGCTGCCAGCTCCGGTGCCGGGGGTTCTTGATCCAGACGCCGAGCCGGACGTTGGTCAGCGCCATGAGGAAGCGCAGCGGCGGGTAGGTGAACCGGCCCATCAGCGGGGACAGCGCGGCCCCCGAGACGGCCATGATCGACGGCAGGGTCAGCTGGGTGCCCGCCAGCCCCGACCGCCCCTCGAAGCGCGCGGTGTCGTGGTACTTGAACAGCGGCCCGCCGCTGCGGTCCGACTCGAAGGTGAACGACTCGGCGAACCGCCCCACCGGCACGTCGTCCGTCGTCAGGTTGACCGCGCAGCACACCACCAGCTTCGGCAGCCGGTTGCTCTCCTTCGGGCCCAGCTCGGAGAAGTACAGCTTCTCCTCGTACCCGATCGGCTCGGCGACGATCCGGTTCCCCTCCCGGCGGCGCTTCAGCGCGAACGCGCTGTTGAGCCGCTCGCGGTAGAACAGGTGCATCGAGTAGCGCCGGTTGTGCACCTTCACCGCCATCACCAGCACGATCAGCAGCGCGACGGCGACCCCCACCGCGTCGCCCGCGGAGTGCAGGCCGTGGCGGGTGGAGTACTCCAGCGACGACAGCAGCGGCACGAGCAGCAGACCCGCGCTGGAGATCGACGACAGCACGAGCATCAGCCGCAGCGCGCGGAAGCGCCTGCCGAGCATCAGCGCGATGACCGCCAGCAGGCACGACACGAGCAGCCACACGAACGCGATCACGATGCGACCGCCCGCCGTCTGGAAGGACTCGGGCCGCTCGTCGACGAACGTCGAGAGCAGGTTCGTCGACGACGTGGCGTACACCTCCGCCAGCGGCGGCAGCACCAGGCAGACGCCCACCGCCGCCGCCCCGGTCAGCAGCCACGAGGCGACGCGCTCGGAGTGGGACTCGCCGTAGTTCCCCGGCTTCCCGTCCTTGAACCACCGCCGGTAGGCGACCAGCAGGAGCGCCACCCCGACGCAGACCGACGCGGCGATCAGCAGGACGGTCAGCAGCGTCGACTCGGGCAGCGCGAGGCCGTTGAGCCGCAGGTCCGACAGCCGCACCCCGAGCAGGTGCAGCAGCCAGCCCGCGACCCGGCCGATGATCATGGCGCACAGCACGAACGGCAGGTAGTTCAGCACGAAGCCGTAGACGACGCTCGCCGCCATCCACTGCTTGCCCGCGCGGCCGGGCGCGAGGTAGTCGGTGTGCTGGCGCAGGTACCGCTCTTCCGGCGAGCCGCGGCCCCACGGCTGCTTGCCGTTCTCGCAGTCCGGGTCGGTGTGCGCCGCGGAGATCGTCAGCGCGCTGGCGATGTAGTTGCCGCCGGACACGGCGGCGAGGTACTCGGCGCTCTGGAGCACGCCCTGCGACTGCAAGGCCTGGAGGGCTCCGAGGTTGAACGCGGCGGACCGGATCCCGCCGCCGGACAGGGCGATCCCGATCCGGATGTCCTCCGGCGCCGAGTCGGAGTACTCCTCGGCGAGGCTGGGCAGGTCGTTGGTGGTGCGGGGTGCGAGTGGCATGTCAGTCCAGGATCACGTTCCGGTGTAGCCGAACGAGTGGCGGTAGTCCTCGCCCTTCAGGTCGCAGCCGTAGGGGTACGTCGCGTGCGCGTGGGCGGACCTCAGCCGCGGCAGCGCCCGCTCGTGCAGGAAGCGGGTGAACAGCGGGTGGAAGCAGAGGACGTCGGTGTCCTCCTGGGCGGTCAGGTTGTAGTCGAACGTGTACTGGAAGTGCGCCTTGTTGTACCGGCCGGTCTGGCCGAACCGGACCCCGAGCACGCCGAGGGTGAACAGCATCGAGAGGAAGTCGTCGAAGTCCAGGTTCGTCAGCTTCCGGATGCCCTGCTGGTTGTAGACCCTGTGCAGGTCGTTGGCGGGGAAGGAGATGTCGACCCGGCCGGAGAGCTGCCGCACCGCCGCCGAGGCGAACGGGAACGACGCCAGGTGCGCGTTGAAGATGCCGCTGACGAGCAGCTGCTCGGCGTGCCGCGTGCCCGCCCGCACGGCGGCCTGCGTCACCGCCCACGGCCTCGACCCGTGGTCGGTCCTGGTGAACACGCTGTTGAGGATCTGGATCAGGTGCCGCGGCAGCAGCTGGGTGTGCCGCAGCAGGTAGGCGATCGGGTCCTCCTCGATGTCCAGGCCGCTGATCATCCGCGGCGGCAGCGCGGCCCTGAGCAGGGCGATGACCGGATCCGGCTCGTCGACCAGGTCGGCGCGCCGCCGGAGCCTGCCCAGTTCGTCGGGGTGGTGCATCTGGAGGAAGAGCGCGAGCCGCGTGCCGGTGAGCCTCAGCAGCTCCCGCGCCGTCCAGTAGATCTTCAGGTACCGGCCCTGGAGGTCCTTCTCCGGTGCGGCGGCGATCTCGTGGATCTTGTCGAACAGCTCCGACGGGAGGCAGATCTGCGTGCCGAACGGGCGGTTGCCGGGGTTGGTCGCGACCAGCCTGCCGACGCAGCGGAACAGCCCGGCCAGCACCTCGGTCAGCTCGTGCAGCCGGACGTGCAGGTCCTCCAGGTTGTCCATCACGATGACCGGTGTCTCCGCCCGGCCCGCCAGCACGGTGTGCATCGCCGCCCTGGCCACGTCGAAGCGGACCCCGCCGTTCGTCACCCCCGCGATGGTCTCGCGCAGGCCGACGGAGGGGCGTTCGGCCGTGTGGTGCAGCAGTTCGGCGAGGAAGTGCTCCGCCACCACCGTCGGGTCCGCCGGTCCGGTCGCCCGGCCCACGTAGTCCGACAGGGCCTGCAACTCGCGCGCCGGGTCCCGCCGGGACGCCGTACGCCAGGCGTGGACGATCGCGATCTGCTCGAACAGCGCCTGCCAGATGTCCGCCCGCTGGTCGACGAAGAGCTGCCCGTGCGCGTGGCTGTACTCGCGCAGGACCTTCAGCATCGCGTGGTAGACGCTGTCGGTCTTGAGCACTTCGCTCAGCGATCTGCCCTTGAGCGTCGACCCGACGAGGAAAGCCGTCTTGCCCGCGCCCTTGCGTCCGATGATGTACGTCGGCTGCGTGTCGGCCACGGTTTGCGCGTAGATCAGGTTCGTCCGGTCGAAGAGGCGGTCGACGTTCGAGAGCCCGTGGTGCACGACCGACTCGGTGTCGCCGGGCCCGAAGGGCTGCTGATCGGTGAGGACCTGCCTCAGTCCGTTGAACTGGTGTGGATTGCTCTTGTCAGGTACGTCCTGATCCATCTCTTCTCCACTCGGCCGGCATCGTGATCGTTCCGGCACTCGAACTTTTTTATACTCTTTTCGGTCGCGTTCCGTGGTCGATTTACGTGGTGCACTCACTCGTATGGAGCAGGTTTTCTCGGGGTCGGATGGAATTGTGAATTGTCCTCTCATTCCGCATTTTCGCGCCGGCCGAGTCCGGCGGAAAGGGAATTGGTCACCTCGGTCGTGCGGGTCGCGGCACTAGCATCGGTCCGGTGTCGCGCCGAGAGCAGATCAGGATGAGCCGTGCGGAGGTGCGCGCGTTCCTCGACGAGGAGCGCGTGGTCACCGTCGCCACCACCAACCCCGGTGGCCGGATCCACCTCGTGCCGCTGTGGTTCGTGCGGCGGGACGACGTGTTGGAGGGGTGGACGTACGGGCGGTCGCAGAAGGTGGCGAACCTGCGCCGCTCGCCGCTCGCGACCCTCCAGGTCGAGGCGGGGGACGCCTACGACCAGTTGCGCGGCGTGGCGCTGGAGTGCGACGTCGAGCTGGTCACCGATCCGGACGCGGTGGTCGCCATCGGCCTGGCGGTGTCGGCCCGCTACGCGGGGCAGGACGGTCCGGAGGTGGAGGCGTTCATCCGCGCCCAGGCCGCGAAGCGGGTCGGCCTGCGGTTCACACCGACGAGCGCGACGAGCTGGGACCACCGCAAGCTCGGTGGCACCTACTGAGCCACTGTGGCTCACCCTGTTCTACCTGGACTTTCTTTTTCTGAGGGCATCGATGGTGCCAAAGTGGTGCCAGAGTGGCTTGCGTTGGTGCCATCGATGTGTCAGAGTTGTGCCATGGACTTGAGCACGCACGTCGAGAACCTCGGCCGCGAACTGGCGGTCTTGGCCGAAACCGGTGGCGACGAGGCTCGCGCGCTGGTCGAGCGCCTGAGCGGGTCGCTGGAGTCGGCGATCCGCCTGACCCTGCTGGAGACGCTGTCCGCCGCGGCGGACGAGATCACCCTCGACCTGGCACCGGGGTCGGTCGAGCTGCGCCTGCGCGGCCGTGACCCGAACTTCGTCGTCACCCTCCCCGCACCCGACCAGCCCGCGGACGTCCAGCCCGAACCGAGCACCCTCCCGGCGCAGGTCGAGGACGTGCCGGTGATCGAGGACGGCGCCACGTCGCGGATCAACGTCCGGCTCCCCGAGCAGCTCAAGGCCGCCATCGAGGAGGCCGCCGCCAAGGAGGGCCGCTCGGTGAACGCGTGGCTCGTCCGAGCCGCGTCGGCCGCGCTCCACCGGCCTGCCCAGGACCGCGGGCGCGAGGCGGGCGGGGGCGGCAAGCCCGGTCAGCAGCGCTTCACCGGCTGGGTCAAGTAACCCTCCCACCAGGCAGAACACCACACCGACACCATCACAGGGGACAGCCATGCCCATTTTCGACACCCCCGCTCCCGTCGACGTCACGATCGACGTCTTCTCCGGTGACGTGCGCGTCACCGCGACCGACCGCACCGACACCACCGTCGAGGTGCTGCCCGCCGACGCCCGCGAGGCGAAGGACGTGGAGGCGGCCGAGCAGACCCGCGTCGAGTTCGCGGACGGCAAGCTGCTGGTCAAGACGCCGAAGCCGCGCGGCCTGTCCTACGTCCGGGCGAAGTGGTCGGTCGAGGTTCACGTCGAGGTGCCCACGGGCTCGACGCTCCGCGGCGACACCGGGATGGGGGACTTCCGCGTCACCGGCGAGCTGGGGGAGTGCAGGCTCAAGTCCGGCTCCGGGCACATCGAGGTCGACCAGGCGGGCCCGGTGCACCTGCGCACCTCGGGGGGCCACGTCACCGTGGAGGCCGTCACCGGCACCGCCGACGTCTCCACCGCGTCCGGCACCGTGCGCATCGGCCGGGTCGACGGCGAGGCCGTGGTCAAGAACTCCAACGGCCCCACCACGATCGGCCGGGTCGGCGGCGACCTGCGGGTGCGCTCGTCCAACGGGGACATCACCGTCGCGGCGGCGGCGGGCGGGGTCGACGCCAAGTCGGCCAACGGCACCATCCGCGTCGACGAGGTGGTCCGCGGCTCGATCGTGCTCAAGACCTCGACGGGCGACCTGGAGGTCGGCGTCGCCGAGGGCACGGCCGCCTGGCTCGACGTGAACACCTCCCAGGGCCGCGTGCGCAACTCGCTCGACGAGTCGCGGGAGCGCCCCGACCGCGGCGACACCGTCGAGGTGCGCGCGGCGACCTCCTTCGGCGACGTCACCATCCGCCGCTCCTGATCGCGAGAGAAACCGAGAGGTACACCGTGAACCCGAACCCCGCGGCGATCGTCGTCTCCGGACTGCGCAAGTCCTACGGCGACAAGCTCGTCCTCGACGGCATCGACCTGCACGTCCAGAGCGGCACGATCTTCGCCCTCCTCGGCCCCAACGGGGCGGGCAAGACCACCACCGTGCAGATCCTGTCCACGCTGGTCCGCGCGGACGGCGGACTGATCTCCGTCGGCGGCCACGACCCCGCCCGCGACCCGGACGCCGTGCGCGCCGCCATCGGCGTCACCGGCCAGTTCTCCGCGGTCGACAACCTCCTGACCGCGGAGGAGAACCTGGTCCTCATGGCGGACCTGCACCACCTCGGCAAGCGCGCGGGCAGGCAGCGCGCCGCCACCCTGCTGGAGCGCTTCGACCTGACCGACTCGGCGACGAAGCAGGCCTCCACGTTCTCCGGCGGCATGCGCCGCAGGCTGGACCTCGCCATGGGGCTGGTCGGCGACCCGCGCGTCGTGTTCCTCGACGAGCCGACCACCGGGCTCGACCCGCGCAGCCGCCGCGACATGTGGCGGATGATCCGCGAACTCGTCGCGGGCGGCGTGACGATCTTCCTCACCACGCAGTACCTGGAGGAGGCCGACCAGCTCGCGGACCGGATCGCGGTGCTGGACCACGGGAAGCTGGTCGCGGAGGGCACCGCGGAGGAGCTCAAGCGACTGGTCCCCGGAGGCCACATCAGCCTGCGCTTCGCCGACGCCACCGCTCTGGACACGGCCGTCCGCAGCCTCGGCGACGTGCCCCGCGACGACGACGCGCTGGTCCTGCGGGTGCCCAGCGACGGCGGCGTGGCCTCGCTGCGCGGCCTTCTCGCCCGGCTCGACGCGGACGCCGTCGAGGTGGCGGAGCTGACCGTGCACACCCCCGACCTGGACGACGTCTTCCTGGCCATCACCGGCAAGCCCGACCACGAGAGAGAGCTGGCGAAATGAGCACCCACGTCCTGGCGGACTCCGCCACCATGCTGCGACGGCAGTTGCGGCACATGAAGCGCTACCCCTCCCTGACGTTCATGCTCGCCGGGATGCCCGTCGTGTTCCTCCTGCTGTTCGCCTACGTCCTCGGCGGCGCGCTGGGAGCGGGCATCGGCGGCCCGTCCGGCGGCCGGGCCGAGTACATCGACTACCTGGTCCCCGGCGTCATCCTCATGACCGTGGCCTCCGCCGCGCAGGGGACGGCCATCTCGGTCGCCATGGACATGACCGAGGGCATCGTCAACCGGTTCCGGACCATGGCCATCTCCCGCGCGTCGGTGCTGACCGGGCACGTGCTCGGCAGCGTCGTCCAGACGCTGATCAGCATGGTGATCGTGCTCGGCGTCGCGCTGCTGATCGGGTTCCGCCCCACCGCGACGCCGGTGGAGTGGCTCGCCGTGGTCGGGGTCCTCGCGCTGCTCACGTTCGCCCTCGTGTGGCTGTCGGTCGCCCTCGGTCTGGTGGCCGACAGCGTCGAGACCGCGAGCAACCTCCCGATGCCGCTCGTCCTGCTCCCCTTCCTGGGCAGCGGTTTCGTACCCACCGACTCGATGCCGACCGGCCTGCGGTGGTTCGCCGAGTACCAGCCCTTCACGCCCGTCATCGAAACGCTCCGCGGGCTCCTGCTGGGCACGCCGATCGGCGGCAGCGTCTACCTCGCCGTCGCCTGGTGCGCCGCCATCGCGCTCGGGGGCTACCTGTGGGCGAAGAAGCTCTACAACCGCACCAACTGACCAGACTCCTCGGGGGAGAACAGCATGACCCGGTTCGACGACACCGTGACGATGCCGACCACCCGCCCCGCGGGCTGTCCCTTCGACCCGCCCACCGACCTCGCGGCCCTGCGCGACGAGCAGCCGCTGCGCCCGATGCTCTACCCCGACGGCCACCGGGGCTGGCTCGCCACCGGCCACGCCGCGGTCCGCGCGGTCCTCGCCGACCGCAGGTTCAGCTCGCGAACCGAACTCATGCACAGCCCGGTGCCCCGCGAGGGGATGGACGGTCCGCTGCCCTCCTCCCCGCCCGGCATGTTCATCAACACCGACGCCCCCGAGCACACCCGCTACCGGGGCCTGCTCACCGGCGCGTTCACCGTCCGGCGCATGAGGCTGCTGGCCGAGCGCGTCGACGAGGTGACCCGCGAGCACCTCGACGCCATGCAGCGGCAGGGCCCGTCGGCCGACCTGGTGACGGCGTTCGCCCAGCCGATCCCCGCGCTGATGATCTGCGAGCTGCTGGGCGCGCCGTACTCCGACCGCGACTTCTTCCTGGAGCACACGGCCGTCTTCAACGACTTCGAGGCCACGGCGGAGCAGCAGGCGGCGTCGGTGACGGCGTTCGGCGGCTTCCTGCACGACCTCGTGCTCGCGAAGCGGGCCGCGCCGACCGACGACCTGCTCAGCGACCTCACCAGGACCGACCTGACCGTCGAGGAGCTGACGAACGTCGCGTTCCTGCTGCTGGGAGCGGGCCTCGACACCACGGCCAACATGATCGCGCTGGGAGCGTTCGCGCTGCTGACCACGCCCGACCAGGTCGCCCTGCTGCACGCCGACCCGGAGCGCTCGGTCGAGGAGCTGCTGCGCTACCTGAGCATCGCGCACACGATGGTCCGCGTCGCGCTGGAGGACGTCGAGCTGGACGGGCGGCTGATCAGGGCGGGCGACACCGTCACCCTCTCCGTCGAGGCGGGCAACCGCGACCCCGCGAAGTTCCCCGAGCCCGACCGGCTCGACCTGGGCAGGCGCGCCACCGGCCACCTGTCGTTCGGCCACGGCATCCACCAGTGCCTCGGCCAGCAGTTGGCCAGGGTCGAGCTGCGCGTCGCCCTGCCCGCGCTGTTCACCCGCTTCCCGAGCCTGCGCCTGGCCGTCGCGCCGCAGGACGTTCCGCTGCGGTCGGGTGTGGACATCCTGGGCGCGCACCGGCTCCCGGTCACCTGGGACGCGCCGTGAGGGTCGAGGTCGACCGGGGGCGGTGCGTCGGAGCGGGCATGTGCGTGCTGACGGAGCCCGCGGTGTTCGACCAGGACGACGACGGCACCGTGCTCCTGCTCGACCCCGCGCCCCCGGCGGCCGGGCACGCCGCGGTGCGCGACGCGGCCCTGGTGTGCCCCGCGGGGGCGATCACCGTCCAGGACGGGCCGAGGTAGGGAAACGTCCACTGTGGAGCTTCCGCCGTGCGGAAGCTCCACAGTGCTGTGCGATCAGGCCGGGATGACCAGGACCTGGCCGGGCTGGATCAGGTCCGGGTTGTCGAGACCGTTGGCCTCGGCGATGCGCTGGTACTGGTTGCCGTCGCCGTAGGCCTTCTCCGCGATCGCCCACAGGGTGTCGCCGGGGTCGACGGTCCACGTCTGCTGGGCCGGGGCGGCCGGGGCCTGCTCGACCGGCGCGGGCGCGGGGGTCTCGACGGCCACCGGGGCGGGGACGGGGCGGGGGTCGTCGGTGTTGGTGCCCGACGCCCAGGTGCTGGAGCCGCCGCTGTTGTAGACCACCACGTTGCGGTCGGTCTGGAGGACGAGGCGCGAGCCGGGGTTGCCGCTGGTGTCGCTCGCCCACACCGAGGTGCCGGACGCGGTGTAGAGGACGAAGTTGCCGTCGTCCTGCAGGGTGGCGCTGGTCGCGCCGGAACCGTTGGTGCCGGTCGCCCAGACCACTTCGCCGCCGTCGGTCAGCACCAGGTTGCCGTCGGACTGGAGCACGAGCGAGTACCCGTTCTCCGAGTCGAGCTGCTGGCCGACCGCGAGGTTCTGCCCCGCCTGCAAGGTGTCCACGTGTTGAGCCTCTTCCGAATTGATCAACGAATCGTGGCGACCCTACCGCCGTTCGGGCCGGTCCACCGGGCAGGCGGCGGGTGTCCGGTTGCGACGGTGCCGTTGTCCACTCGAAAGGGTGGAGTCCGGCACCGCGAGCGGATCAGAAGCGCTCGAACCGGAAGGGTTCCAGCGCCCCGTCCTGGTCCTCGCCCAGCACCTCGGCGGCGACCAGGTCTCCCGCGTGCACGCTCAGCGTCGCACCGCTGTGCGAGACGGCGAAGTGGAAGTTCGGCAGCGCGAGCGCCCGGCCCAGCACGGGCAGGCCGTCACCGGGGATCGGCCGCTCGCCCACCCGCACGCTCTCCACGGCCGCGTCCCGCAGTCCGGGGTAGAGCGCGCGGCCCGCCACGAGCACGTCGTCGACCGCCGACCGGTCGACGGTGACCTCGCCGGTGTCGGACACGCGCACCGCGCCGTCGCCCTCGTGGCTGTGCAGCAGCAGCCGCCCGGCGCCGTCGGGCCGCAGGTGCACCCGAGGGGCGTGCACGACGCGGGAGACCCACACCGCGACCGGCGCGGTGCAGACCAGCACGCCGCGGGTGTTGTTCATCGGCAGCGCCAGACCGGCCATCGCGGCGACCTCCGCCGCCCGCGGGCCCGCGCAGTTCACCACCGCGTCCGCGGCGAGGCGGCGCCCCGACGCGAGGCGGACGGCGCGCACCGCCCCCGCGCTCGACTCCACGCCGGTGACGGCGTCGCCGCGCACCACCTCGGCGCTGCGCGACACCGCCGCCGCGAGCAGGTGGCCCACCAGCCTGGTCGGCTCGATCCAGCCCTCGCGCGGGAAGTAGGCGATCCCGTCCTCCGGCACCCGCGCCGGGTCGAGGTCCGGTTCCAGGCGCAGCACGTCCGCCCGGTCGAGCCAGCGCGCCTCGTACCCGTAGTCCAGCAGCCCGGCGACCTTCCGGCGCAGCTCCTCGGCCCCGGCCTCGTCGGCGGCCCACTCCAGGTTCCCGCCCTCGTGGTACCAGTCGCCGAGGGTCGCGAGCCGCCGGTGGGCCTCCATGGCCGCCACGCTGAGGTCGTGGTAGGCCCTGGGCTGCTTGCCGCACGAGTTGGTCCACGAGAACGTGGCGCCGGAGGTGCCGCCCGCGGGCGCGCCCGCGTCCACGACCGTGACGCGGGCGCCGCGCCGGGTCAGCGAGGCCGCCACCGCGGCACCGTACACACCCGCACCGATCACGACCACGTGCTCGAACATCCTCGCAACGTGGCACGGCCACCGGCCGCAGTCAACCGCCGGAAGTCGTTGCGGGTCAACGACTTCGACTCAGGTGGTCTCCTCGGAGCGGCGGTGCTCGCGGTCGGCCGGGTCCTCCGGGACCGGCCCCTGCTCACCGTCGGGCACCGCGAGCAGCGCGTTGCCCCGGTCCTCCGACTCCCGCAGCACGGCCTCGGCCTGCGCGCGGGGATCGGCGCTCCCGCCCGCGGACTCCTCCTCGGGCAGCAGGTGGGCTCGGGACGCGACCTCGTCCTCACGTGGGCTCATGATCCCGAGTCTGCCACCGGTCGGCGGCGCGGGCAGGTCGGCTCAGACGTGGTCGGGCAGGCGGCGGGCCACCTCGGCCGGTGACGGCATGAGCGCGATCTCCTCGGCGACCGCGCGGGCGGCCTCGCGGTGGCCCGCGCGCCCCAGCAGGGACAGGGCGTGGTCGGTGACGGCGTCCGCGCTCACCTCGGTCGGGTGCAGGCTCAGCCCGGCGCCCGCCGCCGCGACCGCGTCGGCGTTGGCGAACTGGTCGGCCCCCTGCGGGAGCAGCAGCTGGGGCGCGCCGGCGGCGAGCGCGCCGAGCGTCGTGCCGCTGCCGCCGTGGTGCACGACCAGGGCGACGTTCGGCAGCAGGTCGGCCTGCGGCACCCAGGCCTCCGCGGTCACGCCGTCCGGCAGGTCGCCGAGTTCCCGCACCGGCACCCGACCCGTGGCGACCACCACCCGCGCGCCCAGCGCGGTCAGGCCCCGGACCGCCGTGGTCAGCAACTCCGCCGTGCCGAACGCCGTGCCGAGCGTGAGGTAGACCAGCGGTCGCGACCCGCTCGGGGCCGTCCACCCGCTCGGCGTCGAGTACGGCACGGGCCGCAGGGCGATCCGGTCCGCGGTGGCGAGGAAGCCCTCGTCCTGCAAGGACGGCGGGCAGATGTCCAGGTGCGGGGCACCGGGCGCGGGCACCTCCAGCCCGATGCCCTCGGGGAACATGCGGCCGAACCCGTGCCACAGGCCGGGGATGCCCGCCCGCCGCGCGGCGACGGCTCCCGCGGGCAGCCCCCACTCGTGCACGACGAGGTCGGGCTCCAGCCGAGCCAGCTCGGGCTCCAGGTCCTCCGCGTAGATCTCGTAGAACGAATCGGCTGGTCGGAACGGGCGCAGTCCGTTGGCCGCCAGCGGCGCGTGCACGGCGTCCCCGACGGCGTAGTGCACCTCGTGGCCCGCCTCGCGCGCGGCGACCGCGAGCGGGATCAGCGGGTAGGTGTGGCCCACGGAGGCGAGGCTGGTGAACAGGACGCGCACAGCGCCACCCTAGTGCGGTGGCCGCAGTCCACACCGGGTTTCGCGCGGCTCGGGTGGATCCCTCGCGGCACCGCCCCCACGCCCCCGTACTGCCGGTGCGAGAGCGGTGCCGATGCCTCTTCGCCGGCGGGCGCGGGGGAGGCGGCGCCACGATGAATCGCCCTGAACGGCACGAAACCCGGCAAGGGTTCGTGGCCACCGCACCAGACGTCGTCAGGCCGGTTCGAAGCCGTGGTCCTCGCCGGTGATCCGCTTGCCCGTCTTCTCGTCGAGCACGACCGGGCGCGCGGTCCGGCCCGTGGCGCGGTCGACCAGGCGGGCCGACGGCCGCTCGGGGCCGAAGTGCCGGTGCCCCCACGCGGCCATCGCGGCGAGCACGGGCAGGAAGTCGCGCCCGCTCGCGGTCAGCACGTACTCGTGCCGGGTCGGGCCGGTGGCGTAGACGCGCTGCTCCAGCAGGCCGGACGCGACCAGTCCCTTGAGCCTGCGGCTGAGCGAACCGGGGGAGATCCCCAGGTTCGCCTGGAGGTCGGCGAAGCGCGTGACGCCCGCGGACACGTCCCGCAGGACCAGCACGCTCCACCACTCGCCGACGTGCTCCAGGCTGCGGGCGATCGGGCAGTTCGCGTCGGCGAAGCTGACGTGCTGGACCACCGCGGGCCTCCTCGGGCTTTCGGTCCGGACTTTCCCGGAGTGCAACTACCATGATAATAGTTGAGGCATGACCACCGTTGACCCCACCGCGCTGTCCGGCCTCGACGTGATGCGCCACGCGCAGCGCACCCAGGACGTCGACGCGCCGCACATCGGCCGCCTGCTCGGCATGAGCTTCGACGAGGTCGAGGAGGGTCGCGTCGTGATGTCGCTGGTGACCCGACCCGACTTCATGAACCCGCTCGGCACGGTGCACGGCGGCATCGCCGCCACCCTGCTCGACTCGGTCATGGGCTGCGCCGTGCACTCCACCCTCGCCCCCGGCGTCGGCTACACCACGCTGGAGCTGAAGGTGAACTACATCCGGTCCGCCCGCACCGACGGCAGGCGGCTCGTGGGGGAGGGCAAGGTCGTGCACGCGGGCAGGCGCACGGCCACCGCCGAGGGCCGGGTCGTGGACGAGCGGGGTGCCCTGGTCGCCCACGCCACCACGACGTGCCTGATCCTCGCGCCGGAGGCCTAGTCAGACGGGGGCGAGGTCGGTGGCGGCCGGGAGGTCGACGTCCCAGGTGAAGCCGGTGAGGCTGAGCACGCGCGCCGCGGCGCGGCGGGGGCCGACGATCCGCACGCGGTGGCCGGTCGAGCCGAGGTGGAGGTTCAGCCTGGCCAGGAACGTCAGGCCCGCGCAGCCGAAGAAGGTCGCGCCCGCGAGGTCGACCACGACGTGCGACGGGGCTCCCGCGGCCAGTTCGAGGTAGGCCTGCTCCAGTCGCGCCGTGGCGGCGCGGTCGATGTCGCCGAGCAGGTCGACGCGGGGGAGGTCGTGGGAGCGGGAGAACCGGACCTGTCCGGTGGGCAGCACGTCCTGGATCGTCACGGGTCCGTGCCGCCTTCGTCTCGGGTACCAACTTCATCGTTGCACCACGACAAACGTTGTGACCTCAGTATGCACGTCCGGTGGTGGTAATTCCACTGAGCCCCAGGTGCTCTCGATGTCGGAACGACCCGTGCGCGGGTGTTTCCGCAGCTCACCGTCGGCAACATTTGTCGGAAGACAAAAAAGCGCTCAGGCGCGCCGTTCCCACGAGGTGGCGTCGTGCGCCGCGGCGTTGAACTCCGCCAGCCCCGTGAGCAGGGCTTCCCGACCCGCGGGCGACATGTCGCCGAGGATCAGGGCCAGTGCCTGGCGGCGGTTCCGGCCGACCTCGGCCAGCAGGGCCCTGCCGTCCCTGGTGAGCGCGAGCATGACCTCGCGGCGGTTGTGCACGCTCGCCGCGCGGGTCAGCAGCCCGGCCGCCTGCAACCGGTCGCACAGCCTGCTCGCGGAGGACGGGATGGCGTCGAGCTCCGCGGCGAGGCCGTTGAGGTTGATCTGGCCGTGGCGCTCCACGATGGCCAGGGCCTGCATCTGGGACGGGGACACCCGCGTCTTCGGCGTCCGCTGCGTGCGGTCCCACAGCGCGGTGAGCGCCTCGGCGGCGGCTTCCACGGCCGAGGACACGTCCGCGGTGCGCGGACCTCGACCGTGGCTGCTCGTCATGGCCCCTACTCTGGCACCTCGCCGCCCGCCGGAACAGCCCGGGGTCGAGGCGTCGACGGTTGTCGTCGGTGCGGACCGTACTGTCAGCCTGCTGTGCACGGAGCAGCGCGGGCCGAACGGCCGCGCGCCGACGACCTGGAGGCAACCATGAGCGGCGCCGACGACCGGTTGGTGCGCGCCGAGCGGGCGCTGCGCGCCAGTCCTCCCCACGCGCTGCTGGACGTCCTCGACTCGGTGCTGCGGAGCGACTTCGACGTCGCCGGGTCGGAGCTGCTGCTCGCGGACTACCGCCTGAACGTGCTCCAGCCGGTGACCAGGCTGCCGCACACCGCCGAGCCGATCTCGATCCGCACCAGCGCTGCCGGGCGCGCGTTCACCGCCCAGCGGACGCTGCTCGAACCGGTGCCCGGCGACGGCGTGGCGGCCTACGTGCCGGTGGCGGTGCGCGGTGACCGGCTCGGCGTGCTCGTGGTGACGCTGCGGGAGGTGCCGGGCGACGGTGCCAGGCGGGCGTTGGAGGACCTCGCGACCGCGCTCGGCCACGAGCTGGTCGTCGCCGAGCGGGACACCGACCTGTACCTGCGCGCCCGGCGGCGGGAGCGGCTGAGCCTGGCGGCCGAGATGCAGTGGCAGCTGCTGCCCGGCCGCGGCTGCGCCCGCGAGGAGTACTCGCTGGGCGGGCAGCTCGAACCCGCCTACACGATCGGCGGCGACAACTTCGACTGGAGCGCGTCCGCCGACCACCTGACCGTGACGGTCTCCAACGGCATGGGCAGCGGCATCCAGGCCGCCCTGCTCACCAACCTCGCCATCAGCGCGCTGCGCAACGCCCGCCGGGCCGGTCTCGGCCTGGTCGACCAGGCGTGCCTGGCGGACCAGGCCGTGTACGCCCAGTACGGCGGGGCCGAGCACGTGGCGACCCTGCTGCTGCGCTTCGAGCTGTCGACCGGCCGGGTCGGGGTCGTCGACGCCGGGTCACCCCACCTGCTGCGGCTGCGCGACGGCCGGGTCGAGCTGGTCCCGTTCGAGGAGCAGATGCCGCTGGGCATGTTCGAGAGCACCGAGTACCAGGAGCAGGACTTCCACGTCGAGCCGGGGGACCGGCTGGTCGTGGTCAGCGACGGCGTGCACACCGCCCGCTCGCCGCGCGGTGGCGAGTACGGCGCCACCAACCTGGACCGGATCATCCGCGACTCGCGCAACCTGCCCGCGCCGGAGGCCGCCAGGGCGATCATCACGGAGCTGCTGGAGTACCACGAGGGCACCGACCTGCTCGACGACGCGGTGGTGGTCTGCCTCGACTGGACGGGCACCGTCGGCCACTGACCCCTCTCGTGCCTCGTTCACCTGAATGAGTAAATCTGTGGTGGCTGGTGTAGACATTCGAGCATGGCTGTCGGTACCCTTCTGACCGCTGGAGGAGAGGAAGTCGATGGCGAGGTTCGTGGACCCCGGCGGCGCCGGTACCCCCGAGGGGTGTCCCGCCACCGCCGTCGAGCCTGCCGCCAGGCGGAGGCGCGATGATCCCCGACAACCACGACGAGGCCCCGACCCTGCGCTCGGTGGCCGAGAAGTTCGACGACGACCACTACCCCGCCTACACGACGGGCAGGGCCGCGGAGATGCTGAACACCTCGGCCGGCTTCCTGCGCAGCCTGGACGAGGCGAGGCTGATCGAACCCCAGCGCTCCTCGGGTGGGCACCGGCGCTACTCCCGCCACCAGCTGCGCCTCGCCGCGCGGGTGCGCGAGCTGGTCGACCGGGGCACCGGGCTGGGCGCGGCCTGCCGCATCGTGACGCTGGAGGACCAGCTCCGGGAGGCCAGGGCCGCGGTCGAGCCGCGGCACCCGCCCGGCGAGCCCTACCCACCACTGCGGGGCGTGCCGCCCCACCGACCCGACTGACGGCCGGACCGGCCGCACCGACACGCGGAAGCACACAGGGCAGAGGGGACGTTCCGTGCTGAACAGGTCGAAGGGTGACGTGCTCGTGGAGGTCGACCGCACTCCCCGAGCGTCGATCGTCACCGCGTCGGGTGAGCTCGACGCGACCACCGCGGGCGCGCTGGACGAGCACCTGCTCCTGTTCGCCGCGGGCGAGGCCGTGGTCCTCGACCTGACCGGCGTGACCTTCTGCGACTCCGTCGGCATCGCCTGCGTGCTGGCGGCGCTCCACCGGGGCGTCGACCTCCGCGTGGTCGGCTCCCGGCGGGTGAGCAGGGTGCTGGCACTGGTGGGGAGGGGGCTGGAGGAGCGGCTCCACACCTCGGTGGCGGAGGCGCTCGCCCAACCCGCCCAACCCGCCCGGCGGTACCCCGGCCTCCGTTCCGTGTAGCCGTCCCGCCCGCCGCGTCGCGGACCGAAGGAGTGCCGACCATGACCGGTCCCGATCCCAAGTCGGACCTCCACCACTACCTGGGGGTCGCTCGCGACGCCCTCCTCTGGAAGCTGGAAGGTCTCGCGGAGTACGACGTCCGCAGGCCCCTCACCCCGACCGGCACCAACCTGCTCGGGTTGGTGAAGCACGTGTCCGGGTGCGAGATCGGGTACTTCGGCGAGACGTTCGGCAGGCCGTTCCCCGACCCGCCCGCCTGGCTGCGGGACGACGCGGAACCCAACGCCGACATGTGGGCCACCGCCGACGAGGCGCGCGAGGACGTGGTGGGGCTGTACCGGCGGGCGTGCGAGCACGCCGACGCGACCATCACCGAACTGGCGCTCGACGCGCCCGGTGTGGTGGCCCACTGGCCCGAGGAGCGGCGCCGGGTCACGCTGCACCAGATCCTCGTGCACATGGTCTCCGAGACCACGCGGCACGCCGGGCACGCCGACGTCGTCCGAGAACTGGTCGACGGTGCCGTCGGCGTCCGCAGGGACCTGAGCAACCTCCCTCCCGGCGACCGGCGGTGGTGGTCGGGGTACCGGGACAGGCTGGAGACCGCCGCCAGGGAAGCGGGCCGGGGATGACCGGCCCGCCGCCCCCCGCGGCGGAACCGCTCGTCCGGGTCTCCGGCCCCGGTAGCGGGAACACCTCAACCAGCACGCGGCGTCGAGCCCCCTCCCCGACGCGGAGGGGCTCTCGGCGTTCCCGGCCACGGACCAGGTCCAGCGGAACGAGGGTGGAATGAGTGGCGTTGCGGCGGAAGCCTCCAGACCGGGCACCGTGGAGCACGTGGTCGACCAACCGGGGTTGCGGCAGCTCCTGGCGGGCCTGACCGCCGTGCGCGACGGCGACTTCGGCACCAGGCTGCCTGACGACGCCGACGGGCTGCTCGGCGAGATCGCCACGGTCTTCAACGGCATGGTCGACCAGCTGTCGCTGTTCACCTCCGAGGTCACCCGCGTGGCCCGCGAGGTCGGCACCGAGGGCAGGCTCGGCGGGCAGGCGCAGGTGCCCGGCGTGTCGGGGACGTGGGAGGACCTGACCGACTCGGTGAACGCCATGGCGGGCAACCTGACCAGCCAGGTCCGCGACATCGCGCAGGTCGCCACGGCGGTGGCGCGCGGCGACCTCTCACAGAAGATCGACGTGGACGCGCGCGGGGAGATCCTGGAGCTGAAGGAGACCGTCAACACGATGGTCGACCAGCTCTCCAGCTTCGCCGACGAGGTGACGCGCGTGGCCCGCGAGGTGGGCAGCGAGGGCAGGCTGGGCGGCCAGGCCGAGGTGCCCGGCGTCGGCGGCGTCTGGCGGGACCTCACGGACTCGGTGAACTTCATGGCGGGCAACCTGACCGACCAGGTGCGCAACATCGCCCAGGTCACGACGGCGGTGGCGCGGGGCGACCTGAGCCAGAAGATCTCCGTGTCGGCGCGGGGGGAGATCCTGGAGCTGAAGTACACCATCAACACGATGGTCGACCAGCTCTCCAGCTTCGC
>NZ_DASUSQ010000132.1:0-57035 GCF_036375055.1 Umezawaea sp.
CTTCGGGTCCGACTCTCGGTACAGCCGGACGGCACGGGTCCTCAACTCGTCAGGGTACTTCTTCGGTGGTGCCACGGACGACTCCCTTCAGGTCCTATCGGACCATGTTTGGAAAGCCTCCGAGCTATCGGGGGAACCTCAGCTGGAGTGGTGGCGGAGGAATGAGCCGGACTGACGTGACCCCGTTGGGTTTACCCAGATCACCTGGTCCAACTATCGGGGTCCCGTCAGATGCCCCTGAGCACCACGTCGAACACCGGCAGGTCCAGCCGGCCGTCCGCGGGCCGCCCGCCGCGGACCAGCCGACCACCGCGACGAAGGGACGCAAAGGCCTGCTCGAAGCTCCGCGGTGACGCCGCTAGGGCGATCGCCACGTCGGCGCCGCCCAGTGCCTGGATCTCGGCGACCGGGTCGGACGTGGCGGCGTTGACGGTGTGGTCTGCGCCCAGGCGCAGGGCCGGCTCCAGCTTGGTGTCCTCCACGTCCACCGCCACGGTGAACCCCCCGGCGATCCGGGCGTACCGCAGCTCCAGGTGGCCCAGTCCGCCGATGCCGAACACCGCGACTCGCTCGGCGGACCGCACACCGGCCACCTTGACGGCCTTGTACGTGGTGACACCGGGGCGCGTCAGCGGTACCGCGTCCACACTGGACACCCCTTCGGGCACCGGGACGACGTACCGGGCGTCGGCCAGCACGTGCTCCGCGTAGCAGCCGTCGACCGAGCAGCCGGTGTTCTGCTGCTGCTCGCACAGCGTCTCCCACCCCGACACGCAGCAGGAGCACTCCCCCGCAGGCGTGTCCGAGCCACGGGATCGCCACCCGCGTCCCGATGCGCGTGGCGCTGACGCCTTCGCCCACGGCCTCGATCACGCCGACGCCGTCGTGCCCCGGCACGAACGGTGGTGTCGGCTTCACCGACCAGTCGCCGTGCGCGGCGTGGATGTCGGCGTGGCGGATCCCCGATGCCTCCAGCCGCACCCGAACCTGGCCGGCACCCGGTTCCGGCACCGGCACTTCGTGGATCTCCAGCAGTGCGTCCAGCGTCGCGACGACTGCTTCCCCCACGGTGGCTGCTCATCGTGGTGGTGCGTCCGAGTCGGAGTTTTCGCCGACCGCATCGCTAGCGACGCGGTCGGAGGTCCCGTGTCAGCAGGTTCCTTGAGCCCTTCCGCCCGCTCGCCGGGGCGAGAACGCTCGAAGGTGGAGGGGTTCCACTGGTCGACCCGATCCGTGGACGGTGCACCGCGCGGAGGCGACCATGACGAGCACATCGGCTCGATCGACCCGTGGGACGGCGCAGCGGACGGGCTGCTTCGTCGCCGCGCTGGTCGACGTGGTCCTGTTGGTGTTGATCAACGTGTCGCCGGGGTGGCGGGTGGTTCCGTTCTTGACCGAGCAGGCAGGCGATGTAGTTCGAGTGGCCGACATCGGTCTGGCGGTGGGGATCGTGGTCAACCTGGTGTGCCTGGTCGTGCCGCGACGTCAGGTAGCTCTGCTCGGTGACGTGGTGACCACGGCGGTCGCCCTGGCCGTCCTGTGGCGGATGTGGGTGGTGTTCCCGTTCGACTTCGACGACCTCTCGGTCGACTGGGCGACCATCGCGAGGATCGCGTTGCCGATGGTGGGCGTGGTGGTGTTCATCGCGCTCGTGGTCCAGGCAGTGGCATTGGCGCGCGCGCTGGTGCGACCCGAAGCGCGGTGATCCCCGGTCCGCGGCCGGAAGTCCGTGCTCAGGACCTTCACCGGAGTGCGATGGGACCTCGGGCCCTGTCACCGGATGCGCACCGGCCGGAAGATCGAAGTGGGAAATGAGATCCGAGGAGGGGCGACATGGCAACGCTGGTCGAGGACCGGACGAGGAGCTCGATGGTGGTGAGGGCATGACCACCACCGAGGAACGTCTTGACGCCTGGCGCGGATTCCGCGGGGAGGACTGGCGCGGCGGCATCGACGTGCGCGGGTTCATCCAGGCCAACTACACGCCCTACGAGGGCGGCGCGGGTTTCCTGTGCGGGCCGACCGACCGGACCTCGAACCTGTGGAACGGCCTGGAGGGCTTGTTCGCGCTGGAGCGCGAGCGCGGTGTCCTCGACATCGACACGCACACCCCCTCGTCGATCACCGCGCACCGACCCGGTTACCTCGACCGGTCCACCGAGATCATCGTCGGCTTGCAGACCGACGCTCCGCTCAAGCGCGCGATCATGCCCAACGGTGGGCTGCGGATGGTGCAGGCGAGTCTCGACGCCTACGGGTACGAGATGGATCCGCTGGTGCGGGAGGTCTTCACCAAGTACCGCAAGACCCACAACGACGGCGTGTTCGACGCCTACACCGAGGAGATCCTGCGGGCCCGCCGGGCCGGGATCGTCACCGGCCTGCCCGACGCCTACGGGCGCGGCCGGATCATCGGTGACTACCGGCGGGTCGCGCTCTACGGCGTGGACCGGCTCGTGGCCGCCAAGAAGGCCGAACGATCCCTCCTGGACGTGGTCCCCTCCACCGAAGCGGTGATCCGCGACCGGGAGGAACTGGCCGAGCAGGTGCGAGCGCTGGACGAACTCCGGACGATGGCCGCGAGCTACGGGGACGACATCTCCGGGCCCGCGACAACCGCTCGGGAAGCCGTGCAGTGGTTGTACTACGCCTACCTCGCGGCGGTGAAGGAGCAGAACGGTGCCGCGATGTCGCTCGGTCGGACCTCCACGTTCCTCGACGTCTACCTCCAGCGCGACCTCGACGGGGGAACGCTGACCGAGGAGCAGGCCCAGGAACTGGTCGACGACCTGGTGATCAAGCTGCGGATCGTGCGCTTCCTGCGCACCCCTGCCTATGATCAGTTGTTCTCCGGCGACCCGACGTGGGTCACCGAGAGCATCGGTGGCATGGGCGAGGACGGGCGTCCGCTCGTCACCCGCACCAGCTTCCGGTTCCTGCAGACCCTCTACAACCTCGGCCCCGCACCGGAACCGAACCTCACCGTGCTGTGGTCGCCCCGGTTGCCCGAGGGCTTCAAGCGGTTCTGCGCCGGGGTGTCGGTGGACACCAGCTCGATCCAGTACGAGAACGACGAGCTGATCCGGCCGAGGTTCAGCGACGACACCGCGATCGCCTGCTGCGTGTCGGCCATGAAGGTCGGCGAGCAGATGCAGTTCTTCGGCGCGCGGGTCAACCTCGCGAAAGCACTGCTGTACGCGATCAACGGTGGACGCGACGAGGTCAGCGGTGACCAGGTCGCTCCCCCGTTCCCCGCGATCACCGGCGAGTACCTGGACTACGAGGTGGTCCGTGCGGCGCTCGACCAGACGACGGACTGGTTGGCCAAGACCTACGTCGACGCGTTGAACATCATCCACTCCATGCACGACAAGTACGCCTACGAGCGCATCGAGATGGCGCTGCACGACCACCCGGTGCAGCGGCTGCTCGGGTGCGGCATCGCGGGCCTGTCGGTCGTCGCGGACAGCCTGTCGGCGATCAAGCACGCGCGGGTGCGGGTGGTCCGCGACGAGTCCGGCATGGCCGTCGACTACGCCGTGGAGGGCGAGTTCCCGCGCTACGGCAACAACGACGACCGCGCCGACGCCATCGCGGTCGACTTGGTCGAGGACTTCATGGCCAAGGTGCGGCGCTACCCTGCCTACCGCGACGCGGTGCACACCCAGTCGGTGCTGACCATCACCTCCAACGTCGTCTACGGCAAGCACACCGGCAACACCCCCGACGGACGACGAGCTGGTGAACCGTTCGCGCCCGGCGCCAATCCGATGAACGGCCAGGACCGGCACGGGCTGGTCTCCGCCGCGCTGTCGGTGGCGAAGCTGCCCTACGACCAGGCGCTGGACGGGATCTCGCTGACCGCGAGCATCACGCCCCCCGGTCTGGGCCGCACCCCGGAGGAGCGGGTGACCAACCTGGTCGGTGTGCTGGACGCCTACGTCGACGCGGGCGGCTTCCACCTCAACGCCAACGTGCTCAACCGGGAGGTCCTGCTCGACGCGATGGAGCACCCGGAGAACCACCCGCAGCTGACCATCCGCGTCTCCGGGTACGCGGTGAACTTCGTGCGGCTGACCCGCGAGCAGCAGCGGGACGTGATCAGTCGAACCTTCCACGGGTCGCTGTGAGCACCGGGGCGGTCCACTCGTGGGACATCGCGACCGCGGTGGACGGTCCCGGCACCCGCTTCGTCGTCTTCACCGCGGGATGCCCGTTGCGCTGCCGGTACTGCCAGAACCCGGAGACCTGGCACGAGCGCGACGGGCAGCGCGTGTCCGTGGACGAGCTGATGGCCGAGATCGTGAAGTACCGGCGGTTCATCGAGGTCGCGGGCGGCGGTGTCACCGTCAGCGGTGGGGAACCGCTGCTGCAGCACACCTTCGTGGCCGAGCTGCTGCACCGGTGCAGGGAACTCGGTCTGCACACCGCGCTGGACACCTCGGGATTCCTCGGCCACCACGCGACGGACGCTCTGCTGGCCGACACCGACCTGGTGCTGCTGGACATCAAGTCCTGGGATCCGGCCACCTACCTGCGGGTGACCGGCGAGGAGGTGGCACCGACGCTCGAGTTCGCCCGTCGGCTCTCGGCCATGGGCAAGCCGATGTGGATCCGGTTCGTCCTGGTGCCCGGACTGACCGACGACCGGGACAACGTGGAGGGGATCGCGGAGTTCGTCGCGACGCTGGAGTCGGTCGAGCACGTGGACGTGCTGCCGTTCCACAAGCTCGGCGCGCCCAAGTACGCGCGGCTGGGCATCCCGTTCCCGCTCGCGGACACCCCGACGCCCGACGCGGCACTGGTCGGGAGAGTTCGCGGGCAGTTCATCCGCCACGGTCTGCGCGCTTGATCCGACGGGCTCCGGAGCCGCCGTCAGCCTTGTGGCTCCGGAGCCGTGGACAGTTCGAACCCGGTCACCATCTCCGGCACGATCCGGATGACGTGGTCCATCGACCCGCGCACCCAGGGCCGCAGGACCTCCTCGAACCCGGCCGCGTCGTCGAGGTCGAAGACGCGCTTCGCCACGCCGACCACGATCACGCTCCACCCCAGGCGCGACACGGGATCGATCGCATCGGCTTCGTAGGCGACCACCATGCCCACGGCGGAGAGCACGGCGGCACCGAGGTGCGTGCGGATGATGATGGTGCCCCGGTCGACGACGTGGTTGACCGGACGGATCGCGGGCAGCGCGTCGCGCGAGAACACGACACGGCCGAAGGGCACGCCGGCCAGCAGGTCCAGGGACTTCGCCTCCGACAACCGCACCAGTCCCCTGGGCTCGTCCTGCGTGGCGCCGCTCATCGCGCGCCGCCGAGGTGAAGGTCCCGCGGTGACCGTCGCACCAGCGGCAGGGTCCTGGAGGAGGGTATCCGGGTCACCGGGAGCTCGCTCCGCCCACACGCGTGGCAGCTCGGCATCTCGACCGCAGATCGCACCGCGGTTCCGTGGCGCGTTTCTCGCTGGCGCAACTCGACTCCTGTGGCACTGTCGACACCGCGCACGAGGCGGACGGGCCATCGCCGCCACCGGATGCACCGCGCGTGCTGGCGTTCATTGTCGACAGCGGTGATTCGGGTTCAGCAGGGCACAAAGTCCCTGATGATCAAGCGCCAGGACCCTGGCGGGACGATTCGACGAGCACGTCAGGACCCGCGGTGGCGGGCGCTGATGAGCCGTTGCAGCGCGACGGCCCGGTTTGCGGTGCGCGCGTCCGACTCGGCCAGTTCGACAGCCGTCACCACGTGGGCGTCAGGTCCGGGGTAGACGAGCGTCTCGTGCCCGGTGTCGAGCCATCGCACGAGGTAGGGCGGCCCGCCGTCAGCACGGCGGACGCCGACGATCCGTCCCCTGCGCGCTGGTCTGTCTACGCTGGACTGCTCGACGAGCAACCAGTCACCGGTCTGGGCCCGCATGGTGTTCTCCTCCGTTCACCGGACGTCCCACGCCGTCGGCTGTTGTTTCGGACAAGGTCTTCCGGGAGCGCGACTGAGCGCGCACGACCGGGTGTTCGGTGCCGTCGCGCTCACTCGATCTCGGCGGACCAGTCGTTGGCAGGCGCGGCGACGGTTCCTACGGCGGCCACCAGCGGTGCGACCACCGCGGCGAGCACACCCGCGTCCATGGACACCTCGACGACCGGGTGGCCGCTGCGATCCCTGACGACGATGTGGTGGGCGTGGTGCGCCGCGGCGTCGACAGCGGGTTGTTCGAGGGTCGGCACGACGGTCTCCCGGTGGGATGTTTCCGCGGATCGACTCGGCAGGGTTCAGTACCTGGGCCTCAGACCCGATTCGGCCTTGACGACCGTGTCGTCCCAGCCATAGGTGAGGTCGGACTCCACGTCGACCACTCCCGGCATCGCCTGGATCAGGCGGACGGCCAACTCGGTGTCGCCACGTCGTTCCAGCCGCCCTCGCACGGACACGACGCCGCCCTTGGCGTGGACCTCGAAGGTGGCGGGGTCGGCGAGCAGCACGCGGTGGAACACCTGCTGGAGCACGTCGGCGCGCAGTTGCTCGTCGTCGCGGAGGAACAGCCGCAGCAGGTCGCGCCGGGAGACGACCCCCACCAGTGTCCCCTCCGGGTCGACCACGAACAGTCTGCGCACACCGGACCTCGCCAACTGGCGCGCTGCGGCGCTCACCGGCGCCTCCGGGGTGATGGTGATGACAGGAGCGGTCATGATCTCACCCGCGGAAACGGCTCCGGACTTGCGCCACCTGTCCTTGCGGGCGCGGGCGGCGAACAGCGCGGGCGACGGTGCGGTGCCGCCGAGGAACTCCTCCTTGGCCAGCAGGTCGGCCTCCGACACGACGCCGATGGCCCGCTTGCGCTCGTCCACCACGGGAAGCGCGCTGAAACCACCGCTGTCGAGCAGCTCCACCAGTTCCTTGAACGGGGTGGCCGTCCCGACGGTGACCACCTCGCGGGTCATCACCTGATCAACGCTGGGCTCTCGCATCTCGACCTCCAACTCCGGGGACTTCTCCTTCCAGCTTCGACTCCGCCGGTCACGGATCGCAGTGGCCAAAGTCCGCCGAACCGGGGCGAAGGTCCCGGCTTCCCCTGGCGGCGGGTTCGGCGTCGGCTCCGTGCGGCGCTGTGGTGCCCGCGGCCGGACTCCGCGGACCTGACCGGGACGGCTGGGGCTCGGCCGCACGCTCGGCCGCGGCCGAGCCCCAGCCGCCCAAGGCCACTCCGACGTCCGCGGCGGCCAGCGCGGGAGCGTCGTCGATGCCGTCGCCGACCATCGCGGTCACCCCTGCCGCTTTCTCCGCCCTCACCCTCGCGACCTTGTCCGCCGGGTCGCACGCGGCGTCCACCTCGTCGAAACCGAGCCCGTCCGCGGTCCTCAGCGCGACCGCCCAGCGGTCACCGATGAGCAGCACGAGCCTGGTCAACCCGGCCGAGCGCAGCCTGCCCGTGGTCTGGGCCGCGTCGGACCGGACGGGGTCGCGCACGAGGAGAACGCCGACGGGGTCGCCGTCGGCGGAGATCCACACGGTGCCCGCGCCATCCTGACGGGCGCTGGTCTCGGCTTCCCGGATCCAGTCCGCTCGGCCCCGCTGCGCGGGATCGAGCCCACCCACGGCGATCCGGTGCCCGTTCACGGTGCCCGCGGTCGCCTGTCCGGACCGCTCGACCACGTCGGTGGCGGGAGCCGGTCCACGGCCTGCCGTCTCGGCTGCGACGACCACGCACGCCGCGAACACGGGGGAGGACACCTGCTCCACCGCGGCGGCGGGGTCGAGCACGTGGTCGCGGGACCGGCCCGGAGCGGTCAGCACCCCGGTCACGGCGGGTCGTCCGAGCGTGATCGTCCTGGTCGTGTCCAGCACGCCGGTCCGGAGGTCGCCGAGCACCTCCAGCGAACGCCCGTCACGCACGACCACACCGACCCGCGAGGCCCTGGACATGCCCGCGGTGATGGCGACCGGCACCGCGAGCGGCAGCGGGCACGGCGTCGCGGTCACCAGGACGGCGACCGCGCGGGTGAGGTCGTGGGCGAGGAACGCCGCGAGGCCGGCCACGGCGAGCGCCACCGGCAGGAACACGGTCGCGACCCGGTCGGCGAGGCGGATCGCGGACGCGGTGGTAGCCGCGGCGTCCCGTGCCAGGTCAAGCGCACCGGCGTAGGTGCTGTCGCGTTCGGTGGCGACCGCACGCAGGTCGACCGACGCTCCCGCGTCGACCACGCCGCTGCGCACCCGGTCGCCCGCCGGGCGCGGCTTGGCCGGTCGACGCGGATTCGTCGGGGGTGGCCGGTCCGAGCGGCGTGGGGCCCACCGGGGTCACCTCGCCCTGGCCGAGCACCAGGTGCTGCCCCGGTCGCACGTCCCGCACGGGGAGCAGCCGCAGTCCGGTGTCGGTGCGCAGCCGGACGGCGCGCGGTCCAGCAGTGCGCTCAGGTCGCGGCCTGCTCGGCGCTGGGCGTAGGCGTCGAGCGCGCGTCCGCCGCCGAACATGACCGCGACGACGGCACCCGCGAAGCCCACCAGGACGGTGCCCACGAGGGCGAGCACGTCGGCTCCGAACCGGCCGGAACGCAGGTCGGCGGCGACCCGCACGACCGCGGGCACCGCGGCGACGACCGCCGCCGCGGTCCACGCCCACTCGGCTCCCGGAACCCCGGCCACCCACAGCCCGACACGGCGGCGAGGAGCAGGCTGACCGCGCTGAACAGCAGGACCTCGCCCGCGAACTTCCGGCTCGCGCGGCTGCGGGTTCGCTCGAACGCGGTCACCCGACCGCTGCCCTGGTGGCGCGGCGGTTCGCCCTGATCGACTTGTGCAGGGTGTCCGCCGCGAGGACAGCGGGTACCGCGCAGGCCGCCAGGACCCAGCCCAGCGCCGAGGGGAAGGTGCCGCCCAGCAGGTCTGCGACCGGTGGCACGCCGAGGAACGCGAGCAGCAGCACCAGTTCCACCAGGATCGCCCAGCCGAGCAGCCGGTTGCCGCGCAGGCCGACGCCTGCCACCGTGCGCGAACCGCTGCGACAGGCGAACGCGTTGGCCAACTGGCCGAGCACGACCGCGGCGAACGCGGTGCCCGACGCGACCGTCAGCAGTTCGGCGTCCGGTGTGCGGCCCAGTGCCCAACCGCCCGCCAGGAGCACGCCGAGGAAGGCGCCCATCTCGACGACGGCCTCGCTGGGGCCCAGGACGCCGAACACCCGGACGAGCACCGTGCGGTCGATGAGCGCGCCCGTGGGTGCCTTGCCGTGCATGGTCTTGGGGTTGGGTGGTTCCGCGCCCAGTGCGAGCGCGGGCAGCAGATCGGTGCCGATGTCGAGCGCCAGCACCTGGAGCACGGTCAGCGCGAGCGGGATGGAACCGCCGGACAGAGCCCAGACCACGAACGGCGTCAGTTCCGCGACGTTGTCGGTCAGGTGGTAGGTCAGGAACCGGCGGATGTTGGCGAAGGTGGCGCGGCCGAGTTCGACGGCGGCGACGATGGTGGCGAAGTGGTCGTCCAGCAGGACAAGGTCGGCTGCTTCCCTGGCCACGTCGGTGCCGGACGCGCCCATCGCCACGCCGATGTCCGCGGCGCGCAGGGCGGGCCCGTCGTTGACGCCGTCGCCGGTCATGGCGACCACGTGTCCCCTGGCCTGCAACGCCTTCGCGATCCGCAGCTTGTCCTCGGGGGTGACCCGCGCGACGACCGCGCCGTCGCGGTCGAGCAGCTCTCCCAACTCGGCCTCGTCCTGCGGCAGACCCGCTCCTTCCAGCACGAGCTCGTCCGGTCCGAGAAGCCCCACCTGGCGGGCGATCGACCGCGCGGTGGCGGGGTGGTCGCCGGTCACCATGAGCAGCCGGATCCCGGCGGTGCGGCAGGACTCGATGGCGGAGGTGACGTCGTCGCGCGGCGGGTCTTGCAAGCCGACCAGGCCTACGAGTTCCAGGTCGCGTTCGGCGGCCTCCCACCCCGTGTCGTCACCGGCTCGCCGTTCCCGGCGCCGGGCCACGGCCAGCACCCGCAGGCCGCTGTCGGCCAGGGTCGTGATCGCCTCCGCGGCACCGGTGGTGGACGCGCAGAGCGGCAGGACGGAGTCGGGCGCGCCGGACACGTGCACGCCGTCCGCATCGACCACAGAAGAGCGCCTGCGCCGCGGGTCGAAGGGGTGCTTGACCTCGGCGGTGGTCGGGACTTCCGCACCGGATCGAGCGGCCAGCACGTGCAGGGCGACCTCCATCGGGTCGCCCACCGGGAGCCACTTCCCGTCGCGGTGTTCCACGTGCGCGACCGGTGAACACCGGGCCGCGCTGACGGCCAGTTCGCGCACCCGTACCCGGACCGCCTCCGATCCAACGACCTCGCCGGCCGGGTCGTAACCCACGCCCTCGACCTTCGCTTCGCCGATCGGGGTCCAGACCGTCACGACCGACATCTCGTTGCGGGTCAGGGTTCCGGTCTTGTCGGTGCAGATGAAGGTGGTGGCGCCCAACGTCTCCACGGCGTCGAGCCTGCGCACGAGCGCGTTGCGCCCAGCCATGCGCTGCGCGGCACGGGCGAGCGACAAGGTGACGGTGGGCAGCAGGCCCTCGGGCACCAGAGCGACGGTCACGCCGACGGCGAAGAGGAACGCTTCGATCGGCGGCAGGCCGAGCAGTACTGCGATGCCGAGGAACGTGGTACCGACCGCGATGGCGGTGAACCCGACCACGCGCACGACCTTGTTGAGCCGCAGTGTGAGCGGACTCGGCGGCCGGGTCGCGCGGCCGGTGAGGGCGGCGATGGCCGCCAACCGGGTCCTCGCACCGGTGGCCGTGACGACGGCGGTCGCCTCGCCTTCCACGAGGTGGGTGCCCGCGAGCACCGCGCTCCCCCGCTGGGTGCGCACGGGCTTGCTCTCACCGGTCAGCATGGACTCGTCCACGGCCAGACCGGCGAGGTCGACGACCTCGGCGTCCGCGCTCACCCGGTCGCCCGCCGCCAGCAGCACCACGTCGCCCACCACCAGGTCGGTGGCGTCCACGAGGACGGGTCGGCCGTCGCGCAGTACCTTGGTCTTGACCGGCAGCAGGTCGCGCAGCTTCTGCGCGGCCCGGTCGGCCCGGTACTCCTGGGCGAAGGCGAACGCGCCGTTGAGCAGCACGACCACGGCGATGGCCACCGACAGCGACGGCATACCGGCGATGTGGGCGAGCACGGCCGCGACCCAGAGCATGACGGCGAAGATGTGCACGAGTTGCTTGGCCAACAGCACCAGCGGATGCGCGCGCTTGCCAGTGGGCAACGTGTTGGGGCCGTCGCGGCGCAGCCTGATCGCCGCTTCGGCCCCGCTCAGCCCCTCCCTGCCGGTGGTCGAGGTGGACAGCACGGTGTTCGCCTTCCTCTTGGGTCAGTTGACGTGCTGGCGCGCCGAGTGCGTCGCCGCGAGCTTCGCTCCCCAACTCCGGGCGCGGTCGATCTCGCCGTCCTTGAGCGGGCCTGGTGTGCCGTGGACGTAGAAGCTCTCGGACCGCAGGAGCGGCGGGAAGCCGAGCCTGCGCAACCGACCGAGCGCCCGGCGGGCCGCGGAACCGGGCATCATGGCGAGCTTGACCCGCGTGTCGAACGCGGAGACCACCGCGGTGCCGGGCGTCAGCTCGTCCAGCCACTCGCGCAAGCCGATCCCGGTGGAGACGATCTCCCCGACCGCCTGGTCGGCCGCCGACTTCCTGGTGGTGGGCCTGCTCAGCCCGAACGCGTGGGTGGGAGCGCCGACGACCAGCAGGTCGACGTCGTCGGGCAGCGGGACCGGAGCCTCCCCCACCTCCACCAGGTCGACGGTTCCCGCGTCGGCGAGGCCTTCCGCCACCGCTTTCGCGACCTCCCTCGTGTTGCCGAACATCGATTCGTAGACGACCAGCACTCGTGTCATGGCTCTCCCCTTCCTGCTGGACAACGGTTCGACGTCAGTGCCGCTGCTCGTCGCGGACGATCACGACGGGGCAGGGCGCGTGGTGCAGCAGCGCTTGGCCGGTGGAGCCGAGCAGCAGACCGGCGAAGCCGTCCCGGCCGCGGGATCCGACCACGACCAGGCGAGCGGTGTCGGAGTAGTCGACCAGGCGCCGGGCCACGTGCCCTTCGGCGACGACCCGTTCCACGTGCACGTCGGGGTGCTTCTCCTGCCACCCCGCGAGCCGCTCCGACAGCAACCGGTGGTGCTCGGCCTCCCTCTCCACCCGGTCGCGTTCGTCGAGGGCGATCGCGTCGATCCAGGTGGGCAGGCGGTGCCACACGTGCACCGCGACCAGGTCGGTCCCCTCCAGGTCGGCCTGCTCGAACGCGCGGCCGATCGCCTGTTCGGACGCGGGCGACCCGTCGACCCCCACGACGACCGGCCCACGGCCCGTGACGGAGCCGCGGACCACGACGACCGGGCTGTGGGCGTGCGCGCTCAGCGCCATCGCGGTCGAGCCCGCCATCAGCCCGGTGAAGCCCCCGTATCCGCGGGAGCCGACCACGACCTCGTAGGCGGAGGCGGACAACCCGATGAGTGCGGTCACCGGCTCACCGGCTTCCAGGCGCACTTCGGGTTCGAGGCCGGGTGCGGCCTCGCGGGCGACGTCGGCGGCTTCGTGCAGCCACCGCCAGGCCACCCGGTGCAAGTCGTCGCGCAGCCGGTCGGTGAGTTCGAGGTTGTCGAACGGCAGCGGGAGCTGCGCGTGCACCACCAGGAGCCTCCGGTGTCGCCGCTGGGCTTCCCGTGCTGCCCAGGCGACCGCGTCCAGCGCGGACCGGGACCCGTCGACACCCACCACCACGGCGGCGCCCTGTTCGTTGTGGACTGTCATGTCCGCTCATTCCCTCCTGGTCGTTCTAGCCTCGGGACAGGACGACCTTGAGGGCGCCCGTTTCCTGGGGTCGGGCGAACACGTCGTAGGCGGCCTCCATCTCGTCGAGGCCGAACCGGTGCGTGAGGAACCTGGTCGCGTCGAGCTGGCCGGTGGCGAGCATCCGCAGCAAGGCTGGGGTGGACCGCGTGTCGACCAGACCGGTGGTGATGGTGACGTTGCGGATCCACAGGTCTTCCAGGTGCAGCGTGGCGGGCTTGCCGTGCACACCGATGTTGGCCACTCGACCGCCCGGACGGACCAGCCTGGTGCAGAGCTCGAAGCTCTCGGGCACGCCGACCGCTTCGACGACCACGTCGGCGCCCAAGCCTTCGGTCAGCTCCGCGACGACCGCCTCGGGATCGTCGGTCAGGGTCACGGTGACGTCGGCGCCGAACTGCTTGGCCGCGTGGAGCCTGGCTTCCGAGAGGTCTACCGCCACTACGTGGCGGGGACTGAACAGGTGCGCGGTCATGATCGCGGCGAGACCGATCGGGCCCGCACCGACGACGACCACGGTGTCACCGGGGGCGACCTGGCCGTTGAGCACACCGACCTCGTAGGACGTGGGCAGGATGTCCGCCAGCATCAGCGCGGCCTCGTCACCGACCCCGGAGGGCAGCAGGTGGGTCGAGGTGTCGGCGAACGGGACCCGCACGTACTCGGCCTGGGTGCCGTCGATGCGGTGGCCGAGGATCCAGCCCCCGCCGCCGAGGCACTGGCCGAACATGCCGATCCGGCAGTACCGGCACCGGCCGCACGCGCTGATGCACGAGACCAGCACCCGGTCGCCGGGCTTGATCCCGCGCACCGCGGCGCCGACCTGCTCCACGGTGCCGACCGCCTCGTGCCCGAGGATCCGGCCGGGCTCGACCGCGGGCACGTCGCCCTTGATGATGTGCAGGTCGGTGCCGCAAATGGTCACCGCGTCGACCCGCACGACCGCGTCGGACACGTCCTGGACCTCCGGACGGGGCACGTCGTCCCACGAGCGCTTGCCGGGTCCGTGGTACACCAAGGCCTTCATGACTTCTCCTGTTCCCGGCGGGCTCGCCGCCGTCCGAGTGATCGGCAACTGCGGTGCGGTGTCACGGCCGCGGGGAGCCTGCGCGGCCGTCGTCGTCGGCCATGGCCGCGGTGAAGAGCCCGGTGTGGCGCAGCGTCGCGAATCCCCACAGCCCGACGATGTTCAGCACGAACACGAAGAGCAGCAAGGAGTGGGCGGTGATCAGCGTGGCCACGCCGAGCAGGGTCGCGGTCGTGCCGAGGACGGCACCCACTCGCATGGCCAGGTCGTCGGTGGCGCGGTGCCGGCCACCGACCGCCGCGGCGCTGACGCCGAGGGCGAAGCACACGGCCGCGACCACGCGCACGTCCCCGAGGAACGGCTGAGACGTCAGCTCGAGGTGCTCGGTGTACAAGGCGACGGCCGCGATGACCAGGACCGTCGCCCAGGTGTCCTTCACGTTCGGTCTCATGTGGACCTCCAGTCCCGGCCGGGCTTCGCCTTCAACGGTGTCGCGTCGCGGTGGGGTGGCACAGGGCCTTTGGTCCGCTCGACACCGGGCCGGTCAGCTCACACGGGGGGCGTTCACGCCGGCGGGCAGCACGACTACCGGCACGGTCGACCGCCGCGCGCACGCCGTGCTCACCGAACCGAGGACGGCCTTGCGCAGGCGTTCACCGCGATGGCTCGCGACGACCAGCAGAGCGGCGTCCTCCGAATGGCGGATCAGCACCTCCGCCGGGCCTCCTTCGGCGCTGACCTGCTCGATCGGCGGGGTCTCGCTCCGCCCGCCCACCACGGCGGCCACGGCCTTCGCCAGCTCGACCGCCGCCCAGTGCTCGGCTTCTCGCAGCGCGGCGAGAGCGGTGAGCCCCAGCGGCTCGAAGACCCACGCGCGGACGGCGCGCACGCCGCAGCCCCGCAGCAGTGCCTCGTCGAGCGCCCGGTCCAGTGCGCGCTGGGCCGCCTCCGACCCGTCGACACCCACCACGATCGGCTTCGGACCGCTCATCACGCCACTCCCTTCGGCTTCGCCCCGCCCCAACGGTCGTCGCATCGGCGAGGTGCGACGAGAGCCGGAAGTCACCGCCGACGGGGACCATTCGTCACTGCCGGATCCGGAGCGCCCGGACGACAGTGGGAGTCGCGATCGGGTGCACCGTTCCAGTCCGATGTGGAGGAGTGCCGTGGAGAACTCGCCCAAGACCATCGTGGTCGGCGTTGACGGATCACCCGCGAGCGCCGCCGCACTGCGGTGGGCGCTGGAGGAAGCGGTGCGCGGGGGAGCGGAGGTGGAGGCGATCACGACGCGCGAACGCGAACCGGCGTTCGCGCCCGCCACGTCGACGGGCTTCTTCCCGCACGGCGAGAAGCCGCACCGGCATCTGGTGCGCGAACTGCACGAGATGGTGCGGGACGTCTCCTCGCGGCTGGAGAACCCGCCGGAGGTGACCGAGGCGGTCCTGCTCGGTGATCCGGCGGTGGAGTTGGCGCGCATGTCGCACCACGCGGACCTGCTCGTGCTGGGCGCCCACGGTCACGGCAGGGCGGCCGGGATGCTGCTCGGCAGCGTCGTCTCCGAGTGCCTGCGCCACGCCGCCTGCCCCGTTGTGGTCATCCCGCCGGGTGCGGCTCGCTGATCCCGGAGACGGTGAGCGAAGCCCACACGTGCGCAGGCAGCGGGCCGCGGCCCACCGTCGCCGTCAACCCCAGTTCCCGAGCCTTGAGCCGGACCGCCTGAAGGGCGGCACCCGCGAGCAGCACATCACGCCTGCTGTCCCCCTCGGTCGACACGTGCAGCGTGACCGAGCCGCCGGTGTCGACCGGCCGCACCCGCGTTCCCTCCCAGTGGTTCGCCGCCACGAGAACAGGCAGCACGGCCGGGTCGGACGTCCCCCGCTCCTCCACCGCCTGTCGGCCAACAGCTGCCAGCACCGCGAGGAGGTCCGGCTTCGCCGCGTCCCTCGGCAGCGACACCTCGACCCGCCAACCGGCCGCACGGAGAGCCGCGTGGAGGTTGTGCAGGACACCGCCGCAGGTCAGCAAGCGGCCGATGCCGAGCCGGTCCCGGAACGAGTGGCGCGGCAGCTCGTAGAGGGCCACAGCGCGCCCGTGCGGTTCGAGCACCCACGGGTGCCCGCCGCCGTAGACCGGTGCGCTGCGCGCTGCGCGGACCAGCAGGTCCACCTCGCTGGAGCTCCACTCCGGTGTTTCGGTCCGCGTCCCGCGCACGTCGGCCACCTCCCCCCACCACGGTGCCGAGGAGCGCGGCGCGCCGACAGTGCGCCGAGTCCCCTCACGGGCGGCGATGGCCCCGTCCGGACGGGGCCCTTCGCCCCTCGCCCGGCCCCCTCGCCGGACTAGAGCATCGAGGGACCACAGACGAGGAGTTGACCACCATGAAGACCGCACAACGGATCATCGTCGGCATCGACGGCTCGCCCGCGAGCACCGCCGCCCTCGCCTGGGCGGTCCGCCAGGCCAAGTCCACCGGGCATTCGGTGCTGGCGGTGTCGGTGTGCAGGCTCGACGCCAAACCCCCGTCCAGCACACCGCTGCCGGTCACCCGGCCCGTGGGGAGCGACCCGTTCCGCGAGCAGCACGCGCGTGCCCTGCGGACAGCGGTCGAGCGGGTGGGCCAGGACGCCGACGGGGTGCTGGTCGACCAGCTCGTGCCGACCGGCGACCCCGGCAAGGTCCTGGTGGAACTGGCCGCCGAGGCCGACGCGCTCGTGCTCGGCGGCCACGGCTACCGCAAGTCGGGGCTGACCGTGATCGGGTCGGTGGCCGCGTACTGCCTGCGGCACGCGACCTGCCCGGTGACCGTGGTCCCGCCGGCCGCCGTCGATGCGGGCGGTCTGGTCACACCTGGGGCGGCGCAGGAGTTCCGCTGACCGTCGGGCCTCGGCGGGCAGAGTCCTTGGACCCTGTTCGCGCACGGTCGACACCGGCACCGTCACCACCGACGGCGTAATGTGCACTGGGGCTCAAACGCGTGACGGCAGGCCGGGGCCTGCGCTCTCTGGAGGTGGTGGGGGTGCCCACGAAGATCTTCCTGGTGGACGACCACGAGATCGTCCGTCGCGGTGTCGCGGAACTGCTCGGTGAGGAGGAAGACCTCCAGGTGATCGGTGAGGCGTCGTCGGTGACCGAGGCGCTCACCCGCGTCCCCGCCAGCGGCGCCGACGTGGCCGTGCTCGACATCCGGCTGCCCGACGGCAACGGCATCGAACTGTGCCGCGACCTGCGCTCCCGACTGCCCGACCTCAACGTGCTGATGCTGACCTCGTTCGCCGACGACGAGGCCCTGTTCGACGCGATCATGGCCGGGGCATCGGGTTTCGTGCTCAAGCAGATCCTCGGGGGCGACCTGGTCAACGCCGTGCGCACGGTGGCGAGCGGCCAGTCGCTGCTCGACGCGAAGTCGACGTCCGCGCTGCTCAACAGGATCCGCCGGGAACGCGAGACCGGCGACCCGCTGCGGACGCTGACCGACCAGGAGCGCACGGTGCTCGACCTCATCGGCGAGGGCCTGACCAACCGGCAGATCGCCGACCGCATGTTCCTGGCCGAGAAGACCATCAAGAACTACGTGTCGCACCTGCTCGCCAAGCTCGGGATGCAGCGCCGCACCCAGGCCGCCGTCTTCTCCAGCCAACTGCGCAAACCCGGCCAGATGTCCCCCGAGGAGTGAGATCAGCCCAGGGGCACCCGCCAGGTCACACGGGTGCCCCTGCCCGACTCGGAGGCCACCGACAAGGTGCCGTCGAACTGTTGAGCTCGGCTTTCGAGGTTGCGCAGGCCGCTGCGCGCGACGTCCTCCGGCATCCCGACCCCGTCGTCGACCACGGAGATGACCAAGTCCGCTCCGGCCTCGACCGTCACGGTGAGGGACGTGGCGTTCGCGTGCCGGACCGCGTTGGTCACCGCTTCGCGGATGACCGCCTCGACGTGCTCGGCCAGCTCGTCGGACACGGAGTTGTCGACCGTCCCGGACATCCGCACGGCCGGTGACAGGTCGGTGTGCTCGGTCAGCTCGGCGATCAGGTCCAGCAGCCGTCTGCGCAGGCCCACGCCCTCGTCGCCCGCGCTCTGGAGGTCGAAGATCGACGTGCGGATCTCCCGCACGGTCTGGTCGAGCTGCTCCACGGCGGTGGTCACCCGGCCGTGGACCTCCTTGTCGGTGATCCGGCGCAGGCTGCCCTGCAGGCTCATGCCCGTGACGAACAGCCGCTGGATCACGTGGTCGTGCAGATCGCGGGCGATGCGGTCGCGGTCCTCCAGCACGTCCAGCAGCCGCAGCGACCGCTGCTTCTCCGCCAGCTGCAACGCCAGCGCCGCCTGGTCGGCGAAGGAGGCGAGCACGGGCATCTGGTCGGCCACGAACGGTGGCTCGCCCTTGCTGCGCACGGCGACCAGCACACCCGTCACGACCGAGCCCGCGCGCATCGGCACCGCGATGCCGGGACCGAACTCGGTGGAGGCGTTGACGAACTCCTCCAGGGTTTCGACGACCTTGGGCACACCCGTCCGCAGGACCTCCTCGATGGTTGACTCGTGGTCGGGTGCGGTTGACCCGACGACTTCCTCCGCTTGCGGACCCGCACCAGCGGTGATGAACAGCCTGCTTTCCTCCGACAGCACGATCATCGAGGAGTGCGCGCCCGTGAGCTCCACCGTGCGCAGCGCGATCAGCTGGAGGGCGTCCTGGGCGGAGGCGCCGCCGAGCAGCTCGGAGTTGATCTCCGCGGTGGCCTCCAACCAGCGTTCCCGCAACCGGGACCGCTCGAACAGGCGCGCGTTCTCGATCGCCACCCCCGCCGCGGCCGCCAACGCCTGCAACACCACCTCGTCATCCGGGGTGAACTCCGACATCCCCTTCTTCTCGGTCATGTACAGGTTGCCGAAGATCTCGTCCCGCAACCGGATCGGCACACCCAGGAAGCTGTGCATCGGCGGGTGGTTGGGCGGGAAGCCCACCGACGCGTCGTGCTTGCTCAGGTCCAACAACCGGATCGCCCGAGGATCCTTGATCAGCAGACCCAGCAGACCCTTGCCCTCCGGCAGGTGCCCCATGTGCGACCGCGTCTCCGCGTCGATGCCCTCGTACACGAACGCCGACAGGTCGTCCCTGGTGCCCAACACCCCCAACGCCCCGTACCGCGCCCCCACCAGGTCCACCGCGACCTGCACGATCCGCTGCAACGTCGAGTCCAGCTCCAACCCCGACCCGACCGCCAGAACCGCGTCCAACAGGCTCTGCATCTGGTCCCGCGACGCCGCGATCTCCGTGAGCCGCTCCTGGACCTCGCCCAGCAGCTCATCCAGGCGCAGGCCGGCCAAGCTCACCTTCGCTCCACCACCGCTCGGATCAGGCCCGTAAACCATCTGTCTACCTCTTCCCCGACACACGTGGACGCGAACGTGCCGATCCACCCAGCCTGTCACGGTGGTTGTCGGGAGACCAGGTCACCAATCGCTCCACGATCGTTTCACGGAGGACGGCCCTGTCGGCAGAGGACCTTCGACGGTGTGCGCGTCCCCCATGACGAACGACAGTGGATCGTGACAGGTCAGCCGCCCCCTGTGCGACGAGGTGAGAAGTCATGAGTCCGGTAGTGCCGGCTTTGGGTCTGGCGGAGGGCGACGTCCGCGGCGTGCTCGAGGTCGCCGCACTGGCCCCGTCCATCCACAACAGCCAACCGTGGCGGTTCGCGCTGCACGCCGACCGGATCGAGTTGCACTGCGACCCGACCAAGCAGCTGCACGCGACCGATCCGGAATCCCGCGAACTGCGCCTGTCGTGCGGCGCCGCCCTGCTGAACATGCGACTCGCCCTGCAAGGACTGGGCATCCGGCCGCTGGTCACCCTGCTGCCCGGCCGGGAGGCCGAAGGAGCACTGGCCGTCGTCCGGCGCGGCGGGCGGTTCACCCCGACGGAGCAGAGCCGTTCGCTGCTCAAGGCGGTGCGGTCGCGCAGGACCAACCGCCACCCGTTCGTCGACAGCGAGGTCCCCGCCACGCACCGGCAGCACCTGGTCCGCGCCGCCGAGCAGGAACGGGCCTGGCTGCACGTGATGGCCACGCGCGAGGAGAAGGTGCGGTTGCGGGAGCTGATCGGACGGGCGCACCAGGAGCAGCTCGCCGATCCCCGCGTGCAGGCCGAACTGGTCGGCTGGACCGGGAACCGGGCCGACCCCGGCCACGGCGTGCCACCCGGCTCGGCCGGACCAACGCCCGCGCCCCAGGACGAGTGGGCACTGCGCGACTTCTCCCCCGGCACGGTGATCGACCGACCTTCCGGGAAGGACTACGAGCCGGACCCCTTCGTGGTGGTGCTCTGCTCCTTCTACGACGGGACGGCCGCCGAACTCCAAGCAGGCCAGGCCTTGCAGCGCGTGCTGCTGACCGCGACCGCGCTGGGGTTGTCGGCGTCCTTCCTGTCGCAGGTGGTCGAGGTGCGCCGGGTCCGGGAGGACCTGCGCCGCTCGCTCGGCGGTTCTCTCTTCCCGCAGACCGTGCTGCGCCTGGGTTTCGGGTCGCCCGTGCCAGCGACACCGCGCAGGCCGGTCGAGGAACTGGTCCTCGAACCCTGCACCACCGAATCGGGGTCCTGACCCCCGGTCCCGACCCGCAGGGCCTTTCGTCCCGCCGGAGGAGGTCAGGTGAGCTCTGCCGTCGCACAGGTCACCGCGCGACCGTTGAGGTGCCGGGCCCGTGCGAACACTGGAGCGCTCATGCACGACGAACCGAGTCCAGCAGACCGTGTCGAGGAACCCGGACGGTTCCCTCCGCCGGTGGTCGTGGGCAACGACGGGTCGCACTGGGGGCGAACAGCCCTGTGGTGGGCCGCCGAGCACGCGTGGCACACGGGCGCGGAGCTGGACGTCTGGCTGTGGGACCCGGCTTCCGAGGTTCCCGGCACGGTGCCCGCCAACAGCGGGCTGAACCACGTGACCAGCGACTTCCCCCTGCTGCGGGTGAGGGTGCACGAGTCGGGCCGCGACCCCGTGCGGGCCCTGGGAGCGGCGGGACGTGCCGCGGGCTTGATCGTGGTCGGCTACCAGGGGCACTCGACGAACCCGCTCCGCCTCGGCGGACTCGTGCTGCCCCTCGTCTGCCGGTCGACGTGCGACACCGTCGTCGTCCGCGGCAGGCCGACGGCGGTGCGCGGCGACAACCGGCGGATCACCGCGTTGATCAGCGGTGGCCAGGACGACGACCTGGTGATCACGCGAGCCGCGGCCATGGCGCTCGACCGCCGCGCCGCGCTGCGCGTGGTGCACGCGCTCCCCCTGCCGACGACCGGGGACGCTCTCGCCACCGATCACCAGTTCGTGCTCGACCACGCTGCCCGGCTGCTGGAGAAGCTCGACCAGCACCCGCCGCACACCGTCGTCCTGCTCCACGGCCAACCTCACGAGGCCGTCGCCCGCCACACCGACAGCGACCTGCTCGTGGTCGGCCCAGGAGACCAGCCCACCCGGACCGGCCGCTGCGGCTCGGTCACCAGATCGGCCCTGCACCAAGCTGCCTGTCCCGTCCTGGTCGTCCGGCATCCCCACGTGCTCGAACCACCCCGCCAAGTCGTCGGGCACCTCGCCCGCGCCTTGCACTGACCGTCCTCTGTCGACGGTGGATGCGGGACCTCAGCCCCGCTGAAGAGGACCTTCGACTCTCCGATGTCCAGGGCGGGCAGGGGAATCTGGGAGTGGGAACCGCGGATCACGTCGATCCGCCCAGTTGCCCGGACCGCAGAGCAGGAGGTGTTCGCGATGCCGCAGGACGCACCGGACCGCAGGACCATCGAGGCCGTGATCGCACTCGCGACCCGCGCGCCGTCGATCCACAACACCCAGCCGTGGCGGTGGGCGATCGGTGACAGCTCGGTGCACCTGTTCGCCGACCCCGAGCGCGCCCTGCCCACGACCGACCCGGACGGACGCGACCTGCTGATCAGCTGCGGCGCGGCGCTGCACCACCTGCGGGTCGGCTTCGCCGCACTCGGCTGGGCCACGGTCGTGCACCGCCTGCCCAACCCCGCCGAACCCGACCACCTGGCCGCGGTCACGTTCATCGCCCGGCAGGCGACCGCCGACGACATCGCGCTGGCCGCCGCCATCCCGCACCGCCGCACCGACCGCAGGCGCTTCAGCTCCTGGCCCGTGCCCGCCGCGATGGTGGACGTGCTGGCCGAGCGCGCGTCGTGCGAAGGCGTCGTCGCCGTGGCCGCCGAGGACCCGCGCGACCGGTTCCGGCTGACGGCGGCCATCACGATGGCCGCCTGGCAGCAGGGCATGGACGCCGCCTACTCCGCTGAACTCGCCGCGTGGGCAGGCCGGGGCTACGCCGCCGTGGACGGCGTGCCCGCGGCCAACACCCCGTCGACTCCGGTCCGGCACGGTGACGTGACGATGCGGACCTTCCCCGATGGCGCGCTCGACGCACCGCCGGCGGCGTCCGAGGAGGACTCGGGCGAACTGCTGGTGCTCGCCACGACCGCGGACGACCGGGTCTCCCGGCTGCGCGCCGGGGAGGCCCTGAGCGCCGTCCTGCTGGCCGCCACCGACTTCCGGCTCGCCACCTGCCCGCTCAGCCAGCCGATCGACTTCGGCCCGACCAGGGACGCGCTGCGCGAGGACGTGCTCGACGGCATCGCCTTCCCCCAGATCGTGCTCCGCGTCGGCTGGGTCCCGGTCGGCGGCGAACCGCTCCCCGCCACGCCCCGCCGTCCCACCGCCGAAGTGCTCGGCGGCTACCCGTCGGTGAAAGCCCCCCATCTCGGAGGTACCCGATGATCCGCCACCCCGGCCACGACGACGATCCGGTCGTCGTCGTGGCGACAGCCCGGCGCGACGCCGTCCGGTGGGCGGCGGGCTACGCCCACCGGCGCGGATCACCGCTGTTCGTCCTGCACCTCTCGCCGCTCGCGGCCGATCTGCTGGACGAACTGCGCGGGCGTCACCCCGGCCTGCGCGTCGACCACCGGTTCGTGGCCGACGCGCTCGGCGACGCGCTGGTCACCGAGTCCGAGCACGCCCACGCGATCGTGGTCGACGACTCCGGCGAGGAGAACTTCGACGGGGAGTCGGTGGTGACCGCGCTGAGCGCCATCGCCGGATGCCCCGTGGTCAGCGTTCCCCCCGGCGCCCGGTGGCAGGAACAGCCCGCGCCGGTGGTCGTCGGCGTCCACCACCGGGAGCGGACGCCGCAGAAGCTCGAGTTCGCCTTCGCCGAGGCCCAGCGGCTGGGCACGGGCGTCCGCCTGGTGCGCTGCACCTCACCGCGGCGGCCCGCGGACCTGGACGAACTGCTCGCCGAACTGGCCGCTCGCCACCCGGACGTGCCGGTGCACTCCGAGGTGCTCGCCGCGAGCGCGCCACGTGCGCTGGCGTGGCACGCCCACTTCGGCGCGATGGTCGTCGTCGGCTCGCGGCGCGGAGGAATCGTCCGCGGCGCGTTGTTCCGCTCGATCAAGCGCGCGGTCCTGCGCCACGGCGGCAGCCCCGTCGTGGTGATCGGCAGACAGGCCCGCCGGTCCGCGGCGGTGTCCGAACTCGGCAGTGCGAGGAGCTGAACCATGCGAGCGGAAGACGTCATGTCCAGTCCGGCCATCACGGTCCGACCCACCACACCGGTCAAGGCCGCCATCGGCCTGATCACCTCGCACGGGTTCACCGCGCTGCCCGTGGTGGACGACGACCGGCTGATCGGCATCGTCACGGAGGCCGACCTGGTGCGCGACCGCGTCATCCCCGACCCCCGCACGCTGATCTGGCGCGAGGACCCGACCCCGGCGGCACCACCCCCGGCCACGGTGGGTGAGGTGATGACCAGTCCGGCGATCGCGGTCCGGGTCGGCGCCGACATCGCCGAGGTGACGAAGGTGATGCTGGACGGCCACCTGCGCTGCACGCCCGTCGTCGACGGCGAGCGGCTCGTCGGCGTCGTGAGCCGCCGCGACCTGCTGCGCACGCTGGCGCGCGATGACGAGGCGATCGTGGCCGATGTTCGGCACGTGCTCGCGAGGTACGGCGGACACGGTCGCTGGGTCGTCTCCGTCGCGGACGGGGTGGTCGCGATCGTCGACGAGTTCGACAGCGCCGAGGACCGGCACGTCGCCTCCGTGCTGGCCCGGAGCGTCCCCGGCGTCCAAGCCGTCACGGTGTCGTCGCGGCTCGACGAGAAGGTCTGAACCGTCCGTCGCCCCCAGGTCGCAACGTCGACCTGGGGGGCGATTTCGCTGGTCCGCCTACCGGTCGTCGCAGCCGAGTTCGCCGTGCACGTCCACGACGCCGGGCAGGAGCCTGACCAGTGCGACTGCGCGGTCGACCTGATCGCGCCGCTCCAGCCATCCCGAGAGCCGCACCCGCCCGTCGCGGATGGAGGTGGTGACCGGGTGGGGGTCGATGCCGACGTCCTCGCGGAGCACCCCGAGCACGTCGGCCCGGACGTCGTCGTCCTCGCGCAGGTAGTCCCGGAGCAGGTCGCGTCGCGCGACCACACCGACCAGCACGCCGTCGCGGTCTACCACGAACAGCCGTCGCACGGTCGACTGGGCCAGCAGGCCGAGGGCTTCGCTCACCGGCGCGTCGGGGCGATGACGATCGCGGGTGTGGTCATGACGTGGCTCGCGGTGGCGCCGAAAGCCTTGCGCCACCGCGCCCGCCCGCCACCCGTCGTCGGCGCGGGAACGCTGCCGCCCCGGTACTCCCGGTCGGCGAGCAGGTCCGCCTCGGACACCACACCGGCAACCCGGCCGCCGTCGAGCACCGGGACGGCGCTGACCCCGTGCTCGACCAGCAGCGCGGTCACCTCCTTGACGGGCGTGCCCAGCTCCGCGGTGACGACCGGGCTGGTCATCACCGATGCCACGGTGGGTTCACCCACGGCTTCTCCTCCCGGTCACACCGCCAGCCTGGCCAAGTCGACCTGGTGGGCGATCTCGACGTCCTCCCCCGCCTTGATCAGCAGCACCCGCGTGCGCGCGGTCTCCGGGCCGACCACCCGGTCCCCCGTGCCGTGCCCGGCGTCCGGCACGACGGCGAGGCCCAGGTGGGCCAGACCGTCGACCAGTTCGGCCATCAGACCCGGCTGGTGCTCGGCGACTCCCCCGGTCAGCACGAGCGCGTCGAGGCGGTCGAGCGACACCCGTGCCGCGGCGATCTCCCGACGCAGCCGGTGCAGGTACACCCCGACCGCCAGGTCGGCGCGTTCGTCGCCCGCCGCACGAGCCGCGAGCACCTGCCGCACGTCGCCGGTGGTGCCCGACATCCCCGCCAGCCCGGACCGGCGGGTCAGCGCCGACTCGACCTCGTCCACCGACAGCCCGCTCGTGCGCAGGACGTGCAGCAGCAGGCCGGGGTCCAGACCGCCGGACCGGGTCGCCATCGCGACACCGTCCAGCGGCGTGAACCCCATCGAGGTGTCGACGCCACGCCCACCCGCAATCGCCGTGACGGACACGCCCGCGCCGATGTGGCAGCAGATCAGGTTCAGCTCACCGGCATCGCGGTCGAGCATCCCGGCGGCGGTCCGCAGCGCGTAGGCGCAGGACAGGCCGTGAAAACCGTAGCGGCGCAACCGGAACCGCTCCGTCCACTCGCGGGGCACCGGGTACGTCGTGGCGCGCGCCGGCATCCCGGCGTGGAACGCCGTGTCGAAGCAGCCCACGACCGGCACGCCCGGCAGCAGTTCGGCGACCAGCCGCGCCAACGCCAACGCCTTGGGCTGGTGCAGCGGGGCCAGCGGCACGAACTCCTCCAGCGCCCGCAACTCCGCCTCGTCCAACACCCGCGGCCCGTCCCGATCACCGCCGTGCACGACCCGCACGCCGACCGCGTCCACCGGTCCGGCGGCCGCCAGAACGTCCTGGAGCGGCCGCCGGGTAGGTGTGCCGTCCCAGTCCTGCTGCGTCCGCGAGTCGATCGGGACACCGTCGTCCACGACGGACAGCTTCAGGCTGGACGAGCCGGGGTTGACCACGAGTGTCCTCATCACCGGGTCCAGGTCCAGTCGCGGATCTCCGGCAGGTCCTCGCCGGTGCGGCGGATGTGGTTGTGGTGCGCGGTGTGCTTGTCCTGCAAGTGCTGCCGCAGGTGCCCGATCCGACCCGCCACCCTCGGCACCCGCTCCAGGGCGGCGAGCGCGAGGGTGTAGCGGTCGATCTCGTTGAGCACGCACATGTCGAACGGCGTGGTCGTGGTGCCGTTCTCGTGGAAACCGTGCACGTGCATCCGGTCGTGGCCGGGCCTGCGGTAGGTCAGCCGGTGGATCAGCCACGGGTAGCCGTGGTAGGCGAAGATCACCGGCGCGGTACCGGTGAAGATCTCCTCGTAGGCCTTGTCGGTGATGCCGTGCGGGTGCAGCTCCGCCGGGGCGAGCCTGGCGAGGTCGACCACGTTGACCACCCGGATGCGCAGGTCCGGCACCAGGCCGAGCAGGACCTCCACCGTGGCCAGGGTTTCCTGGGTCGGCACGTCCCCCGCGCAGGCCAGCACCACGTCCGTGTCGCCGTCGAGGTCGGTGCTGGCCCAGCTCCACACCCCGAGTCCCTGCTCGCAGTGCGCGACGGCCTCGTCGATGTCGAGGTACTGCAACGCGGGCTGCTTGCCGGAGACGATGACGTTGACCAGGCCACGGCTGCGCAGGCAGTGGTCGGCCACGGCGAGCAGGGTGTTGGCGTCCGGCGGCAGGTACACCCGCGCCACCTCGGGCCGCTTGTTCAGGACGTGGTCGACGAAGCCGGGGTCCTGGTGCGAGGCGCCGTTGTGGTCCTGCCGCCACACGTGCGAGGACAGCAGGATGTTCAGGCTCGGCACCGGACGCCGCCAGGGGATGTCGGCGGCGGTGTGCAGCCACTTGGCGTGCTGGGCGACCATCGAGTCGATCACGTGCGCGAACGCCTCGTAGCTCGACAGCATCCCGTGCCTGCCGGTGAGCAGGTAGCCCTCCAGCCAGCCCTCGCACAGGTGCTCCGAGAGCACCTCCAGCACCCGCCCGTCGGGAGCCAGGTGGTCGTCGCCGTCCTCGATCGACAGCCCCCACCGCCGGTCGGTCACCTCGAACACCGCGTCCAGCCGGTTGGAGGCGTGCTCGTCGGGCGAGAACAGCAGCAGGTTGCGCTGTTCGGCGTTGAGCACCACCGCGTCACGCAGGTAACGGCCGAGCACCCTGGTGGCCTCGCCGCGCTCACCTCCCGGCTTCGTGATCGTGACGGCGTGGTCGCCGACGTCGGGCAGGCGCAGAGCGTGCTGGGTGGCGCCGTGGGCGTGGGGGTTGGCGCTCATCCTGGAGTCGCCCGTCGGGTGCAGGGTGTCGATCAGCGGCGCGGGCGCACCGGTCGCGGTGAACAGCTCCTGCGGCCGGTAGGAGTGCATCCACTCCTCCAGCCGGGCCAGGTGTTCCTGGTTCTCCCGAACGGCGGTGAGCGGCACCTGGTGGGAGCGCCAGTTGCCCTCCACCTCGTGGCCGTCCACGGTGGAGGGACCGGTCCAGCCCTTGGGCGTGCGCAGCACGATCATCGGCCACCGGACGCGGCCGCGGTGCCCGCCCTCGCGGGCGTCCTGCTGGATCTGCTGGACCTGGTCCAAGCAGTCGTCCAGCGCGGCGGCGTAGGCCTCGTGGACCTCCATCGGGTCGCTGCCCGACACCACTATCGGGCGCCAGCCGTGGCCGCTGAGCAGTGCGCCGAGGTCGGCGTGGTCGAGCCGGGACAACACCGTCGGGTTGGCGATCTTGTAGCCGTTGAGGTGCAGCACCGGCAACACCGCCCCGTCGTGGACCGGGTCCAGGAACGCCGGGGCGTGCCAACTCGCCGCCAGCGGACCGGTCTCCGCCTCACCATCGCCGACCACGCAGGCCACCAGCAGGTCCGGGTTGTCCAACGCCGCACCGGTGGCGTGGGCCAGCGAGTAGCCCAGTTCACCGCCTTCGTGGATCGACCCCGGCAGGTGCGCCGAAGCATGACTGGGGACCCCGCCCGGGAAGGAGAACTGCCGGAACAGGCCGCGCATCCCATCCACATCCCGCGAGATGTGCGGGTACAGCTCGGAGTAGGTGCCCTCCAGCCACGCGGCCGAGTTCAAGCCCGCGGCCCCGTGGCCGGGTCCGGCGATGTAGAGGGCGCTCAGGTCCCGTTCCACGATCACCCGGTTGAGGTGCGCGTAGATCAGCGTCATGCCGGGCACGGTCCCCCAGTGCCCGAGCAGGCGCGGCTTGACGTGTTCGGGGAGCAGCGGCTCGCGCAGCAGCGGGTTGTCCAGCAGGTAGATCTGGCCCACGGACAGGTAGTTCGCCGCCCGCCACCACGCGTCCAGCCTGGTGAGCCAAGGCGTTTCGGGGGTTGCCGACCTGGCCGGGATGCCTGCCGCGGTGTCGGTGGACATGGGTGCTCCTGTTCGGGTCTGGGCTCCTGGGGTTCCTCGATTCAGAGACTGCTCGACTCGACGTGTGAGCGGCACCGCAGGCAGTCCCCTCTGCACCGGGACCTTCGACCCTGACCGTGCTTGGGCGACCCCAAAGTCCTGCCGGACGACGACGTTGTGCCCTGCCCGCCGACGGGGGCGCGGACCACGCTGGAAGCAGCGGATGACGGCTCCGAGCGTCATCACGAAGGCCGCCCGATGAGCGGTCGACGACCAAGGAGGATTCGATGTCCACCAAGCACATCCCCGTCCAGTCCCGCGGCGTGTCGCCGAGCGTTCAGACGGCTGTGCCGGCTGACCGCGCGGCCCGATCGCTGGCGGTCCTGCGCATCGTCACCGGTCTGACGTTCTTGTGGGCCTTCCTGGACAAGGCCTTCGGCCTCGGCTACAGCACCGTCTCCGAACGCGCCTGGATCAACGGCGGCTCCCCCACCAAGGGCTTCCTCAGCCACGTCGCCGTCGGCCCCCTGGAGTCCACCTTCCACAGCTGGGCGGGCGCTGCCTGGGCCGACTGGCTGTTCATGATCGGTCTGCTCGCCATCGGTGTCGCGCTGGTGCTGGGCATCGGCCTGCGCGTCGCCGCGGTCTCCACCGCCCTGATGATGCTGATGATGTGGGCCGCCGAATGGCCGCTGGCCCAGCACACCTCGGCAGGTGAGCCCAGCGGCTCCACCAACCCGCTGATCGACTACCACGTCATCTACGCCCTCGTCGCCATCGCACTGGCCTACGCCGCCGCGGGCAACACCTGGGGCCTGGGAAGGATGTGGGCGAAGCTGCCCTTCGTCCAGACCAACCAGTGGCTGCGCTGACAGCGCGGACCTGACCGGTGACCCGTGACGGTCACCGGTCGGGCCGCATCCCCGATCACGGTGTCGGATGGAGGCGTTCAACGATGATGTACTGGTACGGCAACGGAATGAACGGCTGGGGCTACGCGGTCATGACGATCGGGATGGTCCTGTTCTGGGCGGTCGCGATCCTCGGCGGTGTCGCCCTGGTGCGCCACCTCACCCGCCCGGCGGGCACGACCCGCGGCTCCGCCGCGGAGCAGGTCCTCGCCGAGCGGTTCGCTCGCGGCGAGGTCGATCAGGAGGAGTTCGAGCAGCGGCTCAAGGCGCTGCGCTCCTCGGTGTGAGTCGACGAACCGCTGGAAACGCGACCGTTGGAGGAGAAGTGGACCGGTTGAGCACCCTGGACGCGGCGTTCCTGGAGATCGAGGACGCAGATCCCCGCGCTTCACTGGCGATCGCGTCGGTGGCGGTGCTCGAAGGACCACCTCCCAGCCGCGACGAGTTCACCGCGTCGGTCGGCACGCGGCTCGCGGCGGTCCCCCGTGCCCGGCAGAAGGTCCGCCGCGTGCCCTGGGACCTCGGTCTGCCGCTATGGGTCGACGACCCGGAGTTCGACCTGTCCTACCACCTGCGACGCACCGCGCTGCCCGCGCCGGGCGACGACCGGGCGTTGACCGACCTCGTGGCCCGGATCATGGCCCAGCGGCTCGACCGCGACCGGCCGCTGTGGGAGAACTGGGTGGTCGAAGGCCTGGCAGGCGGGCGTTGGGCCATGCTGACGAAGGTGCACCACTGCCTCGTCGACGGCGTGGCCGGGACCCGCCTCTACAGCGCGGTGTTCGACGACTCGGCGCCACCCGCCCCGGACGAACTCGTGCCCCGGTCCGCGCCGGGCGCGGTCCAGCTCCTCGCGCGCGCTCTGGTCGACCTGGCCGTCAACCCGGTGGAGCAGGCACGGCTCCTGCTCCAGCTGCCCGCCAGGCTCGCGGGGCACGTCACCGACACCGTCAAGGGCGTCGCCGCGCTCGCGGGCGCGCTCGTTCCCGTCAGGGCGTCGTCGCTCTCCGGACCGATCGGCGTCCCCCGGCGCTACCGGGTGACCCGTGTCGCGCTGCCCGACGTGGTCGGGGTCGGCAAGAGGTTCGGCGTGACCGTGAACGACGTGGTGCTCGCCGCGATCACCACGGGGTTCCGCGCCCTGCTCCTGCACCGCGGCGAGACCCCGACGGCCGACAGCGTGCGGACGATGGTCCCGGTCTCCGTCCGCACGACGGACGACCTGGACAACCAGGTGTCCGTCCTGCTGCCGTTCCTCCCCGTCGAGCTGGACGACCCGGTGGACGTGCTGCGCGAGGTGCACGAGCGCACGCGAAAGCTCAAGGCGGACAAGGAGAGCGAGGCGGGTGCGGCCCTCACCGCGCTCGCGGGGCACGAGCCGCACGCACCGCTGTCGTGGGGAATCCGGCTCGTGGGCGCGCTGCCGCAGCGCACCGTCGTCACCGTGACCACGAACGTGCCCGGCCCGCCGGTGCCCGTGCGGGTGCTCGGGAGACCGATCGTCGACATCCTCCCCTACGTCCCGATCGCACTCCGGCTGCGGACGGGTGTGGCGGTGCTCAGCTACGCGGGGACGCTGGCCATCGGCATCACGGCCGACTACGACAGCACCCCGGACATCGACTTGCTGGTCGGCACCGTGGAGAGCACCGTCAAGTCCTTCATCGTTTCCGCCGCTCTGGTCGACCCGGCACCGTCGATCCGGGCCGGCGGCTGAGGGTGTGCGGACACCTGCGGCGAAGCCGGAGGTGTCCGCCTGCGCGGGGCCACGGACCCCGTTCGACCCTCCGTGGCGGAGGTGGGCCGGGGACGTGGAGTTCAAGGCCGAGAACGGTGTGACGTCCACCCGTCGGAGTAGTCCGGTGGTGAACCGGGTGGTGCTGCTCCTGCTCGGCTCGGCGGCACGTCGGCTGGTGGGCCGGAAGGTGTGCGGGTTGCGCTGCCGCACGGTGGGCGGCGCCATCGTCGGACTGCCCGTGCGGTGCGTCTGCGACGGCGACCGGTTGGTCGTGGTCGCGGGTGGGGCGTCGGGCGAGCGGTGGTGGCCGCACTTCCGCGCCGACGCGCCCGTCGAGGTGCCGGTGGGCGGCGACCGGGTCACCGGGTCGGCCGTCGTCCTGCGCGGAGCCCAGCACCGCGTGGCGCTGAACGCCTGTCGCGGCGCCTTCCCCCGCGTGACCGCCGACGCCGAGGTCGTGGCGATCACGGTCGACCAACCCCCTGCTGCGGGACTCGGCGCTCCTGCGCCACCACGTGCCGCGGGCGGGCAGCTGGATCGCCACCACCGCGGCCGCCTGGCTGCTCGGACCGGCCGCCTTCGTCGGGTTCGCCACGCCGCTGTGGCAGCCCGGCCAGCCCCTCCCGCTGACTGTGCTGATCGGTGTCGCAGGGGTCTGCTGATGGCCGCGACCACCACAGTCACCGGGTACGCCCTGCACCGCCTGCTCCCCGCACCGGTGAACCCTGGCCGATCCACCGGTGCTCACCAGGGGTTCCGGAGCACCCCGAAACCCTCCTCGACGTAGTCCCCCTGGACGTGTGTGCTCGTCGAGGTGCCACTGCTCCGAGGCGAACGACGAACCAGCGGGCACGCGCGGTGACGCGAGCCCGCGGGAACGACTGAACGGTGAGACCTGTCGAGATCGCGTTGCTGACCGCGGAAGTGATCGGTTTCGCCCCGGTGGTGCTCCCGCTGCTCGGCGCTCCCCGGTGGCCGCGCCACGGGGTGTTCCTGCCCCTGCCCGTCGCGGGGCTTCAAGTCCTCGTCGAGGGGACGCGCTGGCAACTGGTCCCGGCCTACGTCCTGGGCGGGGTGCTCGTCGTCCTCGGCCCGGTCCAGCCGGCACGCCGAGACGGCCGGAAAACCGGCAGAACACGCCGGCTCTCCCCAGGGGTGGGTGCAGCGACGGGCGTTCTCGCTCTGACGGCGTCCGCGGTGCTGCCGACCGTTGTCCCGGTATTCCGCTTCCCGCCGCCGACCGGCCCCTACGGTATCGGCACGCTCACCTACCACTGGGCGGACACCGACCGCCGCGAAGTGTTCACCGCCGACCCCGGAGACCACCGTGAAGTGGTGGTGCAGCTCTGGTACCCGGCTCGCGTCGACGCCTCCGCACCGCGCGCCGCCTACGTGCCCGACTCGCAAGCACTGGCACCGCTGGCGCGCCTGGTCGGTCTGCCGGGATTCACCCTTTCGCACCTGGAGCACGTCACCACCAACGCCGTGCACGCCGCACCGGTGGCCGACGCCGACCACGCCTACCCCCTGCTCGTCCTGGCGACCGGTCGCGGTGGCTACCGGCAGCACAACACCCCGGGTGTGGAGGAACTGGTGTCGCGCGGACACGTCGTCGCCGGCATCGACCACCCGTGCTCCGGCGCGGCGGTGGTGTTCCCCGACGGTCGCGTCGCTTCCTCCGACCAGCGCACGTTCGACCACGATCTCGTCGACTCGATCGTCCCCTTCCTAGCCCAAGACTCCCTGTTCACCCTCGATCAGGTGACCTCGCTCAACCGGGCCGACCCTCGAGACATCCTCACCGGGCGGATCGACCTGGACCACGTCGGCCTGTCACTGGGCGGCGAGACAGCCGCCGAGGGGTGCAGGCTGGACCCCCGTTTCCGGGCGTGCCTGCCGATGGACGTGTGGATGCCGCCCAGTGTGGTCGACGCCGGTCTCGAGCAGCCGACCACGTGGCTGACCCGCGACGCCGCGACCACGCGGCTCGAAGGCTGGACCGAACCGGACATCGTCCGAACGTTGGACACCGTGCGGGCCGTGTACGAGAACCCGCGTGCGGACGGCTACTTCATCCACGTGCCAGGCGTGTTCCACCCGGACCTCGGCGACACCCAACTACTCTCGCCGCTCGTCCGCGCGCTGGGCATCAGCGGACCGGTGGACGGCGAACGCGCCCACGCCATCGTCAACACCTACACTACGGCCTTCTTCGACCGCTACCCGAAGGGCGAGCCGTCGGCCCTGCTCGACGGCCCCGTCGAGGAATATCCCGACGTGATCTTCGCGCACCGCACCGGCAGCGCGTGACCGCTGCCGCCCCCGCGTCACGGGCGCGAAGGTCAACAGCGATCATCCGGATGACGCAGGCGCTCGGCGACGAAGCCGACGGTCGAGCACGTGCGACTCGAGTCCTCCTGCCAAGCCTGCGTGGGGACCCATGCCGCTCAGCTCCTCCCGGCCCTCACGGACGCGCTGTGGTCGGGCACGAACGTCTGCAGGTGGCGCGGCGCCCGCAGGTAGCCGGTGGACACGGGTCTGCCCGGCAGTTCCAGCGCGGGCGGGCGGACGTCGTGGTAGTCGATGCCGGACAGCAGGTGCGCGATCACGTTCAGGCGGGCCCGCCGCTTGTCGTCGCCGTCGACCACGAACCAGGGGGACTCCGCGATGTCGGTGTGCACCAGCATCTCGTCCTTGGCGCGCGAGTAGTCCTCCCAGCGCGAGAGCGACTCCAGGTCGACCGGGGACAGCTTCCAGCGGCGCATCGGGTCCTCGAGCCTGCGGCGGAACCGCTGCTCCTGCTCGGTGTCGCTGACCGAGAACCAGTACTTGCGCAGCAGGATCCCGTCCTCAACGAGCAACCGCTCGAAGATCGGGCACTGTTGCAGGAACCTGCGGTGCTCCTCGGGGGTGCAGTACCCCATGACCCGTTCGACGCCCGCGCGGTTGTACCAGCTCCGGTCGAGCAGGACGATCTCACCCGCGGCGGGCAGGTGCTCGACGTAGCGCTGGAAGTACCACTGGGACCGCTCGCGTTCCGTCGGTTTCGGCAGCGCCACGATCCGGGCGACGCGCGGATTGAGGTGCTCGGTGATCCGCTTGATCGCACTGCCCTTCCCCGCCGCGTCCCGCCCCTCGAACACGACCACCAGCCGCGCGCCCTCGGCCCGGACCCATTCCTGCAGCTTCACCAGTTCGGCCTGCAACCGGTACAACTCGCGCTCGTAGGGTTCGCGGCGCATCCGCTTGCCCGCCATCACCCTGGCTCCTCGTTCCGCGCGAGCAGTCGGAGCAGGTCACCTCGGGTCACCACGCCCACGAGTTCGTCGTCACCGAGGACGAAAAGCCTGCGCACCCCGGATTCCGCCAGTCGCCGCGCGGCCAAGCCGACCGGGTCCTTCCGGTCGACGGTGACCACCGGGCGGGTCATCACCTGCCAGGCGACGAGTCCGCCTGCCTTGCGCAGCCTGCTTTTGGCGGCCCGGCTCGTCGGAGGAACCGCGGACCGCCCGCCGAACTCGATCCGAGCGACCAGGTCGGCCTCGGACACCACCCCCGCGACGAGACCGAGGTCGTCGATGACCGGCACCGCGCCGAAGCGGTGCTCCGACAGCGTCCGGACGATGTCCTCGACGGGGGTGTCGATGCCGACGGTGACGACCTCGTCGGTCATCACCGAGTTGACGGTCGCTTCAGCCATGCCGGTCCTCCGGTCCTCGTCGCCTAGCGACGTCGTCGTGTCCACTCGGGTTCGACCGCCGCCCATTCGGCTTCCCACCGCCGGGCGTTCCGCCGCCTGTTGAGGTGGACGGTCAGCAGGTGCGCGGAGCACAGCGCGCACACGAGCCCCAGCAACATCGTCGCCGTCCAGCCGATGGCGGTGATCACCGCACCCTCCGACGTGAGCGGCGGGGTGGTGACCGCCCCGTTCTCGTCGATCCACACCAGGACCGTGCTGCCGGTCTTCAGGTCGTAGGCCGCGGTGACCCCGCCCTGCCGCGGTGTGCCGTCCGGCGACTGCCATGACGCTCGGACCACCGGGCCGGTCACCCCGGTCGCGACATGCGTTCCGGTGTCCTCCAGCAGGGTGGCCTCTACCTGGTGGCGGGTGCGCAGCTGCTCGGCCGAGCTGACCGACTCCCGCGCGTACACCTCGGAGCCGGTCGCCGCGGCGATCGGCACGCCGAGCAGGGCGATCAGGAGTGCCGTCATGAACACCGCGCTCTCGACGCGGTCGCTCGTCCGCGTGAGGGGGTTGCGTCCGTGGAACACGCGCCTCGCCAGGCGCGCGGCCGGTGACATCGACTGGGTGCTCACGACTTCCTCCCTCGGTTGCTCGGCAACCAGGGTTCTCCGCGCGGCGGCGCGGTCACAGGGTCGCCCGTCGGACCGGTTCGCGCGGCACGTCCTGTGACGACAAGGTCTTTGGTCCCTCGGCCTGGCGCCCTCGTTCTCTGGAACGCGAAGCCCGGTGGGGAGAGCATCGACAGGTCAGGACTTTTCACGAGGAGGGCACCATGGTGGTACGCGTCGGCATCAACGGGTTCGGCCGGACCGGGCGGGACGTCCTGCGCAGCGCGGTCGAGCGCGGCGACACCGCGTTCGAGGTGGTCGCGGTCAACGACCTCACGACACCGGACACGCTGGGCCACCTCCTCGCGTTCGACTCGACCTACGGCCCCTGGTCCCACACCGTCGCGGTGGAGGGGGACGAACTCGTGGTCGACGGGCGGAGCATCGCGGTGACCTCGGAAGCCGGTCCGTCCAAGGTGGACTGGGGCAGGCACGGGGTCGACATCGTGATCGAGGCCACCGGCCGGTTCCGCACCCGTGAGGCCGCCGGGGCGCACTTGACGAGCGGGGCCCGGAAGGTGATCATCACGGCGCCGGGCAAGGACGTCGACGCGACCATCGTGATGGGCGTCAACGACGACGACTACGAGGCGGAGCGCCACCACGTCGTGTCCAACGCCTCCTGCACGACCAACTGCGTGGCTCCGATGGCCTGGGTCCTGCACGAGCGCTTCGGCGTCCAGGCCGGGCAGATGACCACGATCCACAGCTACACCAACGACCAGTCGCTGCTCGACGGACCGCACAAGGACCTGCGCCGAGCGCGCTCGGCGGCGGTCAACATGATCCCCACCTCCACCGGCGCCGCCCGCGCGGTCGGCCAGGTGATCCCCGCGCTGGACGGCAAGCTCGACGGGCTCGCGGTGCGCGTCCCCCTGGAGGACGGGTCCTTGACCGACCTCACCGCCATGCTCGACACGCCGGTCACGGCCGCCCAGGTGAACCGGGCGTTCAAGGACGCCGCCGAGGGCGGGCTCAAGGGCTACCTGCGCTACACCACCGACCCGATCGTCTCCAGGGACATCATCGGCGACCCGTCCTCCTGCGTCTTCGACGCGAGCCTGACCAAGGCCAACGGTCGACTGGTCAAGGTCTTCGGCTGGTACGACAACGAGTGGGGCTACGCCAACCGCACGATCGACCTCGCCAACCTGGTCGCCCGCACGCTGCCGTAGACCGCTCCTACCGCTGGGAGAAGACGATGACGTCCGCGGTCATGATCGAACTCGACGGGCTGCCGCTGCTGGCGGCCCTGTCGCACACCCATCGCGCCGCGATGGCCGGGATCAGCAGGCGCGAGGACTACTACCCCGGCACCACGCTGTTCGAGCAGGGCACGCCCGCGGACCGCTGCTGGATCGTCCTCAAGGGGTGCGCCGTGATCGACTCCGACGCGCCCGACCACGGTCGGATGGCGGTGCAGAGCGTCGGTCCCGGCGAGCTGCTCGGCTGGTCCTGGCTGATCCCACCCTACCGGTGGCACTTCGGCGCCACCGTGGTCTCCCCCACCACCGCCGTCGTGGTCGACGCCGAGGAGCTGCGCAAGCTCGCCAACGCCGATCCGGCGCTGGGCTACCAGCTCTCGCTGATCCTCGTCGAAGCGCTGCTCAACCGTCTTCAAGCCACCAGGACCCGGCTGCTCGACCTGCACGACCACCCCGCGCTCGACTGATCTCGACGCACGCCGGATCCGCGCCATCCCCCCAGGGTTGCGCGGATCCGACGTCTCCTCATTCCGGTCGGGCACTTCCCGCCGACGGGCTGTTGCGCGCTCCCGCCACTTGTCCGGCGAGGTGTCGGAGGCGAGCCACCAGTGGAGCACGCCGAACTACGCCCCGAGCAGGACGGTCGACATGAACGGGATGCCGCCGCGCGAGCGTGCTCGTGCGGCGGCATCCCGTGGTGAACGGCGGTGTGCACGTGTTCGGCGGTGGTGGGGGGGAATGGTCAGTCCTTAGCCCTTCGCGCGCAGGCCGCGCAGGAACGGGTCCACCGGCGGCGCGGGCACCACACGCACCCGCGCGTCCACGACCTGGCAGCGCTCAGCGGTGGCGATCACCGGGTTGAGGTCCAGTTCGACCACCTCGGGTAGGAGATCGGCCAGCTTCGCCACCCGCAGCAGCACGTCGCGCACCGGGGCCTCCGCCACGTCGCGGAACACCCCTCCGGCGGCGCGGAACCCGTGCAGCAGGTCATCGGCGGCGGCGTCGGACAGCGGGGCGAGCGCGGCGGCGCGGTCGTCGAGGAGGTCGGTGTCGACACCGCCGAGCCCGGTCACCACGAGCGGGCCGAACTGCTGGTCGTTGACCACGCCCACGAGCAGTTCCCGGCCACGGCCCGCCATCGGCTGCACGAAGGCACCGCCCAGCCGGTCGCCGAACGACGTCCGGAACCGGTCGTACGCCTCCGCCGCGGCGTCCGGTGCGTCCAGGTCGAGCACGACACCGCCGCCCCTGCTCTTGTGCAGCAGGTCCGCAGCGATGGCCTTGAGCACGACGGGGCAGCCGAACCCGCGCTGCGCCGAGGCCGCGGCCTCGGCCGTCGCCACGACGATCCCGCCGAGGACAGGCAGCCCGAACGCGCCCAGCAGTTCGACGACCTGGTCCGGGCCGAGCCATCCGCCGTCGGGTTCGTCGGCGAGGTGGTCGGTCACGACCGACCGGGCCTTGGCCGGGTTGATCCCGTCGAGTTCATCGCCTCCGGTGGGCGGGCGCGCCAGCCATTCCGCGCGCTCGGCCAGCTTCGCGAGCACGGCGGCGGCCTGGGCGGGATCGGTGTAGCTGGGCGCCGCGCCGGACCGCACCGCCTCGTCCTGCCCGGCGTCGACCGCGAGGACGGGCTTGCCACCGGGCACGGGGTGGACACCGGCCGCCGGGTCGCCGAGCGCGGTGGGGACCGTGACGGCGATGACGGCGTGCACACGGGGATCGGCGGCCATGACGTCGAGGCACCGGGCGAAGGTCTGCTCGTCCACGACCGCGGTGGTGTCGACGGGGTTGTGCACGCTGGCGGTGGCGGGCAGCAGCGCGTGGAGCGCGGCCACCGTGGCGGGTGACAGCTCGGCCACGTCGAGGCCGTTGTGCACGCACGCGTCGGCCGCCAGCACGCCGAGTCCGCCCGCGTTGCTCAGCACGGCCACCGCGCGACCGGCGGGCAGCGGCTGGGTGTGCAGGGCCGCGAGCACGTCCACCAGTTCGGACACGCCGTCCACGGCGGTGATCCCGGCTTGGCGGAACAACGCGTCGCGGGTGACCGTGGGGGTGGCGGTCGCCGCGGTGTGCGACGCGGCGGCGCGCTGCCCCGCCGCGGAACTGGCCGACCGGATCGCCAGCACCGGCTTGCGCCGGGCGACCCGGCGGGCCAGCCGGGAGAACTTGCGCGGGTTGCCGAAGGACTCCAGGTACAGCACGACCGCACGGGTCTGCTCGTCGCGTTCCCACCACAGCAGCAGGTCGTTGCCGCTCACGTCGTACTTGTCGCCGGTGGACACCAGGTTGGACGTGCCGAGCCCGATGCGGCGCAGGCGTTCGACCACGGCGATCGCGATCCCGCCGGACTGGGTCACCACGCCGATGTCGCCCGCGGTGGTCTTGTTCCGGGCGAACGTGGCGTCCATCCGCACACCGGGTTCACCGGTGGAGCCGCCGAGGCAGTTGGGCCCGACGATCCGCATCCCGTGCTCGCGGACCGCCGCCGCGAGCCCGTTCGCCAGTTCCGGGTGTTCGGTGACGCCCGCGGTGATGACGACCAGTGCCTTGACGCCTCGACGTCCGCATTGCTCGGCGACCGCGGGAACCTGCGCGGCGGGGACGCACAGCACCGCCAGTTCGGGCACGTCGGGCACCTCGGCGACCGAGCCGTAGCAGGACACACCCGCGATCGAGGTGGCGTGCGGGTTGACCGCGTAGAGGTCGCCGGTGAAGTCGCCCGACACCAGGTTGCGCAGCACGGCGTTGCCGACGCCGCTCTCCTCGCGGCTCGCGCCGATGACGACGATCGACGTCGGTTCGAGCACCGCGCGCAGGCTGTTGACGTCCGCGGTCAGCTCCCGGTCGGCGACCGCGTCGAGGTACGCCTCGACCGGTTCCAGGCCGAGGTCGACGTGCACGACGTCGCGGTCGGCTGTGACCGTCCACACCAGACCCATGTCGGTGAAGACGTGCAACATCCGGGAGTTGATGGTCATGACGTCGGCGACGAAGCGCCGCACCCCCCGGCGGACCGCCAGCGAGCTGAGGCGTTCGAGCAGCAGCGTGCCGACGCCGTGCGTCTGCTCGGCGTGCGTGACGACCAGCGCCACCTCCGCCTCGGACGGCTCGTCCAGCACGATGCAGCTCGCCGCGCCGAGCAGCCTGCCGTCGCGGAAGGCGCCGACCGTGACGTGCCTGGGGTCGTCAGGCGTCATCACCCGGCTGACGAAGTCCTCCACCTGCCGGGGCGAGGTCGAGAAGAACCTGAGGTAGCGGTCCTCCAGCGGCAGCGACTCGTGCAGCTCCAGCAGCGCACCGGCGTCGCCCGCCCCCAGTTCGCGCACCGCCACCACTGTGCCGTCGGTGAGCAGGGCGCGGTCGGGTTCGAGGTTCACGGCCATGACGAGCCTTTCTCGGCATCGTGGTCGAGCGTGGTCAGCAGAGGGGTCCGGGCGTGATCGGCTCGGTGGAGCGCAGCGAGGGCTCCGGCACCGGCTCCGCGGCGGCGGGGTCGTTGATCACGACGACCGGGCAGGACGCGTGGTGCACGCAGTACAGGCTCACCGAGCCCAGCAGCGTCGCCATCGCCGCGCCGAGGCCCCTCCTGCCGACGACCAGCAAGGAGGCGTGCTCGGAGGCCTTGGTCAGGGCGAACTTCGCCTCCTCGGTGGCCGGGGCGGTGCGGATCTCCGCGGAGGACGTCACCCCGGCGATCGCGTCGTCGAGCACCTTCTGTTGTGCGGCGCGCAACTCCTCGGGCAGCAGCCCGAGCACCATGTCGATCGGCACGGCGCCGACCGCCATGCCGAAGTCCCGGTGCTCGCCGGTGATCGCCTCGACGGCGCAGCCGCGCCGCTCGGCCTCCTCCGCCGCCCACGCCAGCGCCGCCCGGCTCGCCGGGGACCCGTCCACGCCCACCACGATGGGCCGGGGATCGATGTTCGTCATGGTCCGCTCCTCCTGTGCTGGTTCCACCGAGCTTCGCCGTTCGGCTCGGAACCGGGTCAGTGGCGGCGGTCCCGCGTGGCCGGGACCTTCGTCACTGGATGGGCCGGCGCGTTCGCCACTGCCGAGCGGTGCGACCGGGGAGCAGCCTTGAACCAGGAGCTCGGCAACCCCAGGAGGTTCGGCATGACGTCATCCGTGATCGTGGTCGGCGTGGACGGATCACCCGCCAGCAGGACAGCGCTGCGCTGGGCGCTCGGGGAGGCGACCCGCACCGGCGCGTTCGTCGAGGCGACGACGGCCTGGCAGCGCGAACCGGCCGTGGCGACCGGTGGCGGGCCGCCCGTGCGCAAGCACCCGGCGCGGGACCTGCACCAGGTGGTCGAGGAGGTCCGCGCCGAGGTCCCCGGCGCACCTGAGGTGGCCGAGGTGACGGTCGTCGGCGATCCCTCGTCCGTACTGGTCGGCGCGTCGCGGCAGGCGGACCTGCTGGTGGTCGGCACGCGGGGAGGCGGACCGCTGGTCGACCTGGTGATGGGCAGCGTCGCCTCAGACTGCGTGCGGCACTCCGCGTGCCCGGTCGTGGTGATCCCACCCGGCATGGCGCTCTGACGCGAACGGGCCGCGTCCCCTCGCCCAGCAAGGGGGACGCGGCCCGTTCCGGTGCTCTAGGACGTCGGGCGCACCACGGCGAGCGGGCACGGGGCGTGGTAGACCAGAGCCTGGCTGGTGGAACCCAGCAGCATCCCGGTGAACCCGCCGTGTCCACGGCTGCCGACGACGAGGAGCTGCGCGTCCTCGGCCAGCTTCAGCAGTGCGCGGACCGGACGGTCCCGCAGCACGAGGCGGTTCACGCGCACGTCGGGGTACTTCTCCTGCCACCCGGCCATCCGCTGGGCGAGCAGCCTGCGCTCGGCCTCCTCCACCCGCTCCCAGTCGATCGCCAGCCGCGCCTCGTTGTACGGGCTGTCCACCAGGAAGTCGGTCCACGTCATCACCGCCGTCAGCGGCGCACCACGCGTCGACGCGGCCTCGAAGGCGAACCCGATCGCCGCCTCGCTCGCGGGAGACCCGTCCACGCCGACGACCACCGGGGCGTCAGGGCCCGGGTCGCCGCGGACCACCACGACCGGACAGAGGCCGTGAGCCGACAGCCCCACCGCCGTCGAACCGACCAGCAGGCCGGTGAAACCACCGAGCCCCTGCGAGCCCAGCACGACCATCCGGGCCTCGCGGGACTCCTCGACGAGCACCGGCACCACCGCCCCGCTCAACCGCACGGCCTCGACGTCGACGGTCGGCGCGGCGGCGCGCGCGGCCTTCTCCGCCTCGGCGAGCCAGGCCTCAGCCTGGCCTTCCATGGCCTGGCGCGCCTCGTGCGCGCTGATCAGGAGTTCGGGATAGCCCTGAACGGGGATCAGCAGGGCGTGCACCAGGCGCAGCGGCACCCGGTGCCGCGCGCACTCCCGTGCCGCCCACTCCACGGCGTCAAGCGCGGAACTCGACCCGTCGACGCCAGCGACGATGGGTGCGGGTGTTGTGGTCATGACGAGTCCCTTCCGGTGCGGACGGTCGCGGTCGCGACGCCCAGCACTCCTTCTGCCAGCGCGGTGACGACCCGTGCGGACTCGGTGTCGACGAATTCCGCGCTGATGGTCACGGCACCGTCGTGAACGTCCACGGACCACTCGCGCGGTCCGCCGTAGATATCCAGCCTGCGGCGCACGTCCGCGGCGATGGCGGTGTCGGTCCTGGCCAGCGCGCGGACCAGGTCGCGCCGCGTCACCACGCCGACCACCCGCGAGGTCTCGATGATCGGCAGGCACCGCACGCGGTCGTCGAGCATGACCCTGGCGAGCAGTTCCACGGACGACCCCGCTCCCATGCCGAAGGCGGGCGAGGTCATCACCTGCTGGACCGGGGCGCTGGGCGACTCGGACCGGGTGTCGTAGCGGCTGTGCAGCAGGTCGGCCTCCGTCACGATGCCGACCATGCGCTGGTCCGCGTCGACCACGGGCAGCGCGGTGAACCCGTGCGACACCAGCAGGGCCGCCGCTTCGCGGATCGGCACGTCGGGTGTCACGGTCACCGCCGGACGGGTCATGATGTCCTGGGCGCGCATGGTGTTCCTCCTCCTCGGGATTCCACTTCCCAAGCTAGGAGGACGACCTGCCCCGCGACGTGGTCCTTGGTCCCGAGAACGCGGGGTCCGACGGTCATGCCCACGCTTTCTCGGCGTCCTCGACGTCGGCGGTCAGGTCGAGCTTCGGCGGCAGCACGACGACGGGCACGTGGGACTTCCGGACGCAGGCCGAGCTGACCGAGCCGAGCACCACCTTGCGGAGCCGTTCACCGCGGTGTCCCGCGACGACCAGCAGCGCCGCGTCGTGCGCCGCGCGAACCAGTTCGGTGGCGGCGTCACCCTCGGTGGTGACCTGTTCGACCGGGGGCGCCTCCGACCGGCCCGCCACGGCCGTCCGCACCGACTCGGCGAGCGCCTCCACGGCGCTCGCCCGCACCTCTTGAAGGGTCGTCGGCACCCAGTCGGACATCGGCTCGAAGTTCCACACCCGCACGGCGCGCACGGCGCACCCGCGGATCCGTGCCTCGTCCAGCGCCCAGTCCAGCGCGTGCTGCGCCGCCTCGGACCCGTCCACACCGACGACGATCACCTTCTGCTCGTCCATCACCACTCCCGACTCGTCCGAATCCGCTGTGTCGGTTCCAGCCTGGGATCGGACGTGGCCGCGGAACAGGTCCGAAGGTCCACGGCACGGGGACCGGAATACCCTCGCCGCCGCTCGGCCACCGGAGGAGCCTTCGTGGTGGGGGCCGAGAGGAGAATTCCGGTGTCGCACAGAAAAGTCATCGTCGTGGGCGTGGACGGCTCCGCGGCGAGCAAGAGCGCCCTGCGGTGGGCCATCGCACAAGGCGACAACACGGTGGAGGCGGTGGTGGCGGCCGTCCGCGAACCGGCGTTCGTGCCCGCGACGTCGCTGGGCGTCTACCCGTACGCCTACAAGCCCGAAGCAGAACGCCGCCGCCCGGCGGACCGGCAGCTGCACGACGTGGTCACCGAGGTCACGGCCGGGGTACCGGGCGCGCCCGAGGTCGCGGAGATCGTCGTGGCCAGCGACCCGACCGTCGCACTGGTGCAGGCGTCGCGGCGGGCCGACCTGCTGGTGCTCGGCGCCAAGGGGCACAACCGGATCGCGGACGTGTTCCCCGGCAGTGTGACGGCGCACTGCGTGCGGCACGCCGCCTGCCCCGTGGTGGTCATCCCTCCTGCCGCCGTCGACTGATCCCGTCACGCACACCTCCCGGGCACGGGTGCCGACAGTCCCTGGTGTTCGGGGACCTCTGGCACTCAAACACCCGAGCCGGCTGTGCCACGGTCGGGTTCCACCGCGTGGGAGGGAGACCCGGTGACCGAGACGCACCGCATCGAGGTGCACGGCACGGTGCAGGGTGTCGGCTTCCGACCTCACGTCTTCCGGGTCGCCACCACACTGGGCATCCGCGGTGACGTGCGGAACGTCGGCGGCCACGTGGTGATCACCGCGACCGGTTCGCACGAGGTGCTCGCCGACTTCCAGCGGACCGTGCGCGACGACGCGCCCCGACACGCCAGGATCGACGGGATCACCGTCACCGCGTTGCGCGGGAACACCGCGGCGGACCGGTTCGTGGTGCGGGAGAGCGGATTCGGCTCCGGTCCGCGCGACGTGCCGCCGGACCTGGTGTCCTGCGCCGCGTGCGTCGCCGAGCTGTTCGACCCCGACGACCGCCGCTACCGCTACCCCTTCACCAACTGCGCCGAGTGCGGACCGAGGGCGACGATCGTCGAATCGCTGCCCTACGACCGGTCCCGCACCGCGATGCGCGACTTCCCGGTGTGCGACGAGTGCGCGGCGGAGTACCGGGACCCCGACGACCGCCGCTTCCACGCCGAGCCCGTCGCGTGCCCCGACTGCGGCCCGCACCTGCGCTGGCACGACGGCGCGGTCCGCGCGGCCGCACTGACCGCGGCCGTGGAGGTGGTCGCGAGCGGCGGGGTCGTCGCGATCAAGGGGATCGGCGGCTACCAACTGGTGTGCGACGCCGACGACGAGGTCGCCGTGCACCGGCTGAGGACCGTGAAACAGCGTCCCAGCAAGCCCTTCGCGGTCATGGTGGCCGGTCTCGACGACGCCCGGAGGCTGTCGGCGGTGACCTCTGCCGACGAACGGGCGCTCTGCTCCGCGGCGGCGCCGATCGTGCTGCTCCCCCGGCTGCCCGGCGCGCCGCTGTCCGCGGCCGTGGCCCCCGGACTCCCCGAGGTGGGGGTGTTCCTGCCGACCAGCCCGCTGCACCACCTGCTGCTGGCCGACCTGGGGCGACCACTGGTGGTCACCAGCGGGAACGTCGGTGGTGAACCGATCGTGACGTCCGATCGGCGAGCGTTGAGGACGCTGGGACCGCTGGTGGACGGCGTCCTGTCCCACGACCGGGCGATCGTGCTGCGCCACGACGATTCGGTGGTGCGCGCGGGACGGCTGGTGCGCAGGGCGCGGGGCCACGCACCCGGCACGCTGCCGCTGCCTTCCGCGGCACCTGTTCCCCTGCTCGCCCTCGGCGCGCAGCTCAAGCACACCACAGCACTCGCGATCGGCGGTCGCGCCGTGCTGGGCCCCCACACTGGTGATCTGGAGGACGCGGAGACCTACGCCGCGTTCGAGCGCACCGCGGAGGCCCTGTGCCGGTGGTACGACGTCGAACCGGGGTTCTGCGCGCACGACCAGCACCCCGGCTACCTGTCGACCAGGCACGCGGCACGGCACTGGCCGCGGGAACGGCGCGTGCCCGTGCAGCACCACCACGCGCACGTCGCCGCGACGGCCGCGGAGCACGGTGTGCGCGGACGTTTTCTCGGCGTGGCCTACGACGGCCTCGGTTTCGGCGACGACGGGACGCTGTGGGGCGGTGAGGTGCTGCTCGCGACCTACCGGGGGTTCCGGCGGATGGCCCGCTTCGGGCGGGCCCCGCTGCCCGGTGGCGCGGCGGCGGTGCGCCACCCGTCCCGGATGGCGCTGGGCTACCTGTTGGGAGCGGAGGACTTCGGCGCTCCCGCGCCTCCCCTGGACCTCCTGCCCGAGCAGCGCGACCGCGAGATCGTCCGGCGCATGATCGCGCGCCGGGTCAACAGCCCGCTCGCCTCCAGTGCGGGAAGGCTGTTCGACGCGGCGGCGTCGGCGCTGGGGCTGTGCCAGGACAACTCCTACGAGGGCGAGGCGGCGGTGCTGCTGGAGGCCGCCGCGACCGGGCACCCCGACGGGAAGGCACTGGAGTGGGCGCTGCACCGGCGGGACGACCTGTGGGTGTACGACCCGGTGCCGACGTTGGCCGACCTGCTGACGGCGGGTGGCCCGCCGGGGGTGCTGGCCGCCCGCTTCCACACCACGGTCGCCGAGGTCACCGCGGCCTTGGTGGAGAAGGTCTCGGACGCGACGGGTGTGCACACGGTGTGCCTGGGCGGCGGTGTGTTCCAGAACCGGAGGCTCACCGACGCGGTGGTCCGCGGCCTGGACGCACTGGGCTACGAGGTGCACGTGGGCGAACGGGTGCCGGTCAACGACGGCGGCATCGCCTACGGGCAGGCCGCGGTGGCGGCGGCTCGGCTGGCGGGGAGGTGAGGGAACCGTGTGCCTCGGCATCCCCGGACGGATCGTGAGCGTCACCGACGACGGGCTGCGCGTCGGGACGGTGGACTTCGACGGCGTGCGCAGAGCCGTCTGCCTGGCCTACACGCCGGGGGCCGACGTCGACGACTTCGTGATCGTGCACGTCGGGTTCGCCATCAGCGTCGTGGACGAGGACGAGGCCGCGAGGACCCTCGCGGTGCTGCGGGCGATGCCGGACGCGGTCGAATCGGAGCTGGGACCGTGAAGCACCTCGACGAGTACCGCGATCCTGTGCTGGCGGGCAGGCTGCTCGCCGAGCTGCGGGCCACCGCGACCCGGCCGTGGACGGTGATGGAGGTGTGCGGCGGGCAGACGCACACCATCGTCCGCCAGGGCATCGACGAGTTGCTGCCCGCCGGGATGAGGATGGTCCACGGGCCGGGGTGCCCGGTGTGCGTGACACCGCTGGAGACCATCGACAAGGCCCTCGCCATCGCCGCCCGTCCCGGCGTGGTGTTCACCAGCTACGGCGACATGCTGCGGGTGCCGGGCACCTCGGGCGACCTGCTCGGGCTCAAGGCGCGCGGAGCGGACGTGCGGGTGGTGTACACGCCGCTGGACGCGGTGCGCGTCGCGCGGGAGAACCCGGACCGCGAGGTGGTGTTCCTGGCGGTCGGGTTCGAGACGACGGCGCCCGCGAACGCGATGGCCGTGCTGCACGCGGCGAACACCGGGACGGCGAACTTCAGCGTGCTGGTGAGCCACGTGCTGGTGCCGCCCGCGATGACCGCGCTGCTCGACGACCCGGACAACCAGGTGCGGGCCTTCCTCGCCGCGGGCCACGTGTGCGCGGTCATGGGGTGGACCGAGTACGAGCCGATCGCGGCCCGCTACGGCGTGCCGATCGTGGTGACCGGGTTCGAGCCGCTGGACCTGCTGGAGGGCCTGCTGATGGTGGTGCGGCAGCTGGAGGCGGGCCGTTCCGTCGTGGAGAACCAGTACGTCCGCGCGGTGCGCCGCCAGGGCAACACCGCCGCAAGGGACGCGGTCGGGCGGGTGTTCCGGGTGACGGACCGGACGTGGCGGGGCATCGGGCCGATCGCCGCCAGCGGCCTCGCGCTGGCACCCGAGTTCAGCGCTCACGACGCCGAGGCGAGGTTCGACACGGCGGGGGTGGTGACCCGTGAGCCACCGGTGTGCGTCGCGGGCGAGATCCTGCGGGGCACCCGCCTGCCGACCGAGTGCCCCGCCTACGGGCGAGCGTGCACACCCCGAACGCCGCTGGGGGCGCCGATGGTGTCCAGCGAGGGCACCTGTGCGGCCTTCCACAACGCGGGGCGGGGGCTGGTGGCGCGATGACCGGGGAACCGGTGTGCCCCGTGCCCGCGGTGGAGACCGAGCGCGTGCTGCTCGGCCACGGCTCGGGCGGGCAGCTGATGGCCGAACTGCTGGACGAGGTGGTGAACACCGAACTCGGGGTGACGGGCCCGCTCGAGGACGCGGCGGTGGTCGCGGTGGACGGCGCGGAGGTGGTGTTCAGCACGGACGGGTTCGTGGTGACCCCGAGGTTCTTCCCCGGCGGCGACATCGGCTCGCTCGCGGTGCACGGCACCGTCAACGACCTGGCCATGCGCGGCGCGCGGCCGGTCGCGCTGAGCCTGGCCTACCTCGTCGAGGAAGGGCTGCCCCTCGCCGAGCTGCGCGCGGTCACCCGGTCGGTCGCCCGCGCCGCGCACGCCGCGGGCGTCCGGGTCGTCACCGGCGACACGAAGGTCGTCGGCCGCGGCGCCGCCGACGGCCTGTACGTCACGACCACCGGGATCGGCACCCGGCTGCCGAGCGCGCGGCCGTCGGCCGCGAACGGAGTGGCGGGCGACGTGGTGCTGCTGTCCGGTCCGATCGGCCTGCACGGCACCGCGATCCTCAGCGCACGCGAAGGACTCGGCTTCGAGTCGGGGATCGAGTCGGACAGCCGTGCCCTGCACGACCTGGTCGCCGCGATGGTGCGAGCGGGCGGCGGCGACGTGCACGTGCTGCGCGACCCGACGCGCGGCGGCCTGGCGAGCGCGCTGAACGAGGTCGCCACGGCGTCGGGGGTGGCCATCGAGATCGTCGAGTCCGCGCTGCCGGTGCCGAGGCAGGTGGCCGCCGCGTGCGAACTGCTGGGCCTCGATCCCCTGCACGTGGCGAACGAGGGCTGTCTGGTCGCCTTGGTGGCGCCCGCGTCGGCTGGCGCGGTGCTGGACGCGATGCGCGCCTGTCCGGAAGGAGCGCACAGCGTGGTGCTCGGCGAGGTGCGGGAAGGTCCCGCGGGCCGGGTCACCGCACGCACACTGGTCGGGTCGTCCCGCATCGTGGACGTTCTGGTGGGCGAACAGCTCCCCCGGATCTGCTGACGCGGAATGCCTCGGGCCGCGGTGCCCCTTCAGGTCCGGGGCCGCACGTCCGGCGGGCATCGGCGGGTGCCGGTCCTGCGAACCCGCTACCAGGGCGAGGACCACCTGGTAGCGCTCGCCGGGGAGTCCCAGCGGGTCAGGAACGTCCGGGGCCGCCAGGGGCCGAGCCGTCATCCGCCGCCGCCACGCCCGACCCGTCCATCGACGACATCCGGGCGATCGTGGAGCACCACCCCGTGTGTGGCGTCGACCACTCGAGCTGGACCACGCTGACGACAGGGTCACCCAGTCACGCCGACGGTCTTGTCGAGGAACAGCGGCCAGTGGTCGTAGTCGGCGCGTCCGCCACCGGTGGTGCGCGTGTGCCGGGATTCGCCGCGGTGCTCGCATCATCCCCGTTCCGCGCCGGACGCCTGCGCCTCCGGCGCGGTTCGAGTGCGGATCCAGCTGGTGGTCACCGCGATGGCGAGGGTCGCGGCCACCACCGCCAGGGACAGCCCGGTCGGGATCTTGCAGAGGTCGAGCAGCAGCATCTTGACCCCCACCCACACCAGCACGAGCGCGAGGCCGAGCTCGAGGTAGACGAAGCGGTGCATCAGGTCGGCCAGCAGGAAGTACAGGGCGCGCAGGCCGAGGATCGCGAACGCGTTGGAGGTGAACACCAGGAACGCCTGCTGCGTGACGGCGAAGACGGCCGGGATGGAGTCGACCGCGAACACGATGTCGGTGACCTCCACGAGCACCAGCACCGCCAGCAACGGGGTGGCCGCCCAACGCCCCGCCCGCCGGATCACGAACTTGTTGCCGTGGTAGGTGTCGGTGACCGGGACCACGCGGCGGAACAGCTTCAGCACCACGCTGCGGTCGGGGTCGATGGTCTCGTCGCGGTGGAGTGCCATCCGGACACCGGTGGCCACGAGGAACGCGCCGAACACGTACAGGACCCAGGCGAAGCTCGCGATGAGGACGGAGCCCGCGGCGATGAACGCCGCTCGGAACACCAGTGCGCCGAGCACCCCGTAGAACAGCACGCGGTGCTGGTACTCCCGCGGCACGGCGAAGTAGCCGAAGATGATCGCGAAGACGAACACGTTGTCCACGGCCAGCGACTTCTCGATGACGTAGCCCGCGAAGTACTGCGCGGCGAACTCCCCGCCCCACGCCCACCACACGACGGCGCCGAACCCCAGGCCGAACGCGACCCAGACGCCCGACCACACGGCTGCTTCCCGCACACCGACCACGTGCGCCCTGCGGTGGGCGAACAGGTCGATCGCGAGCATCACCAGGATCACGCCGAGCACTGCGGCCCACGCCCACAACGGCACAACCACGACAACGCACCTCCGGTCCACTCGGATGAACCAGAGGTCTCCCCGACCACCACGTCCAGCGGTGGCGTCCGGGACCGGGCAGCCGCACGGGGCTTCCGTAGTGACGATCCCGGATGAGGCGGGTACTCCCCTCCGCACCACCAGAATGACGAACCACGGTTCGTCTGTCAACCCGAGACAGACGAACCGCGGTTCGTCGATGTCACGGCACGCACCGTGGAGGAATGGCCTATGGTCTGCGCCATGAGGCCCACCGATCCCTCCGCCGACCACGACTCCGCCGTGACGCGCGCTGGGACGGCGAGCGGGTCGTGGACGTTCCTGAGCAACCACGGCCACGTCCTGCTGTGCCTGGCCGCGGACCCGCACCAGACACTGTCGACGATCGCCGAGCAGGTGGGCATCACCAGCCGCGGGGTCCAGCTCATCCTGGCCGACCTGATCCGGGACGGCTACGTCGAGCGCACCAAGGTCGGCCGCCGCAACCAATACCGCGTCAACACCGAGGGCCGCCTGCGCCACCCGCTGGAAGCCCACCACAGCATCAGAGACCTCATCACCGCCCTCGGCCCGCCGCGTCGAACGTCCCGCGCCGTCCGGCCGTCACGGGGAACCGCCTGACCGCACACTTGACAGGCGAACCACAGTTCGTCATTCTCGAACGGCGTCGACGACCCCGAGGTCATCGCCGACGCCGTCGACGAACTCATCGAGACCGTGCTGTGCCGCGGCGGCTGGATCGCCGTGCTCCCGCCGGGAGCGCTGCTCGGGGTTGGGACCTCTCCGGGTGGCGACCAGATCCCGCGGTTCCTCGGGGCTCAGGTCCTCGTCGCCCGCGTCGGGGTACCACCGAACACCCGCACGACCACGTTGGTCCCCGCGCTCAACGTCCACACGACTGGACGGGAGATCGTCGACAGGAGATCCAGCGGACGCACGACCAGCAGCGCCCGCCCCTGGGCGTGCTGCATCGCCGGCCGCTTGGGCGCCAATTCCCCGAACACCAGGGTCAGGAGCGTCAGCACGATCGTCACCAACGCCACGGCGACCGCGTTCGCCGCGCCTCCCAGGAAACCCAGCAACGGCACCAGTGGTTGGGCCTGCGACACCGCGGCGGTCGCCGAGGCGAGGAATCCCGCCAGCGCGATGCCGATCTGGATGGTCGCCGGGAAACGGTTCGGGTCGCGGGCAAGCCTCACCAGCGTGGGCGCACCGCGTCCGCCGTCGCGCTCCAACGCCCGCAACTGCCCTTCGCGCAACGAGATCAACGCCATCTCGCCGCCCGCGAACACCGCGTTGGTCAACGCCAGCGCCGCGACCAGCACGATGTCGAAGCCGTACCCGACCGCACCGGTCGATCTTCGGCTACACCGGCCCGCCGGACAGGTCGAGACCGCCGCGGACGAGACGGCGCGGATCACGGCCTCCCCGTCTCGCGCACCACGGCGACCGAGCACGGCGAGCAGTGCACGAACCTCGGCGGCGAACGGCCGCGCGCACGGCTCCGCGGTCGAAGGCCAGTTCACAGCAGGACGCGTTCACCGTCCTCCGGCACGACCGCGGTCCACCCGTGCTTCGCGGAAAGGCGGTACGCCAGCGCCGTCGCCCCCGCGGGCTCGCCGTGCACGAGGTAGGTCGTGGTGGGCGGTGGTCCGGCCGTGGCCCAGTCGACGAGTTCGTCGGCGACGGCGTGTGCGCTGAACGCGTCGATCACCACCACCTCGGCCCGCACCGGGACGTAGCGGCCGTGGATCTTGATCTCCCGTGCGCCGTCGACGAGCCTGCGTGCCCTGGTGCCCGCAGCGGCGTAGCCGACCACGAGCACGGTGTGCTTCTCCTCGGGCAGCACGCGCTCCAGGTGGTGCAGCACCCGCCCGCCGGTGGCCATGCCCGACGCCGAGATGACGATCGACGGCGTGCGCGGCTCGTTGGCCGTCATGGACTGCTGGGCGGTGTGCAGTTCGGCGAGGTGGCCCGGATCGAACGGGTCGGCCGCGCCCACCAGCTCGGGGCGGACCTCGGGCCACGCCGCGTCTACCGCCCGGCGGTAGACGCGCAGCGATGCCAAGGCCATCGGGCTGTCCACCAGGACCGGCACGTCGGGAATGTCGCCTTCGCGGACCAGGCGGGCCAGCTCGACGAGGATCACCTCGGTGCGGTCCACCGCGAACGCCGGGATGAGCACGCTACCGCCGCGGCCGATCGTGCGGCGGATCGTGTCGGCGAACAGGGTGGCCGCGGCCGCATCGTCGTGGGTGCGGTCCTCGTAGGTCGACTCCAGCAGCAGCGCGTCGCACGCGGGCCGGGGCTGCGGTGGCCGGAGCACCCGGTGCACCGGCCGGCCGAGATCGCCGCTCACCACGACATCGCGGCCCGACAGGCCCAGGTGGGCCCACGCCGACCCCAGGATGTGGCCCCCGCGACCGAGTTCCAGCTCGACGCCGTCCGCGATGATCCGGCTCACGTCGAAGTCCACCGGTCGGAACAGCCGGGTGGTGCGCGCGGCGTCGTCCGCGCCGTAGAGGGGCAGGGCGGGGTGGTGCTTGGTCCAGCCGCCCGCGTTGGCCTGTGCGGCGTCCTCCGCCATCAGGTGGGCGCTGTCGGCGAGGACGATCGCCGCGAGGTCCGCCGTGCCGGGGGTGCAGTGGATCGGACCGTGCCAGCCGTTGCGAACCAGCACCGGCAGGTAGCCGCAGTGGTCGAGGTGCGAGTGGGTCAGCACGACGGCGTCGAGTGCGCCCAGGTCCAGTGGCGGCGGCCGCCAGTTGCGCCGCCGCAGCGGGGCGAGCCCCTGGAAGAGACCGCAGTCCACGAGCACCCGCGACCTCCCCGATTCGAGCAGGAACTTGCTGCCGGTCACCGTGCCCGTTCCGCCGAGGAACGTCACCGCGGCCGTTCTCCCGTGATGTGCCATCGCGTCCGTCGTTCCCTTCGATGTCGGCCAGTTCGCCAGATCACCGTGCTCGTGATCTGAGCGCTGCTCCACCAGCGCCGGGCCCCGGTGTGCGGGGACTTCGGTCCCGCCGTGGAGGTTGCGCCCAGCTCTGTCGGGCCGCACCCGCGCGCGCGACCGTGGGGGCAGGTCGGGCGACGCCGCGTCGCGCTGCCGCGTTCCGCACCACACGAGGAGGTCCTCCGCCATGTCCCAGATCTACGCCGAGCACCCGACGACCGTCCCGCGGGAGCTGCTGATCGACCGCTTCGCGCCCCGGTCCGACTTCGCCCTGGCCGGCCACCGGGTCGTGGACGCCGATCCGGAGACGGCGTACCGCGCGGTGCGCGAACTGGACTTCACCGAGGTCCACGGCGCGCTGGTCGACGCGTCGCTGTTGATCCGCGCCATCCCCGAGCGGATGAGGTCGCGCAAGCGCGGTCCGGTGCGCGTCCCGACCAGGATGACGTTGGACGACCTCACCGCGGGGTCCGACTGGGTCGTGCTCGGCGAACGGCCCGGCGAGGAGATCACCTTCGGTGCCGTGGGCCGTTTCTGGCAGCCGGTGGTCGAATGGCGTCCGATCGAGCCGCGCGACTTCACCGACTTCGCCGAACCCGGTTTCGGCAAGATCGTCTGTTCGCTGTCCGTGCTGCCCTACGGCACGAGGCGCTCGCTGGTCACCTACGAGGTGCGCACGATCCTCGACGACCCGCTGTCCTGGGTGGGGTTCCGCAGGTACTGGCGGTTGGTCAGGCCCTTCGTCGGCGCGATCCAGCGCGCCACGCTGCGGACCATCGCCGACACCGCCGAGCACGGCGGACCGCGATGACCCCCGTCGTGCGGACCGAGCGGCTGACCAAGCGGTACGGGCACACCTCCGCGCTGCGCGACCTCGACCTGGAGGTGCGCGAAGGCGAGGTGTTCGGCCTGCTCGGCCCGAACGGCGCGGGCAAGACCACCACGCTGCGGCTGCTGCTCGACCTCATCCGCCCGACTCGTGGCCGGGTGCTGCTCTTCGGCCAGGACCTCGCGTCGCACTCTGTCGGAGCGCGTCGCCGGGTCGGCTACCTGCCGGGGAACCTCGCGCTCTACGACGACCTGACCGGCGTCGAACTGCTCAAGCTGCTGGCCGGGCTGAGGGGGCACCGCGACGTGACCGCCGCGCTGCGGCTCGCCGAGCGGCTCGAACTCGACCTCGGCCGTCGGGCGGGAGAGCTGTCGAAGGGCAACCGGCAGAAGCTCGGCGTGGTGCAGGCATTCCAGCACGAACCGGACCTGCTGGTGCTGGACGAGCCCGCGAGCGGACTGGACCCGTTGGCACAGCGCGAGTTGCACGCCGCCGTCCGCGAGCACGCCGCAGCGGGCGGGACCGTGCTGTTCTCCTCGCACGTGCTGTCGGAGGTCGAACAGGTCGCAGACCGGGTGGGCATCCTGCTCGACGGCAGGCTCGTGGTGGTGGACAGGGTCGACCACCTGAAGGCCACCGCGTTGCGCGCGTTGACGTTCACGTTCGCCGCGCCGGTGGACGCCGAGGTGTTCGAGCGGATCCCCGGTGTGCGGGAGGTGACGTCGAACGGTGCCACCGTCGCCTGCCACGTGGTGGGCGACGTCGGCGACCTGGTCCGCGCGGCCGCCGGTCTGGGCCTGGTGAACGTCACGAGCGCGGAGCCGGACCTGGAGGAGATCTTCCTGGACTACGTGGAGAGGCGGGAATCCCATGTCGCGTGACCTGGTGACCAAGTCGTTGCGGGACAACAGGTCGGGGACGATCGGCTGGGGCGCCGCGCTCGTCGCGAGCGTCGCCCTCCAGATGGCCGTCTACCCCACCGTGAAGCAGGCCGCCGGGGATTTCGAGCAGCTGCTGGCGTCCTACCCCGAGGCGTTCAAGGCCATGTTCGACGTGCAGGGCGCGTTCACGAGTGGCGTCGGCTACATCCGGGCCGAGGTGTTCGGGTTCCTGGCCCCGCTCGTGCTGCTCGGGGTCGTCATCGGTCAGGCCGGGCGGTCCACCGCGGGCGAGGAGCGGGCGGGCACCATGGACCTGCTGGCGGTCAACCCGGTGTCCCGGCGGGAACTGCTGCTGGACAAGGCCCTTGCCGTGCTGGTGGACCTGCTGGTGGTCGCCGCGGCGCTCGCGGCGGTGCTCCTCGCGTCGAACGCGCTGGTCGGTCTGGACGTTCCTCCCGCGGACCTGGTCACCGCGAGCCTGCTCGCCGCGCTGCTCGCCCTGCCGTTCGGCGCGCTGGCCCTGCTCGTCGGTGCGCTCACCGGCCGCCGAGGACTCGCCGTCGCGATCCCGATCGGTGCGGCGGTGGCGGCGTTCCTCCTGCAGACGCTGGCCGAACTCGCGGACTGGCTGCGGCCGTGGCGGGTGCTGTCGCCGTTCCACCACGCCGCGGTGGGTGACGCGCTGTCCGGGAACGCGAACGGGGTGGGCGCGGTCGTGCTGCTGTGCGCGACCGCGGTCCTGCTCGTGCTCGCCGTGCTCGCGTTCGAGCGCCGCGACCTCGCCTCACCGTGACGAACCGGGCCCAACGCCGCCACTCCGAGGACGTTGGGCCCTTCACCCTCCCGTCCGCGACGACGACGCTGGAGCTGTCGGGAAAGGAGGTGGAGACGATGAGGTTCACCTGGAAGGACACCCTGGCCGCGGTGCTCGTCGCGGCGGTCGTGGTTCCCTACTTCGGTTACCTGATCAGGGGCGACATGCCCTTCATCCAGGATCCCCGTGGCATGGCCGCCACCGGCATCGTGCTCGGCGCCGCGGCAGCTCTGCTGACCGGGCGGACCGCGTTGGCACGCGGGACGTTCGTGAGGGTTGCGCTGGTGCTCGGCATCGCCGCGCTCGGAACGGGCATCGCCGCGCTGTGGACGGAGGACGAGGTACTGCTGGCGACGTTCATCGGGTTGATGGTCGCCACGTGGGCGCTCGGAACGCTGATCCACACGAAGGTGCTGCCCGCGGGTCGTCACATGGGCACGACGGCCGATCACACCTGACGAACCACGTGGCCGTGGCCGCGCACCCGCGCGACCACGGCCGCGCTACGCCCGCAACCGCCTGCCGACCGCCTTCAGGTAGACCCCGACGGGCATCGCGGCGAACAGGCGGCTCTCCTGCGCGAACGAACTGCGCTCGTCGAGGAAGCGCAGCGCCGGTTCCGCCGAGGAACCCCGGAACAGCGCGGCGAACGCCCGCTCCAGTTCCCCCGGCTCGCGGGTGACCACGTCGAGCAGAGCGGCGTCGAACAGCCGGTGCCTCGCGCTCTCGCCGGGCAGGTCGAACGGGTGGCCGTGCTCGACCAGCGACCGGACGACGGCGGCGCTGTCGCGCTGCGCCCGCTGGTAGGAGTAGCCGGTGCTCGCCTTGATCATGCCCGCCGGTGCGCCGATGGTCAGCACGTCACCGCGGCGACGCGACGCCGTGCCCGCCGACAGCGGCAGGACGGCCCCTTCCTCGTGCAGCACCGCGCACGGGCCCGCGCCGAGCACGTCGTCGAGGTAGTCCGCCAGCGCGGCGCGCTGGGTGTCGACGCCGGGAAGCGGCCCGTGCGGCGGCGCGAAAGCGGTGTGCTCGACGAGTGCCTCGGTCGCCGAGAACGGCAGCACGTAGACGAAAGCGGCACAACCGGCCTGGCTCGTGCGGAAGTCGAACAGCGTCGGCGTCCGCGGGTCGAACACCGGCCGCTCGGTGCGGACCCGTCGGCCCCGGAACACCAGGCGCGCGTCCACCGGGGGCGGGTCCGGCGGGCCGAGCACGCTGTCGAACACCCAGCGCGCCTCGACCAACTCACCGTCGACCACCACACCGGTCCGACCGGCGTGCTCGACGACCTCGTCCACGTGACCGTGGCGGAAGTCGAAGTGCGCCAGCGGTTCCGCGAGCCCGCGGACCACGCGCGCCAGGTCGGTGCCCCGCACCACGAGGTACCGGTAGCGGCCGAGCGGGAGGGTGCGGGTGCGGCCGTCGGCGTGCACCCGGACGCGGTAGAACCTGCTCGACACCGCGGCGTCGAGCAGGCCGGGCCGGTCGGCCCACGAGGACCAGGCGACGGTGTCGAGCGGACGGCGGCCGTCGTCGACGACCACCACCCGCCCGTGCCACCGGGGTTCGAGGGCGAGGTGGCCCGCGAGCGCCAGCCCGCTCAGGCCGCCGCCCGCGATCACCACCGTCATCCGTGCTCGGCGCGCACCCGCGCCTTGGCGATTCGAGCGCGGGTGACCAGGAAGGCGATGGCGACGGCCGCGACACCGGTCAGGAGCCGGTTCACGTCGACCGCGGGGCACCAGGTCACGCTGGTCCCGGCGACGACGTAGGCGCCGACGGGCCTGCCGGTGGCGCCGAAGCCGCCGCCCTCCCCCTCCCGGCCCTTCTCGT
>NZ_DASUSQ010000133.1:0-74413 GCF_036375055.1 Umezawaea sp.
GCGGATTCAGGACAGCGACCGCAGGTGTCGCACCTTCGCAGGCCCGTCGACGTGGCCCGCGGTGATCCGCCTGGTGAGTTCTTCCAGCCGTTCCCCGGTGATGTGGTCGTCGGGCTGGTAGACGACCACCCTGGTCTGCGGGCTCTCCTGGAGCAGCATCGTGATCGGGCGCAGGGCCAGCATGCCGACGTGCAGGGACAGGATGCGCTTGGCCTTCCGGGAGTCGGTGACCACGTCCGCCTGACCCCAGAGACGCGCGAACAGCGGTGAGTCGGCCCGGAGCCGAGCCAGCAGTGGTTTCCAGGCCGGATCGGTCACCGACTCGCCTTGACCCGCGCGGAGTGCGGCCACGATCGCGGCGCACTCCTCCTCGTGGTCCGCGTGCCCGGCGATCCAGTCGGGGTGGGTGAAATTCAGGTACGCGCAGTTGCGGTCCGCCTCGGGTACCGACTCAAGGTCGTCGATCATGAACCGGAACGGCGCGTTGTGGGCCACCGACTCGAACCAGGGTGTCATCACGACCGCCGGGTACGGAGCGAGCTGGTCCAGCAGCCCCTGCACCAGGCCGTCGACCCTCTCGTAGGCGGGTGCCTGTTCGGCGCCGGGATGCCCGCCGAGCAGCAACAGGTGACGTCGCTCGCCCCTCGACAGCCGCAGGGCGTCGGCGATGCCGAGGAGGACCTCCAGGCTCGGCTGGACGTCGCGCCCCTGCTCCAGCCACGTGTACCAGGTGCAACCGACGTTCGCCAGAACCGCCACCTCCTCCCGGCGCAGTCCTCTGACCCGTCGCCTGCCACCGCCGGGCAGGCCCACGTCCTCCGGCGAGAGGCGGTCGCGCCGCGCGCGCGGGTAGGCGCCGAGTTCGCGCGATCGCACGTTCGCCATGGCGATCACCATCTCACGGACCGACCGGTCCAGGCTGGTGGTCCGGCCACCAGCATCGAGCGGCCCTGGGCACTCGCGGGAGAGCCCGACAGGGTTGACCACGTGCGGAGCATCCGACCGGTCCCCGTCGCCGCCCACGGCACGACGTGCACCTCCAGCAGCGGCGACGTGACCGTCCCGAGCCTCGGAGAGCACCCCCGCGGGCCGCCGCGCCCGCGCGCCTCACCGGACAGCGCCGATCCCGAAACCCGCGAAGGACCCGAACCATGATCAAGATCATTGTCGCGCTCAAGCGCGCCGAGCACATGACCCACGACGAATTCGTCGACCACCAGAAGAACAGGCACCGGCCGCTGCTGATGTCGATCCCGGAAGCCGAGCAGTACCTCCGCCGGTTCGTCGTGTCCTACCCGGTACCGGCGCCCCGGTTTCCCGAGCCGGAGTTCGACTCGATCGTCGAGGCGTGGTTCGACGACATGGCCGACCTCGAAGCCCTCTTCCTCAGCGACAACTTCCTGGAGGTCGTCGACCCGGACCACGAGAACTTCATCGACCTCACCTCGGTCCAGCAGGTGGTCTGCGAGGAGGACGTCGTGGTCGATCGGGACTGACGAGGTCCTCGCCCCGTCGAAACCGCTGTCCGTGTTCCCGCTGGTCGCGTCCTCCCCGCACGGAGGTCGTCCGGACCGCCCGGGGGCAGCCCGCGGAGGCGGGGAGGTGGCACCGCGCACCGGTCGTGCGCATTCTCGTGGCCGGTGCTGCCGGAGGAGGCCGTCAGCGGGCGGGTGGGGAGAACGGGTCATGGGGTCGCCCATCGGGAGCTTCCCCATGACCCCTAACTGGAACGGGCGGGGCTCCCGAACCATGTCTGGTGTACGCGGTCCGCCCCCCTCGACGCCTCCCCTGCGCACCGGGGAGCGGACCGCGGTCGTGCGGCTGCCGTCCGCCCCGGACGACCCCCGAACCGCCGCACAGCACCTGTCTAGCCGCTCGGCGTTGTCCGGTGTCGGCGGGCGGAAGCCTGACAACCACTCCGGACAACGGTCAGGGCCCGTTGACCCCCGAGACCCAGCTCGTGGGCAGGCCGCTCTCGGTCAGCAGGAGCTGCCAGTCGCCGAACCCGGCAGGCGCGTCCGGCTGCCACGGCCAGTGGCCCTGCGGGGTGGGGACGATGATCTGCACGGCCGGGAAGTCGCCCTTGCCGTAGAGCAGGAACGCGCTGCCGAAGAACTCCGGGTAGAACCCCTTGAACACCTTCTCGACGGTGATCGGGATGCCGGTGAAGACGTCGTGGTGCAGCCGGCCCGGCACGAACCGCTCACCCGCTCGGGCACGGGAGACGTAGGTGGCGAGCAGGATCGTCGCGGCCTCCGACGGCAGGCCGACGACCACCGCCTCCGCCACGCCGAACCGCCGCCAGGCGCCCACCGTGAACGAGTACGGCGCGCCCTCGGCGTCCTGGGGCACGCTGATCGTGGCGTGCCCGTGCAGGTCGGCTTCCCTGAGCAGCCACTCGCGGAGGCGGATTTCCTCTTCGGGGTACGGCGGAATCGTCACGCCGCCCATTGTCCCGCAACGCGGAGGGGACCCCCACCACCGGTGGAGGCCCCCTCGGGACGGCGTCCTAGTCGATCTCGGCCATGACCTCGTCGGAGACGTCGAAGTTCGCGAAGACGTTCTGCACGTCGTCGCAGTCCTCCAGCGCGTCGATCAGCTTGAAGATCTTGCGGGCGCCCTCGGCGTCCAGCGCGACCGTCACGGACGGGAGGAAGTTCGAGTCCGCGGAGTCGTAGTCGTAGCCCGCGTCCTGGAGCGCCTTGCGCACGTCGACCAGGTCGGTCGCCTCGGACACCACCTCGAAGCTGTCGCCGAGGTCGTTGACCTCCTCCGCGCCCGCGTCGAGGACGGCCATCAGCACGTCGTCCTCGGACAGGTCGTTCTTCGGCAGGATCACGACGCCCTTGCGGCTGAACATGTACGACACCGAGCCGGGGTCGGCCATCGAGCCGCCGTTGCGGGTCATCGCGGTGCGCACCTCGCCCGCCGCGCGGTTGCGGTTGTCGGTGAGGCACTCGATCAGCACGGCGACGCCGTTCGGGCCGTAGCCCTCGTACATGATCGTCTGCCAGTCGGCGCCGCCCGCCTCCTCACCGCCGCCGCGCTTGCGCGCGCGCTCGATGTTGTCGACCGGCACGGAGTTCTTGCGCGCCTTCTGGACCGCGTCGTACAGCGTCGGGTTGCCATCGAGGTCGCTGCCACCGGTCCGCGCGGCCACCTCGATGTTCTTGATCAGCTTCGCGAAGAGCTTGCCCCGCTTGGCATCGATCGCGGCCTTCTTGTGCTTGGTGGTAGCCCACTTGGAGTGGCCGCTCATCTTTCCTCCGTCACATGCGACACAACACGCTCAGCCCGCTGAGCGAACGATTTCCACGAAAAGGCTGTGCACCCGACCGTCACCGGTGAGTTCCGGGTGGAACGCGGTGGCGAGCACGGGACCCTGCCGGACCGCGACGATCCTACCGGCGGCGTCACCCGCCGTCGGGGATTCCGGGACCCTCGCGAGCACGTCGACGCTCCCACCAGCGGATTCGACCCACGGAGCGCGGATGAAGACGGCGTGCACCGGGCCGCCCTCGACGCCCTCGAAGTCCAGGTCCTCCTCGAACGAGTCGACCTGGCGGCCGAACGCGTTGCGCCGGACCACGATGTCGAGCCCGCCGAGCTGGTGCTGGTCGGGGCGGCCGTCGATCGCCTTGTCCGCCAGCAGGATCATGCCCGCGCACGACCCGTAGGCGGGCATCCCGCCCGCGAGGCGCTCGCGCAGCGGCTCCAGCAGCTCGAACGTCGCCAGGAGCCTGCTGATGGTGGTCGACTCGCCACCGGGCAGCACGATCCCGTCCAGCTCGGCGAGTTCTTCCGGACGACGCACCGGGCGGGCGACCACGTCGCACTCGGCGAGCGCGATGAGGTGCTCGCGGACGTCGCCCTGGAGGGCGAGCACACCGACGACGGGCTGGGCTGCGGACACGGCTGCGGTTCCTCGGAGTGGTCGTGGACTGGTCGCACCACCCTAGTACCACCGGTGATCACGGCTGGTGAAGGGCTGTGGAACCACGAACGCGGGGAGGCACCCCGAGCACGTGGCCCGTGGTGCCTCCCCGGACGGGGGGTCAGCGCTCGCCGACCGCGACCGGCTCCGGATCGGCCGCGGAGCGGCGCGAGACGACCTTCCAGCCGACGACGAGCACGACGACGAGGACCGGGATGGACCAGAAGGCCACCCGCTCCGCCGTGCCCGCGAAGGCCATCAGCACGATCACCAGCGCCAGGAAGCCGAGGGTGCCCCAGTTCGTGTACGGGGCTCCCGGCATCCGGTAGGACGGGCGTTCGATCTCGCCGCGCAGCGCGGAGGCCCGCAGCCGCATCTGGCAGACGATGATCGTCGCCCAGGTCGCGACCACGCCCAGCGAGGCGACGGCGATCGCGATGTCGAACGCCTCCTTGGGCACCAGGTAGTTCAGGATCACGCCCGCCAGGTAGACCACCGAGGTGAACAGCACGCCGCCGTAGGGCACGTGGTTCTTGCTCATCCTCCCGGTGAACGCGGGCGCCTCGCCCTTCTGCGCCAGCGACTTGAGGATGCGGCCGGTCGAGTAGAGGCCGGAGTTGCACGAGGAGAGCGCGGCGGTGAGCACGACGGCGTTCATGACGTCACCGACCCACGCGATGCCCAGCTGCGAGAAGACCGTGACGAACGGGCTCTCCAGACCGCTGTAGGCGGTCCACGGCAGCAGCAGCGTGAGGAGCAGCACCGAGCCGACGTAGAAGACCGCGATCCGGTAGACGACGCCGTTGATGGCCTTCGGCATCACCTTGTGCGGTTCCTTGGTCTCACCGGCGGCGATACCGACGAGTTCGACGGCCGAATAGGCGAAGATGACCGCCTGGAGCGTCATCAGCGCGATACCCACACCGGCCGGGAAGAACCCCCCGAATTCGGTGATGTTGTGCACACCGGCCGTGGACCCACCGATTTCGGTGCCCTTGACGACCAGTGCGATACCCGTGAACAGGAACGCGACGATCGCGGTCACCTTGATGACGGAGAACCAGAACTCCAGTTCGCCGAACAATTTGACCGAAAGGAGGTTGACAACGACCAGGAACGCGAGCGCGACCAGCGCGGTGATCCACTGGGGCAGGTCGGGGAACCACCGGTGCATGTAGATGGCGACCGCCGTGATCTCGGCGATGCCCGTCATCGCCCAGTTCAGCCAGTACATCCAGCCGGACGCGAACCCGGCCCACGGGGCGATGAACTCGCGGGCGTACTCGACGAAGCTGCCGGTCGTCGCGCGGTGCAGCACCAGCTCGCCCAGCGCTCTCATCACGAAGAACGCCGCCAGACCGCACAGCGCGTAGGAGAAGACGAGCGCGGGCCCGGCGGCGGCGAGCCTGCCACCGGCACCGAGGAACAGGCCGACGCCGATGGCGCCGCCGATCGCGATCATCTGCACCTGGCGCTTGCTCAGCGCCTTGCTGTACCCGTCGACGTCGGGCAGGTGTTCGTCCTTTTCGGGCGAATTGGTCTGCGAATCCACGAGGCGGTTCCCTTCCCCATAAAACACGTGCGTCGGAACCTCCCGCGCTCCGACCCGGACCAGTGGAGTGACGCCGACCACCCCACTGGTCGCAGGACGTTAGAGGTTGTGCGCACTCAGTGGGAAATCACTTGGGGAAGACTTGATGTAATCGAGATCACAAGGCGCGCTTTTCCCGGAAAGGGCCCGGTCCAGGTCGTCCCAAATGTCTTCCACGTCCTCCAGACCGACACTCACCCGCAATAGGTTCTCCGGCACTCCGCACGCATTCCGGTCGGCGCTGGGCACGAGTCGGTGCGTGAGGGCGGCCGGGTGCTCGATCAGCGTGTCGACCGATCCCAGGCTCACCGCGGGCGTGATCAGGGACAGGCCGCGGACCACCTCGGTCGGGTCCTCGCGGGTGGTGAACGCCAGCACCGCGCCGGGGCCGCGCAACTGCCGCCCGAGCAGGCCCGCCGGGTCCGCGCCGGGCAGGCTCGGGTGCCGCACCACGCCCACGGCGGGGTGCTCGGCGAGCCTGCGGGCCAGTTCGACCGCGCCGCGCTGGGCCGCTTCGACGCGCAGCGGGAGCGTCGCCAGCCCGCGGTGCATCAGGTAGCCGCCGAGCGGGTGCAGCACCGCGCCGGTGACGATCCGGACCTGCCGCAGCGCGGCGGCCCGGTCGGCGGAGCAGGCCACCACGCCGCCGAGCACGTCGCCGTGGCCGCCGAGGTACTTGGTGCCGGAGTGCAGCACGTAGGTCGCGCCGTGCGCGGCGGGGTTCTGGAGCACGGGCGTGGCGAAGGTGTTGTCCACCATGACGGGAACGGCACCGGCCCGCGCCACGACGGCGGCGATGTCGACGAGGTCCAGGTTGGGGTTGGCCGGGGTCTCCAGCACCACCAGCCCGGTCTCCGGCGTGATCGCCTCGGCGACCCGGTCGGCCGTCGCGTAGGTCGTGCGGACGCCGAGCAGGCCGGAGGAGAGCAGGTGGTCGGTGCCGCCGTAGAGCGGTCGCACGGCCACGACGTGGGGCTTCCCGCCCATGACGGCCGCGGCCTGCACGACCGCCGTGACCGCGGCCATGCCGCTGCCGAACGCCACCGCCTGCTCGGTCCCCTCCAGCAGGGCGAGTGCCTTCTCGAACCTCGCCACGGTCGGGTTGTGCAGGCGGGCGTAGACGGGCGAGGACGCCTCGGCGACGCCGTCGGCGAGGGCCTGGAGCGCTTCGCCGCCCCTGGCCTGGTCGGGTACGGGGTAGGTGGTCGACAGGTCGAGGGGCGCCGCGTGGACGCCGAGGGCCGCGAGGTCGTCGCGGCCCCCGTGCACGGCCTTCGTGTGGAAACCCGCCATGGTGACCTCCGTGTTTCGTGCGGTCCGGTGGCACGATCGTGACAACCGGGGCAGGTTTCGCGGTGGACTTCCGCAGGGACTGCGGTGGGTGGAGGAGATGACCGTGATGGATTCGGTGGACGCCGCGATCGTGCACGAGTTGCAGAAGGACGCGCGGCTGCTCAACAAGGACCTGGCGGACCGGGTCAACGTCGCGGCGTCGACGTGCGTGGTCCGCCACCGGGCCCTGCGCGACCGCGGGGTGATCACCGGCTACCACGCCGAGGTGGACCTGAAGGCCGTCGGACGGCCCGTGCAGGCGATCATCGCGGTGCGGATCCGGCCGCACACGCGCGCCATCGTCGGGCCGTTCATGGAGTACGCGCTGGCGCTGGAGGAGACGCTCGCCGTGTCGCACGTGACGGGTCCGGACGACTTCCTGGTGCACGTGGCGGTCGCGGACACCGCGCACCTGCAACGGCTGGTGCTCGACCGGTTCACCGCCCGGCGCGAGGTCACCGAGGTGCACACGAACCTGCTGTTCGAGCACGTCCGCAAGCACACGGTGCCGCCGCTGGGCTGATCGCGGCACGCCGTCGCGGGTCGCGGTGCCGCTCCGGCCGGGGCACGACGGGCGGGTGGCCCCGACCTGGCGGGCACGACAACGGCGTGGCGCGGACCGCCCGGGGGCTCGGCGGGACCGGGAGGTCGTCGCCCCGCCGCCGCGACCCCTGCGGCGGCTCCGCGCCCGTGTTAGGAAAGGCCATGGCGAACGACGTTCTGCGCGACGTGCTCGACGGCCGCTGGGCCGATCTCCGCCGGAGGTCCCGCGAGCTGCTCGGCACGCTGGAACCGCCGCCGGTGCTGGACCTGGAGGCGCAGCGGGCCCTGGTGTTCGAGCAGCTCGGGCTGCTCGCGAAGGGCGGGCACTCGCTGATCGGGTTCCCCGAGGCCCACGGCGGTGACGACGACATCGGCGGGTCGGTGGTCGCGTTCGAGGTGCTGGGGTTCGGCGACCTGTCGCTGATGGTCAAGGCGGGCGTGCAGTGGGGGCTGTTCGGCGGGGCCGTGCAGGCGCTCGGGACGCGGCGGCACCACGACGAGCACCTGCCCGCGATCATGAACCTCGACCTGCCCGGCTGCTTCGCCATGACGGAGACCGGGCACGGGTCGGACGTGCAGCACCTGCGGACCACGGCCACCTACGACGCGGACGCCGAGGAGTTCGTCGTCCACACGCCGGACGTGCAGGCGCGCAAGGACTACATCGGCAACGCCGCTCGGGACGGGCGGATGGCCGTGGTGTTCGCGCAGCTGGCCTCCGGCGGTCAGGAGCACGGCGTGCACGCGCTCCTGGTGCCGTTGCGCGACGAGCACGGGCAGGTCCTACCGGGAGTGTCCATCGAGGACTGCGGCCACAAGGCCGGGTTGAACGGCGTCGACAACGGCCGGATCGCGTTCGACCGGGTGCGGGTGCCGAGGACGGCGCTGCTCGACCGGTACGGGTCCGTGGCGGCGGACGGCACGTACAGCAGCCCGGTCGACGGGGCGGGGCGGCGGTTCTTCACGATGCTGGGAACGCTGGTGCGCGGGCGGATCAGCGTCGCGGGCGGTGCGGGCAGCGCGACGAAGAAGGCGCTGGCGCTGGCGGTCCGCTACGGCGAGGCGCGGCGGCAGTTCACCCGGCCCGACGGCGAGGAGGTGGTGGTGCTGGACTACCTCGCGCACCAGCGGAGGCTGCTGCCCGCGCTGGCCACGACCTACGCGCTGCACTTCGCGCAGGAGGAGCTGGTGTCGGCGCTGCACGACACCACCGACGACCGCGGTCGGCGCGAGCTGGAGTCGCGGGCCGCCGGGCTCAAGGCGGTGTCGACGTGGCACGCCACGGCGACGATCCAGACGTGCCGGGAGGCCTGCGGTGGCGCGGGGTACCTGGCCGAGAACCTGCTCCCCCAGCTCAAGGCGGACACGGACGTGTTCACCACGTTCGAGGGCGACAACACCGTGCTGCTGCAACTGGTCGCGAAAGGACTGTTGACGAGCTACCGCGACCACGTGGGGGACCTGGACGCGCTGGGCACGGTCCGGTTCGTGGCGGACCAGTTCGTCGGGGCGGTCGTCGAGCGCACGGCGGCCCGGTCGATCATCGCCCGGCTGGTCGGCGGCAGCGGTGACGGGCTGCTGGAGCGCGGCTGGCAGGTCCGCCAGTTCGAGTTCCGCGAGACGCACGTGCTGGAGGGGCTCGCGCGGCGGCTGCGGAGGGCGGGTGCGGGCGCGGAGGACCCGTTCGAGACGTTCAACAACGCCCAGGACCACGTGCTGCACGCGGCTCGTGCGCACGTGGACCGGGTGGTGCTGGAGGCGTTCGTCGCCGCTGTGGACCGGTGTCCCGACGCCGGGACGGCCGCGTTGCTGGACCAGGTGTGCGATCTGTACGCGTTGTCGGTGCTGGAGGGGGACCGGGCCTGGTTCCTGGAGCACGGGAGGTTGACCGCGGAGCGGTCGAAGGACTTGTCCAGGGCCGTGAACGAGCTGTGTCGGGGGTTGAGGCCTCGGGCGCGGGAGTTGGTCGACGCCTTCGCGGTGCCCGAGGCCTGGTTGGCTTCGCCCATCGCCGGGGGAACTGGAGGCTCGTCCTCGGGGATCGGGTAGCCGCTGATCCTCGGGGACCGGGTAGCCGCCGGTCCTCCGAGATCGGGTCACCGCCGGTCCCGGCGTGCTGTGGCCGATTTGACTCGGCGCCCCCTCGATTCGACCCTTGATCGGGCTGGAAGGGCAGTCCCAGAAGCCTGCCCGATCAAGGGTCGAATCCGCCGAGCAAAATCGGCCACTGGTTTCGGGAAATCCCCGTCTTGCTCTTTCTCACCTTATTCCCGCGTACCGCAGTGCCGCTGTTACCGCTGCCGCCAGTAGCACCACCAGTACGAAGGGTGCTTTGCGCCAGGCCGCCAGCGCGCCCGCCGCTACGCCCAGCGGTAGGGCGAAGCCCGCGAAGGAGTGGCCCTTGGTCAGGGTTGCCGTTGCCACGAGTGCTACCAGCAGGACTGTTGCCGCCGTTGACATCGTGGTGCGGGCCCTGTCGGAAAGGGTGATGCGGTCCCTCAGCAGCGGGCCCGCCAGGCGGAACGCGTAGGTGCCTGCCGCCAGGGCCAGGATCGCCAGGATCGTCATCGGCTCGCCGGGACCGGGAGTCGCAGTGCCACCAAGCCTGCCAGTGCCAGCAGCACCGGTACGCCTGGCGGTGTGAAGGGTGTCGCGGCCAGGGCTGTCGCCGCGCCCGCCAGGGCCGCTCTGGTGGTGGCCTTGTCCTTCAGCGCCGGTAGCACCAGTGCCAGCAGGGCTGCTGGGAACGCGGCGTCCAGGCCGAAGGTCGCCGGGTCGCCTATCCCCTGGCCCAGCAGGGCGCCCGCCAGCACGCCCGTGTTCCAGGCGATGAAGAGGGTGGTGCCGCACAGCCAGTACGCGGTCCTGGCCCTGGCCGGGTCTCGCTGGGCCAGGGCGAAGGCGACTGTCTCGTCTGCCATCAGGTGGCTGCCCACGAGTCTGGCCGGTAGTCCTGAGCCGATCACGCCGCCTACCGCCATGCCGAACGGGAGGTGCCTGATGTTGAGGATCAGGCCCGCCAGGACGGCCGCCGGGGGTGAGCCGCCCGCCGCGACTATGCCTACCGCCATGAACTGGGCGCCACCCGCGAAGATGACCAGTGACATGAGGACCGGTGTCCACCAAGGGGAACCGGAGGCCACCGTGATCGCTCCGAAGGAGGCTCCCGTCACGGCCGCGCTCGCCGCTATCGCCAGGGCGTCGCGGAGCAGCCCCGGATCTGGTGTTCGCCATGTCGAACGCATAGTCCTATACAATGAACACTTGGCGAGCGTTCGTCAAGGCGAACGACTTGACCGACATGTCGAACGACTGGAGTGCCGTGAACCGGACCGCGCCGCTGGAGGTCATCTCCGCGTCCCTGCGTCGTGAGCGTGAGCGCGTTGGCCTGTCGCTCAGCGAGCTGGCGAAGCGGGCGGGGATCGCGAAGTCGACGTTGTCGATGCTCGAAGCCGGTAGCGGGAACCCGAGCGTGGAGACGCTGTGGGCGCTGGGCGTGGCGCTGGGCGTGCCGTTGAGCAGGCTCGTCGACCCGCCCACCACGCGGGTGCGGGTGATTCGCGCCGGCGAGGGGCCCGCGATCTACTCCGAGCGCGCGCACTACACGGCGACGCTGCTGGCGTCGTGTCCGCCCGGCGCTCGGCGGGACGTGTACCACCTGGCGCTGGAGCCGGGGGCCGCGCGGGAGTCGGATCCGCACATGGCGGGCACGGTCGAGCACCTGGTGGTGAGCAGCGGGCGGATGGTCGCCGGCCCCGCGGACGAGCCGGTGGAGATCGGTGTCGGCGACTACCTCGCCTACCCTGGCGACCAGCCGCACACGTGCCGCGCGCTGGAGCCCGGCACCACCGGGATCATGCTGGTGGAACACGTCTGACGCGGGCGAGGCCCGCACCGGCGGCGGTGCGGGCCTCGCCTGCGGGGCGTCCTTCTACCAGCCGCGCTCCGCCAGGCGGTGCGGCTCGGGGATCTCCTCCACGTTGATGCCGACCATGGCCTCGCCCAGGCCGCGCGAGACCTTGGCGATGACGCTCGGGTCGTCGTGGAACGTGGTGGCCTTGACGATGGCCTCCGCGCGCTGCTCCGGGTTGCCGGACTTGAAGATGCCGGAACCGACGAACACGCCCTCGGCGCCGAGCTGCATCATCATCGCGGCGTCGGCCGGGGTGGCGATGCCGCCCGCGGTGAACAGGACGACGGGGAGCTTGCCTGCCTCGGCGACCTCGCGGACGAGGTCGTACGGCGCCTGGAGCTCCTTGGCGGCCACGTACAGCTCGTCGGGGCTGAGGTTCTGGAGGCGGCGCAGCTCGCCGCCGATCTTGCGCATGTGGGTGGTGGCGTTGGAGACGTCGCCGGTGCCCGCCTCGCCCTTGGAGCGGATCATCGCCGCGCCCTCGGTGATGCGCCGCAGCGCCTCGCCCAGGTTGGTGGCGCCGCAGACGAAGGGCACGGTGAACTGCCACTTGTCGATGTGGTTCGCGTAGTCCGCGGGGGTCAGCACCTCGGACTCGTCGATGTAGTCGACGCCGAGGGACTGGAGGACCTGCGCCTCGACGAAGTGGCCGATGCGGGCCTTCGCCATGACCGGGATGGACACGCTGGCGATGATCTGGTCGATCATGTCCGGGTCGCTCATCCGGGACACGCCGCCCTGCGCGCGGATGTCGGCCGGAACGCGCTCCAGCGCCATGACGGCGACGGCGCCCGCGTTCTCCGCGATCTTCGCCTGTTCGGCGTTGACCACGTCCATGATCACGCCGCCCTTGAGCATCTCCGCCATGCCGCGCTTGACGCGCGAGGTCCCGGTCGCCTGACCGGTGTCGGAGTTGGAAGAAGTGGTCACGGCCAGCCTTTCGAAAAGGGGTGTTCGGGCCAGGCCATCGTACGACCGACGTGGACCGCCGGCGCGGGCCAATCCACCCCGTTCCCGGCAGGCCACTTCACATTCCGCCGCAGGTGGTGGCCTACGACACGTCGCGTGGCCGCCGCGCCAGCGCGGCCAGGCCCGCGCGGGGGACCCGGCACCGGGAATCGACTCCACGACTTGTCCCCTCCACCCGTCCGGGTGTGAGATCGAACACTAAACACTTGCAATCGAAGGCGTCTGCGAGTTGTGGAGGGCAATTCCATGGGAGCGAAGAACAACGACAACGGCCACTCGGCAGGCTCGGTCGCTGTGGACGACCCGGCCAAGGTCCGCAACGTCGTGCTGGTCGGCCCGTCGGGAGCGGGCAAGACCACCCTGACCGAGGCACTGCTCGCGGCGAGCGGCGTGCTCACGCGGGCCGGGTCGGTCGTCGAGGGCAACACGGTGTGCGACCACGACCCCGCGGCCGTGCGGCAGCAGCGGTCGGTGGGCCTCGCCGTCGCGCCGCTGCGGCACCGCGATGTCAAGATCAACCTCATCGACACCCCCGGTTACGCCGACTTCGTCGGGGAACTGCGCGCGGGCCTGCGGGCCGCCGACGCCGCCCTGTTCGTGGTCAACGCGTTCGAGGGCGTGGACGCCTCCACCACCTCGCTGTGGGCGGAGTGCGCCGCCGTCGGGATGCCGCGCGCGGTCGTGATCACCCGCACCGACCACCACCGGGCCGACGTCGCCACCGCCATCGCGGCGTGCCAGGAGGCCTTCGGCGCCGGCGTGGTGCCGATGTACCTGCCCAGGGGGGACGGTCTGGTCGGCCTGATCACCGGGGACACCGAGGGCTTCGAGGCCGAGCGCGCCGAGCTGATCGAGGCGATCATCGCCGAGAGCGAGGACGAGTCGCTCATGGAGCGCTACCTGGAGGGCGAGGAGATCGACCAGGCGACGCTGGTCGCGGACCTGGAGACGGCGGTGGCGCGCGGCTCGTTCCACCCGGTGCTGCCGGTGTGCGCGGCGACCGGGACCGGTCTGGTCGAGCTGCTCGACGGCATCGCCCGCGCGTTCCCCTCCCCGCTGGAGCACCCGCTGCCCGAGGTGACCGGCCTGGACGGGATCCCGGGGCCCCGCCTGGCGGCCGACCCGAACGGGCCGCTGGTGGCCGAGGTCGTGCGCACCGCCGTGGACTCCTACGTGGGCCGCGTGTCCGTGGTCCGGGTGTTCTCCGGGACGCTGCGGCCGGAGAACGCGGTGCACGTGTCCGGGCACGGGATGGCCGACCGCGGCCACGAGGACCACGACGTGGACGAGCGGGTCGCGCACGTCTACTCGCCGCTGGGCTCGACGCTGCGCGAGGTGCCGTACTGCGTGGCGGGCGACGTGTGCGCGCTGACGAAGCTGGGCTCGGCGGAGACCGGCGACACCGTGTCCGCGCCCGGCGAACCGCTGCTGGTGTCGCCGTGGCTGATGCCGGAACCGCTGCTGCCGGTCGCGGTCGTGCCGCGCAGCCGCAGCGACGAGGACAACCTGGCGCGCAACCTGAACCGGCTCGTCGCGGGCGATCCGACGCTGCGGCTGGAGCGCAACGCCGAGACCCATCAGATGGTGCTGTGGTGCATGGGCGAGGCGCACGCCGACGTGGTGCTGGCGCGGCTGCGCGCGGGCGGCGCGGAGGTGGACACCGAGCCGGTGCGGGTGGCGCTGCGCGAGACGTTCTCCGGCGCGGCCAAGGGCCACGGGCGGCACGTGAAGCAATCCGGCGGGCACGGCCAGTACGCGGTGTGCGACGTCGTGGTGGAGCCGCTCCCCCGCGGCGGCGGGTTCGAGTTCGTGGACAAGGTCGTCGGCGGCGCGGTGCCGCACCAGTTCATCCCCAGCATCGAGAAGGGCGTGAAGGCCCAGCTGGCGCGCGGGCTGCGCGACGGCCACCCGGTCGTCGACGTCCGGGTCACGGTGGTCGACGGCAAGGCGCACTCGGTCGACTCGTCGGACGCCGCGTTCCAGACGGCGGGGTCGCTGGCGCTGAAGGACGCGGCGGCGAACAGCGGGCTGTCGCTGCTGGAGCCCGTGGACGAGGTGACGATCCGCCTGCCGGACGACTACCTGGGCACGGTGCTGGGCGACCTGTCCGGCAGGCGCGGCCGGGTGCTCGGCACGGAGACGGACTCGACGGCGCACACCACGATCCGCGCGGAGGTGCCGAGTTCGGCGCTGCTGCGGTACGCGATCGAGCTGCGGTCGCTCACCTCGGGCACGGCGACGTTCACCCGCCGCTTCGTCCGCTACGACCCGCTGCCCGGCTGAGGCCCGGCCGGTCCCGGCCCCCCGTCCCGCACGGCGACGCGGGGCCGGGGGACGGGACCGTCACCACCGGACGACCTCGGCCGAGCGCGGGCCCGCCATGCGCAGCCGGAAGACCGTGACCCCGTGGTCGACGCGCACGTCCACGGCCTCGCAGATCTGCCGGGTGATCCACAGCCCCTCGCCGAGCTCCGCGGGCGCGCACACCTCGGGCGGCCGGAAGCCCGCGAACGGGTCGAGGCTCGCCGCGCCCGCACCGCTGAGCTCGCACACGACCGCGCCGTCGCACGACCACACGGCGACGTGGCCGTCGTCGCGCAGGAACGCGAGCGTCTCCCCGACCGCGACGGTCAGCATCGCGGCCCGGTCCTCGTCGAGGCCCAGCTCCACCGCGCGGCCGACGACGAAGCGCCGCAACCCGTTCAGGTCGCCCCGCAGCGGCAGCACGGCGGCGTCGGGCGGGCGTTCGGGGAGCGGCACGGAGTCGCACGCGTGCGCGTACTCGACCGGGTCGACGTAGTCGGGCGACGGGACCGACTCGGTGCCGCGCACGTCCGCGGGGTGGGTCTTCAGCGCGTGCGCGACGCCCTCGGCGTCCACCACCCTGGTGTCGTACGGGCAGATCATCCACACGTTCGTGCACGAGAGGACGACGTTGAGACCGGACTCCATGCGCCGCCACGCGCGCACGTCGCTCTCGGTGCGGCCTGCCCACAGCGGTTCGGCCAGCACCCGCACGTTGCGCCCGACGCCCGACGCGCCCTTGCGCTGCCAGTAGCGGAAGAACTCCGTCGCGCGCTCGGGCGGCCTGCGCCCGAAGTAGGCCGTCTCGGCGTGGTCGAACGAGTCCGCGGCCTTGCCGAGGGCGCCGCGCAGCAGGGTGATGTTGGCGGGGGTGGTGGTGACGAGGACCGGCTCGCCCAGCTCGACCCCTTCGGAGACGAAGGGCACCGCCATGGCCAGGAACTCGTCGTCGTCCGAGTACACGGACGCGTCGTGCCGGAAGTTCTCGTGGTTCACCGCGGCACTTCTCCGTTCGCCATGACCAGGCCGGGGGCGTTCGCCCAGCCGACCGCGCCGATGGCCCATTCGTGGTGGGGCGCGAGGTTGAGCACGAGGCTGCGCCCGTCCTCCGCCAGCTCCCCCGCCGTTCTGACCAGCGTGCGCACGGTCGCGAGCGGCAGGAAGGGGACCTGGCGCAGGTCGACCCTGACCTCGCCGCGGGGCGAACCCGCTCCGCCGTCGAGGAGGGTCGAGCGCAGCGCTTCCAGGTCCGCCGCGTCGATGTTCCCGGTCAACACCAGATCGGGTGGGTCGCCTTGAGGCGTGATGGCCACTTCAGGGTTCTCCTAGCACGATTTCCGTCACGCACCAGTACCCCGGCGCCGGATGCGCGCGTCCGGATCGAGAGTACGCGGTCGTTCGACGCGACTCCAACTTCCCCGGAACAACGGACGGGTATTCCACCCGGTCACAGAAAAATGGGGCCGCGAACATTTCGCGACCCCATCCGACAATTTCGGAACACATTCATAAGAAATGGAAGCAGAGCGCGGGAAATGGTCGTGGGACGTGGTTCCCACGACCGCTCCCGGTCAGGTGTTCCGCGGGAACCCCAGGTTGACGCCGCCGTGCGACGGGTCGAGCCACCGGCTGGTGACCACCTTCGTGCGGGTGAAGAAGTGCACGCCCTCCGGCCCGTAGGCGTGGGAGTCGCCGAACAGCGAGTCCTTCCAGCCCCCGAACGAGTAGTACGCGACCGGGACCGGGATCGGCACGTTCACGCCGACCATGCCGACCTCGACCTCGTTCTGGAACCGCCGCGCCGCGCCGCCGTCGTTGGTGAAGATCGCGGCGCCGTTGCCGTAGGGGTTGTCGTTGACGACCTCCACCGCGTCGTCGTAGGTCGGCACGCGCAGCACGGACAGCACCGGGCCGAAGATCTCGTCGGTGTACACGCCCATGTCCGTGCGGACGTGGTCGAACAGCGTGGGTCCCAGCCAGAACCCGCCCTCGTCGCCGTCGATCGGGTGACCGCGCCCGTCGACCACGAGCGACGCGCCCTCGGCCACGCCGGTGTCCACGTAGGACACCACCTTGTCCCGGTGCGCGCCCGTGACCAGCGGCCCCATCTCGCAGCCCTGGCGGCGGCCGTCGCCGACGCGCAGGTCCGCGATCCGGTCGCGGATCTTGTCCACCAGCTCGTCGGCGACCGGGTCGACCGCGACGACGACGGAGATCGCCATGCAGCGCTCGCCCGCCGAGCCGAAGCCCGCCGACACCGCCGCGTCCGCCGCGAGGTCGAGGTCGGCGTCGGGCAGCACCACCATGTGGTTCTTGGCCCCTCCCAACGCCTGCACGCGCTTGCCGTGGGCGGTGCCGGTCTCGTAGACGTACCGGGCGATCGGCGTGGAGCCGACGAACGACACCGCCTTCACGTCCCGGTGCTCCAGGATCCGGTCCACCGCGACCTTGTCGCCGTGCACGACGTTCAGCACGCCGTCGGGCAGACCCGCCTCGGCGAACAGCTCCGCGATGAAGTTCGCCGCGGACGGGTCCTTCTCGCTCGGCTTGAGCACCACGGTGTTGCCGCAGGCGATGGCGTTCGGCACGAACCAGAGCGGCACCATCGCCGGGAAGTTGAACGGCGAGATCACCCCGACCACGCCGAGCGGCTGGAGGATCGAGTAGACGTCGACCTTGGTGGAGGCGTTCTCGCTGAAGCCGCCCTTGAGCAGGCTCGGGATTCCGCAGGCGAACTCGACGGCCTCCAGAGCCCGCTGGACCTCCCCCGCGGCGTCGGAGAGCACCTTGCCGTGCTCGGCGGTCACGATCGCGGTCAGGTCGGCCTTGCGGGCGTTGAACAGCTCGCGGAACGCGAACACGACCGACGCGCGCTGAGCGAGGGACGCGCCGCGCCACCCGGTGAACGCCGCCTTCGCCGCCGCCACGGCCTCGTCCACGTCGGCCGCGCTGGCGAAGTCGACCCTGGCGGCGACGCGGCCGGTGGCCGGGTCGTAGACGTCGCCGGAGCGCTCGGCGGTGCCGGTCCACGGCTTGCCGCCGATCCGGTGCGTGATCCTCACGCCGACGCCCCCTCGATCGCCCCGCGCAGCGCCACGAGGGCCTCCTCGACCTCGTCGTCGGTCAGCGTCATCGGCGGCGCGAGCCGGATCACGTTGCCGTACAGGCCGCCCTTGCCGATCAGGAGACCGCGCTCGCGCGCCCCTTCGAGCACCGCGACGGCCGCCTTCGGAGCGGGCGCGCCGTCCGCGTCCACCAGTTCGACGCCGATCATCAGCCCCTTGCCGCGCACGTCGCCGATGACCGGGTTCTCCGCCGCGATGGCCCGCAGGCCCTCGAACAGCCGGGCGCCGAGCTTCGCGGCGTTGGCCTGGAGGTCGTGCTCCAGCACGTAGTCCAGCGTCGCCAGGGCTCCCGCCGTGGACACGGGGTTGCCGCCGAACGTGGACAGCGAGTTCGCGCCGAGGCAGTCCATCAGGTCGCCGCGCGCCACGACACCGCCGATCGCGAGCCCGTTGCCGAGGCCCTTCGCGAACGTCATCGCGTCCGGCACCACGCCGTGCGCCTGGATGCCCCAGAAGTGCTCGCCGGTCCGGCCCCAGCCGGTCTGCACCTCGTCGGAGACCAGCAGGACGCCGTACTCGTCCAGCACCTCCTGGAACGCGGCGAACAGCCCGTCCGGCGGCAGGGTGAACCCGCCGACGCCCTGGATCGGCTCGACGATCATGCAGGCCACGTCACCGGACGTGGTCACCTCGATGACCTCGCGCAGGTCGTCCACGCAGGCCTTGACGTAGTCGGCGTCGGACAGGTGCCGGAACGGGCTGCGGTAGCGGTAGCCGCCGTGCACCCAGCTCACCTTGACCGGGCTCAGCGAGCTGGCCGACCAGCCGCGGTTGCCGGTGATCGCGACGGTCGCGAACGCGCGCCCGTGGTAGGAGTTGCGCAGCGCGATGACCTGGTCGCTGCGGCGGTACTGGGTGGCGAGCATGAGCGCCGTCTCGTTGGCCTCGGTGCCCGAGTTGGTGAAGAACACCTTGGCGTCCGGGATGCCCGACAGCTCGGCGATCTTCTCGGCCAGCTCCACCTGCTTCTCGATCAGGTAGAGCGTCGAGGTGTGGAACACGCCGGTCGCGAGCTGGGCGCGCACGGCGTCGCTGATCTCGGGGACGTCGTAGCCGACGGCGTTGGTCAGGATGCCCGCGAAGAAGTCGAGGTACGTGCGACCCTCGCGGTCGGTCACCCGCCTGCCGCTCGCGCTCGCGATCTCGATCGGCTCGTCGTAGTACAGGGCCATCCAGTTGGGCATGACCGCTCGGTGCCGGGCCAGCAGCTCCCGGTGCTTCCCCTGTTCTTGGGCAGCCATCAGCGTCCTCCGTGAGGTAGGTCCTGCTCAGGAGTCTGGTGGCGCGGGCGACCGCCCGCCATGCACAACGTGTACCGCTTTCGCGGTGACCGCATTACGTTGTGTCCATGTACCCGACGGTCGCCGAAGCGCTCGCCCTGCCGGTGGTCCGCCGCGGCGGTCCGACGGTGGTCGCGGGTGCCTCCGGGATGCAGGGCAGGGTGCGCTGGGCGCACGTCGCCGAGGTCGCGGACATAGCCCACCTGCTGCGCGGCGGCGAACTCGTGCTGACGACCGGGCTGCTGCTCCCGGCCGACGACGCGGGCCTCACCCGCTACGTCGACGACCTGGCCGCCGTGGGCGCCGCGGGGCTCGTCGTGGAGCTGGTGCGGCGGTGGAGCGAGGAGATCCCCCGCTCCCTCGTCGCCGCGGCCGAGAAGCACGGGCTGCCCCTGGTCACGCTCGCCAACGAGACCCGGTTCGTGACCGTCACCGAGGCCGTCGTTGCGCTGATCGTGGACGCCCAGCTCGCCGAGCTGCGGGCCGCCGAACAGGTGCACGAGACGTTCACCGCGCTGACGGTGGCGGGCGCCGAACCCGCCGAGGTGCTGCGCGAGGTGGCCCGCACCGCCGGGCTGCCGGTCGTGCTGGAGACGCTCGGCCACGAGGTGCTGGCCTACGACGCGGCGGGCGCGGACCCGACGGCGCTGCTCGCCGACTGGGGCCAGCGGTCCCGGTCGGTCACGGTGACCGAGCGCACCGCCTACCACCGGGACGCGGGCTGGCTCGTCACCGTCGTGGGCGCGCGCGGGGCCGACTGGGGCAGGCTCGTGCTGGTCTCCCCCGAGCCGCCGCCGCACCGGCACGTGGTCGTCGCCGAGCGCGCCGCGTCCGCGCTCGCCGTGCACCGCCTGGTGGCCCGCGACCGCGAGTCGCTGGAACGCCAGACGCACCGCACGCTGCTGGCCCAGCTGCTCGGCGAGGCGCTGCCGCCCGCGGACCTGTCGGCCAGGGCCGCCGCGCTGGGCGTGCCCCTGGAGCGCAGGCAGCTCGTCGGCGTCGCGATCCGCCCCGGCACGTCCCCGGCGCCCGCGCAAACCCTTGCCACGCAAGAGGTCCTGCGCGACCTCGCCGAGGCCACCGCGCTGGCGGCCCGGCGCGTGACCGTACCCGCGCTCGTCGGCGTCGTGGACGACACCAGCGTCCGGGCGCTGCTGTCCCTGCCACCTCAGGCGGGTCTGGACGGCGTGCTGCGACGGCTGGCCAAGGAGGTGCACCGGGTGGCCGCCACGACCCAGCACGGGCTGCCGGTGGTCGTGGCGGCGGGCACGACCGTCACCGTCGTGGCCGACGTGCGCCGCAGCCTCGGCGAGGCCGTGCACATCGCGGGCGCCGCGCTGCGGTCACCCGGCACCCGGCTCTACCACCGGCTGGACGACGTGCGCCTGCACGGGCTGCTGCACCTGCTGCGCGAGGACGAGCGGCTCCGCGCCTTCGCCGACCGCGAACTGGGGCCGCTCCTGGCCCGCGACACCAACCAGGGCAGCCGGCTGGTGGAGCTGCTGCGCCGCCTGTGCGAGCACGGCGGCAACAAGTCGGCCGCCGCGGCGGCGGCGCACCTGTCCCGCACGGCGTACTACCAGCAGCTGGCCCGCATCGAACAGGTGCTCGGTGTCTCCCTGGAGGACCCGGAGTCGATCCTGTCGCTGCACGTGGCGCTGCTCGTGCACGACCTGGGGTCGTGACGGTTCGGCCCGAGTCGGGGGCTCGGGCCGAACCGGTCCGTCAGGTGCGGTCCACGCGCGTCGGCGAGCAGACGTCCTGGAACTCGGTGTCCACGCACACCTGGTAGGTGATGCGCAGTCCGGTCGGGGTGTCGAGGTACCAGCGCGCGACCGAGCCCGGCCCGCCGCGGTTGTACCCGACGACCGGCGAGCTGCCCTGCACCTGCCACCGCGCGTAGACGGCGTGGCCGTCGTCGGCGGTGTCGTACAGGGTGAAGACGTGGGTCGGCGTGTCGAACGTCAGCCGTGCGCCCGGAACCACGACCTCCCCGCTGGCGGAGGCGACCCCGGACAGGCCGAGCACCGCGGCGGACGCGACGACGAGCACGGTGGTGATCCGGCGTACTGGCATGAGTTCCCCCTCGGTTCTCCCCGTCCCGCAACGGTAGCAACGCGGGGGACGCGCCCGCCGGGAATTCGGGAGGATCCGCGGATGTGCCGGGTGAGGGGGAATACCCCGCCGCCACAACGGAACGCCGACCGTCCACACGCGACAAGCCCATGACGCAGGTGCCACTGCGCCATGGGCTTGCGGGGGTGCGAGGTCTAGCCCAGACCGGGCAGCGACACCGGGAGGTTGCCGAGCTGCGGGAGCTGGACGGGCAGTTCATCGGTGCTCGGGAGCGTGTCGGTGCTCGGGAGCTGGTTCAGCGGGAGCTGGTTGAGCTGGACCTGGTCCGCGAGCGGCAGGGAGGAGGCCGCCGGGAGGGCGCGCGCCTCGGACCCGCCGAGCACGGCCGGGCTCTGGGGAGCGGGCAGCGCGTGCGAGGGGTCCGGGGCCTGGGGAGCGGGCTGCTGGAGCACGGTGGAGTTCCGCACGTCGGTGGGCGCGGGCAGCCCGACGGACCTGCCGCTCGCGATCTTGCCTGCCTGGTCCGTGACGGCGCTGGTCAGCTCGGGTCCCTGTCCGATCGCGCCCCCCAGACCGTCGAGCGACGGCGCGGGGGCGGCTGCGGCCACTCCTGCGAGCAGCGGCGAGGCGCCGACGGCGAGCAGGGCGGCGGCACGGAGGGAACCACGCGGGCGGGTACGAAACACAGTGTTCCTAACCTTGAGGGGACCTGAAGTGGTCTTCTCAGACATCGGCACGAACGACGTCGATCTACATCCACACGATGGGGTGATGCCCGCCGGGGCCCGGTTCCCCGCGCGGGAACCCTGGTGCGCCGAACCCGGCCGCGGGTAGAACTGTCCGATGGGCAACAAGGTCACCGGTGAGGTCAACGGCCAGGTCGTGCAGGCCGAGAGGGTCGGCACGGTGGTCCTGCACCAGGCCCCGGACCGGCCGACCGCCCTCAACGGGCTGCCCCCGGTCTCCGGCGCCTTCGCGGGCCGATTACCGGACCTGGAGGAGCTCGCCGCGGGCACCGGCCTGACCCTGGTCCACGGCCTCGGCGGCGTCGGCAAGACCGAGCTGCTGCTGCGGTACGGCCACCTGACCCGCTTCCCCGGCGGGAAGCTCTACCTCGACCTGCACGGCTACGACCCCGAGCACCACGTGGCCCCGTCGGAGGCGCTCTCCTCGCTGCTGTGGATGCTCGGCGTCGAGAGCCCGCCGGGCGAGGCGGAGCGGGCGGCCCTGTTCCGCACCGAGATGGCCCGCCGCGACCGCACGCTCCTGCTGTTGGACAACGCGTCGTCCACGGCCCAGGTCCGGCCGCTCCTGGTCGACGGCCACCGGGTGGTGGTCTCCAGCCGCAACACCCTCACCAGCCTCTCTGCCGACCAGCTCGAACTGGGCGTGCTGAGCCTGGCCGAGGCGGTCGAGCTGGTCGACGACGAGGAGATCGCCGAGCGGTGCGGGCGGCTGCCGCTGGCGCTGCGGATCATGGCCGCGCTGATCGAGTCCGACCCGGACAACGACTGGGCGGCGGAACTGCGCGAGGCGCGCCTGGACGTGCTGGACGACGGCGACGACCGGGCCGTGCGCGCGGCCTTCCGCCTGTCCTACGACGCGCTCGCCCCCGACCGGCGGCGGCTGTTCCGCCTGCTCGCCCTGCACCCCGGCGACATCGACGTCGCGAGCACGGCCGCGCTCGCGGACGTGCCGCCCACCAGGGCCCGCAGGCTGCTCGCGGACCTGCGGGCGGCGCACCTGCTGGAGCGGGACAACCGGTTCCACGACCTCGTCCGGCTCTACGCCCTCAGCTGCCTGGAGGACGAGGGGGTGCCCAACCCCGACGGCGTGGCGGCGCTGGGGCGGCTGGCCGCGTACTACCCGCGCACCGCCGCCGAGCACGCCGAGCACATCCAGAACCACCTCTGCGACCGGACGTCGCTCGCGTGGATGGACCTCAACCACGAGACCGTCCTGGCGATGGCGGTCCAGGAGCACCGGCGGGGCGGGAACGTGGTCCCCTTCGCCAACGCGATGTACCGCTACTTCTCCCTCCGCAAGCGCCTGGCCCCGTGGCTGCGGTTGCAGACCCTGGCCGTCGAGTCCGCCCGCGCGTCGGGCGACCGCGGGGTGCTGGCGAAGGAGCTGAGGCGGCTCGGCACGGTGCACCGGCACGCGCGGCGGTTCGACGAGGCCGTCGCACTGGGTCGGGAATCGCTCCGCCTGCACGAGGAGGCGGGCGACCGGATCGGCATCGGCTCCACGCTGGTCACGCTGTCCGCGACCTACCGGCTCATGGGCCGCCCGGACGAGGCGCTCGCCTGCTGCGAGCGGTCGCTGCGGATCAGGGAGGAGATCGGCGACCGGTACGGCCTGGGCATCACCCTCACCAACCTCGGCGCCACCCACCTGGTGCTGGGGAACCCGGACGAGGCCATCGCCCACTACCGGGAGGCCCTGGAGCTCCAGCGGCGGCTCGGGTACGAGGGCAGCGAGGCGATCACCCTGCACGACCTCGGCAAGGCCCACCACGCCAGGGGCGAGCCGGGCCCGGCCGTCGAGCACTTCCTCGCGGCCCTGCGGATCCACCGGCACCGCGACGACCGGTTCCAGGCGGGCGTCACGCTCAGGGACCTGGGCACCGTCCACCGCGAACTGGGCCGCCGCGCCGAGGCCGACGAGGCGTACCGCCAAGCGCTGGTCGCGTTCGAGGAGGTGGACGACCGGTACGACGCGCACGTGGTCCGGGAGCTGCTCAGCCGGTGACCGCCCGCGCCCCGAGCACCGGGGCCGGGTCGACGTGCAACCGACGGAGTGTTCACTGATCATGGCAAACGTGGACACTTCGACACTGCCCCCGGCGCACCCGCCATCCCAGGATTCCGGGATGGAACGCGCACACCGACCACGCTGTTTCACCAGCGTAACAGGGATGTGACCGATGGCCGTCGAGCCCTCAGAGCCCACCTCAGCAAGCCACATCACATCGACGAGGCAGATCAGCCACCCGGATGGGCGAGTCGAGCTGCGCGACTTCTCCGGGATCTCGGAGAGCCGGTACTTCAACCCCGAACTGGCCCCGGTGCCGCTGGAGCAGCGGACCTGGACGACGTACAACTTCTTCGCGCTGTGGATGGGGATGGCGCACAACATCCCCAGCTACACGCTCGCGGCGTCGCTGATCGCGCTGGGCATGGACTGGGTCCAGGCGTTCATGACCATCACGCTCGGCAACCTGATCGTGCTGGTCCCGATGCTGCTGAACAGCCACGCGGGCACGAAGTACGGCATCCCGTTCCCGGTGTTCGCCCGCGCGTTCTACGGGGTGCGCGGGGCCAACCTGGTGGCGCTGCTGAGGGCGTTCATCGCGTGCGCCTGGTTCGGCATCCAGACGTGGGTCGGCGGCCTGGCGCTGCACGTGATCGTGGGCAAGCTGGTCGGCGGCTGGTGGCTGGCCGCGCCGGAGGTGCTGGGGCAGAAGTGGACGCTGTGGCTGTGCTTCCTGGGCTTCTGGGTCGTGCAGATGCTGATCATCTGGCGCGGCATGGAGGCGATCCGCAAGTTCGAGAACTGGACGGCGCCGCTGGTGTCGGTCGGCTTCCTGGTCCTGCTGGCGTACGTGGCCGTGAAGGCGGGCGGCTTCGGCCCCATCCTGTCCGAACCGTCCAAGCTGGGCTGGGGCGCGGACTTCTGGAAGGTGTTCTTCCCGTCGCTGATGGGCATGATCGCGTTCTGGTCGACGCTGTCGCTCAACATGCCGGACTTCACCCGCTTCGGCGGTAGCCAGAAGAAGCAGGCGCTCGGCCAGGTGCTCGGCCTGCCGACGACGATGTCGTTCATCGCGATCGTGGCGATCCTGACGACGTCCGGCTCGATCGCCCTGTACGGCGAGGCCATCTGGGACCCGGCGACGCTCGCGAGCCGGTTCGACAACCCGCTGGTCGTGGTCGTCGCGCTGGTGGCGCTGGTGCTCGCGACGATCTCGGCGAACCTCGCGGCGAACGTCGTCAGCCCGTCCTACGACTTCTCCAACGCGTTCCCGAAGCGCATCACGTTCGCGGTCGGAGGGCTGATCACCGGCGTGATCGGCGTGGTGATCCAGCCGTGGCGGCTGATCTCCGACCCGAGCATCTACATCTTCGCGTGGCTGGGCTTCTACGGCGGCCTGCTGGCGTCGGTGGCGGGCGTGTTCATCGCCGGGTACTGGCTGCTCGGCGGGACCCGCATCGAACTCGACGCGCTCTACATGGACGGCAGGGGGGCCTACTGGTTCTCCGGGGGCTGGAACTACCGCGCGGTCGTCGCGACCGCCGTCGGCGGCGTCCTCGCGGTCGGCGGCGCCTACGGCGGCCCGTTCCCGGCCGACGGGCTGATCCCGTTCCTCAAGCCGCTCTACGACTACAACTGGGTGGTCGGCCTGGTCGGCGGACTCGTCACCTACCTGGCGCTGTCGCGGACAGCGGCCGACCGCAGCAACGAGGGAGTGATCAAGTGACGAACATCGTCCGAGCCGGCCTGATCCAGGCGAAGTGGACCGGCGACAAGGAGTCGATGATCGCGAACGCGGTCGCGGCCATCGCCACGGCGGCCTCGCGGGGCGCGCAGGTGGTCTGCCTCCAGGAACTGTTCTACGGCCCGTACTTCTGCCAGGTGCAGGACGCGGACTACTACTCCTACACCGAGCAGATCCCCGACGGTCCGACGACCCGGTTGATGTGCGAGGTCGCCGCGCAGCACGGCGTGGTGCTCGTGGTGCCCATGTACGAGGAGGAGCAGCCCGGCGTCTACTACAACACCGCCGCGGTGATCGACGCGGACGGCACGTACCTGGGCAAGCACCGCAAGAACCACATCCCGCAGGTCAAGGGGTTCTGGGAGAAGTTCTACTTCAAGCCGGGCAACCTCGGCTACCCGGTGTTCGACACCGCGGTCGGCCGGATCGGCGTCTACATCTGCTACGAGCGCCACTTCCCCGAGGGCTGGCGGGCGCTCGGCCTGGCGGGCGCGAAGATCGTGTTCAACCCGTCGGCGACCAGCCGCGGCCTGTCGGAGTACCTGTGGCGGCTGGAGCAGCCCGCCGCGGCCGTGGCGAACGAGTACTTCGTCGGCACGATCAACCGCGTCGGCGTGGAACCGCTGGGCGACAACGACTTCTACGGCCAGACGTACTTCGCCGACCCGCGCGGCCAGCTCGTCGGCGAGGCGGCGTCCGACACCGAGGAGGAGATCGTCGTCCGCGACCTGGACATGGACCTGCTGACGGAGGTCCGCGACCTGTGGGCGTTCTACCGCGACCGCAGGCCCGACACCTACGACTCGCTGGTGCGGCCGTGAGCACCCTGATCCGCGGTGGCACCGTCGTGAACGCGACGGGCGCGGTCGCCGCAGACGTGCTGGTGCGGGGCGAGAAGATCGCCGCCCTCGTGGCTCCCGGTTTCGAGGTCCAGGCCGACACCGTCATCGACGCGACCGGCAAGTACGTGATCCCCGGCGGGATCGACGGCCACACGCACATGGAGATGCCGTTCGGCGGCACGTCCAGCGCGGACACGTTCGAGACGGGGACGGTGGCCGCCGCGTGGGGCGGCACGACGACGATCATCGACTTCGCCGTGCAGGCCAAGGGGACCTCCCTCCTGTCCACACTGGACAAGTGGCACGCCAAGGCCGACGGCAACTGCGCCGTCGACTACGGGTTCCACATGATCGTCTCCGACGTCAACGACTCGTCGTTGAAGGAGATGGAGTCCTGCATCGACGCGGGCGTGAACACGTTCAAGATGTTCATGGCCTACCCCGGCGTCTTCTACGCCACGGACGGCGAGATCCTGCGCGCCATGCAGAAGGCCCGCGAGACCGGCGCCACGGTCATGATGCACGCGGAGAACGGCATCGCGATCGACCAGCTCGTCGCGCAAGCGCTCGCGAACGGCCGGACCGACCCCGTCCAGCACGGCCTCACCAGGCCGCCGGAGCTGGAGGGCGAGGCGACGTCGAGGGCCATCGCGCTGGCGAAGGTGACCGGTTCCCCGCTCTACATCGTCCACCTGTCGGCGTCGCACGCGCTGGACGCGGTGACGAAGGCTCGCGACACCGGCCAGAACGTCTTCGCCGAGACCTGCCCCCAGTACCTGTTCCTGTCGCTGGAGGACCTGGCGAAGCCGGACTTCGAGGGCGCGAAGTACGTGGCCTCTCCCCCGCTGCGCCCGAAGGAGCACCAGACCGAGCTGTGGCGCGGGCTGCGCACCAACGACCTGTCGCTGGTGTCGACCGACCACTGCCCGTTCTGCTTCAAGGACCAGAAGGAGTTGGGGCGCGGCGACTTCTCCAAGATCCCGAACGGGATGCCGGGCGTTGAGCACCGCATGGACCTGCTGCACCAGGGCGTCGTGCGCGGCGAGCTGTCCCTCGAACGCTGGGTCGAGATCAGCTCCACCACGCCCGCCAGGATGTTCGGCCTCTACCCCCGCAAGGGCGTCATCGCGCCGGGGGCGGACGCGGACGTCGTCGTGTACGACCCGTCGGCCGAGCAGACGCTGTCGGCGGCCACGCACCACATGAACGTGGACTACTCCGCCTACGAGGGCATGGAGCTGACCGGCAGGGTCGACACGGTGCTGTCGCGCGGCGCGGTCGTCGTGGACGGATCGGGCTTCCACGGCGGCGCGGGCCACGGCAAGTTCCTCGGCCGCGACCTCAACCAGTACCTGATCTAGGAGGGGTGGCGGCATGGACTTCGGTGTCGTACTGCAAACCGACCCGCCCGCGAGCGACGTCGTGGCGGGCATGAGATCCGCCGAGGACAACGGCTTCAGCTACGGCTGGACGTTCGACTCGGCCGTGCTCTGGCAGGAGCCGTTCGTCATCTACTCCCAGGTCCTGGCGAACACCACGAACCTCGTGGTGGGGCCGATGGTGACCAACCCGAGCACCAGGGACTGGTCGGTGACCGCGTCCCTGTTCGCCACCCTCAACGACATGTTCGGCAACCGCACGGTGTGCGGCATCGGCAGGGGCGACTCGGCGAGGAGGGTCATCGGCAGGCCCCCCGCGACCCTCGCCACCCTCGGCAGGGCCATGACGGTCATCAAGGAGCTGGCGGAGGGCCGGGAGGTCGAGCACCACGGCACCCCGGTCCGCATCCCGTGGGTGCGCGACGGGAAGCTGGAGATCTGGATGGCCGCCTACGGCCCGAAGGCGCTCAAGATGGTGGGCGAGCAGGCGGACGGCTTCATCCTCCAGACCGCCGACCCGGACATCGCCAGGTGGACCATCGGCTCGGTGCGCGACGCCGCCACGGCGGCGGGCCGCGACCCCGACGCCATCACCATGTGCGTGGCGGCGCCCGCCTACGTCGGCACGGACCTGGCCCACCAGCGGGACCAGCTCCGCTGGTTCGGCGGCATGGTCGGCAACCACGTCGCGGACCTGGTGGCGCGGTACGGCGACTCGGGCGTGGTGCCCGAGGCGTTGACCGACTACATCAAGGGCCGCGAGGGCTACGACTACAGCCACCACGGCAGGGCGGGCAACCGGTCGACGGACTTCGTCCCGGACGAGATCGTCGACCGGTTCTGCCTGACCGGCCCGGCGGAGGCCCACGTCGACCGGCTCCAGGAGCTCGCGGAGATCGGCGTGACCAACTTCGCCCTCTACCTCATGCACGACGAGAAGGACAAAACCCTGGCCGCGTACGGCAGCGAGGTCATCACCGCCGTGTAGCGGGGCGGCGTCCGGCCCCTCCCGCCACGGCGCGGGAGGGCCCGGACCGCGTCACCCGTCCACGACCCGCTGCCCGGCCAGCACCGCCACCATCGCCGCCCTGGTCGGCACGTCGAGCTTCGCGAAGATCCGCCGCAGGTGCGTCGACACCGTGTAGAGGCTGATCCCCAGCGCCGCCGCGATCATCTTGTTGGTGAACCCCAGCCCGACCATCCGCGCGACCTCGCGCTCCCGCGGGCTCAACACGGCCCCGTCCCCGCGGTCGGCGGGCGTCAACACGCACCGCACCCCCAACTCCTGCACGTCCAGCACCGGTGCCCCGCCCTCCAGCGGCCCCAGCTCGTGGACCCTCCGCACCAGCGCTCTCAGCAACGTGCGGACACGCTCGTCCTGCCCCACGACTTCCCCCACAACGCCTCCCCCGGCGTGATTCCCCGACCACCAGGAAAGCCGATCCAGTGGAGAAACGCGTCCCCAATACAGGTGACACCCGTTTGCCGCAGCGCACTCAGCCGAGTGCCCGGCGCGGCTCCACGAGGTACGGCCCGGCGTCGAAGCAGATCAGCGGGACCAACGCCGGGGCCGACCACGAGCAGCCCGAACAACCCGGTGGACCTCACCGGTCGGCACGGCTAGCGCACGGTCCGCAGCGACCCGTCCCACACCCCGCCGAGCACGTCCGGCAGCAGGTCGGCCAGCTGCACCGGGTACACGGCGTCCTCGGTCGCGCGCAGCTCGTCCGAGGACCACCAGCGGTGCCGCCGGATGGTCAGCCGCTCGACGTCGTCCCAGCCCGAGGTGTCGACCTCGAAGCCCTCCGGCACCGCGTCCGCGAGGAAGAACCACTCCTCGGCCGCGTAGCTCAGGCCGTCGAAGCTGAACACGGTGTGCCGCTTCCACACCGGCCCGACCAGGTCGGCCTCGGCGAGCTTCAGGCCGGTCTCCTCGGCGACCTCGCGCACGGCCGCCGCGCGCAGGTCCTCACCGGGATCGACGCCGCCGCCGACGGTGAACCAGAACGACTCCTGCGGCCTCGCCGGGTCGTTGCCCTCGAACAGCAGCACCCGTCCCGAGCCGTCCACGAGCAGCACGCGCGCCGACGTGCGGGGCGTGAGGACGGTCGACTCGGCGGCTTCGAGTGGTTCGGCGATCTCGAAGTACTCCGGCCGCGGCGCGGTGCCCGCGAGCTTGAGCCACCGGACGGCCCGCCTCCCGCGCAGCGACAGCGTGTCGCGCACGGCGTCGTTGTGCACCCGCCGCGCCAGCACGACCCGCTGCTCGGCGTCGGCCAGCTCCGCCGCCAGCACGGGGGGCAGGGCGGCGCGGTCCAGGTCGGCGAGCAGTCCGCTCAGCTCGTTCTCCGCGGCCTCCCGCTCGGCGCGCGGCGCGCGTTCCGCCCGGTCGGCCACGTTGCGCAGCATCGTCGCCTCGTCCGCGTCGAGCACGGCCGTGACGACGGTCCTGGTCACGACGGCGCGGCGGGCCAGTGCCGCGTCCAGGCCCGCCCAGGCGGCGTCCGTGCGCACGTGCAGCCGGTCGAGCCGGTTCGCCGTGCCGAGCACCCAGGGTCCGATGAGGACGACCAGCGCGAGGACGACCAGCAGCGTCGTCACGAACCACGAACTGGTCACTCCTCGGCCTCCCCGACGCGGCGCGGGTCGGCGGCCATGGCGCTCTCGTACACGCGCAGCACCTGGTTCGCGACGACGGACCAGTCGAAGGTCATCACCCGCTGCCGGGCGACCTCGACGAAGTCGGCGCGACGCCCCGCGTCGGCGAGCAGGTCCCGCAGCCCGTCGGCCAGCGCCGCGGAGTCCTCGACCGGCGTCAGCACCCCGGCCTTGCCGTCGTCCAGCACCCGCCGGAACGCGTCCAGGTCGCTGGCGGCGACCGCCGCGCCCGCGGACATCGCCTCGGTCAGGATGATGCCGAAGCTCTCGCCGCCGGTGTTCGGCGCGCAGTACACGTCGACGCTGCGCAGCGCGCGCGCCTTGGTCTCGTCGTCGACCTGCCCGAGCAGCACGATCCGCCGGGCCAGCTCGGGTCCGGCGTCCTTGAGCAGCTCCTCGTCGTCACCCCGCCCGACCACCAGGAGCTGGAGGTCCGGCAGTTCGGCGGCGAGCACGCGGAACGCCTCCAGCAGCACCTGCATCCCCTTGCGGGGCTCGGTGAAGCGGCCGACGAACCCGATCGTGCCGCCCTCGCGCGGGTAGCCCTCCAGCGGCTCCGCGTCGGCGAAGAACCCGACGTCCACGCCGTTGGGGATCTCGACCGCGTCACCCCCGAGGTGCTCGACCTGCACCCGCCTGGCCAGCGCGGACACCGCGATCCGGGCGGTGATCTTCTCCACGAACGGCTGGAGCACGACCTGGAACGCGGCCAGGATCTTCGAGCGCGGCGTGGAGGTGTGGAACGTGGCCACGATCGGGCCGTCCGCCACCATCAGCGCGAGGAACGACAGGCTCGGCGCGGTCGGCTCGTGCAGGTGCAGCACGTCGAAGTCGTTGTCGGTGATCCACCGCCGGACCCGCGAGTACGACACGGGGCCGAAGGAGAGCCGGGCCACGGAACCGTTGTAGGGGATGCCGACGGCGCGGCCCGCGGACGTGACGAAGTCCGGCAGCGCCGTGTCCTCGTCGGCGGGCGCCAGCACGTTCACCTCGTGGCCGAGGCCGATCAGCGCGCGGGCCAGGTCGACGACGTGCGCCTGCACCCCTCCGGGGACGTCGAGGGAGTACGGGCAGACGATGCCGACCTTCACGGCGACCCCCGCCTGCGGGCGAGGGCGCGCTGCCTGCTCTCCGGCAGGTCGGACAGCCAGAGCTTCTGGAGCATGTGCCAGTCGGCGGGGTGCGCGGCGATGTCGGCGGCGAAGACGTCGGCGAGCGCCTGCGTGGCCACCGGGACCTGCGCGGTGCCCGCGACCCGGATCGGCGGGTGGATGCGGAACACCCAGCCGTCCTCGGTGAACCACAGGCCCACCGGCAGCAGCGCCGCTCCGGTCGTCGCGGCCAGGTGCGCCGGACCGGCGGGCATCATCGTCTGCTCGCCGAAGAACGTCACCGGGACTCCGGTGGCGGTGAGGTCGCGGTCGGCCAGCAGGCAGACGACCTTGTTCTCGCGCAACCGTTCCGCCAGCACCTTGGCGGGCGCGCGGTCGCCGCCGGTCAGCGGCAGCACCTCGAAGCCGAGGGTTTCGCGGAAGTCGATGAACCGCCGGTACAGCGATTCGGGCTTGAGGCGCTCGGCGACCGTGGCGAACGTGCCGGAGTGGCCGACCAGCCAGACGCCAGCCATGTCCCAGTTGCCGCTGTGCGGGAGCGCGATGACCGCGCCCGACCCCTGCTCCAGCGCGGCGTCCAGGTACTCCTGGCCGCTGACGAGCGAGTCGCACGTGGCGTAGACGGCCTTGAGGTCCATCGACGGCAGCCGGAACGCCTCGCGCCAGTAGCGGGCGTAGGACCGCAGCGACTGGCGGACCAGCTCGTCGAGCTCCTTCTCCCCCGCCTGCGGCACGACGCGGGACAGGTTCGCGCGCAGCTGCCGGACCCCGGGCCCGCCGCGCGCGGCGGCCCGGTCCGCCGCGAAGTCGAACGCGCGGCGCACCCACTGCTCGGGCAGCACCCGGACGAGCTTCCAGCCCGCCGAGTACCCGAGCACGGCCAGTCTCTCCCCGATGCTCATCCGACGACCTCCGTGGCGGCGCGGTGCGCCGCGAGCAGGCGCTGCACGACCGTCGCGGCGGTCAGCACCGCGCACAGCCACAGCGCCACGTCCAGGATGTACGGCACCCCGAGCCCGGACAGGCCCGAGCCGACCAGCACGACGATCAGCCGCTCCGCCCGTTCGGCGAGGCCGCCGTCCGCGTTGAGCCCGGACGCCTCGGCGCGCGCCTTCACGTACGACACGACCTGGGCGGCGACCAGCGAGACCAGCGCCGCGACGGCCAGCCACCGGTTGCCGACGCCGAACGCGTACCAGGCCAGCGCCGCGAACAGGGCGCCGTCGGCGATGCGGTCGCAGCTCGCGTCCAGCACGGCGCCGAAGGGCGTGCCGCTGCCCTGCGCCCTGGCCATGGCCCCGTCGAGCAGGTCGAACAGCACGAACGCGGTGACCGCGAGCGCGCCGACGAAGAGCTGGCCGCGTGGGAAGAACCAGAGCGTGGCGGCGACCGTGCCGATGGTGCCCAGCACGGTGACGGAGTTCGGTGTGAGCCCGCGTCGGACCAGCCACGCCCCGATGGGATCGGTGACGCGCGAGACCGAAGCTCGGGCGAAGATGTTCAGCATGAGGCTGGGACTGCACCTACCGGCGGGGACGATGTGTCCACGGCAGAGTAACCGCCCAGCTCAGCCGAGCTGCCGGTGGTCCCTGGAGATTCGGGCGAGCAGCGCTTCGAGCTGATCGCCACGGGCCGCCAGGCGCTCCAGCCTGGTGAACAGCGCCACGTACTCGCGCACGTCGTGCGGGTCGGTGATGGTGGCGTTCCCGGTCAGCACGCTGATCGTCACCACCCGCTCGTCGTAGACCTGGAACCCGTGCAGCGCAACGAGGTTCGCGTCCGCGGACCACGGCACAACACCCAGCTGGACGTTGGGTCGGCGCATGGTCTGGGAGAGGTGGTCGATCTGGTCGCACATCAGGTCGGCGGACCCCATGCGCCACCGCAGCGCGCTCTCGCTCAGCAGGAAGATGAACTTCTTGTTCGGGTCGTCCAGCCGGGCGCGTCGGGCTCTCAGCGTCGTCACGGCGGAGTCCTGCTCGCGGCCCGGCGTGGCCGCCAGCACCACGCGGAGGTAGTTCTCGCTCTGGAGCAGGGACGGAACGCCCGCGAGCTGGAAGAAGCGGCTGGTGGTGGCGCGGGCCTCGATGCGGGCCACCGTCTGCTGGTGGCGGTGCGCCCCCCGGTGCAGGACCACCCGTCTGGTCTCGGCTTCGGCGTGGAGCTGGCGGGCCAGTTCGACGAGCTCTAATCGGGTCTCCCTCGTGGCGGACAACTCCGCCACCAGGCGTTCGACGTCGATCACCGACGGCAGCAACATGCCGTTCTCGATCTTCGAGAGCTTCGACTGGCTCATACCGGTCGCCTGCGCCGTGGCCGTACCGGTCATCCGGGCCTCGGTCCGCAGCCTGCGTAACTCGCGCGACAGTCGATCTCGCGCGAGCCTAGAGCGCTCGGGTGCGGTCATGGATCGCACCGTATCGAGCGGCGTGGAGCTTGACGATCAGCCAACCGGGTCTCCGATAGATCACCCGATTTCGGAGAGTGATCCATGACACAGCGGGGAATCACTTTAAACGTCAAGCGTTGTAGTTCAATGTTCAACCAGAGCCACTACGACCCCCTCACGGAGGACAACGCAATGACCACCGCCATCCAGATCCCCGGCTACGTCGCCGGCACCTGGACCATCGACGCCACCCACTCGGCCGTCTCGTTCAGCGTCCGGCACCTGATGGTCAGCAAGGTCCGCGGCAGCTTCCGCACGTTCGAGGGCACCCTGGTCACCGCGGAGAACCCCGCCGACTCCTCCGTGACCGCGACGATCGACCTGACGTCGATCGACACCAACAACGCGGACCGCGACAACCACATCCGCTCCGCGGACTTCTTCGAGGTCGAGAAGTACCCGACCATGACCTACCGCTCCACCGGCCTGCGCGCCGACGGCGACGACTTCATCCTCGACGGTGAACTCGACCTGCACGGCGTCGTGAAGAGCGTCCCGCTCAAGCTGGAGCTGAACGGCTTCGGCCCGGACCCGTACGGCGGCACCCGCGTCGGCTTCTCCGCCACCGCGGAGATCTCCCGCAACGACTTCGGCATCGACATCCACATGCCGCTCGACGGCGGCGGCGTGGTCATCGGCGACAAGATCGCCATCTCCCTGGAGATCGAGGCCGTTCTCCAGGCCTGATTCCCAGACATCGACAAAGGACCCCGCTGGTGGCGGGGTCCTTTTCGTTTTCTTGATCCGCCGGACGGGTGAAGACGGTCACTCGATCGGAAGACCCGGCTCAGCCAATAGATACGGAACCGGACAGAGCAGACTGGAGACGGAGACGGAGACGGAGACGGGAGCGAAACCGGACTCGGGCTGGGGCTGGGGCTCGGACTGGGACTTGAACAGATCGGGACCTGCCTGACCTGGCTGATCAGGATGTGTGCCGATTGACCGACAAACCGGAGGTCGGTGCCCTAGACCGTGGCCGATTTCACTCGGGGGATTTGCCCCTTACCCTGGTGGATCGGGCAGGCCACCGCCCCTGCCCGCAAGCCCGATCAAGGGGCAAATCCAGGGGCCCTCGAGTCAAATCGGCCACCCCGCTGGGACCAGCAGCCACCCGATCCGACGAGACCGACAGCCACCCGATCCGGATAGGACCAGCAGCTACCCCAATCCGACGAGGACCAGCAGCCACCCCGATCCGACGAGGACCAGCAGCCACCCCGATCCGACGGAACCGGCAGCCACCCGACCAGCCACCAAAGCCCCCTACTCCACCATCCCCCAAGAATCCGCCAGCATCTGCCGAGTCTCACCCAGCAACTGCGGCAGCACCTTCGTCTGCCCGATCACCGGCATGAAGTTCGCATCCCCACCCCACCGCGGCACCACGTGCTGATGCAGGTGAGCAGCGATCCCGGCCCCGGCCACCACCCCCTGGTTCATCCCGATGTTGAACCCGTGGGGCGCGGCGGCGTGCCGAACCACCCTCATCGCCTTCTGCGTGAACTCGGCGAACTCCACCGTCTCAGCCGCCGTCAGGTCCGTGTAGTCCGGCACGTGCCGATAGGGCAGCACCATCAGGTGCCCCGGGTTGTACGGGTACAGGTTCAGGATCGAGAACACCGCGACCCCGCGCGCCACGATCAACCCGTCGGCATCGTCCAGCTCCACCACCTGGCAGAACGGGCACCCGGCTGGCGACGACCCGACCGGTTTCCCCTCCCCCTTGATGTAGGACATCCGGTGCGGGGTCCACAACCGCTGCAACGCGTCGTGGACCCCGACACCGGCCTGCTCCTCCAAGCCGGAGCCCGCGGATCCCTCGGAACTCACTGCGCCGCCGAGACGGACTCGGCGGTCGGCGACGAGTTCTCCCGCCGCCCGATCCAGTCCACGATCGTCCGCACGGCGCTGTCCACCGGCACCCCGTTGATCTGCGTGCCGTCGCGGAACCGGAACGACACGGCACCGGACTCCACGTCGTTCCCGCCCGCGACCAGCATGAACGGCACCTTCTGCATGGTGTGCGTGCGGATCTTCTTCTGCATCCGGTCGTCCGACACGTCCACGTCGACGCGCACGCCACGGGCGCGCAGGGCGTCGCGCACCGCCAGCAGGTGGTCGACGTGCTCGTCGGCGATCGGGATGCCGACGACCTGCACGGGCGCCAGCCACGCCGGGAACGCGCCCGCGTAGTGCTCGGTCAGCACGCCGAAGAAGCGCTCCACCGACCCGAAGAGGGCGCGGTGGATCATGACCGGGCGCTGGCGCGTGCCGTCGCTGGCGGAGTACTCCAGCTCGAACCGCTCGGGCAGGTTGAAGTCGACCTGGATCGTCGACATCTGCCACGTGCGGCCCAGGGCGTCCTTGGCCTGCACGGAGATCTTCGGGCCGTAGAACGCGGCGCCGCCGGGGTCGGGCACGAGTTCGAGGCCGGAGTCCTCGGCCGCGACGCGCAGCGCCTCGGTCGCGGTCTCCCACACCTCGTCGGAGCCGACGTACTTCTCGTCGTTGCGGGTCGACAGCTCCAGGTAGAAGTCGTCGAGGCCGTAGTCCTTCAGCAGCCCCAGCACGAACGACAGCAGCGACTTCAGCTCGTCCTGCACCTGGTCGGGCGTGCAGAAGATGTGCGCGTCGTCCTGCGTCATGCCGCGAACGCGGGTCAGGCCGTGGATCACCCCGGACTTCTCGTACCGGTACACCGAGCCGAACTCGAACATCCGCAGCGGCAGCTCGCGGTAGGACCGCCCGCGCGACTTGAAGATCAGGTCGTGGAACGGGCAGTTCATCGGCTTGAGGTAGTAGTCCTGGCCCGGCTTGCGGACCGTGCCGTCCTCGTTGTGCTCGGCGTCGAGGTGCATCGCCGGGTACATGCCGTCCTTGTACCAGTCGAGGTGACCGGAGGTCTCGAACAGCGTGCCCTTGGTGATGTGCGGCGAGTAGACGAACTCGTAGCCCTCCTCGGTGTGCCGCTTCCGGGAGTAGTTCTCCATCTCCTGCCGGATGATCCCGCCCTTGGGGTGGAACACGGCCAGGCCGGACCCGATCTCGTCGGGGAAGCTGAACAGGTCCAGCTCGACACCGAGCTTGCGGTGGTCGCGGCGCTCGGCCTCGGCCAGCAGCTCCAGGTGCTTGTCGAGCGCCTCCTGCGACTCCCACGCCGTGCCGTAGATGCGCTGGAGCTGCGGGTTCTTGTCGTTGCCCCGCCAGTACGCGGCGGCGACGCGGCTCAGCTTGAACGCCGGGATGTGCTTGGTCGTCGGCACGTGCGGACCGCGGCACAGGTCGCCCCAGATCCGGTCGCCGGAGCGCGGGTCCAGGTTGTCGTAGATCGTCAGCTCGCCGCCGCCGACCTCCATGACCTCGGCGGTGTCCACGTCGGACTTGATGTCCACCAGTTCGAGCTTGAACGGCTCGGCGGCCAGCTCGGCCTTCGCGGCGTCGACCGACTCGACCACGCGGCGGGAGAACCGCTGCGAGCCCTTGACGATCTGCTTCATCCGCTTCTCCAGCGCGGCCAGGTCGTCGAGCGTGAACGGCCGTTCCACCTGGAAGTCGTAGTAGAAGCCGTCCTTGACCGGCGGGCCGATGCCCAGCTTGGCCTCGGAGAACTGCTGCTGCACTGCCTGGGCCAGCACGTGCGCCGTCGAGTGCCGGATGACCGCGCGGCCGTCCTCGGTGTTGGCCGCGACGGCTTCGACCTCGACGTCCACCCGCGGCACCCACGACAGGTCGCGGAGGTGCCCCTCGGGGTCGCGGACGACCACGATCGCGTCCGGCCCCTTCCCCGGCAGGTCGGCCTCGCGCACCGCCGCCCCCGCGGTGGTCCCCGACGGCACCACCACGCGCGGTGGGGTGACGACGGCTGCGGGACGCGACTCGGACACGGTGACTCCTAGGTGGGTGGGTGCAGGTGCGAACCCGTCAGATGTTATCGGTGCGCAGCGCGCCCATGAGCAGAGCGTCGTGCCACCGGCCGTCCCAGCGCAGCGCGTCGCGCTTGCGCCCCTCCTCCACGAAGCCGCACTTGAGGTAGGACGCGATGGCGCGCGGGTTGAAGTCGTACACCTCCAGCTCGACGCGGTGCAGGCCGATCACGTCGAACGCGTAGCGCAGGACGAGTCGGATCGCCTCGGTCCCGTAGCCCTCGCCCTGCTCGGCGACGAGCGCGATGCGGAAGCCCATGGACTCGTTGTCGACGTCGAGGTCGTTCAGCACGACGTCGCCGAGCAGCTTCCCGTCCTCGGCGCGCAGGACCGCCAGGTCGACGCGGTCGGTCTGCTCCCGGCGGGTCGCGGCGTACCGCTCGACGTCCTCGTAGGTGTGCACGCGGTGGGTGCCCGTCAGCCGGGTCACCTCGGGGTCCTTCCCGCCCTCGTACAGGTCGCGGGCGTGGGTGACGTCCAGCGGGACCAGGCGGACCCGCTCGCCCACGAGGGTCGGTTTGTCGATGACGGCGTGAACGTTGACCATGACGTCGATGCAACCCGGTCCGGGCCGTCTTGTCGCCTCATTTCCGCCTTTCAGGCGAGCGACAGGTTCTCCTCAGCGTCCGCACAGGTCAGGGGCGCACGCTGGCGGTGGGACCGGTGCCGGGCCGGCCCGCGAGACCAGGAGCGCGCCGTGCCCGACCCGAAGGACCTCCCTGGTTCGACCCCCGAACCGACACCTCGGCCACCACGGGCCGAGCAGCCGACGACGCCGCTGCCCTCGACCGACCCGCCGCCACGGCCCGCGCCCGAACCGGCGGCCGCCGCGGCGCAGCAGCCACCTCCCCAGCCCGCGCCGACACCCCGGCCCACCGCTGAGCCGCCCACCTCCGGCGCATCCCGGCCCACCGCCGAACCGCCCACCCCCGAAGCACGGCACCCCGCCGCAGCTCCCCCACCTCCCGGCGCACCGGGCCCGACCGCCCAGCAGCCCGCCGACCAGGTCTCGACCGCTGCCGAGGCACCTCCAGGAGCCCCGGCCCCGCTCCCCGCGCCCGCCCCGCGCCGCCGGTTCCGGCAGGTCGTCGCCCACCGCGCCACCCAACTGGTCGCCGTCGGCGTGCTCGGCCTGATCATCGGCGGCGGTCTCGTGGCCCTGCTGGACCGCGACGGCCACGGCGGCGGCCACGGCCGTCCCGGCATCTCGCGCACGGACGACCGGGGCGCGCCCGGCCCGCGCGGCGGCCACGGCCCGCGCTGGGACGACCACGGCCGCTTCGAGCGCTGACACCCGGCGGCCGCACGTCCGCGGCACCGTGCGACCGGTACCCGGTCGGGTTCCTCGAACACGACGTCGTGATCCACCGCGCCCACTAGTTTCGGGGGATGGATTTCTCCGTCTCGCGGCACGAGGGCGATCCGCTCGACGCCGTCGCCGCGTTCACCGGGACGCACGCTCTCGTCGTGGTCGCCGACCCGGCGTCGTGGGAGAGGATCAGCCTGGGCCTGGAACCGGGGCGGGCGACCACGACCGTGGTGTCCCGCCCGGCCAGGATGTTCACCGCCGTCGCGATCGACCTGCGCGACTTCAGGCAGTCGGCCCGCAAGGCGGCGCTCGCCCTCGTCACCGACGTGCCCGGCGACGTGCTGGCCGTGCACGAGAACAGCCGCTGGGGCAAGGCGGCCTCCACGAACTTCCGCAAGCAGCTCCTCGGGCTGGGCAAGCCGGTGGTGCTCTTCGTCGAGGGCTGGACGGAACTGCCCGGCCTCGACCGGACGGCCGTCCTCGTCGGGACCATCGGCGACACCACCGTGACCGGCTCGCCCGTGCGGGGCGCGGGGAGCGCCCGCGTCGACGACGTCCTCGCGCGGTTCGACTCCTCGCCCGGTCCCGTCCCAGGGCCATGGCGCGACGGCCCCGTCCCAGGGACATGGCCCGACGGCCCCGTCACGACCCCCTGGTCGGTGAACGTCCCGCAGGGCACCTCTGGCGGCACCTACCAGGGCGGTTCCCCGTACGACGGTCCTCACCAGGGATTCCCGCAGCCTCCCGCGTACGAGCAGCGCACCGACCGGCCACGCCTGCGCCCGGCCCGTCCGGAGGCGCGGGCGGTCAACTCGCTGGTCGTCGAACCGGGGCGGGACGACCCCGTCCCCGGCTCCGGGCCGCTCCGACCGGGCGCCGACTACGAGGTGCTGGTGAACATCGGCCCGCACCGCACCGCGAGCCTCCTCACCGAGGCGGACGCCCGCTGGCCCGCCGAGAACCTGCCGGACGGGGCCCTGGCGCTGCGCGCCGTGCTGAGCATGGACGGGACGCTCACCCCGCAGGTCGTCCGCTTCACCCTGCCGGACGACGGGTCCAGCTTCGTCTGCCACTGCGACGCCGGGCACGGCCCGTACTGCGCCCGCCAGCCCTGGGTGCGGTTCCCGATCACCGCGCCGGGAACGCCGACCGTGTGGACAGGTGAGCTGGTCGTCTACTACGGCGTGGTCGCCGTCCACTCCCAGCAGCTCGTGCTGCCCGTCGGCACGACCACCGACAGCGGCCCGCACGCCCGCCTGCTGCACCGCCTGACCAGCACCTTCGCCGACCTCGGCCCGCTCGCGGAACGGGCGGCGAGCATCCTGGTCACCGACGACGGCGCACGGGCGCTGGTCAACGGCGTGCGGTTCGCGGACAACCCGACGTGGATCAGCCCGAACGCCGCCGACAACGCCATCCGCGCGGCGCGGCAGCTCCTGCACGACATCCACCTGGCGGCGGGTCCGGTCAGCAGGATGGACGCCGACCACGGCAAGAGCCTCGCCGACTACACCACCGACCTGGCGAACCTGGCCAGGCACGGCGCGGTGCTCTACGACCGCCTGTTCCACGACAACGTCGTGTTCGACACCCTGCCCGACCTCATCAGGCACGAGGCCGCGTCCCGCGCCCGGCCCGCGGTCCTCAACATCGCCGATCCGGCGATCAGCAACCCCGACCGCGCCCACCCGGTCCCGTGGTCCCTGGTCTACGACCTGCCGATGCCGCAGGACCCGAACGGCGCCTACGCCGTGTGCCCGTCGGTCGCCCGCTTCGGCCCCGGCGCGCCCGCCACCCCGGTGCCGCCGCACTGCCCGGAACCCCACCACAGCGGCAACACGTTGTGCCCCTTCGGTTTCTGGGGCCTGTCGTGCGTGGTCGAACAGCCCGCGAGCACCGGTTCGGTCACCTGGCACGTGCACTCCGGCCGAGCACCGGCGTCGGTCGCGGTGGCCGTCGACCCCGGCCTCGACCCCCGCCTCACCGACGGCCACCTGACCGAGCTGCGAGCGGTGCTGCCACCCGGTTCGGTGGCGTCCAACCTGGTGACGTCGCCGGTCCAACTCGCCAGGGCGCTCGCACCGGAGACGATGGACATCGCCTACCTGTACTGCCACGGCGGCTACTACCGGCTCGCCGCGAACGCCCTGCCGTCCCCGGTGCTCCGCTTCGGCGGCAGCATGGTCGACCCGGTGGAGGTCTCCAACTGGAGGCGCGACCAGGCCGTCTGGCCCCGCCCGCACTGGCCGTCCCGCAAGCCGCTGGTGGTGATGAACGGCTGCCACACCTCGGAGATGACGACCGCGACGCTCTCGAACTTCGTGGACGCCTTCGCCAACCGCGCGGGCGCAGCCGGTGTGGTCGGCACCGAGGTCACCGTCGAGCAGGGCATGGCGGGCTGGGCGATGACCCGGTTCCTCAGCCTCCTGGTGGACGGTGCCGGCGCGGGCCAGGCGCTGCGAGAGGTCCGCTGGCACATGGTCAACCGGGGCAACGTGATGGGTTTGGCCTATACCCTTTACGCGGTCGCGGGGCTGCGCCTGCGACCGCCGTCCTGAGGGGGATAAATGGTGTTCGTGACCGCTGTCGGCGCGCTGCTCTTCGGTCTGGTCGTCGGGTTCATCACCTACCGGACCCTGGTGCGCACGACGGAGAAGGCCGCCATCACCGACCTGGTCGCCGTCGTGGGCGTGCTCGGCGGTGGTGTCGTGACCAACCTGTACGACCCGGCGGGTGAGCAGTTCGCCTGGTACGCCATCGGCCTCGCGCTCGGCATGGCCGCCTTCTTCCTCGCCTACTGGAAGATGAACGGCAAGAAGGCGATCGCCAAGGTCATGGGCGACGACACGATCGTCCTGGGCGCCCCCGCGCCGACGCCCGCCCCGCCCGACCCCACGGGTCCCCAGGCGTAGAGCCCGTCCAGTTCCCGGCCTCTAGCTGAGGAACCCCCGGAGCAGCGCGGCCGTGCCCGACAGGTGCTCGGCCATCTCGCGGCGCGCGGCGTCCGCGTCGCCGTCCAGGATGGCGGTGACGATCCGCTCGTGCTGCTCGTTGGAGTGCGCCAGGTTGGGCTCCAGCAACGGGATCGCGTCCAGCAGCTCGTTGGTCCGCATCCGGACGTCCGCGACGGCCGCGGTGAGCGACGCCGACCCGGTCGCCTCCGCGATGGCCAGGTGCAGGCGCGAGTCGCGGCGCCGGTACTCGGCCACGTCGGCCGCCACGCACTCGGCCAGCCTGCCGCGCAGGTTGCGGCGGTCGTTCTGGCCGAGCGACCGGCTCGCGGCGGCTTCGGCGGCCCCCGCCTCCAGGACCTGCCGCAGCGTCAGCGCGTCCGCGAGGTCCGCGCCGCTGCCCCGGTCCGGCGTGGGCTGGGGCAGCGGCAGGACCTCGTTGACGAACGTGCCGCCGTAGCGGCCCCGGCGCGACTCGACGTACCCGGCCTGCTGCAACGACCTGATGGCCTCGCGCAGGGTCACCCGGCTCACGCCGAGCCTGGTGGCCAGTTCGCGTTCGGCGGGCAGGCGTTCACCGGGCACCGCGACGCCCAGCCGGATCGCTTGCAGCAGGCGTTCGACGGTCTCCTCGAACGCGTTGCCCGCGCGGACCGGCCGGAACACCGCGGCGTCCGCGGTGGACGGTGCCTCCTGCCAGGGCTGGGCCATTACAAGGGCGTCACGTAGGCGCCGGAGATGCCGCCGTCGACCAGGAAGTTCGACGCGGTCATGAACGACGAGTCGTCGCTGGCCAGGAACGCCACCGCGGCGGCGATCTCCTCGGGCTCGGCGAACCGGCCGAGCGGCACGTGCACGAGCCGCCGGGCCGCGCGCTCGGCGTCCTTCGCGAACAGCTCCTTGAGCAGGGGCGTGTTCACCGGGCCGGGGCTCAGGGCGTTGACGCGGACGCCGTCGCGGGCGAACTGCACGCCCAGCTCGCGGCTCATCGCCAGCACGCCGCCCTTGGAGGCGGTGTAGGCGATCTGCGAGGTGGCCGCGCCCATCGTGGCGACGAACGACGCGGTGTTGATCACCGAGCCCCTGCCCGCGTCGAGCATGTACGGGATGACGTACTTGCAGCACAGGTACACCGACGTGAGGTTGACGCGGTTGACCCGCTCCCAGGCCTCGATGCCGGTGGTCAGGATCGAGTCGTCCTCGGGCGGCGAGATGCCCGCGTTGTTGAACGCGATGTCGATCCGCCCGTGCATCCCGTGCACGGCCGCGTAGAGCGAGCGCACGTCCTCCTCGTTGGTCACGTCGACCCGGTGGAACTTGCCGTCCACCTCCTTGGCCGCCGCCTCCCCCGCCTCGCGGTCGATGTCGACGATCACGATCCGCGCGCCCTCCGACGCCAGCCTGCGGGCGGACGCGAGTCCGATGCCGCTACCGCCACCGGTGATCACCGCGACGCGGTCTTCGAGCCGTCGTACCATCAGTTCTGCTCCTCAGACGAGATGAACACGTTCTTGGTCTCGGTGAACGGGTCGAGCGCGTCGGGCCCCAGCTCACGGCCGAGCCCGGACTGCTTGAACCCGCCGAAGGGCGTGGAGTAGCGCACGGACGAGTGCGAGTTGACCGACAGGTTCCCGGCCTCGACGCCGCGCGAGACCCGCAGGGCCCGCCCGACGTCACGGGTCCAGATCGAGCCGGACAGGCCGAACTCGCTGTCGTTGGCCAACCGGATCGCGTCGGCCTCGTCGGTGAACCGCAGCACGGACACGACGGGCCCGAAGATCTCCTCGACGGCGGCCGGGTCGGTGGGCGACACCGGCGCCAGGACCGTTGGCGGGAACCAGTAACCGGGCCCGGAAGGAGCGCTGCCGCGGAACGCCACGGGCGCGTCGGACGGCACGTAGGACGACACCCTCGCGCGGTGCGCGGCGGAGATGAGCGGCCCCATCTCGGTCTTCTCGTCACCGGGGTCGCCGACGACGACCCCCTTGACGGCGGGCTCCAGCAGCTCCATGAACCGGTCGTAGACGCTGTCCTGCACCAGGATCCGCGACCGCGCGCAGCAGTCCTGGCCCGCGTTGTCGAACACGCCGTAGGGCGCGGTGGCGGCGGCCCTCTCCAGGTCGGAGTCCGCGAACACGATGTTCGCCGACTTGCCGCCCAGCTCCAGGGTCACCCGCTTCACCTGGTCCGCGCAGCCCGCCATGATCTGCTTGCCGACGCCGGTCGACCCGGTGAACACGACCTTCCGCACGGCCGGGTGCGTGACGAACCGGTGGCCCACCACGGAACCCCTGCCCGGCAGGACCTGGAACACGTCCTCCGGGATGCCCGCCTCGCGGGCCAGCTCACCGAGCCGGATCGCGGTCAGCGGCGTCAGCTCGGCAGGCTTGAGCACCACCGTGTTGCCCGCCGCCAGCGCGGGCGCGAAGCCCCAGCCCGCGATCGGCATCGGGAAGTTCCACGGCACGATCACGCCGACCACGCCGAGGGGCTCGTGGAAGGTGATGTCCACGCCGCCCGCGACCGGGATCTGCCGCCCGAACAGGCGTTCCGGCGCGGCGGAGTAGTAGTGCAGCACGTCGCGGACGTTGCCCGCCTCCCACCGCGCGTTGCCGATGGTGTGCCCGGAGTTCAGCACCTCCAGCGCGGCCAGCTCCTCCACGGCGGAGTCCACGGCGTCGGCGAACCGGCGCAGCAGCCGCGCCCGGTCGGCGGGCGCGACGGCCCGCCACGACACCAGCGCCCTCTCCGCGCGCGCGATGGCCGCGTCGGTCTCCTCGACCGAGGTGAGGTCGACACCGCGCACGACCTCCTCGGTCGCGGGGTTGATCACGTCGAACGTGCTGGTCACCTGCGGACCCCCTCCTTCGCTGCCCGGACGAGCGCGGCGAACAGCCGCACGTCCTCGATGTCCTGCTCCGGGTGCGACTGCACGCCGAGCACGAATCCGGAGCCCTCCAGCTCCACCCCCTCGACGACCCCGTCCGGCGCCGTGGCCACGGCCCGCAGGCCGGTGCCGAGCGCGTCGAGGGCCTGGTGGTGGTGGCACCGCACCGCAGTCCGCTCGCCGACGATCGCGGCCAGCGCGCTGCCGCGCGCGACGTCGACGACGGTCTCGGCGAACACGCCGGGGCTCTTGACGTGCCCCTCCACGTGCTGGTGCAGCGTGCCGCCGAGGACGACGTTGAGCACCTGCATCCCCCGGCACACGCCGAGCAGCGGCAGGTCCAGCTCCAGGGCGGCGCGGGCGAGCGCGAACTCCGAGTCGTCCCGGCTCTGCCTGGGGGCGTCGGTGAGCGGCCCCGGCTCCTGCCCGTAGGCGGCGGGGTTCACGTCCGCGCCGCCGGTGATCACCAGGCCGTCGAGCCAGCCGATCGTCGAGGACCGCCAGTCCCCGCCGGGCGGCAGCAGGACGGGGTTGCCGCCCGCCGCGCGCACGCACTCGACGTAGGTCTCGTGCAGCACCGCGGCCCTCGTGTCCCACAGGCCGAACCGCACGGGTTCGGCGTAGGTGGTGAGGCCGATGAGGGGTTCAGAGCCGTTCGAAGCCACGCACGCGCTCCCAGTCGGTGACGGCCGCGTCGAACGCGGTCAGCTCGACCTTCGCGGCGTTGAGGTAGTGGTCGACCACGTCGTCGCCGAACGCCTCGCGGGCCAGCTCGCTTCCCGCCAGCGCGTCCGCCGCGTCGCGCAGCGTCGTCGGCACGGTCTCGCGGCCGGAGCTGTAGGCGTTGCCGGAGAACGGCTCCTCCAGCTCCAGCTCGGCGTCCACGCCCTTGAGGCCCGCGGCGATCAGGGCCGCGACGGCCAGGTAGGGGTTCACGTCGCCACCGGGCACGCGGTTCTCGAACCGCAGCGACTGGCCGTGGCCGACGACGCGCAGCGCGCACGTCCGGTTGTCGCGGCCCCAGGCGACGGCCGTCGGCGCGAAGCTGCCGGGCACGAACCGCTTGTAGGAGTTGACGTTCGGCGCGAGGAAGTACGTCAGCTCGCGCAGGTGGGCGAGCTGTCCGGCGAGGAAGTGCTCCATCAGCGTCGAGAACCCGTGCTCGCGGTCACCGGCGAACGCGGGCCGGTCGTCGTCGGTGCGCAGGCTCAGGTGGATGTGGCACGAGTTGCCCTCGCGCTCGTTGTACTTCGCCATGAACGTCAGGCTCTTGCCGTGGTTCGCGGCGATCTCCTTGGCACCGTTCTTGTAGATGCTGTGGTTGTCGCACGTGGCCAGGGCCTCGGTGTAGCGGAACGCGATCTCGTGCTGGCCGGGGTTGCACTCCCCCTTGGCCGACTCGACCTGCATCCCGGCGCCCTCCATACCGCGGCGGATGTCGCGCAGCAGGGGTTCGATCCGGCCGGTGCCCAGGATCGAGTAGTCGACGTTGTACTGGTTGGCGGGCTGGAGGCCGTGGTAGGCCTTGTCCCAGGCCTGCTCGTAGGTGTCGTTGAAGACGATGAACTCCAGCTCCGTGCCCACGAACGCGCGCAGTCCGCGTTCGGCGAGCCGGTCGAGCTGGCGGCGCAGGACCTGCCGGGGCGAGGCGGGGACCGGGTCGCCGTTCTCCCACCGCACGTCGCACACCACCAGCGCGGTGCCGGGCAGCCACGGCAGGCGGCGCAGCGTGCTCAGGTCGGGCTTCATGACGAAGTCGCCGTAGCCGGTGTCCCACGAGGACATCGCGTAGCCGCCGACGGTGTTCATGTCGACGTCCACCGCCATCAGGTAGTTGCAGCCCTCGGTGGCGTGCGACAGCACCTCGTTGACGAAGTACCGCGCGGCGCAGCGCTTGCCCTGGAGCCTGCCCTGCATGTCGACGATGGTGACCAGCACGGTGTCGATCGTGCCCGCCTCCACGTGGGAGCGGAGTTCGACCACGCTGAGCAAACCCTCGCTGTGCATCCAGGTTCCCTTCGCTAAAGGTCTGTTGCGGAACCATTGAGGACTATTGCTACACGGACGCAACAGTCGTGTCAACGCAAGCGTTACGCAGCTAGACACGCATTTGGACGCTTGACACTCCCACGTGACCGGGACCACTCTCAAGTCCCTGTCAAAGGACTACCCCGACTCCAATAGGGAGTGCTGTGGCCGCCGAGGGACGCAAACACGTGGCCTACCAGAAGGTGGGCGAGGACTACCTGGAACACCGTCAGCTGAAGCGGGGTGCGGCGGGCTGGGTCCTCCTGGCCGGCCTCGGCGTCTCGTACGTCATCTCCGGCGACTTCGCGGGCTGGAGCTTCGGCCTGGCGCAAGGCGGGTGGGGCGGCCTGCTGATCGCCACCGCCCTGATGGCGACCATGTACACCTGCATGGTGTTCGGCCTGGCCGAACTCGCCGCCGCCCTGCCCGTCGCGGGAGCGGGCTACGGGTTCGCCCGGCGCGCGCTCGGCCCGCTGGGCGGGTTCGCCACCGGCGTCGCCATCCTCATCGAGTACGCCATCGCACCCGCCGCGATCTCCATCTTCATCGGCGGCTACGTCGAGACGCTGGGGCTGTTCGGCCTCACCAACTCGTGGCCGGTGTACCTGTTCTGCTACGTCGTGTTCATCGGCATCCACGCGTACGGCGTGGGTGAGGCGCTCCGGGTGATGTTCGTGATCACCGGTGTCGCCGTGGTCGCGCTGCTCGCCTACGTCGTCGGGATGATCCCCAAGTTCGACGCGGACAAGCTGTTCGACATCGTGCCGACCGATGCCGTCGGGGCCAGCTCGTTCCTGCCGTTCGGGTTCGTGGGCGTGCTCGGCGCGCTCGTCTACGGGATCTGGTTCTTCCTGGCCGTGGAGGGGGTCCCGCTCGCCGCCGAGGAGGCGCGCGACCCGAGGAGGGACATGCCGCGCGGCATCATCGCGGCCATGGCGGCGCTGCTGGTGTTCGCCGCGCTGATCCTCGTCGTCACGCCCGGCGGCGCGGGCTCGGACGCGGTGAAGAGCGCGGACAACCCGCTGCCGCTGGCCGTGCGGGCGGCGTACGGCGGGGACAACCTGCTCGCGCAGGTGGTGAACTACGTCGGTCTCGCAGGCCTGGTCGCCAGCTTCTTCTCGATCATCTACGCCTACTCGCGGCAGCTGTTCGCGCTGTCCCGCGCGGGCTACCTGCCGCGCTGGATGTCGCGGACGGGCAGGCGCAAGACGCCGTACCTGGCGCTGATCGTGCCCGGCACCATCGGATTCGTCCTCGCCGTCGCCACGAAGGACGGCGCGCTGCTGATCAACATCGCGGTGTTCGGCGCGGCCGTGTCGTACGTGCTGATGATGGTGTCGCACATCGTGCTGCGGATCCGCGAGCCGAACATGGAACGCCCCTACCGCACGCCGGGCGGCGCGATCACCACCGGCGTGGCGCTCGTGCTGGCGCTCGCCGCCGTGGTCGCGACCTTCGTGGTCGACCTGCTCGCCTCCGGCATCACGGCGGGCATCTTCCTCGTCGCCATCGCCTACTTCTGGTTCTACAGCCGCCACCGCCTGGTGGCCGCCGCGCCGGAGGAGGAGTTCGCCGCCATCCAGCAGGCCGAGGCGGAGCTGGCCGACGACTGACCAGCGGTGGAACGGGGCTGGCGTGCCCGTCCCGTTCCACGACCTGGCACGATCGCGGTGTGAGTGACATTCAACGTGTGGGAGTGGTCGGCTCGGGGCTCATGGGCTCCGGGATCGCCGAGGTGTGCGCGCGAGCCGGTCTCGACGTCCTGATCGCCGAGGTGGACCTGGGCGCGACCGAGGCGGCGAAGAAGCGGATCGCGACCTCGCTCGGCCGGGGCGTGCGCAGCGGCAAGCTGTCCGAACAGGACCGCGACGCCGCGCTGGACCGGATGCGGTTCACGACCGACGTCGCCGACTTCGCCGACCGGAACCTGGTCGTCGAGGCCGTGGCGGAGCAGGAGCAGGTCAAGACGGAGGTGTTCACGGCCCTGGACAAGGTCGTGGAGGACCGGAACGCGATCTTCGCGTCGAACACCTCGTCGATCCCGATCATGAAGCTGGGCATGGCCACGAGCCGCCCCGAGCAGGTCATCGGGGTGCACTTCTTCAACCCCGTGCCGGTGCTCAAGCTGGTCGAGCTGGTGCCGTCGCTGCTGACCGGGCAGGAGACGCAGGACCGGGCGCGCGAGTTCGTGACGACCGTGCTGGGCAAGGAGGTCATCCGGTCGCAGGACCGCGCGGGCTTCGTGGTGAACGCCCTGCTGATCCCCTACCTGCTGTCGTCGATCCGGATGCTCGAATCCGGCTTCGCGTCGGCCGAGGACATCGACAACGGCATGGTGCTGGGCTGCGCGCACCCGATGGGCCCGCTGCGCCTGGCCGACCTGATCGGCCTGGACACCACGAAGGCCATCGCCGAGTCGATGTACGACGAGTTCAAGGAGCCGCTGTACTCCCCGCCGCCGCTGCTGCTGCGGATGGTGGACGCGGGTCTGCTGGGCAAGAAGAGCGGTCGGGGCTTCCACAACTACGCGTGACGAGCGTCGAGCGAGGGCCGTTCCACTCCCGTGGGGCGGCCCTCCGGCGCCCTGGAGCGTGCGCGGCGCCGCGGGTTCGCGCGCCCGCGGCACCGCGCACACCCACCCCCCAGTCCCCCCTGGCGCGGTTCCACCACAACGGGGAGGCCGGGCGGAACCGCACCACCATGTCTACCGGAGTGACGTGTTGAACCCAATCCCCAGTTACCGAATCACCCCGATGGAGCACGGCGTTCCCCACGGAGGTTGCCCGCTCCCTTAACTGGGATTGATACTTGCCGCCCGATGCGGGCGTCGTCACGTCGCGTGGGACAGTGATCATCTCAAGCGCGACAGGAGGCGCCGGAGTGACGCAGGACGACCCGCGCGACGCCATCGGAGGCTTCTCCACGTTCGCCGAGCGGTTCGACCACCTCATGTCGCACATCCCGCGGTCGCGGCCGGACGAGAACCGCCGCCGCCGGTCGCCGTTCTACTCCAACGCCGAGATCGGCCGCCTGATCGGCAAGAGCGAGCCGTACATCTCGAACCTGCGGAACAACAAGAGCGACAACCCGACCATGGACGTGATCGTCGCCATCGCGGAGGTCTTCGCGGTGCACCCCGGCGACCTCATACCGGTCGCCACGACCCACCGCAGGACCCACTCCAGCCGGGCCATGCACATCGCCGCCCGCGCCCAGCACCTGAGCCCCCGGTCGCTGGAGACCCTGGAGGCGATGGTCGAGCACTTCGCGGCGACCGACGCGGCGCACGACGAGACGTGACCGGCCGGGACCGGTTCGACGACGTCCAGCACGTGGTCGACGCGGCCCTGGCCGCGCTGCGCCGGAACGGCGTCACCATCCCGTCCCCGTGGGACGCCCGCGCGCTGTGCGACGACCTGGCCGCGCTGCGCGGCAGGCCCGTCCACCTCGTGCCCGGCTCCCGGTTCGGCTGGCGGTTCGACCACCTGTGGACCTCCGGCGACAACGCGGACTTCATCGTCCGGGCCGACCGCTCCAGCCCGGTGCACCAGCGGCACGGCGTCCTGCACGAGATCGGCCACCTGGTCCTCGGGCACGCCTGCGTGCCGATCGCTCCCGGAGCGGGGCCGGGGGCACCGCGCCCGCGCCTGGGCTACGACGACCCGGACGAGGTCGAGGCGGAGTGCTCCGCCACCACCGCGGGTCTGGAGGCCGAGGCCAGGCCGGGTGCCGTGGTCAGCACGCTCACCCCGGAGGACCGGGCCGCCGCCGACCGGCTCGCCGTGATGCTGGGCACCGAGGCGGTCACGTGGAACTGACGTCGTGGGTGCTGGTCGGCTCCACGGCGTCGGGCGCGGCGGCGGTCGTGAGCACCGCCTACGCGCTGCTGCGCGGCGGCTCCGCGGCGACGCGCCACCTCGCCGCCGGGGTCGCGCTGCTGACGACCGCGCTGTTCGTCCAGGCGGCTCCCGCGCGCACGTTCACGTTCGGCTCGCCGCACCTGGCGTGGACGCTCCAGCACGTCGCCGCGCTCGGAGCCGCCTACCTGGTCCCGTCGGGGTTCGCGCGCGTGGTCGAGGGCTCGCAGGACGGGGTCGACCGCTTCCCCCGGCCGCGCCTGGCGCTGCTGTGGGTCGCGCTCGCGGTGGTCGTCGGGTGCTTCGCCGCCCGCCCGCACGCGTCGGACTGGCTCTTCAGCCCCGCGGGCCGCTACGAGGCGGGCGGGCCCGGCGACCCGTTCGCGGCACTGGCCCACGCCACCTTCGGCGCCTACCTCGCCCGGGCCGTGGCCGCGGTGATCGGGCTGTCCCGGCGCACGGCCCGCCTGGCGAGGGCGGCGGGACGCGGACGCGTGGCGACCGGGATGCTGGTGCACGCGTGGGGCGAGGTGCCGATCCTCGTCTTCGCCCTGCACGTGGTCGCCGACAACACCGCCCTGCTGTTCGGGGTGGTGCCGCCGTGGCCGGAGGCGGCCGTCGACCAGGTGCTGATGCCGTTCGGCACGTGCCTGCTCCTGCTGGGCCTCGCCATCGCGCGGCGGGCGGCGGGAGCCACCTCCGGCGCTTCCGTTACCACCGGTACCGCGCGCTCGTCCATCCACTGTGGACCGGGGTCACGGGGGTGGTGCCGTCCGTCGCCCACACCGACCTCCCCGCGGCAGGCGGGTTCCTGCCCGGCCCGCACGCCGAGCGGCACGCCTACCGGACGTGGTGGAGCTGCGCGACGCGCTGGTCCCGCTGTGCCAGGTCGGGATCGACGTCCCGGACTCCGACGGGACCGAGGAGGGGGCGGCGAGACGGGCGGCCGAGGTGTTCGCGGCGGGTCTGCCCGCCTGGCGGGCGGGCGCGCGTCCCGGTGACGGGGAACCCGTGGACCCGCCGGTGACCTCGGCGCCGACCCTCTTGATCGAGTTGCGCTGGTGGGTCCGGGTCGTGAAAGTGGCGGACTCGATAACGACGGATCCTCACAACTCACCCCTGGTGAACGGGACATCCGACGACCCCCCGAACGGCAAAACCAATTCGAAACACGGCTTCCGCAACCTGGGTTAAGTTTTCCACCCACGGGAATCAGGCGAAACTACAACCCGTGACCAGAGTCTCAGGTGGACTAGTGCAAGCGAATGAACAGGGTGGGAGTCAAGGGTCCGAATAGCCTACCATCGCTTACCCGAGCCACCCCGACAAAGGCCCCTAATTGACGCTTGACCCTGAGTCAATTGTGTGGAGGTTCACTCAGAGTCCAGCTAGCACAACGGCATTCGGGTGGACAAAAGCCTCCAGCGGAGCGTACCTTTTCCCACGCCACGGACAAGGAGTGTCGCATCGTGAACCCCACAGGCGTCTCGATTCGAGATTTTGGCGGTAGTCAACTTCGCGACCTACTTCATTCCGTCCACCTGGGTGGTATCGCGAATAATTCAGTCGAACTCCTGAGCGAGACACTTGGCCCAGGCGGCTTTCGGCCATTGTCCAATTCCCCCTCGTGGCGCTCGGGCGTGGCCGACGACCACACACCGTTCGAGTTCTCCACGGCCTTCGCGGTCGGCGAGCCCGCGATGGTCAGGGTGCTCGTCGAGCCGACGGCCGCCGAACCGAGCCCCGCGGCCAACATGGACGCGGCGCTGGACGTGCTGGACTCGCTCGCCGGGCGCCACGGGCTCCCGCTGGACCGCTTCGACGCCGTGCGGGACCTGTTCCTGCCGTCCGAGCCGCAGGGCGAGTTCTCCCTGTGGTTCTCCCTGGTGTTCCGCGCCGACGCGAAGCCGGTCATCAAGGTCTACCTGAACCCCGAGGTGCGCGGCCGGGCCGAGGCCCCGCTGCTGGTCGGCGAGGGACTGGCCCGCCTCGGCTACGGCGCCGGGCACGCCACGATCGTCGACCACGCGCGCAGGCGCGGCGACCTGGACCGGTACTCGTTCTTCGCGCTCGACCTCACCGAGTCCTCGGGCGCCCGCGCCAAGGTCTACCTGTCCCACCAGGACGCCACCCCGGACGACGCGGTGGTCGCCGCGAGCGCGGCCCACGGCGTGGACGCCGAGACCGTGCGCGACTTCTGCCTGGTCGCGGGCGGGCGGTCCGATCCGTTCACCGGACGGCCCCTGATCTCCAGCTACACGTTCCTGCCCGGCGACGTCGACCGGCCGAGCGGCTACTCGCTCTACCTGCCGGTGCGGTCCTACGTCAACGACGACAGCGAGGCGCGGCTGCGCGTCCTCGCCACCCTCGACCAGCACCTGATCGACCCCACCGCGTTCCGCAGCGCGCTGGGGGCCGTCGCGAGGCGTCCGCTCGCCGACGGCGTCGGGCTCATCGCGCACGTGTCGCTGCGCATCGGCGCACCGCGTCCCGGTGTCACGGTCTACCTGTCGTCGGAAGCCCACAGCACGGCTTCGCCGAGAGTCGCAACGCTGGTCAGCTAGGAGAAAGAACACCGTCATGCCCCTCATGGAGCCGTACCGGATCAAGGTCGTCGAACCGATCCCGATCACCACACGCCCCTACCGCGAGCTCGCCCTCGCCCGCGCCGGGTACAACCAGTTCAACCTGACGGCCGAGGACGTCACCATCGACCTCCTCAGCGACTCCGGCACCGGCGCGCTGTCCGCCGAGCAGCAGGCCGCGGGCATCAGGGGCGACGAGACCTACGCGGGCTCCAGGTCGTTCTTCCGCTTCCGCGACGTCGTGACCGAGCTGACCGGGTACGAGCACATCTACCCCGTGCACCAGGGCCGCGGCGCCGAGCGGATCCTGTTCTCCTCGCTGCTCAAGCCGGGCCAGGTGTGCGTCAGCAACACGCACTTCGACACCACCCGCGCGAACGTCGAGCTGGCCCACGCCGTGGCCCTGGACCTGCCGTGCCAGGAGTCGAAGGACCTCGACAGCGACCACCCGTTCAAGGGCGACGTCGACCTGGCGGCGCTGCGGGCGGTGCTGGAGGGCCCCGAGGACGTCGGCCTGGTGCTCATGACGATCACCAACAACGGCGGCGGCGGTCAGCCGGTGTCGATGGCGAACCTGGAGGCCGTCGCGGGGCTCGCCCGCGCGCACGGCGTGCCGTTCTTCCTGGACGCGGCCCGGTTCGCCGAGAACGCGTGGCTGGTGACCGAGCGCGAGCCCGGCTACGGCGACCAGACGCCGCGCGAGGTGGCCCGGCGGGCGTTCGCGCTGGCCGACGGCTGCGTGGCCAGCCTGAAGAAGGACGGCATCGTCCACATCGGGGGGCTGCTCGCGATGCGGGACCCGGAGCTGGCCAAGCGGTGCGAGCTCCTGCTGATCGCGACCGAGGGCTTCAAGACCTACGGCGGACTCGCGGGCCGCGACCTGGACATGCTGGCCCAGGGGCTGCTGGAGGTCACCGAGCCGACCTACCTGCGCGCCCGCGCCTCCGCCACGGCGTACCTCGCGGACCTGGCGCGGCGCGGTGGCGTGGACAGCGTCCGGCCGACCGGGGTGCACGCGGTCTACCTGAACGCGGGCAGGCTGCTGCCGCACCTGCCGTCGGAGAGCTTCCCCGGTCACGCGCTGGCGTTGGAGCTGTTCCTGGCGGGCGGCATCCGGTGCGCCGAGGTCGGCTCGCTGTACCTGGGCGAGCTGGACGAGGACGGGAGGATGCTGAAACCCGCGCCCTACGAGCTGGTGCGGCTCGCGATCCCACGCCGCGTCTACACCCAGAGCCACCTGGAGTACGTGGGCGAGGTCATCGCGGGCATCGCGAAGGACCCGGAGCGCGTCCCCGGCTACCGGATGGTCTACGCGCCGCCCCTGCTGCGGCCGTTCAACTGCACGCTGGAGCCGCTCGCACAACGGTCGTAGCGGCCCACCGGCACCCCGCCAGCCCGACACGGCGAAAGGCCCCCCACGAGTCCGTGGGGGGCCTTTCCCGCGTGGTCGTCAGGCCATCGCGTCGAGCCGCGACATCGCGTGCTCGATGATGCCGACGAGCACGGACTTGCTCGACTCGCGGTCGCGCACGTCGCACAGCATGACCGGGATCGACTTGTCCAGGTCGAGCGCTCCGCGCACCTCGTCGACGGCGTACTTGTGCGCGTCGTCGAAGCAGTTCACCGCGACGATGAACGGGATGTCGCGGCGCTCGAAGAAGTCGATCGACGGGAAGCTGCTGTCCAGCCTGCGGGTGTCGACCAGCACGACGGCGCCGATCGCGCCCTGCGCCAGCTCGTCCCACATGAACCAGAAGCGACCCTGTCCGGGCGTGCCGAAGAGGTACAGCACGATCTCGGGGCTGATCGTGATGCGGCCGAAGTCCAGGGCGACCGTGGTCGTGGTCTTGCCCTCGACGCCCGCCAGGTCGTCGACGCCGACGCTCGCCTCGGTCAGCAGCTCCTCGGTGTGCAGCGGAGCGATCTCGCTGACCGACTTGACCATCGTCGTCTTGCCGGTGCCGAAGCCACCGGCGATGACGATCTTGACTGGGGTGGGAACGAGCAGCTCTCCGCCCGGCCGCTCAGATTCCACGGACGCCATCCAGCACCGCCTGAAGTAGGTTCCTGTCCGGAATTTCCGCGACCCGCGCGGGGTCGCGGATGACGACGTCACCGCGCTGGATGAGGTCGCTCAACAACACCTTCACCACGACGAGCGGGACGTCGAGGTAGGCGGCGACCTCGGCGACCGACAGCGGGCGCCTGCACAGCTCCATGATCTCCAAGTGCTCCACCGTCAGCGACTCCGGGTCGGAGGCCGACGGCATCGCGCGCACCTGGGTCACGAGGTGCAGCTCGGCGGTCACCGGGCGGGTGCGGCCACGCACCATCGCGTACGGACGCACCACCGGACCGGCGGCCTCGTCGTACCACCAATCGCCGCGGCCGGTCATCAGGACGACCTACGGGCCGAAGGCAGCGGCGGTACTACTTCGACCCTCGGCGCCGAGGAGAGGTAAGTACCGACTCTTTTCACGAGCATGTTCATCTCGTAGGCGATCATGCCCATGTCGGCGTCCTCCTCCCCGAGCACAGCGAGGCACGCCCCGTGGCCCGCCGCTGTGACGAACAGGTAGGCGTGCTCCATCTCGACGATGGTCTGCCGCACCGCTCCTCCGCCGAACTGCCGTCCGGTCCCTCTGGCGAGGCTCTGGAACGCGGACGCCATCGCGGACAGGTGGTCCGAGTCGTCCTTCGACAGTCCCGGAGACCGGCCGAGGAGGAGCCCGTCCGCGGAGAGGACCACGGCGTGCCGTGCTCCCACCACGCGGCCGACCAGGTCTTCCAACAACCAGTTCAGTTCGTGGTGCTGGCTGTTCATGTCGTTCATGTGGAGATTGCCCCTTCCAGGCTCACGTCATCCACGACGAATCACGGTTCGAGGTCGTTGTCGCTGCGACGAGCCTCGCGCGCGCCCTTTTGGAATGCCGCCAAGCCCTGACGTGTGCGTTCGGCCGACCGTTCTATCTCGGCCTCCGCGATGGGTGCGGGGGCCGTGAGGTGTTCGTCGGTCGCCAGTTGTGGCGCCAGGTTCTGCTGGCGGCGTCTGCGAGGGAGCTCTGGCCGGTCCCGCGGCGAATTCATCTCCATCTGCACGGTCTCCGGCGCCTCCGGGTCGTCCACCGGCCATTGGGCTTCCCTCGGTCGCTGGGGCAACTCCACCTGTGCGATCACGGACGATCGCGGCGCTGCGTGGGAATCTCCGGCGACGTCCGTCTCCGCTTTCGCCCAGAAGTCTTCCACTCCACTGGAAAACTCGCCTGGTGCGCCCGGAAACCTGGCGTCCTCGCCGAGGTCGCCCTGGCGGGCCGCCTCAGAGTGGACGAGGTTGTGCTCCGGCGCGCCGCGCCGCGTCGCGACCTCGGCGGCGTTCGCGGGCTCGACGTTGGCCGAGGGGCCCGCGATGATCTCGGACGGGATGAGCACGAGCGCGAGGGTGCCGCCGTAGAGCGACTCGCGCAGCTCGACGCGGATCTTGCGGCGGTCGGCGAGGCGGGCGACCACGAACAGCCCGAGCCGCGACTCCCCGCGCAGCGACATGGCGTCGAACTCGGGTGGGTTGGCGAGCATCTCGTTGGCGCGGGCCCGGTCCTCCGGGCTCATGCCGAGGCCGTGGTCCTCGATCTCGACCACGATGCCCTGGGGCACCTGGCTGCTGTGCACCTGGACCTGGGAGCGGGGCGACGAGAACGCCGTGGCGTTGTCGACCAGCTCCGCGACCAGGTGGATCGTGTCGGCGACCGCGCCGCCGACCAGCGCCGTCTCGGGCACCGGGTTCATCTTGACGCGCACGTACTGCTCGGTCTCGGCGACCCCCGCCCGCAGGATGTCGATCATGCGCACGGGCTTGCGCCACTGACGGCCGGGCTGCTCACCGGCGAGGATGATCAGGTTCTCGGCGTTGCGGCGGGCGCGGGTGGCGAGGTGGTCGAGCTGGAACAGCGCGTCGAGCTGGTCCGGGTTCTCCTCCTCGCGCTCCAGCTTGTCGAGGATCTTGAGCTGGCGGTGCACGAGGCCCTGGTTGCGGTGCGCGATGTCGAGGAACACGCGGTTCACACCGTCGCGGACCTGGCTCTCCTTGACCGCCGCGGCGACGGCCGTGAACTGCGCCGCGTTGAACGCGTCGGCCACCTGCCCGATCTCGTCCTGCCCGTAGTCGAGCGGCGGGACCTCGGTCTCCACGTCGACGTGCTCGCCCTTGCGCAGGCGGTCGACGATGCTCGGCAGCCGCTCGTGCGCCAGGTCGAGCGAGTCGTTCTTGAGCTTGACCAGGCGCGAGATGAGGGCGCGGTTGACCAGGCGGTTGGAGATCCGCACGGCCACGACGATGCCGATGATCACCGCGAGCAGCGCGATCAGGCTGCCGATGAGGACCGTGTTGAACTTGTTCTCGCCGTTGGCCAGCGTGAAGTCGGCGACGGCCGTGGCCTGCTCGCTGACCAGCTCGGTCAGCTCGGCGTTGACCGGGGTCGTGGCCGCCTGCCAGTCCGCGAGGGAGACGACCCGCGAGATCTGCTCCTCGTTGCGGATCAGACCCGCCTGGTAGGACTCGGTCCTCTTCCAGTCCTCGGTGCTGGTGATCTTGCGGTAGTGGTCGCGCACGGTCGGCTCGGCGTAGGGCTCGATGGCGCCGAGCGCCGAGCGGTACGCGCCGACCAGGTTCGCGAACTCCACCCGGTCGTCCGGGGTGAAGTCACCCGCGGCCAGCGCGCCGGACGCGAGCGAGGTCGAGCGGGACATCCAGTCGGCGGCCTGGAAGTACTGGATGCCCGCGAGGGCACCCTGCACGGACTCCGGGTCGGGCACGATGCGCGCCTGGACGTTGAACAGCGCGATGCCCGCGTCGAGCACGCTGTTGTAGTAGTCGTAGATCTCCCGCTTCGGGACCTTGGCGGCCTCGACCTGGGCGCGCCGGTTCGGGAGCTGCGTCAGCAGGCCGTTCAGGTTGTTGATGCCGTCGACCACCTGCTGCGGCGCTGCGGACGCCAGTTCGGCGAAGGCGGCCTTCATGGTGCTGACCTTCTCGTCGGTCCGCAGCTGCTGCGCGCGCAGGTCGGCCGCGCTGGCTCCCGGCTGGCCGAGGCTGGTCATGCTCAGCTCGCGCTCCTGCTGGATCGCGGCGAACGTGGAGACGGCGGGGATCGAGGCGTCCTTCACACCGGCGGCGACCGAACGCTGGTAGAAACCGTCGAAGACGGTGTAGGACGAGAACAGCGCCCACATCACCAACAACACGACACTGGGGACGACCACGACACCGGTGAGTCGTGACCGGATGGTCTTGTAGTTCGTCTCCGAACTGCTCTTCTGCTTCACAGCGCTCCGCAGCTTCGTGAAATCTGGTTTTGCCAGGGCAGGCGCTGCACGAGAGTCCGCCAGCGGCCACTTCATTCGTTTGGCCACGAAACGGTAACACTGAAGATCATCATTACCAAGAGGCAGCGGTCACTCGCACGGCGCGAGCGAGAGGGTACCCATTCGTGTGACGCATGGGAACACGGGGCCGACGTGGAATCCCGGAAATGGGAACGCCGACCCCGTCACCTCCCCGTTTACCTCCTGTTAGCGCGCGTCACGGCTTGGGGATGGCCACGGCGTTATACGTCGTCTCCGGCGTCGGCGGGGTCGTGAACCGCGCGTTCGGCAAGTAGAGCTTCCGACCGAAGGAGGCGACCGTCGTCGGCACATCAAACCGAGGATCAGTCACTTTTGTCACCAGGGAACCGCGGGTTCCCGCGCGGTCGAGCGAGAACTCCGCGACCGTGTTCAGCCTGTTCTGCACCACGTAGAGCGTTCGCCCCTCGACCAGCAGGCCGTCACCGTTGGTCAGCACCTCGCCCCCGAGGTCGACCTCCTCCGTCGCGCCGGAGGCGGGGTCGACGCGGAACAGCTTGCCCGTGTTGCTCTGCACGACCAGCAGTGCGCGCCCGTCCGGCGTCTCCGCGATGCCGTTCGCGTTGTTGACGCCGGGCGTCAGCACGAAGTCGCCGGTCAACGGCACCGTGACCGCCGCCTCCGGCAACGACCCGCCCCGGCCGAGGGCCAGTTTGTAAAGCACCGATTTGCGCGAGTCCGTGAACCACACCGCCCGGTCGGCGACCACGACGTCGTTGACGAACGTGTCGGCGTCCGGGGAGAACCGGTAGCTCCTCAGGATCGCGCCGGACCGCGCGTCGACCACCCGGCCGTTGCCCGCGGTGCCACCCGCGACGAACAGCCTCTTCCGCGCGTCGACCTTCAGCCCGACCGAGGGCGTTCCGGGCCCCTGGCTGAACACGGAACCGGTTCCGGTGCGCAGGTCGACCCGGTAGATCGACCCGTCACCGCGCGACCCGAAGTACGCGGTCGGCTCGGTTCCGATCGCGATGCCCTCGGGCAGGAAACCGCTGGGTAGCGCGAACTCCGTCGGGAACGCGCGACCGTGGTCCGCCGTTGCCGGTACCGCGCTCACCAGTGACAGACCGAGTACCGCGGCGGCCATCACGCCGATTCTGCGAGACATGCCCAACTCCTGTCCGTTCGCGCGGTTCGTGTCCGCGACGACTGGGAGTCTTTCGCAACGACCGCGACCGAACCACCGCTCTTCAGCAAACCGACAGGCCGGAATGGGGGAACGGCGCCATAGAAGATGCGAATAACCTTCACGGATTGGCGTTGAGGGGGAAATGCGCCGCGCGTGGACGTGATCCGCCATCACGGCGGTGATGAATTCCGCACTGGTGCGGCACCGATCACGAACCGGACACGGCCCGTCCTCCCACCGGTTCCCACCGCGAACCGGTGGCGCACCCCGTCCCCGGAACGGGTGCGGCGACCCCGGTGCCCGACGGCCCCTGCGAGACTCCCCCGATGAGCGGTTTCCGGCAGCGCCACCTCACCATGATCGCCCTGGGCGGCGCGATCGGCTCCGGCCTGTTCGTCGGCACCGGCGCGGGCATCGCCGCGGCGGGACCCGGCGTCCTCCTCTCGTTCGCGGCGGCCGCGGGCCTCGCCCTGCTGGTGCTGCGGATGCTCGGCGAGATGGCCGCCGCCTACCCGTCCACGGGCGCCTTCTCGTTCCACGCCGAGAAGGCGCTCGGGAGGTGGGCGGGCTTCACCGTCGGCTGGCTCTACTGGTCCGCCCTGGTGGTCGTCCTGGCCGTCGAGGCGACCGGGGCCGCCACGATCGCCGCCGGGTGGCTGCCCGCCGTCCCGCAGTGGGCGTGGGTCCTGCTCTTCATGACCGCGTTCACCGCGGTCAACCTCGTCGGCACCCGCGAGTTCGGCGAGTTCGAGTACTGGTTCGCCTGGATCAAGGTGGCCGCCATCATCGCCTTCCTCGCGGTGGGCGTCCTGGCGATCGTCGGCCTGCTCCCCGGCACCTCCCCCGTCGGCCTCACCAACCTGACCGCTCAGGGCTTCCTCCCCCACGGCTGGGCAGGCGCCGTGGCGGGCCTGCTCGTGGTCGTCTTCGCCTTCGGCGGCATCGAGGTCGTCACCATCGCCGCCGCCGAGACCGACGACCCCGCCGCCTCCGTCGCCAAGGCCATCAAGGACTCGGTCCTGCGGGTCGTGGTCTTCTACCTGGGTTCCCTGGCCGTGGTCGTGACCCTGCTCCCCCACGACGACGACGCGGTCACCAGGAGCCCCTACGTCGCGGTCCTGGAGCACCTGGGCATCCCCGGCGCGGCACAGCTCATGAGCGCGGTCATCTTCCTGGCCCTGCTGTCCGCCCTCAACGCCACCCTGTACGGCGCCTCCCGCATGCTGTCCAACCTGGCCGACCGCGACGACGCCCCGAAGTCCTTGCGCACCAACGGCGTTCCCCGCCGAGCAGTCCTGTTCTCCACCGCGTTCGGCTTCGTCTCGGTCCTCCTCAACGCCCTCTACCCGGACACCGTCTTCCTCGTCCTGATCAGCGCGGCGGGCTCCACGGTCCTCATCGTCTGGGCCCTCATCACGATCTCCCAACTACGCCTGCGCAGGCACCTGGAACACCACGCCCCGAACCGCCTGACGTTCCGCATGTGGGCCTTCCCGTACCTCAGCTACCTCGCGCTGGCGGGCATCACCGCGATCGTGGTGCTCATGGCGACCGACCCGGTCGCCCGCATCCAACTCCTGTGCGCGGCGGGCGTGACGGCGGTCGTGCTGATCTGCGCGGTCATCCACACGCGCGGAACCGCCCGACCCGCGGAGGAACCGCCCGGTTTCCAGTTCGACCAGCGAGTGGGATGACATCGATCCATCACATATCGAAACAATTTCGTTCCGCTAACGAGCGGCCCGGAACAGGAATCGTCGAGCGGTCTCACGGAGCCGCGACCGGCCTCCGAACCCCACACCGGAAGTTGACTACGCAGAGTCACAGTCGCCGTCGGTCCACGTCCTCGCGGCACCCGTCGGGCATCCCCACGCGGCCATACGGCAAGGTTGTCGACAGTACCAATGCGGCTTCAGGTATTCGGCGGCATTCTTCACCTGCTGCTATGGCGGACCCGCCTGCCACTCGCCGGATGCCCGATCGGGCATCCGGCTCACATTTGGTCCGAAAGCACCGCTCCGCTCACCCACTCGCCCACCACCGTGGTGCGTCTCCCATCACCAACTCGGCATGGCTACTTGTAACCGGTCCAATGGCCCTCCATCCTGGATCGGCACAAAAAGAGGCCCGGCTCGGTTGGCCCCGAGCCGGGCGGTGGTGTGCTGGCTGGATATCGAAGGTGCCGACCCCGTGGTCAGCCGAGAAGCTCGTTATCCCCAGCGCATTGAGTTGGCGCCGCAGGAGGATCCCCCCGCGGCACCGGACGCAGCGGCGGCCACGGTCGTGGCCGCCGCTGTCGTCGGGCTCTCCGCAGCACTGGCACCCGAGGGTGCCAGCAGCAACGCGAGAGCAGTGAGTACGCCGACAGCCAGGGCCTGAACGCGCCCCTTCGGTTTTTTGTTACGCATCACGGGGGCAACCTACAGCCAACCGGTCAGTCGCGAGCACCCAGGGTGACGATCTCACCCCCATCCGAGACGAACCAGCCACCCCTACAAGCCTCGAAACCGCCGATTTAGGCAAATTTATTCATTATCATTCACCCTCGGCGGGCATATCACTCAAATGGGTCTACGCTCCAACGTGTGAACTCGTACTGAACGGCCATCCACCCGATCAAGGAATACGTGACACTACCTCAACATCACCATTCGGTACCAGTGGTCAACTTCAGGTGGTCTCGCCATCACCAACGGGTGACCGCTGTTCTTCCACCGTTTCCGAGCGCGCACTGGGCAAATCCAGGTCAACGCACTCAGCCAGCTGCGCCTGTATTCCAGAGGCCCTGGAATCCTTGAGTTCCACGTAGAGACCCCTGGCCAGTTCCCAGCACTCGCGGGCCTCGTGGTTCCTGCCCTCGCCGCAGCGAACGTGCCCCAGGACGTCCTGCGCCCGAGCCTGGCGAAGCGGGTCCCTGGCCCTCCTGCTCAGGTCCACGGCCAGCTCCGCGTAGAAGGCCGCCCACTTCCAGTCCCCGAGGTCCCGGTGGACGACGGCCGCGACGACAGCGGCCTCGCTCTCCAGGGCGAGCTGCCTGGTGTGCCGCAACTCGACCATCGCCCGGTGGGCGAAGCCCAGCGCGCCGTGGTGGTCGCCCTTGCCCAGGAGGACGAGGGCGATGGCCGCCAACGTCGCACCCCGCCCGCGCACGTCGCCTATGCGCTCCCGGAGTCGCCAGGCGGCGTGGAGGTTGACGAGGGCATCGTCCTCCCGCGCCCTGCGGTGCATCGCCTCGCCGATGCGGTGCAGCACGCCCGCCTCGGTGTCGAGGTCCTCCTCCTCGCGCGCGATGTCGAGCGCGCGCTCGAACTTCGCCATCGCCTCGGCGTGGTCACCCAGGACCGAAGCCCGTTCGGCCTGGTTGCGCAGAACGGTGGCCACGCCGATGCGGTCGTCGATGCTCTCCGACAGCTCGTACGCACGCCGGAAGCACCGTTCGGCCTCGTCGTGGTCGTGGAACCGGGCGCAGGCGAAACCCATGTTCGCGAGCGAACCAGCCTCGCCGAAGACGTCCCCGGCCTTCCTCGCAGCGGCCACCGCGGCCGTCATGCCCTGCATTACCTCAGCCTGAAAACCCTGGGAGAGAACAACTTCAAGGCTCACCTGAACGAGCCGCCACACGTGCTCACACAGCCCGGCAGCCGCAGCGGCAGCGATGACCTGCGTGATCTCCCCGCGCTGACTCGTGATCCACTCCAGCGCGGCGTCACCGTCCTCGAAGGACATCGGTTCGACTCCGCCCGCCAGGGGCAGCATCGGAACGGCCTCGCGGAACGCGAAGAGCTTCCGGTCCGCGTTGTTGCACGTGTGCAGGAACCAGTCGGTCATCCGGAGCGTGGCCGAGGCCCGGTCCCGCTCCTCCTCCTCGATCTCGGTCCGCTCGGACGCGTAGTCGCGGAGCAGGTCGTGGAACGCGAACCGGCCGCCCTCCCGCGATTCCAGCATCCTCGCCCACACGAGGTCGTCGAGGTGGGCACGCGCCTCCCCCGCCGGAAGACCCGCGATGGCCGCGGCCACCTCGACGGGGAACTCGAGTCCGGGGTAGATGCCGAGCAGTCGGAACAGCCTCTGCTGCTCGGGACGCAGGTCCCGGTAGGAGCAGTCGAACACGGCTCTCAGCGTGGTGGCCAGACGGCTGCCGTCGTACCGGAGACCGAGCACGGCTCGCCGCTGCTTGAACTGTTCGACGAAATCGGACAGCGAACGCCCCTCCCTGGCCGACACGTACTCGCCGATGATGCCGAGCGCCAGCGGTAGTCCTCCGCCCAGCGCGGCGAGTTGTGCGAGTGCCTGCGGCTGGGCGAGCGCCCTGTCGCCGATCGTCGTCCGAAGCCACTCGGCGGCGTGGTCGTCGGCGAGCGGGGGCACGGTGAGGCACCGCGCTCCGTGGCGCAGGACCAGATCGCTCAACCGCACCCTGCTCGTCACCACCACGACCGAGTTCGAGAACAGCGGGATGAGGGACTCGACGTGGTCCGCGTCGTGGGCGTTGTCCAGCAGGACCAGCATCCGGCGGGAGGTGAGGACGTCGCGCAGCTTCGCCCGGCGAGCGGTGGGCGAGGGCGGGCAGTCGGCCGTCATCCCGAACTCCTCCAGCAGCCCGGTGACCACTTCCTCCTCCTCGACGACCGCGCCCTCCCCGAAACCGTTGAGGTTCACGAACCAGACGCCGTCGGGGAAGCGGTGCCGGACGCGGTGCGCCCACTGCACCGCGAGCGCGGTCTTGCCCACACCGGGCAGCCCGTCGAGCGCGATCACCCCCGGTTGCGACCGGTCGGCGAGGAGGTCGTCCAGTTCGCCGACCAGGTCTGCCCGCCCGGCGAGCGGGGCCGTCCGGTACGGGAGGTTCTGCGGTCCACGAGGGGTTCCGGTCCACTCGGCGGGTGCTTGCCGCGCCGGGTTCGGCGTGATGAACCGCTCGTGGAAGCCACGCAGTTCGTCGGCGCGGAGGGCGTTGTCCGCCGCCCTCGCGCGGTGGTAGTAGTCGAGGTAGTACTCGACGGCGTCGTCCCCGCGGTCCAGGGCGTAGAGCGCCTGGAGCCGGAGCTTCGCCAGCAGCAGGTCGAGGTCGTGGTCGACCTGGATCGCCTGGAGCACGTCCAGCACCTCGGCGAACTCGCCGACGTGGCTGAGGCTCTTCAGCAGCGCCTTGGTGGTCGAGAGCCACTCGTCGCGGATCGCAACTCGGCGCCAGTTCGCGGCCCTGTCGGTGTCCAGGTCGGCGAGCGGCTCCCCCTGCCACAGGGTGAGGGCCTCCCGGAGGAGGACGCGAGCGGTGTCCCGGTCGCCCGCGCCGTCCGCCTTCCGCGCCTCGCCCACCCGTGCCCGGAATGCCGCGTAGTCGATCGACGACCGGTCGACCGAAAGCCGGTAGGAGCCGTCGTCGCACGCGAGATCGAATTCCACTCCACTTCGACGCAAAGCCGCGCGTATTCGTGTCGTGTACGTGTACAGAGCGCCGATCGGATCTCGCGGAGCCTTCCCTTCGGCCCACACCCATTCCGCCAAAGTGCGGGCGGAAATGACCTTTCCCGCGTGCAGCAACAGCACCGCGAGCACACCACGCTCCTTGGGAGCCCCCCAGTTGCCGATGAACTCGTCACCCACGCGCAAGCACGTGCGACCCAGGATCCGGAAATCGATGGTCACCAGCGCCACCCCCGCTGGAAGCAATTATTGACTGCGAGTGTGCCCGTGATCCGAGCCGCTTACCAGCACTTCGTCACCATCCGATATAGCCATGTGACGGAACGTAGTCCATTCGGAGTAGTCAAAAGTCCCCCTTGGGGCGCGAAAGATAAATGAAGGGGACCTGAAGGGCCAATCCATCGAGCAAATGCCGCACTAACACGGATTGAGCAATCCGAAGATCGCTCACAAGCCTCCGATCAGGCATGACACCACCCTGACAGGAACCGGAAAGGACGTCGACCAGGACGCCTCGCACGCTGATGGCACCACTTCTCACCGCACAAAGGAGCCATCGATGAGACCACCGGATGTAGTGGTATTGGGGCTGGGGTTCACCGGATTGCCCACCGCGCTCGCCGCGGCGGAAGCGGGATCGGCCGTCGTCGGCCTCGACGTCTCGCCGGAGCGCGTTCGCCGGATCACCGAGGGGGTGCCGGGCTTCGGGCTGGGGACCGTGTCGGAGCGAGCGGTCGGGGAGGTGATCGCCAGGGGCGGGCTGCGGGTGTCGGGTGGCGCCGTTCCCCGTGCCGGGACGTACGTCGTGTGCGTCCCGACACCTCCGGACCGGCGAGGGGACGTCGACCTGACCGCGCTGACGGCGGCCGTGACGGCGCTCGCGGCGGTGATCGGGGTCGGTGACCTGGTGCTGGTGCAGAGCACGTGCCCGCCGCGGACCCTGGACCGGCACCTCGTGCCGCTGCTGGAGGAGCGCTCCGGTCTGCGGGCGGGCCGGGACTTCGCCGTCGCCAGCGCGCCGATGCGGGTCGACCCCGGCCGGGCGTCGCACCCGTTCCACGCGGTGCCCCGCGTGATCGGCGGCTACACGCGGGCGTGCGCACGGCGCGCCAAGGGGTTCCTGGACGCCGTCGGCGGCCCGGTGGTCGAGGTCGGGTCGTCCGCGGCCGCCGAGTTGGTCAAGGTCTTCGAGAACACCTTCCGGATGGTCAACATCTCGTTGGCCAACGAGCTCGCGGCCCTGTGCCGGGCCCACGGGGTGGACGTGGACGAGGTCGTGGACGCGGCGGCCACGAAGCCGTACGGCTTTCTGGCGCACAGGCCCAGCGCGGGTGCCGGGGGCGACTGCGTGCCGGTCGCGGCGCGGTTCCTCTCCCTCAGCGCGCGCAGGGAGGGCCTGCACTGCTCGGTGGTCGACGCGGCGCTCGCCGTCAACGACGCGATGCCGCTGCGCACCGCCCACCGGATCGAGGAGGTGTGCGGGAAGTCGTTGCGGGGCAGCAGGGTCCTGGTCGTCGGCGTCACCTACAAGGCCGACGTGCCGAACGTCCGGCAGTCGGCGGCCGTGGCCGTGCTGGAGGAACTGCGGCGGGTGGCGACCGTCGAGTACCACGACCCGCACGTACCCCGGCTGGAGCTGTCCGACGGGTCGGTCCTGCTCGGCGTCGCGCTCGACGACGTGGACTGGTCGCTCGTCGACGCCGTGGTGGTCATGACGAGGCACCGGGTCGTCGACCACGAGGCGCTGGCGGCTCGCGGCGCGCCCGTGTTCGACTGCGGCACGGGTGACCCCGTGCGCCTGCCCGACACCGGCCTCGCGGCCTGAAGGGGGTGCGACGATGACTCGGGAGCACTGGATCCGCGGGCCCGTCGGGCTCGACGCGGACAGGCGCGTCACGGTGGCGGGGTGCCGGACCGTCTTGGTCGTGGTGCCGCACCTCGCCGCGGGCACGAGGCTCGTCTCGGACGTGATTCCGTTGCTGCGCAACGACCATCGCGTTCAAGTCGTCTTCAGCGTGTCCGAGACCGGGAGGCTGTGGCACGGCACGGAGGAGTTCGTGCGGCGGCAGGGCGGGCTGGTCGTCCCGTGGCACCAGGCGGCGGAGAACGAGTTCGACCTCGTCCTCGCCGCCGGGCACAACGACCTCGACCAGGTGCGCGGCCGGGTGCTGCTGCTGCCGCACGGCGCGAGCAGCCTCGCGTCCCGCAAGTTCGGACGGCACGCGGGTCCGGGATCGATCCCGCTCCCCGGCCTGAGCCGCGAGGCGCTCGTGCGCCGGGGTCGGCTCCTCGTCTCCGCCGTCGCGCTGACGCACGAGGACGAGGTCGACGCGCTGCGCGAGTCGTGCCCGGAAGCGCTCGACACGGCCGTGGTGGTCGGTGACGTCTGCCTGGACCGGATGGTGGCGAGCGCGCACCGGCGCGCCGACTACCGCCGGGCGCTGGGGGTCGCGGACGACCAGCGGCTCGTCACGATCAGCTCCACGTGGTCCCGCGAGTCCGCTTTCGGCACGTGGTTCGACCTGTGCGGACGTCTGCTGGAGGAACTGCCCCGCCGGGACCACCGGGTCGCGGCGATCCTGCACCCGCACATCTGGGCCGTGCACGGGGCCTGGCAGGTGCGGGCGTGGCTGGACGACCACGTCGCCGCCGGCCTGCTGCTGATCCCACCGGACGAGGGCTGGCGGGCCACCACGATCGCGAGCGACCTGGTGCTCGGCGACCACGGCTCCACGACGCAGTACGCCGCCGCCATCGGCACGCCGGTGCTGTTGGCCGCGTTCCCGCACGACAACGTCCGCGAGGGCAGCCTGGCGGACGTCGTGGCGCGGACGACGCCCCGCGTGGACCCCGGCCGTCCGCTGCTGCCCCAGTTCGGGGAGGTCGCGCCGACCGCGGTGGCCGAGGCCCTCTCCAGCAGACCGGGGGAAGCGTCGCGGGCGCTCCGCACCACCATGTACCGGTTGCTCGACCTGCCGGAGCCGCCCTGCCCCGCCCGCACGTCCCACCTCCCCCTGCCCGTCCCGCTGCGCCACCAGGACGCGGCGTGAGCAGGGGCGTGCACCGGATCGGGTGGGGGTCGCACGACCAGTTCGTGGTGGTGCTCCTGGACGTCGCGCCGCCCGAGCGGTGGTCGTCCGCCGACGCCGTCGTGACGACCGCGCCCGCGGAGCGGGTGTTCCGCTCGCTGCCGGGGTGCGCGGTGGTGCTGCGGGCCACGGGTGACCGGACGTGGACCGCGTGGTCGCGCGGGGGCGGGCGGATCTCCCTGCGGCACGGGGAATCCGCTGTGCGGTGCGCGGCGCTCGCCTACGTCCTGCTGTTGCGGGCCGCCTGCGGCGGGACGTCCGTCAGCGCTTCGAGCCTCGCCCGGAGGTCGACGGCCTTCGGTTCCTCGACCTGCACGTACCGCTCCAGCGCACCCGAGTAGTGCCGCCGCGCGGCGGGGAGGTCGTCGAGCGCCTCGGCGACCTCCCCCAGCGCCGTCAACACCTCGGCCTCGTAGAAGGGGGTTCCCACCAGGCGCACGGCCTCCAGGGCGTCCTGGAGCGCCGCGCTCGCCAGGGAGGCCCGCCCCGAACGCAGGTAGGTCCTCCCGAGGGCCACCAGCGACCACGCCCGCTGCACCTGGTCGCCGAGGCGGGTCATCGCGTCGACCGCCGCGACCAGCTCCCGCACCGCTTCCGGGTAGTGCCCCTGGTCCGCCAGCACCTGGCCGATCCGCCTGCCGCAGAACGCCAGCGCCCGCGGGGTACCGACCTCCCGCCGGATCTCCCTGACCCGGTGCAGCAGGGCCAGCGCGGTCGTCAGGTCGCCACCCGCCTGCGCGATGCCCGCCAGTTGGTTCAGCACCGCGGCGACGGCTCCCCGGTCACCGCCCTCCTCCTCGATCCGCAACGCCGCCTCGCCCTGCTCCAGAGCCTCGTCGTACCTCCTCAGCTCGCTGAGGGAGTACGAGAGCTGAAGGCGCAACCGGGCCTCGGCCGCGCGGTTGGCGGACCTGACCGACGCGGCGACTCCCACGGAGTGGCAGGCGAACCAGTCGTCGTAGTGCCGGGTGTGCAGGAATCCGCTCCACATCGCCTCGCAGAACTGCCAGGCCAGGTCGTCCAGGCCGAGGTCGACCGACCGCAGGCACGCCTGGCGCAGGTTCGCGCGTTCGACGTCGAACCACCGCAGCGCGTCCCGTTCGCCGCCGAACAGCCCGGAGCGGTCGACGGGTGCGGTGAAGCGGGGCCCGACCCGGCGGCGGCTGGGACGCAGCAGTGCCTCGACGGCGACCAGGGTGTCGAGGTACCACCGGACCATCGCCGAGGACAGCGCGCGTCGTTCCGCCGCGGGGATGTCCTGTTCGGCCTTGCGCAGGGCGTGCAACCGCATCAGGTCGTGGTAGCGGAACCGGTGCTCCTCCACCTCGACGAGCAGGTTGGCCTCGACCAGGTCGGCCAGCGCGGTGGCCACCGGTTCGCCGAGCGCGTCCGCGACGACCTCCGCGCCGAACTCGGCGCCGGGGTGCAGCGCGCAGGTCCGGTACACCGACGCCTGCCGCGCGGTCAGCTCGCGGTAGGACAGGTCGAGCACCGCTTCGACCGAGACGTCCGCTCCCAGCGTCAGACCGGGGAACCGGTCGCGCTCCGCGCGGAGGTCACCCGCTTCGCGGGACAGGGTGCGCCTGGGGTGCGCCGACAGCCGGGCCGCCACCACCGACAGCGCGAGCGGCACACCGCCGCACAGGGTCGCGAGCTCCCGTGCCGCGCCGTGCTCGTCGGACAGCCGGTGCTCGCCCACCGCGTTGCCGAGCAGTTCGAGGGACGACTCGGTCTCCATCGGTTCGAGTTCCAGGAACCGCGCGCCCACCATGCCGAGCCCGGCGAGGCGCCACCGGCTCGTGACCACGGCGGCGCACGTGGCCGAGGCGGGGAGCAGTGGTCTGACCTGGGCCGCGTTGCTCGCGTTGTCCAGCAGCACCACCAGGGAGAGCCCTGCGGTGAGCGATCGGAACAGCGCGGTGCGCCCGGCCAGGTCGGGAGGAACGCGGTCGGCCGAGACGCCCAGCGCCAGCAGGAAGCGCTCCAGCGCCTCCTCGGACCGCACGGGCCCCGTCGAGGAGAAGGCGTCGAGGTCGAGGTAGAGCTGGCCGTCGGGGAAGCTGTCGCGCACGTCGTGCAGCCACCGCAGGGCGAGCGACGTCTTGCCGACCCCGCCCGCGCCGCTGATCACCACGCACAGCGGGCCACCGTCGCTCAGCCAGCGCCCCAGGTGGCCCACCTCGAACCGCCTGCCCGCGAACCCGCGCGCAGCGGGCGGCAGCTGCCGGGGAACCACCACGGGCGGAGGCGCTTCGTGCAGGTGCACGCTGCCGATGCTGTTCGCCTGGACGACCTGGCCGACCACCCGGCCGGACACCTCGTTGCTCGTCGTGGACGAGGTCGTGCCACCGCTGGTCACCGCGCCTCACCCCCCGGATCCCAGGGAACCGCGTGACCAGCGGGACCACCAGGGCTCTATCGGGTGACGTCCGGGCGGGCAGGGTGTGGTCATGGAGTGGACGAAGGGACCGGTCGGACCGGGTGCGGCGGGGCGGGTCACGCGGGCAGGCCTGCTGAACGTGCTGGTCGTGGTACCGCACGTGGTGGCGGGCACGAGGCTCGTCGACGTGCTGCCCCTGCTGGTGGACCGGCGGATCCAGGTCGTGTTCACGATCCCGGACTGGGACGGCACGTGGCACGGGACCGAGGAGTTCGTGCGGCGGTGGGGCGGTGTGGTGCTGCCGTGGCGGCAGGCGGTGGCGGAGCGGTTCGACCTGGTGGTCGCGGCCAGCCACCGAGGGGTCGACCGGGTGCGGGGACCGGTGCTGGTGCTGCCGCACGGGGTGGGGGCCATGAAGTCCCGGACGCGGCCGTGGCGGTCGCACGGGCTGGCGCGGGAGGCGCTGGTGCGCGACGGGCGGGTGGTCGCCGCGGCGATCGTGCTGTCGCACGAGGCGGAACTGGCCGTGCTGCGCGGATCGTGTCCCGAGGCGGTGCCCGCCGCCGTGGTCGGCGGGGACGTCTGCCTGGACCGGCTGGTCGCGAGCCTGCCGCACCGCGAGCGCTACCGCCGCGCGCTGGGTGTCGGCGCCGGGCAGACGTTGACCACCGTGAGCTCGACGTGGACGGAGCAGTCGGTGTTCGGCGCGCACCCGGAGGTCTACCGGCGGCTCCTGGACGAGCGGACCGACGACCGGCACCGGGTGGCCGCGGTGCTGCACCCGAACACCTGGGCGGTGCACGGTCCGTGGCAGGTGCGGGCGTGGTTGGCGGACTGCCTGCGCGACGGGCTGCTGCTGGTCCCGCCCGAGGAGGGGTGGCGGGCGACGCTGGTCGCGAGCGACGTGGTGCTCGGCGACCACGGGTCGACCACCCAGTACGCGGCGGCCATCGGGCGGCGGATCGCGCTGGTCCCGTTCCCCGACGTCCGCGAGGGCAGTCCGGCCGACGAGTTGGCGCGGCGCGCGACGGTGGTCGACCTCACCCGGCCGCTGCCGCCCCAGCTCGACGCGGCGACCGGGGGCCACGAGGTGATCGCCAAGTCGATCACGTCCCGGCCGGGTGCCGCGGCGGCCGTGCTGCGGTTGACGATTTTCCGACTGCTCGGGATCTCCGAACCCGAGCAGGAGGTGGAGATCGATCCCGTCCCGCTTCCCCGGCCTCTCGGGGAGTCGCTGGGTTCGGGATGAAAACCCATGCGCCCCAACCACTTCCGCCAGACCGCGCGATCTACGGCGCCCGCGTCACACCGGCCTTAAATCCGGTTCAAGCCGGTGCTCGTTCACCAACCGCGAGAAGCGCGCGAAACCCCACGTCACACCCCGCTCACGTCCGATTTGCCCGCCTTAAGCCAGATAACGGAAAGGTAACGACGGAATCGCGGAGGAGCATCGGCAGAGCATTGGTACGTATGCCCCTGTGTCCACCGCCGTCAGGCGGCCGGGGTTCGAAGCGCTCTGCGCGTACCAAACGACGAGGTGACACATCACATGACGCGTTCCCAGGGACGGCACACCTTCTCCCGCCGCGCGAAGCTGACAGCGGGAATGACCGGATTGGCACTCACGGTTGGTCTGGCCGTCGCGTTCACCACCACCGGGGACCAGGGGCAGGCTCGTGCTGACGGCGCGGACAAGTCGCTGTTCGTCGACATCACCAAGGTCAACGCCAACGTCAAGACCCCGACGCCGCAGGAGGACGCGAGCACCGGCACGTTCACGGTCGACTGCGGTCTGAACGAGAACAAGCACTTCAACGGCGACAACTTCATCGCGGCTCCCGGTGTCGAGAACGGTGCGGAACACCTCCACGACTACGTCGGCAACCTGACGACCGACGCCAACTCCACCGACGCGAGCCTCCAGGCGGGAGGGACCACCTGCAAGAACGGTGACAAGTCGGCCTACTTCTGGCCGGTCATCCGGATCGACAGGGGTGAGGAGGAGGCCGCCGGGGAAGCCCCCGCCGAGGAGAACGCGGGCCAGAACGAGCAGGAGCAGGGCCAGGACCAGCAGCAGGGCCGCGACCAGCAGGGGCAGCAGGGCGGCGACCAGCGCGACGGCCAGAACCGGCAGCAGGGCCAGAACCAGCGCGGTGAGCAGGGCGACCAGCGCGGTGACGACAACCAGGACCGGCCGCAGGGCCTGAAGCAGAACGGCCAGCGCGACGACCAGGACGGCGACCAGCAGCGCGACGGCCAGCGGAACAACCGCCAGGGCCAGGGGCAGCAGCAGAACGACCAGGCCGCGGGCCAGGACAACGCCGCCGAGCAGGACAACGCGGGTCAGCAGGACAACGCGGGCCAGGGCGACGCGGGCGCCCAGGACGACCAGGCCGCGGCGGACGCGGCGCAGAACGAGGCGAACCTGGGTGAGGACGCGGCCGAGGAGCTGCCCGGCAACGACGGCGTGATCCAGGAGCCGAAGGCCGCCGACCTCACCTTCCGCGGCAGCCCCGTCGGCGACGTGGTCGCGATGCCCAAGTTCCTCAAGATCCTCTACGGCGACGCGAAGCGCTCCATCAACGGCGACAAGAACACCAGGGCGTCCTGGACGTGCGCGGGCTTCGAGGACGAGGTGCTGCTCGACAAGTACCCGATCTGCCCGAACGGCGCCGACGTCGTGCGCATCCACGACTTCCCCGGTTGCTGGGACGGCAAGAACACCGACAGCGCGAACCACCGCGACCACGTCGCGTTCGCCGACGCCAACGGCCAGTGCCAGAACGGTTTCAAGGCGATCCCGCAGCTGCGCATCACGCTGACCTACGCCATCCCGGCCGACGTGCAGCAGAACGGCCAGTACGCGGTCGACTCGTTCCCGGCCGAGGAGCACGACCCGCTGACCGACCACGACGACTTCGCCAACGTCATGTCCGACCAGATCATGAAGCGTCTCGTGAACTGCATCAACACCGACAAGACCTGCAAGGAGTAGGCATGATCGAGGCGCACTACTCGGTGGCCGTGGCGGGTAACCGGACCTGGCACGGCCAGGTCGACGAGCTGCGCCAGGGCGATGACGTCCACCGCCTGCTCGACCGCCTCACCGATCCCCGCAGCGACAACGCCCTCCTCATCCACACCGACCGCCCCACGCTGGACTCCGGCTACCCGGACCACGAGGTGACGGTCGGGGTGCGGGGCGACCGGGGCGCGATCCTCTACACGGACTGCACGAACGGCACGTGGGTCACGCTCGGCGAAGGACCGTCGCAGCGGACGGTGTACGCGGGGATCGAGTTCCCGACGCACTGCGAGATCCCCGTGCCGACCCTGGCCGCCGCGCTGGAGGAGTTCCTCCTGACCGGCCAGCGTCCGACCAGGGTGCCGTGGCAACAGGCCCCGTGACGTCCCCCGTCGTCGGAACGGCCGTGGAGGAGCCC
>NZ_DASUSQ010000134.1:0-3986 GCF_036375055.1 Umezawaea sp.
GGCCGTGCGCAGGTTGTCCTGTTCGAGCACCCACTCGCCCCCGGCCTCCTGGCGGTACAGGACGACGTACCGGTCCTCGACCCGCGCGTCCCGGGGAGGGATCTGCGCTTCCCCGCTGCACGCGTAGAGCCAGTCCTCCGGCGCCCGGGGGTTGAAGCGGAACCCGTAGTCGTCGAAGTCGACGTCGGCCGGGAGCCGCTCGGGCAGCGTGTAGCGCGACCGGTAGAGATGGGCCTCGCCGCCCAGGTCGCAGGTGGGCTGCCGGGGTGCGGCCGGGGCTGCCTCGGCGGGCGGCACGGCCGCGACGCCGCCGGTCGCCAGCGCGGCCAGCAGCACGCCCACCCCCCACCTGGCGACCCGCCGGGGCCTGGTCACGTCTCCTCCGATCCCGCCAGGAGTCGGGCGAGCGGGGTGCTGCGGCGGCGGCTGCGAGCCCGCATCCGGGCCGCGGCAGCGTCGTCGCGGCCATCGGCGGCAGCGCCCGCGGGCGCGGCCAGGGCGGCCACGTCCGGCGCGGCGAGCTCCCTCGTCTCGTCGGCCGCGTCCAGGACACGGCGCGCGGCGAGCTCCCTCGTCTCGTCGGCCGCGTCCAGGACACGGCGCCCGTCTCCGTCGGCCGCCTCCGGCCCGGCGTCGGTGGTGGGTGCGGTCTCGAAGCTCGACGCCACCCCGGGTGCCGCCGGCGGCAGGACCTGGATGAGACCGACCCGGTCGCGCACGTCCCGGTAGAGGCAGAGCCCGCTGCCCAACCCGTGCTCGAGGGTGATGGCAGCGTCGAGGCTGTCGGCCACACCGAGGAACCGCAGCGCGGCGGGGATCGCCGATCGGGCCTGGTGGAACACGAACCGCGAGCCCAACAGGTCCTCGAGCTCGCTGATGGCGAAGTCGTTCGGGTGCTGGCTGGCCAGCCAGATGGCGCCGTTGTGCTTGCGCCCGTCCCGGACGCCCTCGATGAGGAGGTTCTGGCCGTAGGGCGACGCGAGCAGCGCCCACGCCTCGTCGTAGAGGGCCGCCGCGAAGCGCGACGGATCCCGGAACACGACCTGGCGCCCCACGGCCGCGACCAGGTACAGCAGCGCCTGGCCCAGCACCTGCTCGGGCAGCATCATGCGGTTGCGCTGCTCGTTGTCGAGCGTCTCGCGGTCCGGCAGCGCCAGGTCCGGCGCCCAGAACACGATGAAGTCGGCGTCGAGCGACATCGGCTGGCCGGCGCCGAAGGCGAGCTGGCCGGTCGGCGAGCGGCGATAGTGCGCCAGGCGACGGGCGAGGCCGCGGGCCGCCAGGTCGGGGTGCTCCGGGTCGGCGGTGGCCATCCTCTGCAGCTCGTCGATGACGTCGGTCAGCGCGGCGTCGCGACGTTCGACCACGGCGTCCACCGCCTCGGCCAGGGCCGCACCCTCGTCGCTGTGGGTGGAGCACCCGGCGAGCAGGGAGAGGAAGCCCAAGGTCACCACGGCCCGCTCGTCGCCGGAGAACGTGCGCAGCGGGTCGAGGCACACGTCCGCCCCGGCCTCCAGGCGCACCAGCTGCACCCGACCCGGCACGGCCTCGGCGAAGGCGACGTACTCGCCGCGGCGGGTGCGGTCGATGGTCACCACCTGCCCGCCTCGGGCGATCGTGTCCCAGCAGAGGCGCTTCAGGAAGAACGACTTGCCGGATCCGAGCCGACCCACCGCCGCCAGTGACGGGCTGGCGTTGACCTGCGGACCGTAGGCCGGGTCGAACAGCACCGGCATGGCGTTGCCGCCGTCGAGCGACACCCCCAGCAGCAGGCCGCGGGGATCGCCGACCTCGGGACCGCAGAACGGGCTGCCGGCCGCCAGGTCCCGCGCCAGCATGAACTGCGTGTAGTCCCGGGCCACCAGGGGCGCCGCGGTGCCGGGCAACATCGCCCGCAACAGCGCCATCTGGCCACCGGTCGGACGGGCCAACCCGTACTCGCGGGGCTCGAACATCGCGCCCAGCGCGCTGGCGCGATCCTCGAGCTCGGTCAGCGTCGGTGCCGCGACCGACAGCAGGACCGTGACCTGCATCTCCGGCTCGGCGGGGTTCGATCCCAGCGCGGCCCGCTCGTCCTCGATCGCCTGGATCGCCTCGGCCAGCTGCGGCGGGGCGCCGGTGAGATCGCCGTCGTACTCCTCGATCTGGCCGACGAGGTCGCGGTGCTTGCGACGCACCTTCACCTGCGCGTCGGCGTTGGGCACCGAGCGGACCCGCACGCACCAGTCCACGGGGAACCCCGCGTCGTCCGCGTAGTACAGCCACTCCGCCCCACCGTCCGGGAAGCGGAAGAAGTGCGGCATGTCCGACATCGCCAGCACGGTCTGGTAGGCGCTGGCGTCGGCGAAGTCGACCCGCACGTAGCGGCGGTGCCGGGGGCGATCGTCGTCGCTCGCGTCGCCGCCCTCGGTCACCACCGCATCGGTCAGGTGGGCGAGGACGCCCTGGGGGCGGCGGCGCTCGGCCGCGGCCGGATCAGCGGGCCCCGGGAACCCGCCGGGCCGGGGCGGTTCCCAGCTCTCGTCGAACGCGGGCTCGTTGGCCTCGCGCCGCAGCGCCCGCGCGTACAGCCAGCACAGCTCCCCGGCGCTCACCGGCGTGAGCGAGATGTGCTGGGCAAGCCGGACCTCGCTCTCCCGGGCCTGCCGCCGTCGCAGGTCGACCTCGTCGGCCGGTACGGGCCGCGGGCTCAGGCCGAAGGTGGTGTTCACCTGCCCCACGGCATCGCGGAGCACCTCGAGCCACGGTCGCCGGGCGTTGGGCAACCCGACGGCGACGTAGTAGCGGCGCTGGTGGAGCGTCGTCCCGCTGAGCCACGCGTAGGTCGCGTCGCACGCCTGCGACCACGCCGGCCGGCGGTCGAGGTCGACGCCGTCGACCATCTTGGTCACGACCTCGAGGGGGTCCAGGCGTTCGCAGATCGACAGCAGCATCGAGTCGGTCGGCAGGTTGACGAGCAGGCCGCGGATGCGGCTGTGGATCGCCAGCTTGTCGACCACGGCGGTGTGGGCGAGCGGGAACGGGAACACCCGCCACACCGCCCAGACCCCGCCGTCGGACGACCAGACGAGGTTCCCGACGATGGCTCGTGCGGGAGGCTTCATCTGCTGTGGCGTCCCGCCGCGACGTAGACGGGGTCACGTCCGGGCGAGCCCGGACGTGACACGCGGTGGGGCCGGCCGCCGACCTGGCCGCGCCGCGGCGTCAGCAGGAACGTGAACCAGGCCAGGGCGGCACGGGGCAGGCTGCGGCCCTCGATGCGCGCACGACGCGCGGCCCACGCCAGCAGGACCGGCACCCCCACGGCGACGACCACGGCCAGCACGCGGGGGAGGTGGGCGCCCCACCAGTGCCACGTCCTGACCTCGACGAACAGCGCGACCAGCAGGACCCCGATCTGGGTCAGCGTGAGCTGGAACGGTGGCGTCCACCCGCCGATCTGGCCCAGCACCAACGGATGGCGCCGGGCGTGCGTGTAGGTCGCGCAGATGATCTGCTGCTCGTCGTGCTCGGCGGTCACTAGTCGTCCCCCGCCTCACGCTGCCCCGGCAGGGTGACGGGGGACTCGGTGTCGCTGTGCCGCTGGATGTCGCTCTCGACCGCCTCCTGGATGGTCGAGTAGCTGGTGACCCCGGCGATGACGATGACGCCGAGCAGGACCGCCCCGAGCGTGGGCACCAGCGACCTGGTCCTCGCCCAGGTCATGATCACGAACGCCGTCGCCATGAGGATGACGGCGCCGATGAGCAGGACGCGGGCATCGTTCATGAAGCCCTGGAGCAGGTCGGTCATCGGAGCACTCCTTGTTCCCGTTCGCCTCGTGCCCGGTGATGCGCAGTTGTCCACCGAAGAACGCGGGCATCGGGCGGGCTGCGCACCGCGGTGCGCGTCACGAGTCCGCCCCGGCATCGGCCGCCGGCTGGACGGTGCGCGTCGGGACGCCGGACAGGGCGACGATCTCCCAGCGGTCGACGGCGGCGACGGCG
>NZ_DASUSQ010000135.1:0-86497 GCF_036375055.1 Umezawaea sp.
CACCCGGCGCCGGGTGCGGGCCCGTCGCGCGAGCGGGGTCGTCAGCGCACCGCCCGGTCCGCCGCGAACGCGCGCAGCGCGGCCTCGTCGCGCAGGTCGACCAGCCGGTTGCCCCACCGGTCGACGAGGTCGCCGTCCAGCACGGGAGGGCCCTCGGGGAACGGGCCCTTCGACGGGAACCCGAGCAGCTCGTCGTACACGCCGACGTAGTTCTCGGCCTGGGGCCGCCAGTCCAGCTCCCGCTCGCACCGGCGCCGACCGGCGACGCCGAGGGCCGCCCGCCGCTCCGGGTCGTCGAGCAGCTCGACCAGCGCGTCGGCGAACCCGTCGACGTCGCCGGGCTCCACGTAGACGGCGCAGTCCGCGGCCGACACGACCGTCTCGGTGAGCCGGTAGGCGACCACGGGCACGGCGTAGGCCATGTACTCCATCGTCTTGTTCATCGTGGACACGTCGTTCAGCGGGTTCAGCGGGTCCGGCCCGAGGCCCGCGGACGCGGTCGACAGGTAGCGGGTGATCTGCTCCGGCCCGACCCGCCCGGTGAACTCGACGTGGTCGTCGAGCCCCATGGCCGTGCAACGCCCCTTCAGGTCCTCCAGGCAGTCGCCGAAGCCGAGCAGCGCGAACCTGACGTCCGTCCGGCCCTTGTCGAGCACGACCCGCTTCGCGATCTCCAGGACGCCGTCGACCCCGTCCTGCGGACCCATGATGCCGAGGTAGGCCACGAGGTGCTTGCCGCCGCGGAGCAGCGCCGGATCACCCTCGACCGGCCGCATGACCGTGGTGTCGGGGCCCGAACGGACCACCGTCGTGCGCTCCTCCGGCACGTCGCCGCGTTCCCAGGCGATGCGCTGGTAGGAGGTGTTCGTGGAGATCACCCGCTGGGCCGTGCGGAACGTGCGGCGCTCCAGCCAGCGCAGGATCCGCAGCTGCGCCTTGCCCGCGATCCCGGTCGGCTCGCCGAAGCGGGACAGGAAGACCTCGGGGTTGAGGTCGTGGTGGTCGAACACGAACCCGACACCGCCGAGCCGCCACAGCAGGGCGAGCGCCCAGTAGGTGTCCGGCGGGTTGCACGCCTGCACGACGTGGAAGCGCTGACGGCGGCGGACCTTCACGCTGAGCAACGCCGTGCGCACCCAGCAGTACAGGAACTCCCACGCGTAGCCCGCCGCGCCGTCGGCCTGCGGTGGCGGTGCGTACTTGTGCAGGTGCACACCGTCGAGTTCCTGGTAGGCGGGATCACCAGGCCCCTTCGGACAGATCACCGACACCTGGTAGCCGGCCGCGACGAGCGCCCGGCACTCCAGCCACACCCTCCGGTCCAACGGGACCGGCAGGTTCTGCACGATGATCAACACGTGCGGCGAATGCGACACCCGGATCCTCTTCCTCGCTGACTGCCCTGACGTTGTGTTCTCGTTCCGGGAGTCGGATCGGTTACACCTCCCCCGCCGTCGTAACGGAGATCCCGGCGGGCTCGATGTAGCGGATACGTGCCCCGTTCAGGACTTCGGCTAGGAGATGCGGTGGATCGGTCACCTGTCGCGGTGGTCATCGTCACTTACCAGAGCGAGAAGGTGATCGGTGGTTGCCTGGCCTCGCTCCCGGACGACGTCCGCGTGGTCGTGGTGGACAACGCCTCCACCGACCGCACCCTCGCGGTGGTCGAGGAGGTGTCGCCGACCGCCGTGGTCGTGCGCAACCCGGTCAACGCGGGCTTCGCCGCGGGCGTGAACCTGGGCGTCGCCGCGGCCGAGGGCCACGACGTGCTCGTGCTCAACGCCGACATCCGCCTGCGCCCCGGAGCCGTGGAGGCGCTGCGCGCGACCGGCGCCGCCATCGCGGTCCCCCGCCTGGTGGGACCGGACGGCGCGCCGCACCACTCGCTGCGCCGCGAGCCGACGGTGCTGCGCGCGCTCGGCGAGGCGCTGCTCGGCGGCGGTCGGGCCGGCCGGTTCCCGGCGCTGGGCGAGACCGTCGTCGCCGCGCGGGAGTACGAGCACCCGCACGTCGTCGACTGGGCCACGGGCGCCGCCTGGCTGGTCACCCGGAAGGTCCTCGACGCGCTGGGCCCGCTGGACGAGCGGTACTTCCTGTACTCCGAGGAGACCGAGTACATGCTCCGCGCGGGTGGGGCGGGCTTCCCCGTGCGCTACGAGCCGCGGGCCGTGGTCGAGCACATCGGCGGCGAGGTGCGGACGTCGCCGAGGCTGTGGTCGATCCTCACGGCCAACCGGGTGCGGGTGCACCGCGAGCGGCACGGGCGCGCCGCCGCGGCCCTCATGTGGCTGGCCGTGGCGCTGAACGAAGGACTCCGCTCGCGGGACCCGCGGCACCGCACGGCACTGCGAGGACTGCTCACGATGACGGAATGGCCCGCCGAGACGCCGAGTGCGACGACCGCGGAGCGGGGGCCGAGCTACCTCTGCTTCTCCGCGCAGGACTGGTGGTACCACAACCAGGCGCACTCCGACTTCCAGCTGCTGCGCCGGGTGGCCGAGCACCGCAAGGTCCTCCTGGTGAACAGCATCGGCCTGCGGATGCCGCTGCCGGGCCGCAGCACCCAGTTCGCGCGCCGCATCCTGCGCAAGGCCCGCAGCGTCGCGAAGCTCGTGCGCCGCCCGCTGCCCGACACCCCCGGCTTCCACGTCATGACGCCGCTGCCGCTGCCGTTCTACGGCAAGCCGTGGCTGCGCAAGCTGAACTCCGTGCTGGTGCGCGCCCAGGTGCGGGCCGTGTGCCTCGCGCTGCGGATGGGCACGCCCGCCGTCGTCGCGACCATCCCGACCGCGTGGGACGTCGTCGAGCCGATGAAGCGGCGCACGCTGCTGTTCAACCGCTCCGACCGGCACTCGGCGTTCCCCGAGTCGGACCAGTCGACCATCCGCGCGCTGGAGGACCAGCTGCTGTCCCGTTCGGACCGGGTCCTCTACGTCAGCCGCGCCCTCCAGGAGGAGGAGCGCGGCCTCACCGGCGACCGCGCGCACTTCCTCGACCACGGCGTCGACGTGGACCACTTCCGCCGCACGGACGAGCTGCCCGCCGACCTCGCGTCGATCCCCGGCCCGCGCATCGGGTTCTTCGGCAGCCTCGACGACTACCTGGTCGACTTCGACCTGCTGGAGCGCATCGCGGTCGAGTTCCCCGAGGCCTCGCTGGTGATGATCGGCGACGCGACCTGCTCGATGGAGCGGTACGACAAGTACCGGAACGTGCACTGGCTCGACTTCCGCTCCTACGCGCAGATCCCCGCGTACGGCTCCGGCTTCGACGTCGCCCTGATGCCGTGGCTCGACAACGACTGGATCAAGCACGCGAACCCCATCAAGATGAAGGAGTACCTGGCGCTCGGGCTCGCCGTGGTCAGCACGGACTTCCCCGAGGTGGCCCGGTACGCCGACGTCGTCCGGATCGCGCCGGACCACACGGCCTTCGTCGACCTGGTCCGCCAGACCCTCTCCGACGGCGGTCCGAAGACCCCGCGGGAGCGGCGCGAGGCCGTCCTCACGGCGTCGTGGGACTCCCGCGCGCTGGAGCTGATGGCGCTGGCCGAGGGCACGCACACCGCCGCGGGGAGCACACCGTGTGCGGAGTAGCGGGCATCCGCCGCTTCGACGGGGAGCCGGTCGACGCCGGGCTGCTCGCGGAGATGGCGAAGCGGCTGCACCACCGCGGTCCCGACGACAGCGGCTTCTGGTCCGAGGGCTCGGTCGGCTTCGCGCACACCCGGCTGTCGATCATCGACCTGGCCGGGTCGCCGCAGCCGATGGAGGGCGCGAGCGGTCGCACGCACATCACGTTCAACGGCGAGGTCCTGAACTACCGGGAGCTGCGCTCGGAACTCGCGTACCCGTTCCGCACCAAGGGCGACACCGAGGTCCTGCTGGCGCTCTACGAGCGGTACGGCGTGCGCGGCGCCACGAGGCTGCGCGGCCAGTTCGCCTACGCGCTGCACGACTCGGCGACCGGCGAGACGCACCTGGTGCGCGACCGGCTCGGCATCCTGCCGCTGTACTACTACGCGACCGCCGACGTGTTCGCGTTCGCCTCCGAGATCAAGGCGCTGTTCCCGGTGATCGGGGCGCACCGGGTCGACGGCGAGAGCCTGCACGACTACCTGGCGCACCGCTCGGTGCCCGCGCCGTACACGCTGGTCGAGGGCGTGCGGAAGGTGCCGCAGGGCCACCACCTCGTGGTCACCGCGGACGGCGCGATCCGCACCGAGCCGTACTGGGAGCTGCCCAGGGAGCCCGACGTCCGGCAGGTCTCGCCCGAGGAGGCCGTGCGGCTGGTGGACGACGCCCTCACGGCGTCGGTGCGCGACGCGCTCATCGCCGACGTGCCCGTGGGCGCCTACCTCTCCGGCGGCGTCGACAGCAGCCTCATCACCGCCCTCGTCGCCCGCGAGCGCGACGGCGCGGGCCTGCACACGTTCTCCGCCGGGTTCGGCGACGAGCGCGTGGACGAGACGGCGTGGGCCCGCAAGGTGGCCGGGATCGTCGGCAGCGAGCACCACGAGGTCGTGGTGACGGCGGACGACTTCCGCGACAGCTGGGCGAAGCTGAGCTGGCACCGCGACGCCCCGCTGTCCGAGCCCGCCGACGTGGCCGTGTTCCGCCTCGCCGAACTCGCCCGCCGCGACGTGAAGGTCGTGCTGTCCGGTGAGGGCAGCGACGAGCTGTTCGGCGGCTACCCCAAGTACCGCTTCGCGCGCGCGACCAAGCTGGCCGGTGTGCTGCCCGGTGCCGCCCTGCGCCGGATCGAGGGGGCGCTGCCCGCGAGCAGGGCCCGCCTCGGCGTCGCCGTGCGCGCGCTGGGCGAACCGAGCTACGCCGAGCGGATGCGCGGCTGGTTCGCGCCGTTCACCACGGCCGAGCGCGACGCGCTGCTCGGCGGCCCCGCCACCCGGTCGGTCCTCGGGCCCTACGAGGACGGCGGCGGGGACGCGCTGACCCGGATGCTCTACGCCGACTCGCACACCTGGCTCGCCGACAACCTCCTGGAGCGCGGCGACCGCATGTCGATGGCCGCCTCGCTGGAGCTGCGGCCGCCGTTCCTGGACCACCGCGTGGCCGAGCTGGCGTTCAGCCTGCCCAGCGACGTGAAGGTGCGCGGCGGCACGACCAAGTGGGTCGTCAAGGAGGTCGCGCGCGAGCACCTGCCCGCCGACGTCGTCGACCGCCCCAAGTCCGGCTTCAAGGTGCCGCTGGACGCCTGGTTCCGCGACGGCCTGAAGGACATGGCGTTCGACCTGCTGACCGGTCCCTCGTCGTTCGTCGGCGGTGCCCTGGACCGGGCGGCCGTCGCCGCGCTGCTCGCCGGGCACGCCAGCGGCGCCCGCAACGAGCAGCCGAGGATCTGGACGCTGCTGTCCCTAGAGGTGTGGCACCGCGAGATGGCGGGGCGCTAGCCGTGTACGTCGCGTCCAGCCGTCCCACGGGCAAGACCGAGCTGGGCAAGCGCCTGCCCAGCACCGTGTTCGCGCTCGGCACCGTGAGCCTGCTCACGGACGTCTCGTCCGAGATGATCACCGCGTTCATGCCGGTGTACCTGCTGTTCAGCCTCCAGATGGGGTACGCGCAGTTCGGCATCCTCGACGGGCTGTACACCGGGGCCACCGCCGTCCTGCGGCTGGTCGGCGGCCACGCGTCGGACCGCCTGAGGCGGCCCAAGGCCGTCGCGGCGGCGGGCTACGGGCTGTCCGCGGTCACGAAGCTGTTCTTCCCCGTCGTCGGCGGTTCCGCGTTCGGCATCGGCGCGCTGCTCGCGGCCGACCGCGCGGGCAAGGGCCTGCGCACCGCGCCGCGGGACGCGCTGATCTCCCTCAGCACCCCCGCGGACCAGCTCGGCACGGCGTTCGGCGTGCACCGCAGCATGGACACCTTCGGCGCGCTGATGGGCCCGCTGGTCACGTTCCTGCTGCTGACGCAGATCGGCATCGTGCCGGGCCCGGTGTTCGTCGTCAGCGCCTGCTTCGCGCTGCTGGGCCTGATCGTGCTCGTCTGGTTCGTGCGGGAACGGCCTGCCGACAAGGCCGCCACCGGCCCCCCGCCGTCCCTGCGCGCCGGGCTGGCGCTGCTGCGCGAACCCGCGTTCCGCCGGACGGCCGTCGCGTCCGCCGCGCTCGGCCTCGCCACGATGTCCGACGCGTTCGTCTACATCCTGGTGCAGCGGGCGACCGGCATCCCGCTGGGGCTGCTGCCGCTGCTCCCGCTCGCGACCGCGCTGGTGTTCCTGCTCACCGCGGCGCCGCTGGGACGGCTCGCCGACCGCGTCGGCCGCTGGCGGATGTTCCTCATCGGGCACGTGCTGCTGCTGGGCGTGTACGCGCTGCTGTTCACCCCCGCGTCCGGGTACCCCGTCGCGGTGCTCGCCCTGGCGCTGCACGGGCTGTTCTACGGCTGCACCGACGGCGTGCTGTCAGCCAGGGTCAGCGCGCTGGCCCCGGAAACCCTGCGGGCGTCGGGTCTCGCGGTCGTCCAAACCGGACAGGCGCTCACCCGCCTCGTGGCGTCCGTCGCCTTCGGGTTCCTGCTCCAGTTCGCGACCTTCGGCCTCGCCGTCGGCACGGCGTTCGCGGCGCTCACGTCCACGCTGCTGATCGCCTGGCAGCTCGACCGCTCCCGCGGCTGAGTCCGCGGCGGAACGGGGTGGGGAACCCGGCGGGCGTTCCCCACCCCGAGGCCCGATCAGCCCGTCCGCGCGGCCAGCAGCTGCTTGGCCCGCTCGAAGCCGGACTTGCCCAGCACCCTCAGCGCGGCGTTCTTCACCAGCACCCGCCCCGAATCGCGCACGACCCGCACGGGCCGCCCGACGACCCGGTCCTTGACCAGCGACCGGCCGTCCGGCTCCGGCACGTCGTCCAGCGCGGTGCCGAACGACTTCCGGTACCGCGCGGGCGAGACGAGGCGCCCGCGTGTGCGGTTGCTCACGTTGCCGCCGTGCACGACCTGGAGCCAGCCGGGCTCGCCGCCGAGTTCGAGGACCGGCATGTGCTCGTGCATCCTGTTGTGCCAGTGGCCCCAGCAGGTGATCGGCTCGGTCCAGCTCTCCCGCACCGACACGAACGCGTTGTGCGGGTCGCGGTGGCCGTACAGACCGGTGGGGCTCTTGACCAGCCCGTTGACGAGGTAGTAGGCGGCCCGCTGACCGCGACCGGGCGCGGAGCACAGACGCTCCACGAAGTCGTGGGCCAGACCGTCGTCGTTGTCGAGGTTCGTCGTGACCAGCTCGGTGCCCTTGACGTCGAACAACGCGGCCACGTCGGCGCGCAGCTCCTCCCGGCTGACCTCGGCGCGGAAGACCGGCGTGTACGCGTCGCCGTGGCCCGCGATCCGGTCGAGCAGCCACTGCGGGCTCTCCGGGTCGAAGTAGATCATCCACTTCGTCCGGCGGTCGGTCTGCGCCAGCACCGAGGGCAGGCAGTAGGTCTCGAAGAGCTCGACGCGCTCGGCCAGCCAACCGTCCTTCGCACGGATGTAGCTCTCCGCGCCCTTGGACGGCAGGTTGAATCGCGTCAGGACGACGTGGTCCATCAACACCCCATTCCCGTTGTCCCCTACATCGGTCGTGGACGGCGAATCGTTCCGCGGTTAACAAAGCGCCCGCGCGCACGATGTGTAGGAGGAGACCACCAGCGAGGAGGACCGGGCACGTGCCAACGCACCCCGCGGACCAGTTGAGCCGACCGAGCCCCCGACGAGCGGGCAGGCTGCCGACGGTCGACGTCGTCATCCCTTGCTACAACTACGCGCACTTCCTGCCCGCGTGCGTCCGGAGCGTGCTGGACCAGCCGGGCGTGGACGTCCGCGTGCTCGTGATCGACGACACCTCGTCGGACAACACCCCCGAGGTGGTGGCCGAACTGGTGGCCGCCGACCCCAGGGTGGCGGGACGCAGGCACGAGGTGAACAAGGGCCACATCGCGACCTACAACGAGGGCCTGCTGGAGTGGGCGAGCGCCGACTACACCGTGCTGCTCTCGGCCGACGACCTGCTCGCCCCCGGCGCCCTGGCGCGCGCGGCTGAGGTCTTCGAGCGCCACCCGCGGGTCGGCATGGTCTACGGCCGCGTCGTCTACTACTCCGACCACGACGCCCTGCCGAAGGTCACCACCCTGCCGCTGGGCACGAGCACGTGGGCCGGGCACGACTGGATCGAGCGGCGCTTCCGCAGCAGCCGCAACGTCATCTCCTCGCCGGAGGTCGTCGTCCGGACGTCGGTGCAGCAGCGGGTCGGCGGCTACCGCCCCGACCTGCCGCACGCGGGCGACCTGGAGATGTGGCTGCGGATCGCGGCCGTGTCGGACATCGGCTACGTCCGCGGCAGGCAGGCGGCGTACTACCGCGTGCACGCCCAGAGCATGATGCGCACGACGTTCTCGTCGGTCTTCGCGGACCTGGAGCAGCGCCGCGACGTGTTCGACCGCGTCGTCGACGAGCACCCCGAGCTGCCGGGCGCCGAACGCCTGCGGAGCCTGGCGCACAAGGCCATCGCGAAGGACGCGCTGTGGCGCGCCGTGCGCGCCCACGACCGCGACCAGCTCGACGAGGTGCCCGCCGACGAGCTGGCGGCCTTCGCGCTGGCGACCTACCCGGACGCGGAGGAGCTGCCCGAGTACCGCGCGCTGCGCCGCCGCAAGCGCCTCGGCGCCCGCCTCTGCAACCGGACCCAGGTCTTCCTCGCACCGCACGCCGTCAAGCGCGGGCGCCTGTGGCTGTCCCACCAGCTCTGGAAGTGGCGCGGTCAATGACGTCGCAGCTCGAACGCAAGGTCGGGTCGGCGATCCGGTGGAGCGCGGTCAACAGCGTCCTCCAGCGCGTCAGCCAGGTCGGTGTCGGCGTCCTGCTCGCCCGCCTCATCGCCCCCGAGCAGTTCGGCGTCTTCGCCGTCGCCCTCGTGGTGCTGAACATCGTGCTGAGCGTCAGCGAGATGGGCGTGAGCGCGGCGCTGGTGCGCACCAGGGGCCCGATCGACGAGATGGCGCCGACGGTGACCACGCTGTCGATCGCCTCCGGCACGCTGCTCGCCGTCATCTGCGTGGTGGGCGCCCCGTGGTTCTCGAACGCCATGGGCGCCCCCGAGGCCACCGGCGTGATCCAGCTGATGTCGCTGGCGCTCGTCGTCGCGGGCGCGTCGGCCGTGCCGGGCGCGATGCTCCAGCGCGACTTCCGGCAGGACCACAAGTTCGCCGCCGACACGACGGGCTTCGTCGTCGGCACGGCCGTGGTGGTCGTGCTCGCCCTGCTGGGCTTCGGCGCGTGGAGCCTGGCGTGGTCGCGGCTCGCGACGAACGTGGCCGCAGCGGTGGTCATGTTCGCGCTCACCAAGGAGCGCTACCGGCCCGGTTTCGACCGCGCGCAGGCCCGGTCGCTGCTGGCGTTCGGCCTCCCGCTCGCCGGGTCCAGCCTGCTGGTGTTCGGCGTGATGAACGTCGACTACATCGTGGTGGGCTCGGTGCTCGGCACCGTCCCGCTCGGCTACTACCTGCTCGCGTTCAACCTCTCCAGCTGGCCGGTCGGTGCCTTCTCCGCACCGGTCCGCAGCGTGTCCCTCGCCGCGTTCTCGCAGGTCAGGGACAATCCCGAGCAGTTCCAGCGGACGTTCGGCCGAGCGCTCGGCCTGCTGGCGCTGTTCACCGTGCCCGCCTGCGTGCTGCTGGCCGCGCTCGCCGACCCGCTCATCCGCGTGGTCTACGGCGAGCGGTGGGCGCCCGCGGCGACGGCGCTGGCGATGCTGGTGCTGCTGGGCGCGGTCCGGGTGGCGCTGGAGCTGGGCTACGACTTCCTCGCCAGCGCGGGCCGCTCGCGGGCGATCCTGGTGATCCACGTCGTGTGGCTGGGCGCGCTGGTGCCGCTGCTGCTGGTCGGCGCGCACCTGGACGGCATCCGGGGTGTGGCCGCGGCCCACGTCGTGGTGGCCGTGCTGGTGATCGTGCCCGCCTACCTGGTGGCGTTCCGGCCCTACGGCGTGAAGGCGCGCGCGCTCGGCGCCACGCTCGCGAGGCCGGTGCTCGGCGGGGTGCTGATGATCGCGGTCGCGCAGGCGGTGACGTTCGTGGTGCCCGGCAACGTGTGGCAGCTGCTCGTCGGCGGAGTCCTGTCCCTGGCGGCCTACACCGCCGTCGTGTACCCGCTGCGCCACGAGGCGCTGGGCGTTCTGAGGAGGGCGGCCCCGTGATCCAGCGGCGTCTGCGGCAGGTGTCGAGGATCGTCAGGGACCAGGGTGTGCGGGGCCTCGGCTCCCGCGCGCTGACCGCGGCGGCCAAGCGGCTCGGCCCCGGCGCCGAGGCGCTGCCGGTGCGCGAGCGGGACGTGCGGGCCGCCGACCTCGGCGCGGTGAAGCCCGTCGTGGTCCCGCCGGTCCCGGCCGACGGCAGGCTGACGGTCAACTGGGTGACCACGCCGCCCGCCCACGGGTCGGGCGGGCACACCACGATGTTCCGGCTCATCACGCACCTGGAGTCGCTCGGGCACACGTGCAGGCTCTACCTGTACGACACGTTCGGGAACCGGGCGGTCGACCTCGAACCCTCGGTGCGGGCGGCGTTCCCGGCGTTCCGCGGGACCGTCCACGACGTCACCGACGGCATGGCCGACGCGCACGCCGTGTTCGCCACCGCGTGGATGACGGCCTACCCGGTGTTCAACGACCCGTGCGCGGGCAAGCGCTTCTACCTCGTGCAGGACTACGAGCCGTGGTTCTTCCCCGTGGGCGGACTGTCCACACTGGCCGCGAACACCTACCGGATGGGCTTCCACGGGTTCACCGCGGGCCGGTTCCTCGCCGAGAAGCTGCGCGACGAGGACGGCATGGCCGCCGACTGGTTCGACTTCGGCTGCGACGCCGACCGCTACCGGCTGGACGAGGGCGCGGTCCGCGACGGGATCGTGTTCTACGCCAGGAGGAAGGCGCCGAGGCGGGCCTACGAGCTGGGCGCGCTGGCGCTGGAGCTGTTCTCCGAGCGGCACCCCGAGCTGTGGATCCACGTCTACGGCGAGGAGGTCGGCGACCTCGGTCCCCGGTTCGTCGACCACGGGCTGGTGAGCCCCGACGAGCTGAACCGGATCTACAACCGCTGCTTCGCCGGGCTGAGCCTGTCCATGACCAACGTGTCGCTCGTACCGCACGAGATGCTCGCCGCGGGCTGCGTCCCGGTGGTCAACGAGGCCGCGCACAACCGCGTGGTGCTCGACAACGAGCACGTGCGGTACGCCGCGGCGACCCCCCACGAGCTCGCTCGCGCCCTCTCGGACGTCGTGACGACCCCCGGCTTCCCCGCGCTCGCCGCGGCCGCCTCGGCGAGCGTGGCGGGCCGTTCCTGGGACGCGGCCGGGCACGAGCTGGAGAAGGTCCTCCGGCGCGAGCTGTCCGCCTGAGGCGGGGCGACCCCCGCCTCAGGTCGTCGGGGACGGTGAGGTCGCGTCCGCCACCAGCACGGTCGCCGGGGCCGAGCCGTCGGCCGCGACCACGTGGACCGCGGGGGCCTTCGCGTCCCTGGGCACGGCGGCGAACGCCAGCCGGTCGCCGCCGAGCCACGTCGCCTGGTCGTCGACGCCCGCCGTGCCGGGGAGCCTGGTCTCCCGCCCGCTCGCGATGTCGAGGACCGCCAGGTCCCACGGACCGAGCCTGCCGATGCGCTTCTTGTAGGCCACCTTGGTCCCGTCGGGCGACAGGGACGGACACTCAGCGTCACGACGCAGCGACGTGAGCTTCTTCGTCTCCAGGTCGCCGCGCACCAGCCACGTGTAGCCGCCCGACCCCAGCGTGGCGTAGAACGTGCGGTCGTCGGAGGCCACCGTGAGGCCCCAGTAGTTCACGTCCTGCGCCTGGTGCACCACGCCGTCGACGGTCGCCTCGAAGTGCTCGATCGACTCCACGACCTCGCCCGTGCGCAGGTTCAGGAAGCCCGTGCGGGTCGAGAAGCCGCCGGGCACGGCGTAGGAGTCGCCCTTCACGAAACTGGTCCACGTGACCACCTGGCCGGACGCCGACACCTTCGCGCGGCTGGGCACGCCGGGCAGCGCGACGCTGCGCACGACGGCCCCCGCGCCGTCCCTGACCTCGGCCGCGTAGCTCGGACCCGGTCCGGCCAGGGCGAGGCACACGGTCGTCCCGCCCGCCGCGTAGACCCGCTGGCAGGTCAGCTCGGTGGTGGCCCTCGGGCCCGCCGGATCGGTCGTGCTGAGCTTCTCGACGCGGTTGCGGCCGTCGCGCAGGTCGACGAAGAGGAGGTCTCCCTCCCGCGTCGCCGCCGCCGACGGTGACGACGGTGCGTCGTCCTTGGCCCGCACCTGGCTCACGACGTACCCGGTCCCCCCGAGAACTACCAGTAGAATCGCCGCTACGGGGACAACAAGGCGTCTCATGTCGTCCAGGATGCCTCACGGACGGCCGATGTCCATCACGGCCTGTAACAATTGAGCACCGGCGCCGATTTGTTGGGTAGCGATACTCCGCGGTTGCGGAGCCAGGTCCAGATCGGGGATTTTGATGGATTTCTGGGAGACCACGCGTGTTCTGAGGAGACGCTGGTACATAGCGGTCCCAGCGCTGCTCGTCTCCGCGCTCCTGGCGTTCATGACCTACGCGTCAGTGCCGACGCGCTACGAGTCCACCGGGACGATGGTGTTCACCTCTCCGTCGTCGGGTGGGCGGTTCTCGGACAACACGAAGCCCGAGGACGTCGTGCGCGTCAACCCGCTGCTCGCCTTCGACGGCAGCCTGACCACGACCGCGCAGATCCTCACCCAGGTGCTGGGCGACCCCATGACCCGCACCGAGCTCGCGGGCGAGAAGTCGACGAGCACCTACACCGCGAACACCGGCCCCGTGGGCGGACCGCTGCTCTTCGTGACGGCCGAGGCCGACTCGCCGGACCAGGCCCAGGCACTGGTGACCAAGGTCCTGGAGCGGGCGAGCGTCGAGCTGGACGCCCGGCAGCGGACGCTGAACGCGCCCGAGCCGACGTTCATCACCGCCCAGGTGCTCGTGCGGCCGACCTCCGCCGAGGCGAAGATCGGCGGCAAGGTGCGCTTCGTCGGCGCCGCCGCCGTCGTCCTGCTGCTCCTGACCATCGCGGTCACCTTCGGGTCGGACAGCGTGCTGAACAAGGCGAAGCGGCGCAAGGACACGGAGCCCGCGGAGGTCGACGGCGACGGCGACGAGCCGGACGACGTGGACGTGCCGCCCGGCTCGCACCGGCCGAGGCCCCCGGCGGACACCCCGCCCCGGCCCGTCCGGTCCGACCCGCTCGACAGCTCCCGCACCCCGGCCCGCCACGCACCGCAGGACGCGCCCGACGCCCCCCGGCACCCGGTCCGGCCCGCCTCCCAGGACGGGCACGACCACACCCGCCCTCCCGCGCGCCCGCAGCCCGAGGCTCCCCGCCAGCAGCCGGTCCGCCAGCAGCGAAACGGGGTGACCACCCCCAAGCCCGAACACCTGGCCAACCAGGCCACCGTCTTCATCTCCGCCCCGAAGGCGGATCCGACGTGGCCCAGCAGTGAAGACCCCCGCACCAGGTGAGCGGGTAGTGCGGCAGCGCGCGGACGGCGCCACGCTGGCCTGCCTGTACCTGCTGGCACTGCTGATCATCCCGGCCCGGCTCATCGTCGCGTTCGTGCCGATCACCCTGCCGCCCGCGATGGTGGTGGCCCTGTTCCTCGGCGTCGTGTGGTTCAGCACGCACCTCATGGACACCATGTCCATGGCCAAGGGCCGCAACGCGGTGCGGACGGCCATCGCGATCTTCCTGGTGATCCACCTGCTGACGTTCGCGCGGGCCACCCGCCGCTACCTGCCGACGGACGAGCTGAGCGTCGCCGACAGCAGCATGATCCGGATCCTCGCGATGGTCACCGTGGCGGTCTTCATCTGCGACGCCGTGCGGGGCCGGGACCGGCTGGACCGCGTGCTGCGGGTCCTGACCGCGTGCGTGGCCGTCGTCGCGTTCGTCGGCCTGGTCCAGTTCGGGCTGGGCGTCGACCTCGCGTCGTACGTGAACCTGCCCGGCCTGCGGCTCCAGGAGAACGCCTACGCGGCCTTCGAGTCGCGGTCGATCTTCCGCCGCCCGTCCGGCACGGTGAACCACCCCATCGAGTTCGGCCTCATCTGCGCCATCGCGGTGCCGCTGGCCGCGCACTTCCTGTTCCAGTCCCGTGACCGCGGCGTCCACACCGGACGGTGGGTGCTGGTGCTGGCGCTCGTCGGCCTCGGCGCGATCCTCTCGCTGTCCCGCACCGCGATCATCGGCCTCGTGGTCGCCGGACTGGTCATGGGCATCATGCTGCCGAGGCGGCGCGGCATCCCGATGCTGGCGTTCGGCGCCGTCTTCTTCGTCGGCGCCAGCGCGGTCGTGCCGGGCCTGCTCGGCACGCTGAGCGGGATGTTCTCCAACATCGAGGACGACCCGAGCTTCCAGGGCCGGACGAAGGACTACGACGGCGCGTGGAAGGAGATCGCGCTGCACCCGTGGCTCGGCCGCGGGTTCGGCACGTTCCTGCCGAGCAAGAACCCCATCCTGGACAACCAGTACCTGCTGACCATGATCGAGAACGGCTACCTCGGCCTGTGCGCGTTCGCCGGGCTGTTCCTGGTGTCGATCTACGCGGCGCTCAAGGCGCGGTCGCTCACGAAGGACGAGAACCTGCGCGGCATCGCCGCGTGCCTGGTGTGCGCCTCGCTGGTCAGCGCTCTCGGCGCCGCCACGTTCGACCTGCTGAGCTTCAGCGTCGCCACCGGGCTGCTGTTCGTGGTCGTCGGCGCGAGCGGGGCGCTGCTGCGCGTCACACGGGCCGAGGCCCTGGCGGACCCGGTCTCGGTGCCCGCCGCGGGCAGGCTCCAGAAGATGCGCCGCAAGCAGAAAGCGCGCTCGGGCCGCTAGTGCCGCGACCGGCACCGGTTCCTGAACGCGCTTCCCGGTCCGACCGGTCCGACTCCCCTACGCGGGCTCCAGGCCCCCCGCGGCCTCCGCGTAGCGGTTGTGGCACACGGGGCACGACAGGTCGTCGGCGAGGCGTTCCCCGCAGGCGCAGACCCAGCCCTTGCGGCGCGCCGGGTTGCCCGCCACGAACGCGTGCGCGGGCACGTCCTCGGTGATCACCGAACCGGCGGCGGCGAACGCGTAGCCGCCGATCTCGATCCCGCACACCACGACGGTTCCCGCGCCGAGGGAAGCGCCCCGGCGGACGGTGGTGGACAGCAGGGCGTCCCCGGTCCGGCGGATCGCGGCACGGGGACGCAGGTCGTTGGTGAACAGCACGTTCGGGCCGAGGAACACCTCGTCCTCGCAGACGACGCCGTCGAACACGAGCGTGCCGTTCTTGACCGTCACGCGGTCGCCGAGCACGGCGCCGCCCTCGACGAACGCGCCGTCGCAGACGTTGCAGTCGCGGCCGATCCGGGCTCCGGGCAGGACGTGCGCGAACGCCCACACCCGCGTGCCGTCGCCGACGTCCTCGCTCTCGCACAGGCCCGCCGGGTGGACCTGGACCCCGCTCACCGGACGGCCCCGCGGAGCACCTCGACGACCCGCTCCTGCTGGCTCGGGGTGATCTCCGGGAACAGCGGCAGCGACAGCAGTTCCGCCGAGCTGCGCTCGGTGACCGGGAAGGAGCCGCCCAGCGACGCGAACGCGCCGGTGCGGTGCACCGGGGTCGGGTAGTGGATGCCGGCACCGATGCCCGCGGCGTGCAGCTCGGCGAGCACCCGGTCGCGGTCGGCGACGCGGACCACGTAGAGGTGCCAGACCGGCAGGTTGCCCTCCAGCACGACGGGGGTGCGGACCTGCTCGACGTCCGCGAGCAGCTCGTCGTAGCGCGCGGCGGCGGCGCGGCGGTCGGCGTTCCAGCCCTCCAGCCGGGCGAGCTTGGCCGACAGGACGACGGCCTGGAGCGTGTCGAGCCTGCTGTTGAAGCCGAGCACGGTGTGCTCGTACTTGCGCGGGGAACCGTGCTCCCGCAACAGCTTCACCCGCTCGGCCACCTCGGCCGACGTCGTCAGCACCGCGCCGCCGTCGCCGTAGGCGCCGAGGTTCTTGCCGGGGTAGAAGCTGGTGGCCGCGGCGACACCGAGGCCGCCGACGGGCACGCCGCGGCGCCGCGCGCCCTGCGCCTGCGCGGCGTCCTCGACCACCGGCACGCCCTCGATCAGCTCCACCGGGGCGGCCTGGCCGTAGAGGTGCACCGGCAGGACCGCCCTGGTGCGCGGCGTGATCGCGTCGGCGATCCGGTCCGTGTCGATCAGCAGCGTGTCGTCGACGCAGTCGACGAGCACCGGGGTCGCCCCCGTTCGGGCCACGGCCTCGGCCGTGGCGATGAAGGTGTTGGCGGGCAGCACGCACTCGTCGCCGTGGCCGACGCCCAGCGCGCGCAGCGCCAGCTCGATCGCGTCGGTGCCGTTCGCCACCCCCACGCAGTGCGCGACCTCCTGGTAGGCGGCGAACTCCGCCTCGAACCGCGAGACCTGCGGCCCCCCGATGAACGCGGTGGTCTTGAGCACCTCGGCCCAGCCCTCCGCGACCTCGTCGGCGACCTGCTCGTGCTGGGCACGCAGGTCCACCAGCGGGATCTCGATCACCTGTCGCTCCTCCTGGCCGGTACCCCGACCCACGTCTGGCCTGCCGGAACATCCCGCAGGACGACGGCGCCCATGCCGATCACGGCACCGGCGCCGATCTTCACGTTCTCCCTCACCAGGGCCCCCTGACCGAGGTAGGCGGCTTCACCGACCAGCACGCCGCCGCCGAGCGAGGCCCGCCCGGCGAAGGTGACGCCGTCCTCCACGACGTCGTCGTGCGTGATCAGCACGTGCGGCATGGCCACCACGTGGCCGCCCACCTCCAGCGGCGTCGTGATGACCGCCCCGGCGAGCAGCACCGTCCCGGCTCCGAGCGTCGTGCCCGGCGGCACGGACGCCGCCGGGTGCACGACGGTGGCCCACCGGTCCTCCGGCAGGTCGAGCCGCCGGGCCAGCCGGAGCCGCGACAGGGGCCGGTGCGCGTTGGCCACGCACAGCAGCACCGCCGCGTCGGGGTGGTCGGCCAGCAGCTCCGAGCCGCCGAGCACGGGCAGCCCGTCCAGCTCGGAGCCGTGCCTGACCGGGTCGTCGTCGAGGGCGCCCAGCGGCGTCCACGTGTCCGGCAGGAGCCGGACGGCCGCGAGGACCTCGCGGGCCAGTCCGCCTCCGCCGACCAGGAGCAGGGGACGAGGTGTCACGAGAAGACCACGTCCACCCAGTAGTTGCTGCCGTTGTAGCTCGCCGTCGGGAAGCCCGACCCCGCCTGGAACACGCCGTTGGGCAGGCCCGCGCCGCTCAGCGGCGGGCTGGTGACCGGCGTCGTCTGGAAGTACCCGGCGTCCAGGGCGTAGTGGCCCGTGGTCGTCGTGTACGAGGCGACGTAGGTCGTGCCCGCGGTGATCGACACCGGGCTGCTGAACGTCAGCGTCTGCCAGCCGGTCGCGGACTCGCCGGAGAACGTCCCCGTGGCGAGCCGCTGGCCGTCCGCGGACCACAGCGACCCGGTGTGCGTGCCGGTGTTGCCCGCTCCCTTGTAGAACTTCACGCCGGTGACCTGGCCGTCGGCCGAGGACGTGAACCGGACGCCCAGCTCGTACGCGCCGTCGTCGGCGGCCGAGGTGGTCGTCGGGACCGTCGCCGAGCTGAACAGCGAGCACGGGCACGTCTGCGTGGTCGCCGCGGTGAAGGACCACGTCGTCGCGGCGGGCATCACGTTGCCGTAGGCGTCGGAGATCCGGGCGCTGACCGCGTAGCGCGTGGCGGCGGCCAGCGGGGCCCCCGGCGTCCACGAGACGGTCTTCTGGTCGCCGGACAGCGACAGCGTGCCGGAGATCCGCGCGCCACCGGGGTCGGTGACGGAGAACTGCGCGCTCGCCAGGTCGACCGGCTCGTCGAACGTCACCGTCACCGGGCTGGTCAGCCCGACCTCGGAGGCGCCGTCGAGCGGGGTGCGGCCGTTGACCACCGGCGGGTCGTTGTCGTCGTTGGGCTGGTAGACGACGTCGACCCAGTAGTTGGCGCTGCCGTAGGTCGTCGTCGGGAAGCCGGAGCCCGGCTGGAACACGCCGTTCTGCTCCTGGAGCGCGACCAGCGGCGGGCTGGTGACCGCGCCGGGCGCGAAGTACCCGCTGTTGACCGAGTAGCGGCCCGTGGTCGTCGTGTAGGACGCGGTGTAGGTCGTGCCCGCCGACACCACCACCGGGCTGCCGAACGTCAGCGTCTGCCAGCCGGTCGCGGACTCGCCGGAGAACGTCCCCGTGGCGAGCCGCTGGCCGCTCGCCGACCACAGCGACCCGGTGTGCGTGCCGGTGTTCCCGGCTCCCTTGTAGAACTTCACGCCGGTGATCTTGCCGCTGGCGGTCGGCGTGAACCGGACGCCCAGCTCGTACGCGCCGTCGTCGTCGGCCGACGGGGTCGTCGGGACCGTCGCCGAGCTGAACAGCGAGCACGGGCACGTGACCGCGCCGCTCGTGGTGAACGACCAGGTGCTCGCGGACGTCATCGGGTTGCCGTTGACGTCGGCGACCAGGACGCTGGCGGTGTACCGGGTTCCCGGCACCAGCTTGCCCGAGGGCACCCACGTCACGGTCTTCTGGTCGGCCGACAGCGACACCGTGCCGGTCAGCTTCGCGCCCCTGGGGTCGCTCAGGGAGATCTGCGCGGAGGCGGGGTCGACGGCCTCGCCGAACGTCGCCGTCAGCGACGTCGTCTGCGGGACGTTCGTCGCGTCGACCGCGGGCGTGCGGCCGGTCAGCTCGGGCGGCGTGGTGTCGCCGTTCAGGCCGTTGCGGTAGATCACGTCGACCCAGTAGTTGCTGCCGTTGTAGCTCGCGTTCGGGAACCCGCCGCCGCTGCCGTAGCGGTAGACGCCGTTGCCGCCGTCCACACCGGTCGCGAGGGCGTGCAGCGAGGCGTGGTCCGCGCTCTGGCCGTTGAAGTACCCGCCGCTGACGGAGTACCGGCCGTTGGGCGCGTAGTAGGACACCACGTAGGTCGTGTTCGGGTTGACGACGACCGGGTTGGCGAACACCAGCTTCTGCCAGCCGGACGCCGACTCCGCGGTGAACGTGCCCGTGGCGAGGAGCAGGCCGGTGGACGACCAGAGCGACCCGGTGTGCGTGCCGGTGTTGCCCTCGCCCTTGTAGAAGCGGACGCCGAGCACCTCGCCCTTGCCGTCGAACCTCACCTTGGTGCCCACCTCGACGGCGGACGGGTCGCCCGCGTCCTCGGCCGCCGGTCGGGCGAAGTCGTCCCACACCGTGCACGGGCAGGTCGCGGGTCGCGGCGAGCCGGTGGTGAAGGACCACGTGGCGGGCTGGGGCAGCGTGTTGCCCGCGGCGTCGGCCACCTGGAGCGTCGCCGTGTAGGCGGTCGCCGCGACGAGCGGCTGGCTCGGCGTGAACGACGCCGTGCGGCCGTCGGGGGACACGGCGGACGAGCCGGTCACCGCACCGGACGGACCGGTGAGGGTGTACTGCACCGACGCGGGCGCGACGGCCTCGTCGAAGGTCGCCGAGACGGTGGGCGTCAGCGCGACGCTGCCCGCCCCGCTGCCGGGCGACGTGCCGGTCCTCACCGGGGCGCGCAGGTCGGGGCCGGGGTCCGGTGCCCAGACGACGTCGACCCAGTAGTTGGTGTCGCCGAAGGTCTGCGTCGGGAAGCCCGCGCCGAACTTGAACACGCTGTTCGGCCCGTCGACGCCGCTCTCCAGACCGGTCAACGGCTCCAGGTACGCCTTCTTGCGGAAGAAGTACTCCTCGTCGTAGGCGAAGTGCCCGGTCGGCGTGAAGTAGGAGGCGATGTAGGTCGTGTTCGCCGCCACCGCGACCGGCGACGGGAAGCTCAGGGTCTGCCAGCCGCCCGCCGACTCGTTGGTGAAGGTGCCGGTGGCGAGCAGCGTGCCGTCCGTGCCCCACAGCGAGCCGGTGTGCGTGCCGGTGTTGCCCGCGCCCTTGTAGAACTTGACGCCGCGGACGTAACCCGCCGTGTTGCTGCGGAACTTGACGCCCAGCTCCAGCTGCGAGCTGTCGTCGGCCGAGGTGTTCGTCGGCACGTCCTGGCTGCTGAAGATGCCGCACGGGCACGTCCGCGCGGACACGCCGGGCGAGGCCGAGACCGGGGCGGAGAGGTTCGCCGAGTCGTCGACGGCGCGGACCCGCAGCGCGGCGGCCCCGGCGGCGGGCGGCGTGTAGGTGTAGCTCCAGGTGGTGCTGCCCGCCTCCCAGACCGCGGGGTGCCAGCGGGTGCCGCCGTCGGTCGAGACCTCGACGCCGCCGACCCGGCCCGCCGCGTCGACGACGGTGCCGGAGAACGTGTACGGGAGGCCGACGGTGGACCCGGCGGGCAGGTTCGTGACCGTGACCGCGGGGGGCGCGGTGTCGGTGCTGGCGGTCGAGGCGACCAGACCGGGCTGGAGCGTGGCGGCCGTGACGCCCATGTCGGCGAGGAAGTTGACCGTCGCCTGCTTGATCCGGACGTCCGAGGTCGGGGTGTTGGTCAGGAACGCGTGCTCGTCGTCGACGCCCCAGGCCCACTGGACCGTGCCCGCGCCGAACACCAGGGCACCGCTGGCGTGCTTGTAGTAGGTGATCGCGTGCGTCTTGGTCGCGGAGCCGTAGACGTCACCGTGGTTCTTCAGCGCGTAGTAGCCGTCCAGCTCCACCGTCGTGCGGGAGAGCTGCGCCACGCCGGGGGGCTGGAACCCGTTGTCCTCCACGGTGTTCCACTCGTAGCCCAGGGTGCCCGGCTGGAAGGTGTAGGTCTGCCCGGCGGGCAGGTTCGCCAGCGGGGTGTTGCGCCACAGCCGCATCTTGCCGTACGCCGCGGGCACCTGGAGGGAGTCGTCCCTCCTGCCGTTGACGGTGAAGATGTTGCCCAGCAAGGCGTTCTCCGGGCGACCGCCGTCCTGCGGTGGGCTGAAGCGGGGGTCGCGCCAGGTGCCGGTCCAGTCGGCGAGCTGGTCGTTCTGGGTCCCCTTGGTCTCCTTGAAGCAGGCGATCGTCCGCCAGTCGGTCTGGCTGGTGTCGATGCTCTTCTCCCAGCGGGTCTTCCAGAAGATCTCGTTGCCCGTCAGGAACGCCATGTGCACACCGGCGTCGCGGGCCGCCTCGACGTTGGCGCGCTGCTCGTTGGACCAGTACTCGTCGTGGCCGACCGCCATGAACACCCGGTGGTTCTTGATGAGGTGGCCGCGGCGGGCGGAGTCGACGTCGGTGGTGTAGCTCATGTCGTACCCGTTGGCCTCCATGAAGCGCAGCATCGGGTACTCGGCGTTGAAGATGAAGTTCTCGTCGCCGTCGCCGCCGGTGTAGGGGCGGTTGTAGCTGACCTTGTAGGACGAGCCGCCCTGGCCGGGGCCGTCGCCGAAGTAGAGGCTGTTGCCGCCGTAGCGGTTGTAGGCGACCCACGTGGCGTCGGAGGTCTGGAAGAGCACCTTGGAGTGGCTCGTGTCGTCCCGGACGACGAACACGATCTCGTTCTCCGCGCCGGTGTCGTTGCGGTGGGTGCGCGCGTAGTAGATGCCGGACACCGCGTTGGACGGCACGGTCCAGCTCACCGAGTTGGACCAGTTGCCGCAGTCGATCAGCGCCGTCGGCCCGTCCCTGAGGCAGGGCGGCTGGTTCTGCGCGGTGTTGCGGGTGACCGTCCCCATGATCCGCGCGCCGACGCCGCCGTACCAGCCGAGCCGGTAGATGTCGATCTTGTACGACGACGCGCTCGTCAGCATCTTGAAGTCCACCACCCCGCCGGGGGTGGTGCTGATGTCCGTGGTGAAGCCCAGGATCGAGTCGTCGCGGTAGGGCGCCTGCCAGTCCGGCGTCCCCGCCTGCGTGTTCTCGCACGCGATCTTGTTGACCACCGGGGCGTCGCACGGCGCCGCGCTCGCCTCCGGCGCGTTGAAGACCCCCAGCACCACCATGCAGGACGCGAGCACGGCCGTCACGAGGAGCATCCGCACGACACGCGAGTGCTGGGCCACCATGAGGTTCACCTCTCGAACGAGAAACACGTTGGGTAGTCGCGTCCACACTGGACCGGACAGGTGATCGCCACTACTCCGAACGTCGAACGGGGGGAGACTGTCGTTACACCCCATGGCGAACCGTTATCCGTGAACCGCTTCGCGGCCGCGGTCAGCCACGGCGGGTGACGAGGGCACCCGCGAGCGTGGAGGACAGCGCCTCCACGACGGCCTCCTGCTCCACGCCGGTCATGTCGTGGAACAGCGGCAGCACAAGGGTCCTGGCCGTGAAGGCCTCGGTCACGGGCAGCTCCGCGGCCGGGTGGTCCCGGTACGCGGGCTCCAGGTGCGAGGCCATGATCCCCCGCCGCGCCGACACCCCGCGCGCGGCGAGTTCGGTCAGCACCTCGTTGCGGGACAGGGGAAGCTCGTCCGGCAGCCAGACCCAGAACGACTGGTAGTTCGTGGTTCCCCACTCCGGGTCGCGCACCACCCGCAGCCCCGGCACGTCGGCCAGCATCGCGTGGTAGCGCGCCGCCAGCTCGCGGCGGCGCTCGACGATGGCGTCCAGCCTGGACAGCTGCACGATGCCGACGGCGGCCTGGATGTCGGTCATCCGGTAGTTGAACGCGGTTTCGAGGTACTCCTCGACGATCGCTCCCCCACCGCTGTGCCGATCGGCGGCGCTGACGCTCATCCCGTGCTCGCGCAACCGGCGCGCCCGCGCCGACCACTCCGGGTCGTCGGTCGTGAGCATCCCGCCCTCGCCGGTGGTGATCAGCTTGCGCGGGTGGAACGACCACGCGGCCATCAGCGCGCCGGTCCCGACGGGAGCGCCCCGGTAGGTGGAGCCCGCGGCGCACGCCGCGTCCTCGACCACCGGGATGCCGAGCGGACCGCAGAGCGCGCGCAGCGCCTCGACGTCCGCGGGCACACCGGCCTGGTGCACCACCAGCACCGCGCGGGTGCGGTCGGTGATGACCGGCTGGACGGTCTCGGCCGTCAGGTTGCCGGTCGTCGCGTCCACGTCGGCGAAGACCGGTGTGGCCCCGCAGTAGCGGACCGCGTTGGCGGTGGCGATGAACGACAGCGACGGCACGACCACCTCGTCGCCGGGACCGATGTCGAGCAGGTGCACCGCGAGGTGCAGCGCGGTCGTGCACGACGACGCGGCCACCCCGTGCCGGGCTCCGACGCGGGCGCTGAAGGCCTCCTCGAAGCTCGCGACCCTCGGTCCCTGCGCGACCCAGCCGGACCGGACCGCCTCCGCGGCGGCCAGCGCCTCCTCCTCGCCGAGGAGGGGCCTCATCACCGGGATCATCGGCCGGTCTCCGCGCGCCACCACGACACCAGCTCGCGCAGGCCGTCGTCCATGCTGATCTCCGGCTTCCAGCCGAGGTCCCGCGCCGCGGCGGAGATGTCCGCCAGGCGCCGGGTCACGCCGTTCACCTTGCGCTCCGGCCCGTGCTCCAGCGGGAGGTCGGAGTCCATCGCGCGCAGCAGCGCCCGCGCGAGGTCCGCGAGGCTGGTCTCCTGCGAGCTGGCGATGTTGTAGACGGTGTCGGTGACGTTCGCCCGCGCCGCCAGGACGTTCGCGCGGGCGATGTCGTGCACGTGCACGAAGTCCATCGTCTGCGCGCCGTCGCCGAAGATCAGCGGGGACTCGCCGTCGGAGATGCGCTCCATCCACCGGATGAGCACCTCGGTGTAGAGGCCGTGCGCGTCCATCCGCGGCCCGTACACGTTGAAGTAGCGCAGCGCCACGTAGTCCAGGCCGTTCATGGCGTGGAAGCTGCGCAGCATCCCCTCGTTGAACGCCTTGGCGGCGCCGTAGAAGGTGTCGTTGTTGTACGGGTGGTGCCGCTCGGTGGTCGGGAACGTCTCGGCCAGGCCGTAGACGGACGCCGACGAGGAGGCGACCACCTTCTTGACGCCCGCGGCCGCGGCGGCCTCCAGGACCGTGAAGGTGCCGTCCACCAAGCACTCCAGCGCGAGCCGGGGCTCCTCGGCGCACTGGGTGATGCGGATCGCGGCGAGGTGGAAGACGAGGTCGATCCCCTCGGACAGCTCGCGGACCAGCGCGCGGTCGTTGATGTCGCCCTCGACGACCGTCACCCGGTCGTCCGCCGCGGCGACGGCGTCGGCGAGGTTCTCCCTGCGGCCGCGCACGAAGTTGTCCAGCACGACGACCTCGGACACCCCCGCGGCGACCAGCTGGTCGACCACGGAGGACCCGATGGTCCCCGCTCCGCCGGTGACCAGCGCCCGCTGACCGGAAATGGGCTGGGTCATGAAGTCGTGCCTCCACTGGTGGTCGGTGCGTCGACCTGCTGGACGGGGACGAAGGACCCGCCGTTCGCCAGGCTCTCCGACGCTGCTTCGAGGATCGCGAGCACGCGCAGTCCAGCGCGGCCGTCGGTCAGCGGCGGGCGGCCCTCGGCGATCGAGGCCGCGAACTCCGCCATCACCCCGCGCAGGGCCTCGCGCTCGGGCAGCGCGGGCGCGACCATGTCGCCGGAGCGGTAGGAAATGATCTTGTGCTCGCGCTCGCGGTCGACGCCCCTGTCGTAGACGGACAGGCGCTGCGTCGGGTTGAGGTCGTCCCACACCACCGTGCGGTTGGACCCGCCGATCACCATCGTGCGGATCTTGGTGGGGGACAGCCAGTTCACGTGCACGTGGCTGATGGAACCGTTGGACAGCCTCATGGTCAGGTGGGCGACGCACGCGTGGCCCGCGCCGATCGGGTCCGAGCCGTGCGCGGACACCTCGACCGGGCGGACGTCGTCGGGGAGGATCGCCTCGAAGATCGACAGGTCGTGCGGCGCGAGGTCCCACAGGACGTCGACGTCCGGCTGCACCAGACCCAGGTTGATCCGCACCGAGTCGATGTACTGGATCTCGCCCAGCTCGCCGCCGCGCACGAGCTCGCGCAGGTGGCTCACGGCCGGGGTGTAGCAGAAGGTGTGGTCGAGCATCAGGGTCAGGCCGCGGCTCTCCGCGGCCTCGACCAGCTTGCGGCCGTCGGAGAAGTTCGCCGCGAGCGGCTTCTCCACCAGCACGTGCTTGCCCGCCTCCAGCGCGGCCATCGCGACCTGCAGGTGGGTGGCGGCCGGGGTCGCGATGGCGACGGCGTGGACGTCGGGGTCCGCCAGCACGTCGTCGAGCGAGCCGGACACGGCGACCGTCGAGTACTGGCCGAGCACGCGGCGGGCGCGCTCCACGTCGAGGTCGCACAGGTAGCGCAGGTCCAGTCCGGGGGTCGCCTGGGCGTTGCGCACCAGGTTCGGGCCCCAATAACCCGCGCCGATCACGGCGATGCCGATCGGCGTCACGTCTTCCCTTTCCATCAGTAAGCTCCCTGGCCGCCGAAGACGGCGCGGAAGGTCTTCCACAAGATGAGAGCGTCGAGGGCGAGCGACCAGTCCTCGACGTAGCGCAGGTCGAGTCGCACGGACTCCTCCCACGAGAGGTCGCTCCGGCCGCTGACCTGCCACAGCCCGGTGAGCCCCGGCTTCACCAGCAGGCGCCTGCGCACCTCGGGCGCGTACTTGGCGCTCTCCTCGGGCAGCGGCGGCCGGGGGCCGACCAGCGACATGGTCCCGGTGAGCACGTTGAGCAGCTGGGGCAGCTCGTCGACCGAGTAGCGGCGCAGCAGCCTGCCGACCCTGGTCACGCGGGGGTCCTTGCGCATCTTGAACAGCACGCCCGAGCCCTCGTTGACGGCCGCCAGCTTGGTGCGCAGCGCGTCGGCGTTCGTGACCATGGTGCGGAACTTGATGATCGTGAACTCCGCGCCGTCCTTGCCGACGCGGCGCTGCCGGTAGAACACCGGGCCCCGGCTGTCGATCATGACGGCGGCGGACACGACCAGGAGCAGGGGGGCGAGCGCGAGCACGAGGACGAGGGCGCCGACGCGGTCGACGCAGCCCTTGACGACCCGGCGGAAGCCGGTGAACGAGGGCTCGCTGACCCGCAGCAGCGGCATGCCGAGCACGCCGGTCACGTGCAGGCGCGGTCCGGCGAAGTCCATGAGGGCGGGGGCGACGACCATCTCGGTGCCGGTGCCCTCCAGGTCCCACGCGAGCTGCTGGAGCCTGCGGGGCGTCCAGTAGGCGTCCGGGGTCACGGCGACGATGCGGTAGCCGCCGCGGCGGACCTGCTCGGCGAGGTCGCGGAAGCGGCCGACGACCGGCACGCCCTCCATGTCGATGCCGAGCGCGGCCCGGCCGTCCAGGGTGCAGATGGCGTCGACGCGCCAGCCGAGGTGGGGGGCCTTGCGGGTGCGGGTGATGAGGTCCCCGACCGTGGCCACGTTCCCCGCGGCGAGCACCGGCAGCAGGCAGCGTCCTTCGGAGCGCGCGCGGTGCAGAGGCCTGCGGAGCAGGTAGCGGAGGGGGAAGACGACGAGGGCGATGGCAGGTCCGACCACGAACACCCAGAGGCGGGCGCCGGGGATGTCCACCGCGAGGGCACCGAAGCCGAGCACGACGACCGACGCGAACAGGCCCTTCCCGAGGCGGCGGAACTCCTCCGCGCCCTGGCCGAGCACGTTCGGGCTCCACACGCGGCTCAGGTACAGCGAGCCGAGCACGGCGGCGACCGTCAGCAGTTCGAGCGTGACGATCGACATCGGCACGAACGCGCTGTGCCTGGACGCCATCAGACCGCCGAAGGACACGATGACCAGCACCGTGGCCAGGACGTCACCGAGGATGACACCCCCGCGGTACCGCGACTCCCACGCGGCCACCGGCGGGTGCGTCTGCCTCGACGACTCCATGCTGGTAGGAGTGATCCCCACGACGGGTCTCCGTCGTGTGGGCTGGACCTGCTCGCTCATCGTGGTTCTCCCCCGGTTCAGCCGGTTCGGACGTGCACGTTCGCAGGGCATCCCCGAGGACCCGCGTGGTACGGCAATTGGTTGACCGACACTTCGCACATCGCCAGGGCACCTTTTCCCTTGATGAACCGGCGCTTGCAAACCATCATTCGCTCGGCCGCCCGTGGGCGTTACACACGGAGATAGTCGAGAGGAAGAAATGTTGCGAAGTGACTCGGCCGGTCCGCCGAGTGACGACGGGTGACGATCCATTACCAGGTGAACGCACGTTAGACCAAACTGACGCCGAGTCCTAGTCCCAGTCTCTGAAATGTGACCGAACGAGCCGGGTCGCACGACATATCGTTCACCGCCGACAACCCGTTACACCCACTGTGAGTAGAGTTCACCCGGCCGGCCCACCGCATCGGACAATGGGCCGAAAGGCCCTTGTCCAATCAGGACACCTCCGCCGCGTGGTCACCCATTCACGCAGCGGAGGCAGCTATTCAGACCAGTCGCCCATAGCGTTCTCGTAACCGTCGAAGAAACGCCACCGCCCGGTTGGCGCAACGCGCGGTACGCGGACGATCACGGGTTTGTCGGCAGATGTGGCGTACGTCATCCCTCAGACTCGTGAATCCGCGTCCTCCGCACGGGCGGTGTTTCGCGGCGGCGTTGAGACGGATGGCGCCTTGCGCGACGGGGGCGGGATAGGGGGCGGACTCCAGCGGGAGATGTATTGGTCTCGGGCCTTTTTCCGGGGTGCCGCTCGTCGGTGGACGGCATTGGTACCTCCGGACGACAGGACGGCACCGGGGGCGCGCGGACGAGTGGCGGTCGGATTCATCGTCCGATCCGAGCCACGGGGTGGTCCCGTTGGCGGCCCTCGACGTGAGTACCACTCGATGTCGGGATGGGAATGTCGATCACGAACGTCGAGCCCGGCCGAACGGGAGTGGTCCAGCCCGCGCGCCGATCGTCGGTCCGGGGTTCGACGGCGTCGCGAAGAACGGGAACGCTCCCCTGAGGGCGGCGGGCACGCCGAGCAGCCCGGTCCGCCGGGGCGGTGCGGGCCGTGTCCGTCGGATCGCGAGCGGGCCGGTGCCTACCCGGCCGCGTGCAGACGGGCGCGTTCGTCGCCCACCGCGACCACGTCGCCGTCGTGCAGCTGGGCCCCCCGACGGGTTTCCAGGCGGCCGTTGACCATGACCTCGTCGGCGTCGATGAGCTCCTTGGCGTGCGAGCCGTCCTCCGCCAGGCCCGCGAGCTTGAGGAACTGGCCCAGCCTGATCATGTCGTCGGCGATCTGCACGTCTCGGATGGGCGGCTTGGTCATCCGCACATGGTACGACTTGGTCATGAACAAGTGGGTGTCCGTGGTGGTCGGCGTGGTGCTCGTCCTGCTGGGCTCCGTGTGGACCCTCCAGGGGTTGAACGTGATCAAGGGCAGCTTCATGACGGGCCAGCAGCTGTGGACCGCGATCGGACTCCTGTCCGTCATCGCGGGGCTCACGCTGGCGGTGGGCGGGCTGCGGAAGAAGCCTTCCAGGTAACCAGGAAAACACCAGGTCGAAACCTGTTCGCAACGAGCGGTCCCCGCCTGCGTCTACCGTTGTGCGACGGACGGTTCACGCTGGGTGGCAACGTGGTGGTCATGGGTGACGGCGCGGAGTTAGGCGCGTCCGGTGGGCGTGGGCGCCGCCGGACGTCGCGCGGTGCGGTGGGACGGACCGGGGCCCGGTTCGGGTCGCCGTCGCTGCGGCGCGAACTGGAGGAGGACGCGCCGGTCGAGCACGTCCCGGAGCACCTGGAGCCCCCGAAGCCGCGCCGGGCCCGGCGGTCGCTGAGGGGCGAGGTCGGGCAGACCGGGGCCCGGTTCGGGTCAGCGTCCGTGCGACGGGCGCTGGCGGAGGAGGCGGAGCCCGAGACCGTCGAGGTGACGGCGCCGATGCCCGCGCCGGTCGCCTGCGCGGAGCCGATCCCGGAGGAGCCCGATCCGGACGGGTTCTCCTACGAGGAGAACGGCAAGTCCCTCGTGCGGCCGTACGCGTGGACCGGCGGGCGCACGACGGCGACCGTGGACCTGCGGCTGGAGACGCTGATCTCGGTCGACGGGACCGGTGGGGCCGCGGTCCCGTCGTCCACGACTCCCGAGCAGCGGGCGATCGTGGAGATGTGCGCGCGGCCCCGCTCGGTCGCCGAGGTGTCGGCCGTCCTGGCCATCCCCCTGGGCGTGGCGCGGGTGCTGCTGAGCGACCTGGTCGAGATGGGCGTCGTGTCGGTGCACGAGACGAACGGCGGTTCGGTCGGCGGCCATGCCGACCTGGCGCTGCTGGAACGGGTTCTGAGCGGTCTCCGCCGCCTGTGAGGCCTATGATCTACCTCCGGACGAGGTAATGCCCAGCTACCGGCGGTGATCATCGTGAGCGACGGCGCCCGCTGGAGCGCGGGGGCGGTGGCGCGCACGCTCGGCATCTCGCCCACGACGCTGAGGACCTGGGACCGGCGCTACGGGCTCGGCCCGCGCACCCGCGAAGAGGGCAAGCACCGCCGGTACGACGACGTCGACGTGGCCACGCTGCGGCGGATGCTGGAGCTGACCGGCCAGGGCGTCTCGCCCGCCGCGGCGGCGACCATGGCGCGCGGCGGAGCGGGCCCCGTCCCGGACGTCCACGACTTCATCCGCGCCGCGACGCAGCTCGACGCGCCGAGGCTGGGCAGGCTCGCGACCGAGCTGATCGGCGCGCTGGGCGTCGTCGACGCCTGGGAGTCCGTGCTGACCCCGTTCCTCGTGGAACTCGGCGAGCGCGCCGTGGAGGAGAGCGGTGGCGTCGGGGTCGAGCACGTCGCCAGCAACGCGCTCCTCACGGTGCTGCGCCGGGTCGGCGATCCCCTCGAAGGCGGCAGGCTGCCCGCGCTGATGGCCGCCGCGCCCGACGAGCAGCACACGCTGCCGCTGGAGGCGCTCGGCGCAGCGCTGGCCGAACGCGGGTGCGCGTCGCGCAACCTCGGGGCCCGCGTCCCGGCGGGCGCGCTGCTGGCGGCGCTCGACGTGCTCGCCCCGCGGTGCGTGGTGCTGTGGGCGCACGACACCGCCCGCGCCCGCCTCGTCCCGCTGGCGAAGGTGGCCGCCACCAGGACGATCCTGCTGCTGGGCGGCCCCGGCTGGGACCGGGTCGCGCTGCCCGCGGGCGTGCACCGCGTCCACACCCTCCACGGTTGCGTCGACGAAGTCCTCACCCATTCCGGTCGCTCAAGTTGAAACGATTTTGAATCGAATTTATGGTGGTGACCACCGGCCGAACGAGGATGTGGTCACATGCCAGAGTTGTCCCGGCTGCCCACGCCGGTCACCGAGTCCTGGGACTGGCAGCTGCGTGGCCTCTGCCGCGGGGTCGACAGCTCGTTGTTCTTCCACACGCCGAACGAGCGGGGCACCGCCCGCGAACGCCGCGAGTCCAGGGCCAAGGAGATCTGCGACCGCTGCCCGGTGCGGCGCGAGTGCCGCGAGCACGCGCTCACGGTGGAGGAGACCTACGGCGTGTGGGGAGGCCTCGGGGAGAGCGAACTGCGCAGGCTCATCTCGCTGAGCCACAGGCGCGCGTGACCGGGGGCCGGGAGCGGAACCACGGGCGCGCGTGACCGGGAGCGGAACCACGGGCGCGCGTGACCGGGGGCCGGGGAGCGGCGGGCCGGAGGTGCGGCCACCCCTACCGGTCGAGCGCCGCGCGCAGTTCCGCGAACGCGTCCCCGAGCGCGGGGAGCTGGTAGTGCGCGTTGAGCCCGCTCGGGTTCGGCAGGACCCACAGGCGGCTGTCGGCGATCAGCTCGTCCTGCGGGCCGATCGCGGCCTTCTTCCGACCGAAGGCCGTGCGGTACGCGGTGACGCCGACGACCGCGATCATCGTGGGCCGGTACCGCTCGGCGACGGCGGTGAGCCGCTTCGCGCCCGCGCGCAGTTCCGCGTCGGTCAGCTCGTCCGCGCGGGCCGTGGCGCGCGGCACCAGGTTCGTGATGCCGAGGCCGTGCGCGGGCAACTGGTCCTGGTCGGCGGGCGAGAGCAGCGTGGGCGTGAAGCCGCCCAGGTGCAGCGCGGGCCAGAAGCGGTTGCCGGGCCTGCCGAAGTGGTGGCCGGTGGCCGCGGAGTAGAGGCCTGGGTTGATGCCGCAGAACACGACGTCCAGACCGGGGGCGAGCACGTCCGGGAGCAGCTTGTCCCGCGCGGCGGCCAAGTCGTGGCGCATGGGTCCATCATCCACCACCCCTAGTCGGCCGTGGACGATCAGGGGTTGTCGGGACCGCCGGGCCGCGCCAGCCTGGTTGCGACGCCGACCGAGGAGTGTTCGACATGAGCTGGTTCCCCCGAGTGCTCGGGGCGGCGACGGCCGCCTACAGCGCGGCCGTCATCGCCAGGCCCGAGGTGCTGACGACGCCGACGGGGCTCGGCGACACGCCCGCCACCCACGCGTTGACCGCCGCCGTCGGCGCGCGCGACCTCGTGTCCGGGCTGGCCGTGGCGCTGGCGCCCGCGGGGGCACCGCTCCGGCTCGCGCTGCTGGCCCGTGTCGCGATGGACGTCGGCGACGCCGTGCTCGCCCTGTCCGCGCCGGACAGGGCGACCCGCAACAAGGTCGTCGCGGTCGCACTCGGCTGGGCCGCGGTCAACGCGCTTGCCCTGCTCGCCACCCGCGAGAAGCCCTCGGACGAGGCCCACTGGGAGTGGAACCCCCGGTGGTCGGACCCGAGCTACTGGGCCGACCCGGCGAGCTGGGAGCGCGAGCGCGGCGACCAGGCCGTGTAGCCCGCGCGCTCGGCGTCCTCGACGGAGCGGAACCGCACGTCGCCCTTCATCCGCCGGTAGTACGGCGAGGTCTCGGTGTGGAAGATCCCGGACTTCGAGTTGCCCTTCACCGGGAGGTCCACTTCGGACTCCTCGCGGTCCACTTCGGACCCAAGTGCCTCATCCCTCGGCTCGGGCACCACGACGACCGACCGGGCGGGCAGGGCCACGACCGGACGCCGGGTGGCGTCCAGGTCCGCGCGCAGCTTGCGGGTGACGGCGCGCATGGGCAGCCAGGTCAGCAGCGACCCGACGAGGAACGCTCCCGCGCACAGCACGAACACCTGCGTGAACAACCAGAGCACAGCGAACTCCTAGCGAACGGTGATGTCTACCTGACGGGTGGTGTCGGTGAGTTCGGGCGCGGTGTCGATGCTGACGGCCATCTCCACCAGGGCGGGCGAGACACCCTGGCCCAGCACCACGTCGCGGACCATGCGCGCCCGCGTCTCGGCGAGCGCGCGGGCGTCCGGCACCTCCGCGGAGGCGTGGCCGCGCACCGTCACCGTCGCGCGCGGCGCGACCAGCAGCATCCGCGCCACGCGCTCGATCAGCACGGGGCCGTGCCCCTGCCAGTCGGTCGACCCCGGCTGGAACCGGACGCCGCCGTTGCCGCCGACGAGCCTGCCGATGGAGTCGTTCAGCGCGGCCAGGTCGAGTTCGCGGTCGTGGTTCGACGACCCCACCGCGATCGCCTGCTCCACGCGCAACTCCCCCGCGGACGCCGCGAGCAGCCGCTGGAACGCCGTGGCCCTCTCCTGGTCCACGACGGTGGCGCGGGCGGTCAGCCCCCCGCCGCGCACGACGCCGCTGAAGTCGTGCACGCCGTTGTCCACCACCACCGCGACGATCGACGCGGCCTGCTCCGCCGAGACCGGCAGCCTCGTCCCGGCCCTGGGCGACATCACGTCGGTGATCCGGTAGCCGTTCGCGCGGGCGGTCACGGCGTCCACCAGCGCCCGCCGCTCGTCGGCGTCGGAGGTCGTGCCCGCGAGCACGACCTCGTCGGCGCGCACGAAGACCGAGAAGTCGCCCGGTTCGGCGTCCTGGAGGGTCACCGCCGTCACGCCGGGGACGGCGGCCACCAGGTTCTGGACCCTGGCCGCGTCGCGGGGGACGACACCGGTGACGGTGACGCCCAGCCCGTCGACCGAGACGTCGTTGCCCGGATGGCCCGACTCGTCGATGGCGTGGGTGACCCGGTCGGCCAGGTCGCGTTCGATGCGGTCGCCCTGGATCGCCACGCCGGTCGCCGCCAGCAGGGCGGGCACGAGCACGGCGCCGAACAGCCAGAACCGGTGTGGTCGGGGTTTCAACACCGGGCGTTAGTACCCGATGGCGGTGTCCGATTGCGAACCGCGAGTGGCGAAAACGCAGGACGTGGCTGGGAATTCACTCGTCAAGGTGACAGGAATCAGCCATGTTGATGATCAACATCGGGTGGCGGGACCAGCGGCGCTGTGCGCGCCACCCGTGCGTGGCCGTCCGCCCTACCCGGTTCCCGACCTGGCTCGCAGGTGCGCCCGTTCACCCTGCCTGCCGAAGAGGCTGAGGACCTCGACCGGAGTGGCGTCCGCGCTGCCGAACCAGTGCGGCACGCGGGTGTCGAACTCCGCGGCCTCGCCGGGGGTCAGGACGAGGTCCTGGTCGCCGAGGACCAGCCGCAGCCGCCCGCTGAGGACGTAGATCCACTCGTAGCCCTCGTGGGTCTTCTGCTCCGGCACCGCCGAGCCGTGCGACGGGATGAGCAGCTTGTAGGCCTGCACGCCGCCCGCGCGGCGGGTCAGCGGGACCATGGTCATGCGACCGCGCGTGACCGGGCGCAGGTGGATCCTCGGGTCGCCCGTGGGCGGGGCGCCCACCAGCTCGTCCATCTGGACCCCGTGGGCCTTCGCCAGCGGCAGCAGGAGTTCCAGGGTCGGGCGGCGCTGCCCCGACTCCAGGCGGGACAGGGTGGACACGGAGATGCCCGTCGTCGCGGAGAGGTCGGTCAGGGTCGTCCCCCGCCGCTTGCGCAGGGCCCGCAGCCGGGGACCGACCGCGCTCAGCACCGAGTTCAGTTCGTCGTCCACCCCGTCGAGCTTGCCACAACGGCAAGTTTCTTTGCGACACCTCCGGGTGCCGGGCGACAGTGGGACCATGAGCGAGAACGTGGTGGACGTGGTGGTGGTCGGTGGTGGCGCGGCGGGTCTGAGCGCCGCCGTCGTGTTGGGGCGCGCGCGGCGCGAGGTGGTCGTCGTGGACTCGGGGTCACCGCGCAACGCGCCCGCCGCGGGCGTGCACGGGTTCCTCACGCGCGACGGGATCAGTCCCGGTGAGCTGGTGGCGATCGGACGGGCCGAGGCGGAGCGGTACGGCGCGCGGGTCGTGGACGGCGTCGTGGCGGACGTGGCGAACGACGGCGGCGGGTTCGTCGTCGCGCTGGAGGACGGTGCGACCGTGCGGTCGCGGCGGCTGATCGTCGCGACCGGCCTGGCGGACGAGCTGCCCGACGTGGCGGGCCTGGCCGGGCGCTGGGGGCGCGACGTGGTCCACTGCCCGTACTGCCACGGCTGGGAGGTGCGGGACCAGGCGATCGGCATCCTCGCGACCGGACCGATGGCGACGCACAGCGCCCTGCTGTTCCGGCAGTTGAGCGACGACGTCGTGCTGTTCCGGCACACCGCGCCCGCCCTGTCCGACGAGCAGGCCGAGCAGATGGCCGCGCGCGGGATCACCGTGGTGGAGGGCGAGGTCGTGGCGGTGGAGGTCGAGGACGACCGCCTCACCGGAGTGCGGCTGGCGTCCGGAGAGGTCGTGGCTCGCCAGGCGGTCGCGGTCACGCCGAAGGTCGGCGCCCGCGCGGACGTCCTGGGAGCGCTGGGGGTGAAGGCGACCGACTGGGAGATGGCCGGGCACGTCCTGGGTGACCACGTCGCCGCGGATCCCAGCGGTGCCACGGAGATCCCCGGCGTGTGGGTGGCGGGCAACGTGACCGACCCCCGCGCCCAGGTGGTCGCCGCCGCGGCGGCGGGCGTGCAGGCCGCGGCGGCCGTCAACGCCGACCTGATCGCCGAGGAGACGGCCACCGCCGTGGCCGCGCTGCGGAAGTCCGCGCGCCGCAACGGGAATCCACCGGCCTGAGTGGACGGACGGGTGGTGGGCGATCAGGTGGGCGGACCGGCGTGATCCGCGACCACGTGCGCGGATGGCGTGGCCGCGGCGAGGTGCGCGGACGACGTGACCGTGATCAGGTGCGCGGATGGCGTGATCGTGACCAGGTGAGCGGATGGCGTGGCCGCGGCGCGCGGATGGCGTGACCGTGATCAGGTGGTGCAGGCCGCCGCCAGTGCGTCGGCGAGGTGACCCGCGGAGGCGGTCAGCCTGCCCGGCAGCCAGGCGAGGAGGATGCGCCGTCGTTCGCTGGGTCCGCCGCGCACGGTGACGGTCCGCACCCCCGGCGGCACGACGGGCAGCAGCGCGGGCGGCACGGTGGTCAGGCCGCAGCCCGCCGCCACCAGGTGCAGCTTGGCCAGCCAGTCGCGGGCGGTGTGCGCGATCTCGGGCCGCTCGTCTAGCCCCGGCCACACGCCCATCAGCCCGTCGTCCCCGGAGTGGCCCGCGATCCAGCGCTGCCCGCGCAGGTCGGCGACGTCCACGGAGTCCTCCGCGGCCAGCGGGTGGGTCGCGGGCACGGCGAGGCACAGGCCGCGCTCGGACAGGGTGCGCAGCTCCAGCGGCGGCGACTCGGTGTCCGGCGCGCGGAACGGCGGCGCGGACGCGATGACGACCAGGTCGAGCGTGCCCGCCCGCAGCGCGCGGACCAGCACGGGAGTGCTGCCCTCCCGGCTGGTCACGGTGATGCCGGGACGCGTGCGGCGCAGCGCGGCCACCGCCTTCGGCACCAGCGCGCCACCCGCGCTGGCGAACCACCCGAGCCGCACGGTGCCCGCGTCCGCGGGCAGGCCCGCGAGTTCCCGGCCCGCCGCGTCGATCTGCTCCAGCACGGCCGCGGCGCGCCGCAGCAGGACGTGCCCGGCCGCGGTCAGCCGGACACCGTCGCGGCGGCGCTCCAGCAGCGGCGCGCCCGCCGCCCGTTCGAGCGTCGCGACCTGGCGGGACACCGCGGACTGCGTGTAGCCGAGCGCGGCGGCGGCCGACGTGAGCGTGCCGCGCTCGGCCACCTCCTGGAACACCCGCAGCGAGACCAGCGAGACGTCGGTGAAGTCCATGACCGTTACGCATACCAGACATGCGGAACTCTCGTTGGACGCATACCCGCGGCGGCTCCTAGCGTGGTTCCCATGAGGATCGCACTGGTCACCGGCGCGAACCAGAACATCGGGTTCGCGCTCGTCGAAGAACTGGCCGCCAGGTGGGAGCGCGCCGACCTCGTCCTGCTCACCGGCCGCGACGCGGGCCGGGTCGCGGACGCCGCGGCGCGGGTGGTCGGGTCGTCGTCGACCCGGAGCCGGGTGGAGGGGCGGGTGCTCGACGTGACCGACGCCGAGGCCGTGGCGAAGCTCGCCGCGGAGTTCACCGACGGCGTCGACGTCGTCCTGTCCAACGCGGTCACCAGGATGACGCCCGAGCGGCAGGCCGAGCAGACCGACGAGTTCATCGACGTGTCCAACGGCGGCACGCACGCCGTGCTGCGCTCCTTCGGCCCGGTGCTGCGGCCCGGTGGGCGGCTGGTCGTCGTGGCCAGTTCGCTCGGCACGCTCGAACACCTGCCCCAGCGGCTGCACCACCTGTTCGACGGGGTCTCCCTGGACGCCGTGGAGGAGGCCGTCGAGTCGTGGCGGGCCGCCGTCCACGACGGCACGGCGGCCGAGGAGGGCTGGCCGGAGTGGGTGAACAAGCCGTCGAAGGTGGCGCAGGTGGCGGCCGTGCGGGCGGTCGCCGCCGAACGCCGCACCGCCGACCTCGCCAACGGCACGCTGCTGGCGGCGGTCTGCCCAGGCCTGGTCGACACCCCCACGTCCCGGCCGTGGTTCGACGACTTCAGCCACGCCCTCACGCCGACGGAGGCGGCCAGGCGCGTGCTCGACTTCGTGCTGGCCACCCCGGTGAACCCCGCCCACCACGGCGAACTGGTCCGCTTCGGCCACGTCCTGCCCTGGCACGGCGCCGCCTCCTGAGCCCGGTGCCGTTCGCTTCACCACCGGTCCGGCGGTGGAACGGACCGGCACGCCGGAGTGGCCCGGACCGTGGGTGTCGCGTGCGACATGGGTGGCGGGTCGAGCGGCGGGCCGCGGATGGCCGGGTTCGACGTGGCGGCCGGACGCGCACGGTCGGGGGCGTGAACACCAGGGGTGCTTCGTGGACGCGGACAACCGCGAGTGCTCGCTGAACGACCCGACCTGCACCCGCCACCTGGGCGGACCGCAGCTCACCACGGCGATCACCGGGCCGCTCCACGACGCGGCTCGGTGAGGTCGGTGAGGTTCTGGTGGGTTGGGTGGTGGTGGGGGAGCCGAGGCTGGTGGGGCGCGCACGGCAGGCAGGACAGAGGGAGCGGGCGGGCCGGGCCGGGTGAGCAGAGCGCGGACTGGGCGGGCAAGGGGCTGGGCGGGGCGGCAAAGGGCTGGGCGGGGCGGGGCGGCAAAGGGCTGGGCGGGGCTGGCGAACCGAGCAGAGTCAGGTGGGCGAGCCCAGCGGGCCGAACAGGATTGCCGGGCAGGGCGGTGTCGGGTTGCGGCGGGTGCGGGCTCCGGAGCGATGGCCCACGGGTGGTGGGCGGTGCTGGTTCGGGTGGGGCGGAGGTTGTGCCGAGTCGTGCCGGGGATGTCTGGTTGCAGCGGGCCGGTGGTGTTGGGCGGGTGGTGTTGGGCGGGTGGCCGATCGAGATCGGTGGTTGGGATTGCGCGGCACCACCCGGTCCGCTGAGGGCTGGCTGGTCGGAGCCAGCCGCCAGCCCCCCACTACGGGTGGCCTGGGCCCACCGTTGTGCCTGCCACCGCGGAGCAGGCCCCCACTGCGGGTGGCCAGGGCGCACCGTTGTGCCCGCCACTGCCAGCCCTCACTACGGGCGGCCAGGGACCACCGTTGTGCCTGCCACCGCGGAGCGGGCGCAGCGTGACGTGAGGTGGTGCGCGGCTACCAGGGCGGCACTGGTGGCCGCCAGTGCCGCCGAGCGCGGTGCCGCGGTGCGTCGTCGCCGTGGTTGGGGTGTGAGCGGTGGGATGCGGCCCGTGGTCGGGGTGTGAACGGTGGGATGCGGCCCGTGGTTGGGGTGTGAACGGTGGGATGCCGCCCGTGGTCGGGGTTATTGGATTTGGAGTGGGGTGCCGTTGGCGGTGAGGCGCCAGTTGGTGGCGGCGAAGGTCGTCGGGTCGATCTCGCCTGTCTGCCTCACCCAGTCGATCATGAGTTGGCGGATCTCCTGCTGCTGGTTGAGCAGGACGGGTGCGGTGGAGATGTGCGGGAAGCCGCCGCCGCCCGACTGGCGGTAGTTGTTGACCGCCACGGCGAACTCCTGGGTCGGGGTGACGGGGGTTCCGGCGTAGGACAGGCCCGTGATGCGGGTGCCCACCGGCTGGGCGATGTCGATGTCGTAGGTGAGCGGGGCGTCGAGGCCCGCCGCGACGTCGTAGTTGTAGTCGGGTGTGCCGCCGGGGGCCGTGGGGGTGGGCGCGTTGGTGATCGAGTCGGCCGGGTGGGGGCCCGCGGTGGTGACCTGCTTGAAGTACCGGGCGCAGAACTCCAGGTAGTCCTTGAGCTGCGCGCCGGTCAGGCGGACGGCGAGCAGGGTGTTGTCGAAGATGTACAGGCCCGCCACGTCGCGGACCGAGACGTCGCCCGCCGGGATCGCCGCGGCGCGGTTGAACGGTGCCGCGAGCGCCAGGACGGGCAGGGTGTTGGACGGCAGGGCCTTCTTGACCTCGACCGCTTGGACGTGGTTGATGAAGTCGAGCGCCGCCACGTCCTCGTAGCGGGCGGTGGCGGCCGACATGGCCTGCTTGTTCGTGCCCACCTTGGAGTTGACGTAGGTGACGACCTTGGCGTGGTCGGCCGTCAGCAGCCGGACGATCTTCGGGTCCTCGGGCACGGTGTTGGAGTTCAGCACCTGCGAGCGGGACGCCCTGAGGGTCCAGCCGCCGCGGGGCGCCCAGGTGAGGTCGAAGTCCATCAGGCTCAGGCGCTTGCCCCAGAACAGCGGCTCGGTGATGAGCACCTGCTTGCCGGTGGTCCTGTTCGCCACGAGGCGCTGCGGGATCTCGACGTGGGCGTGGCCGACGAGGATCGCGTCGATGCCCGGCACCTGCTCGGCCACCAGGGTGGCGGCGTTCTCCGGGTACGGCAGGGCGTCGCCGTAGGACGAGGACGTGTCCGCGCCCGAGTGGGCGGACACGATCACCAGGTCGACACCGGCGCGGCGCATCCTCGGCACCCAGACCTTCGCCTGCTCCACCAGGCCGGGGAAGCTCATCCTGCCCTCGACGTTGGCCTTGTCCCAGATCGCGATGCCGGGGTTGGTCAGGCCGAGGATGCCCACGCGCAGCGGGGCGGTGCCCGTGCGCCACACCGTCTTCACCGTGTACGGCGTGAACGCGGGCCGCCCGGTGCTCTCGTCGATCGCGTTCGCGCCGAGCAGCGGGAACCGCAGCTGCCGCTCGAACGTGCGCAGCAGCGGGATGCCGTAGTTGAACTCGTGGTTGCCCAGCGCAGCGGCGTCGTAGCCGATGGCGTTCATCGCCGCGGCCATCGGGTGCACGCGGCGGCGGGTGATCGGCTCCACCTTGGCGTAGTAGTACGCCAGCGGCGTGCCCTGGATCGTGTCGCCCGCGTCCAGCAGCAACGTCCGGTGCTCGCCGTGCTGCTGCCGGACCGCCGTCACCAGCGAGGAGATCTTCGCCAGGCCGATGTCGTTGTGGCCGGAGTCGTCGAACTCCTTGTCGGCGAAGTAGTCCCAGTTGAACACGTTGCCGTGCAGGTCGGTGGTGCCCATGACGGTCAGGGTGAACGCCCTGTCCACGCCACGCGTGTCCGCTTGGGCGGCGGCCGGGCGGAAGCCCGCGGCGGCGAGGACGCCCGCGGCGGTGCCCGCGAGCACGGCGCGACGCCGAACTGGATTCTCGGTCATCCGGGCACCGTACGTCTTGACCGTTGACCGCAATACCTGCGTTCGACCTGGGGTTTCGGATTCGCACGGGTTCAGTGAAGCGTGAGGCACCGACAAAAACCGGCCTCCGCGCGGTCGCTGGAACGGGTGATTCGCGAGATCGCTCGGAGTGACGAACCGGACGACTGGGACGTTGCCCCGCCAGGAACCCGGACCGCCTCGGCGGTGCGGCTAGCCTGCGGCCCATGCCCCGACGCTCCCTGCCGGTCCTGCTCGTGGCCCTCCTCGCGCTCTCGGCGTGCGGCTCAGCCCCGTCCGAGCCCGTGGCCGCGACCGGCGCGGACGTGGACTGCGCCGGCACGGGGTTCGACTGCGACTTCCAGAGCCGGTTCGCGCGGGTGCGGGAGTACGTGGCGACCCGGCCGGGCACGGTCGGCATCGTGGTGCGCGACCGCGGGACCGGCGCGGTGTGGCACAACGACCACTCCGCCGACCTGGTGTGGACCGCCTCGACGATCAAGCTGGCGATGGTGGTCGACCTGCTCCGCCGCGACCGCGAGGGCGCGGTCGAGCTGACCGACGACGACCGCGACCTGATCAGGGCCATGCTGCACAGCTCGGACGACCACGCGGCGGACGAGCTGTGGCACCGCTACTCCGGCGCCGACCACCGGGCGTTCAACGACTCGTTCGCCTCCTACGGCCTCACGTCGCTGGTGCCGCAGGAGGGCTACAGCGACACGTTCCCGTACTGGGGCTTCCAGAAGTGCACGACCGAGGACCTCGACCGGCTGATGTCCCACGTGCTGACCGAGGTGCCCGCCGAGGACCGCGCGCTGCTGGTGGAGGAGATGCGCGAGGTCGGCCCGGAGCAGCAGTGGGGCGTCTGGGGAGCCGGACCCGCGGCGAGGCCGGGCAACAAGGACGGCTGGTCCGAGGAGGACACGGGCTGGGTGGTGAACAGCGTCGGCTTCGTCGGCCCGGACGAGCGGTACACCCTGGCGGTGATGAACGACCTGCACCGCCAGGGTGGCTACCAGGAGGGCCGCGACACCGACACGGAGATCGCCGGACTGCTGTTCGGCGGTCGCTTCTAGATCTGCCGGGTGGGCTGGACGACGATCTGCCGCAGGTTCACGTGCCGCGCGCGGCTCGCCGCGTAGGCGACCACGTCGGCCAGTTCCTCGGCCGACAGCGAGCCCACCGAGTCGATCCACGGGGCGAGGCCCGCGGCCTGGTCGTCGTCCAGGTGGCTGAGCAGTTCGGACCGCACGATGCCGGGCTCGACGTTGGTCACCCGCACGTCCTTGGGCCCGAACTCCGTCCGGAGGTTCGCGGACAGGTGCGTGATGGCCGCCTTGGTGGCGCAGTAGACCGCGTAGTTCGGGAACAGCCCGTGCGCGGCGACGGACGAGATGTCGACCAGGTCGGCCGTTCCGCCCTCGGCGGCGGTGGCCAGCAGGTCCGGGGTGAACTCGCCGATCACCCGCAGGGCGCCGGTGAGGTTGAGGTCGACCATCCGGGCCCAGTGGTCGGCGCGGACGTCGGCCATCGGGGCCGCGAGCATCACGCCCGCGTTGTTCACCACCAGGTCGACCCGGCCGAACGCCTCGCGCACGGCGGCGCCACCGGCGGCCACGGACGCCGTCGAGGTCACGTCGACCTCGACGGCGATCGCGCGACCGCCGTCGGCGGTGATCTTGGCGGCCACGTCGGCGAGCCTGTCGCCGCGCCGCGCGAGCAGCGCGACCTTCGCGCCGCCCGCGGCCAGTGCCCTGGCGGTGGCTTCGCCGATGCCGCTGGAGGCCCCGGTGACGACGGCGGTGCGGTCGGTGAGGGTGTCGTAGTTCGTCATGGGACTGAAACTGGCAGCGCGGAAGTCCCGGAGGGAGGCTCGCTCGATGGTGGTACCGGGAGAACCACCCATCGACCGGACCGAGGGTGCAGACTGTCCACATGAGTCGCGAACTCGGGGAGTTCCTCCGCTCCCGCCGCGCCCGCATCAAGCCCTCCGACGTCGGCCTGCCCGCCGGACTCCGCCGCCGCGTGCCGGGGCTCCGGCGCGACGAGGTCGCGAGCCTCGCGGGCGTGAGCGTCGAGTACTACGTGCGCCTGGAGCAGGGCCGCACGGCCGGGGTGTCCGATTCCGTGCTGGACGCCGTCGGCCGCGCGCTGCGCCTGGACGCCGTCGAGCGCACGCACCTGGGCAACCTGGTCCGCCCCTCCGACGGCGACACCGGCCCCAACCGCGTCCAGCCGAACGTGCAGCGGCTGATCGACCTGATGGACACGGTGCCCGCCGCGGTGCTGGGCAAGCGCTTGGACGTGCTCGCCTACAACACGCTGGCGGACGCGGTGTGCGGGTTCTCGGCGCACCCCGAGGCCGAGCGGAACATGGCCCGCCAGACGTTCCTGAACCCCACGGCGCACCTGTTCTACCCGGAGTGGGACAAGGTGGCCGCCGAGACGGTCGCCTACCTGCGGCTGGAGGCGGGCCGGTGGCCGGACGACGCCGGGCTGGCCGCGCTGGTCGGCGAGCTGTCGATCAAGAACGACGTGTTCCGGCGGCTCTGGGCGCGGCACGACGTGAAGGACAAGGTCTTCGGCCGCAAGGTCATGAACCACGACCTGGTGGGTGAGCTGGAGGTCGAGTGGCAGACGTTCGCGCTGCCCGGTGACGTCGGCCAGCACCTGCTGACCTACATCCCGGTGGCGGGGTCGGCGACGGCGGACAAGCTCGCCGTGCTGGCGAGCTGGACCGCGTCCTCCCCCCGCTCCTCTCAGTTGACGAGCTGAGCGAGCCGCACGAACTCCACGGCCTCGTGGACGATGTCACCGGGTCGTTCGTGCTGGTCGACGACGACCCGGACGGGATCGCCGCGGCGGGACAGCGCCCGGCGGACGGCGACCGAGCCGATGCCGGGCGGGGTGCGCAGGTACACGCGGTGCACGCCGACGGTGCGGGCCACCGTCAGCAGGCCGTCGAGCACGAGGTCGGGCGACGCGGTGAGCACCACGACCTGCGCGGGGCTCACCGCGTCGCACACGACCACCGGCCGGTCGACGGTCACGCTCGCGGCCAGCGAGCGCCACAGCGGCGTCCCGGCCTCGAACAGCACCGCTATCAGCCTCCCGAGTTCGGGCGCCGCGGCGGAGGCGCTCCGGTCAAGAGGTCGGCGGTTGCCCACTGCCCTGGTCCTCACGGCGTGGCGGCACGCCCTGCTGCTGACCACCGGGCTGCTGTCCCCGTTCGACGACCAGGCGCTCGACGATCGACGTGGCCTTGGTCGCGCCGTCGGCGGTCTGGCCGATGACGGTGACCGTGTCACCGACCGCGATGCCGCTGAGGTCGCCCTCGGCCCTGGCGTTCGGGCCGCCTCCGCCACCGACCACGGTGGTGCTGTCGATCGTGTAGGTCTTGGTGTAGCCGTCGGTGCTCTTGACCCCGATGGACGAGTCGGACACCTCGGTCACGGCTCCCACCTGGAACTCGCCGTGCAGGGTCGAGCCGAAGCCGCCCCCGAACGGGCCGCCCGCGCCGGGGCCGCCCATGCGGCCGTAGCCGCCGGGGCCCCCTCGCCCTCCGGGGCCCGTCCCGGTCGCGCCGACGGCTCCGTTGGCCGCGTAGATGGCCGTGCCGCCCGCCGCGGCGATGCCCACCGCGATGGCGACGGCGGCGATGGTCTTGCGGCCGGACCACGAGACCGCGGAGCCCTTCGGCTGCTCTGCGCCCCAGGCGGGCTCCTCCGGTGGCACGGCCTGCGGTGGCACGGCCGAACCCGGCTGCTCCGCCGGACCGTTCTGGTCGGTGCTCATCGTCGTTCCTCCTGCGCTCTCCCAGCGGGCGTCCACCCGCTGCGGAGACCACGGTCACCCCCGAGCCTGTGCGTGCGCTGTGCGTCGGATGGGCGACCGCTGTGGGCCTGCCCGTGCCGCTCACAGGTGGTACACAGGGTTCGCACAGCAGCGGCCCAAGGCCCCCGCCCACCCTGAGGACATGCGCGCGGTGACGACCAGCAAGAAGCACGCCGAACTCCGCCGCCCGGACGGGCAGGCGGTGCGGGTGCTGGTGGTGGACGACGAGTCCACCCTGGCCGAGTTGATGTCGATGGCGCTGCGGATGGAGACGTGGGAGGTCCGCACCGCGCTGGACGGCGCCTCGGCCGTGCGGACCGCGCGGGAGTTCCGGCCGGACGCCGTCGTGCTGGACGTCATGCTGCCCGACGTCGACGGGCTGGAGGTGCTGCGGCGGCTGCGCGCCGAGCAGCCGAACCTGCCCGTGCTGTTCCTGACCGCGAAGGACGCCGTGGAGGACCGCATCGCCGGGCTCACGGCGGGTGGCGACGACTACGTGACGAAGCCGTTCAGCCTGGAGGAGGTCGTGCTGCGGCTGCGCGCGCTGATGCGCCGCACGGGCGTGACCGGGGCGACGGCGGGCGCGGAGCTGGTCGTCGGCGACCTGCGGTTGGACGAGGACACGCGCGAGGTGCACCGCGGCGGCCGGTCGATCGACCTCACGGCGACGGAGTTCGAGCTGCTGCGGTACCTGATGCGCAACCCGAAGCGGGTGCTGAGCAAGGCCCAGATCCTCGACCGCGTGTGGAGCTACGACTTCGGCGGGCAGGCGAACATCGTGGAGCTGTACATCTCCTACCTGCGCAAGAAGATCGACGCGGGCCACGAGCCCATGATCCACACGATGCGGGGCGCGGGCTATGTCCTCAAGCCGGCACCCTAGGTCGTGGTCGCTGCGCACGCGGATCATCGCGGAGCAGATGGCGCTGCTGACGGTGGTCTGCCTGATCATCGGCGTGGTCACGATGGTGGCGTTGCGGGACTTCCAGATCGGGAAGCTGGACGAGCAGCTGAAGTTCGCGTCGGACCGGGCGTCGGAGTTCCGCGGGGACCGGCCGCCGCCCAGCGGGTTCCCGAGGTTCCCCGGCACGGTGACCAACGACCGCAATCCGCTGTCCGGACCCGGTCAGGCACCGGGGACGCTCACGGCGGTGGTCCACGACAAGACGATCACCCTGGCGTTGAGGTTGACCCCCGACCGGGGTGACCAGGAGATACTGCCCGACGCGGCACGTCCGCAGCTCATCGCCCTCACGCCCGACGTCGCTCCGCGGTCGGTGACGTTGGAGGGGCTCGGCGCGTACCGGTTGGTCGCCACCACGACGCCGTCGGGGGACGTGCTGGTGACGGGGTTGCCGCTGGCGTCGGTGAACGCGACGGTGCTGCAACTGGGGTTCGTGCTGGGCGGGGTGGCGCTGGGCGGGCTGCTCGTCGCCGGGCTGACCGGGGCGTTCATCGTGCGGCGGACGTTGACGCCGTTGCAGCGGGTCGCGGGCATCGCGACGCGGGTGTCGGAGCTGCCGCTGCACGAGGGCGAGGTGGCGCTCGCCGTCCGGGTGCCCGAGCAGGACGCCGATCCCCGGACCGAGGTGGGGCAGGTCGGCCTCGCGCTGAACCGGATGCTGGGGCACATCGGGGCCGCGTTGACGGCTCGGCACGCCACGGAGACCAGGGTCCGGCAGTTCGTGGCGGACGCCTCGCACGAGCTGCGCACGCCGTTGGCGGCGATCAGGGGCTACGCGGAGCTGACCCGGCGGTCGAAGGCCGAGGTGCCGCCGGACGTCGCGCACGCCATGAGCCGCGTGGAGTCCGAGGCGGACCGGATGACGGTGCTGGTGCAGGACCTCCTGCTGCTGGCCCGGCTGGACGCGGGTCGGCCGCTCGACGACGCCGAGGTGGACCTGACGCGAGTGGTCCTGGACGCGGTGAGCGACGCCCGGATCGCCGCGCACGACCACAACTGGCAGCTGGAACTGCCTTCGGAGCCCGTGACGGTGGTCGGCGACGGCGACCGGCTGCACCAGGTGCTGGCGAACCTGCTGTCCAACGCCCGCACCCACACACCGCCCGGCACGACCGTGACGACGGGGCTGTCGGTGTCACCGGGGCGGGGCGTCGAACTGACCGTGACCGACGACGGACCGGGCATCCCGGCCGGGCTGCTGCCGAACGTGTTCGAGCGGTTCACCCGCGGCGACGGGTCGCGGTCGCGGGCCGCGGGCAGCACCGGGTTGGGGCTGTCGATCGTGTTGGCCGTGGTGGAGGCGCACGGCGGCGCGGTGGGGGTGGCCAGCGAGCCGGGCAAGACCCGGTTCACCGTCCGGCTGCCCGCTCGCCGCTGACGCACGGGCCGGGCCATCGGCGCTAGCGGGCGCCTCGCACCAGACCGGTCTCGTAGGCCAGGACGACGGCCTGCACGCGGTCGCGCAGGCGGAGCTTGGTGAGGATGCGGCCCACGTGCGTCTTCACCGTCTCCTCCGCGATGGACAGCGCGCCCGCGATCTCCGCGTTGGACAGGCCCCGCGCGATGTGGCCCAGCACCTCGGTCTCGCGCGGGGTCAGGCCCGCGAGTTCGCGGGGCCGTGGCGGGTTCTGCTCCACGAACCGCTCGATCAGCCGCCCGGTGACCTGGGGCGCGAGCAGCGAGTGCCCCTGCGCGACGACGCGCACGGCGTTGGTCAGCTCGTCGGCGCGGGCGTCCTTGAGCAGGAAGCCGCTGGCCCCGGCGCGCAGCGCGTCGTACACGTACTCGTCCAGGTCGAACGTGGTCAGCACCAGCACCTTGGGGCTGACCTGGTCGGCGAGCAGCTGCCGCGTGGCCTGGAGCCCGTCCATGATCGGCAGCCGGATGTCCATCAGCACCACGTCCGGTTCGACCCTCCGGCACACCGCCACCGCGTCGAGCCCGTCGCCCGCCGAGCCGACCACCGACATGTCGGGCTGCTTGTCGAGCAGCGCGCCGAAACCCTCCCGGACCATCACCTGGTCGTCCACGACGACGATCCGGATCACCGTTCTCCTCCACTGGTCGGGATGACCGCTTCCACGACGAACTCGCCGCTGCCGTCCGGCCCCGCGTCCAGCGCGCCACCGAGCACGTCGACGCGTTCGCGCATCCCGGAGATGCCCTGGCCCGCCGCGCCGACGACGGCGACGATCCGGTTGCGCACGCGGACGCGGACCTCGTCGTCGTCCCACGTCACGCGGACGTCGAGCGGCTGGCCCGCGGCGTGCTTGAGGGCGTTGCTCAAGCTCTCCTGGACGATCCGGTAGACCGACAGGGCGCGCAGCGGCTCCAGGTCGCGCAGCCGGTCGTCGAATTCGAGTTCGACCGGTGTGCCGACGCGGCGGACCGACTCGACCAGCTCCTCCAGCTCGTGCAGCGTCGGCTGCGGGTTCAGGCTCGCCGACTCGCCGCCGCGCAGCGCGCCGAGGAGGCTGCGCATCTCGTTGAGCGCGTCCCTCGCCTTCTGCGCGATCTCGGTGAACTGCCGCGCCGCGTCCGGCCGCAGCCCGTCGAGGCGGTACGGCGCCGTCTCGGCCTGCACGGCGAGCACAGACATGTGGTGCGCCACGACGTCGTGCAGTTCGCGGGCGATCCTGGTGCGCTCCTCCCGCACGGCCAGCGCCCTGGCGATGTCCGCCTTCGCGGCGCGGGAGGTGCCGAGCAGCACGGCCGTGACGATGGCCAGCACCAGCACCTCCGGACGGCCGATGCCGACGAGCACCGCGCCGACGAGCGTCACGGCCGCGACCGCGAGGGCACGGGTCTGGGGCAGGGCGAGGCCGATCCCGTGCAGCACCAGCACGGTGGCGAACTGGCCGGGGGTGAACAGCGACCCCGGCGCGACGTCGAGCCCCGTCTCCAGCAGCCTGCCGGCGCCGCACGCCACGAGCAGCGCGACCCACGCCAGGACGGGTTCGCGGCGCCACCACAGCACCGGCGCGCTCTGGCTCGCGGCCAGCGCGACGCAGGTGGCGATCCGGGCGAGCGCGGGCCAGTCGTCGGGCACGGGGCCGCGGAGGAACGCCCACAGCGAGGCGCCGAAGAGCACCAGGGCGGCGAACGGCGTGAGCCACCGCGTCCAGCGCTCGACGTCAACCCCGCGCAGCCACGTCACGTCCGACCTCGCCCCCTCGTCGTTCCCGAGTGTCCCGCATCGCCCGCGCCAGCACGAGCAGGGCCAGGGGGTAGACCAGGTAGCCCACGCGCGTCGCGGGCAGCAGGGCGGTGGCGGCCGTGAGCCCGGCCGCGCAGAACCGCGCGGCCTCGACCTCGTCGCGCGGCGGCAGGCGCAGCAGCCGGACGCCGAGCGCCACGGCGACGGCGGCCAGGAGGACCAGCGCGAGCACCCGACCCGCAGGCACGTGCTGGGCGAGGAGGTGACCGGGGAACGGGCTGGCGGCGGGGGACGGGATCGGCTCCAGCCCGGCGGGGAAGCGGACGTCGTGCACCAGCAGGCCGTCCGCCGACGTCGCCAGGACGGGCAGCAGGAACAGGGCGACCACGGCCGCGGCGACTCCCGCCGTGGCGAGCGCCGGGCCACGACCGCGGCGGACCAGCACCGCCACGACCAGCACCACGGCCACCGGCCACGCGGTCAGCTTCGCCGCGCACGCCAGGCCGACGGCGAGACCCGCGGCGGCGTGCCGGTCGTCGCGGGAGAGCGCCAAGGCCGCCAGCAGCGCGCCGACGACCGGCAGGTCGTCACCGCCGGAGGCCAGCAGCAGGGCGGCGAGCGGGGACGCGACCAGCACGGGCCAGAGCCACGACGACCGCCCGGTGCGGCGGACGACGAGCAGGACGGTGGCGGCGTAGACCAGCGCGAACGTGGCACGGGGGTCGGACAGGACGGGTCCGAGGCCCGCGCGGTCGGCGAGCACGGCGGGAACGCCGAGCAGCGCCATCGCGGGCAGGTAGGGGAAGTACGCGTCGACCCCCTTGGTGGCGGTGGCCAGCTCGTCCCCCGTCGGGTAGAGCGAACCGGGCCCCAGCAGCCGCTCGGCCGCGTCGAACACCACGCCGACCTCGTTCTGCGCCTGGCCCGCGACCGCCATCCACACCAGCGGCCCGACCACGGCGCCCGTGGTCGCGAGCACGACCGGAGCCGAGGAGGCCCGCCCCCGGACCAGCGGCACGAGCGCCGCCAGCCCGTACGCGCACAGGGCCCACCACGCCCACGTCCGGTGGTTCGGCAGTCCGGTCCACGTGACGACCGCGGCGAAGGCGGCGCACGCCCCGTAGAAGAGGACGTCCCGCGTCGGCACGGCGGTCGACCGGGTGGTCGACTCGATTTCTGCGAGCACGCGGAACACCCCCTTCCGAATTGTTTCCCGAGTCCACCAGCGTAGGAATCAACGCTGGTCGGCACGTCACCGAGCGGAGCCAAAACTGAATAGCTCCCCAGAGCCAGCCACCCGTACCGAGTAGCTCTTGGGAGGCATGTCGAAATCGTCCTGGCGAACGATGACTTCCTCTGTCGATCCGGATAGCTTTCGGCGAATCCCATAACAGGACCAACGCACGATTACCGAAAGCCGGGACCACCACCATGCCGTTCGACTCCGCACGCCTCCGCACGCGACGGCTGCGCGACCACCTCGTGGACGACGGGATCCGCCTGCTGGCCCGCACCGGGCGCTGGGTGGAGCCGGAGCTGCTCGGGCTGCGCGGCCTGATCGCGCCCGGCGACGTGTGCCTGGACGTCGGGGCGGCGCTGGGCCTCTACACCGCCGAGTTCTCCCGACTGGCCGGGCCGACCGGACGGGTGCACAGCGTCGAACCCCTGCCGTTCGCCCACGCGCTGCCGTCGCGCCTGCTCGGCCTGCGGGACCTGCCCGGCACGACGTGGCACCGGGTCGCGCTCGGCGCCCGCGCGGGCACGTCCACGATGAGCGTCCCCCTTCGGCGCGGCGTCTTCGTGACCGGCCGCTCGTTCGTCACCGACGGGGCGAACGGCCTCGGCTCGAACGACGAGTTCGAGGACCAGGTCGAGTTCACCGTGGAGACGGACACGCTCGACGGGTTCTGCGCGCGGCACGGGATCGACCGCGTCGACTTCCTCAAGGCGGACGTCGAAGGGGCGGAGCTGGACGTGCTGAGCGGCGGCGAGGGAGTGCTGGAGAAGCACACGCCGACGGTGTTGCTGGAGATCGAGGCCCGGCACCTGCGCCGCTTCGACCGCAGCCCGGAGTCCGTTGTGGACTGGATGGCCGACCGCGGGTACCGGGCCTTCGTGTGGCACGGGTCCGCCTGGCGCGAGGTGCGCCAGGCGGACGACCGTTTCCGGAACTACCTGTTCAGCGTGCGGGAACCGGGTCAGCGGCCCCCGACGGTGTCGACGAGCTTCGAGTAGGCCTCGGTCGAGTCCGACAGCCACTTCGCGATCAACCCGGCGCGGTTCCGCACGCCGTAGCGGTCGAACAGCCTCTGCAGGTGGGACTCGACGGTCTTCGGCGAGATCGCCAGCCGCCTGGCGATCTCCTTGCTGGACAACCCCTCCGCGACCAGCAGCAGGACTTCGTTCTGCCTGGGGCTGGTACGCATCATTCGGCGCTTTCCGGCGCGGGTGTGAACCGGTCGATCGTGGACACCAGGACGTGGAGCAGCAAAGCCATCCCCCCCAGAGATGCACTCAGAATGTCGCCTTCGTCAGTCCATGAATAAGATCCTGCACGCTCCTCTTAATCCACGTTACGGAGGAACCAGGAGAGCGTCAAGGCGACTTCACCGCGCGCACACCGCCGACAGCGGCAAGCCCTTTCGCCTGTTCGGCGTAACTCGGGAGTGCCATCCTCAAATGCGGACTCGCCGAAAAAATCAGATCGAGAACACGTGGAATGGCGTTCGACCGGTCCATTCACGGACGCGGAAACGCCCGGTGACCGATTCGGCCACCGGGTGCCGGGGAAGGATCAGGCGGGGCCGACCCAGCGGGTCAGCGCCTCCTCGCACCCGCTCCGCGTCCCGCCCGCGGCCGAGGGCCACACCTCGGCCACGTACCCGTCGGGCCGCACCAGCACGGCGTCCACCCCGGGGAGGTCGGCGGTCGTCGCGACGACGACGTCGACCCGGTCCGCCCACTTGGCCGCGCCGCGCCGGAGCTCCTCGTCGTCCGCGAGGTCCAGCAGCACCGGCAGGCCCGAGGCGCACAGCTCGTGGAACCGCGCCCGGCCCGATCCGGTGAGCAGCAGCGGGTCGCCGAGCGCGGCGCCCGCCCGCGGGTGGTCGCCGCCGGGGTAGCGCAGGTCGGTCATGGAGAACAGGGCGTGCAGCCGTGCGCGCACCTCGCCGAGCTTCATCAGCTCGCCGTAGAACAGCTCGAACAGCGGGGTGTTGGCCTCGCCGGGCCGCAGGATCGCGATGGCGGCCCGCGAGTTGCGGATGGCCCGTTCGGCGACCGGGTGGCGTTCGAGGTGGTAGGAGTCGAGCAGGCCGTCCGGGGCTCGGCCGCGGACCTCGGCGGCGAGCTTCCAGCCGAGGTTCACCGCGTCCTGCAGACCGAGGTTGAGGCCCTGGCCGCCGAACGGCGGGTGCACGTGCGCCGCGTCGCCCGCGAGCAGCACGCGGCCGGTGCGGTAGGTGGCGGCGACCCGGCAGTTGTCGGTGAACCGGGTCAGCGACGTGGGTTCGCGCAGCCGGACGTCGACGCCGCTCGTGCGGCGCAGGCTCTCCTCGACCTCCTCCAGCGTCACCGGTCCGCGCCGCCGCTCCCCCGGACCCGCGAACTCGATCGACACGACCCTGCTCGGCGCGAGCGCGAACGCCACCACACCGCGGTCGGTCCGCCGCCACTCGCGCCCCAGCGCGTCGGGGTCGACGAGCTCGACCACCGCCTGGTAGCCGACGAGACCCGTGTCGCCGCCGGGGAAGTCGACGCCCGCGGTCTTGCGGACGACGCTCCCGCCGCCGTCGCAGCCCACGGCGTACGCGCCGCGGAACGCGCCGTCGGCGGTGAGCACGTCGACGCCGTCGGCGTCCTGCCGCACGCCGGTCACGTCGACGCCGCGCCGCACCACCACCCCGAGGTCGACCGCGCGGTCGAACAGCACGCGTTCGAGCACCTCCGGCCGGATCGGCATGAGGTCGGGGGCCGTGCCGTCGGCAGCCCGTCCGGTGCGGAACGCCGGTTCGACCACCTCCGCCACCGCGTCCGCCAGCACGTCGAGCAGGCCGCGGCGGTCCAGCGCCTCGATGGTGCGCGCGGTGATGCCGGGCGCGCGGAGCCGGGTGTCGAACGCGGTCTGGCGCTCCAGCACCTCCACCGACACCCCGGCCAGCGCCAGCTCTCCCGCGAGCATCAGCCCGACCGGCCCGGCGCCCACCACGACGACGTCGGCGGTCATGCCGCCCTCCCGAGGACCTCGTGCTGGACGCCGTCGAGCAGGCCGACGAGCGTCGCGTGGTAGCAGACCGCGAACCCGCCGCCACCCGCGTCGGCGGCGCGGGGAACGGCCCCGTCGGCCGACCGCGCCCGCTCGACGTCGGCACGGGCCCGCGCGAACGGCTCCACGGACGAGCCGAGGCTGCGGGTCGCGATGACCGCTTCCAGCAGGCGGTCCCAGTGCCGCGTCCGCCGGGCGTGGTCGGCGACCCGCTCGACCACGGCCGCCACGGACCGCCGCTCGGCGCTCGTCAGCCCCGTCCGCCGGTCGCCGAGGTCGGTCGCGTAGAAGACGGCGTGGGTGACGCGGTAGGCCTCGCGGGCGATGCGGCCGGTCGACCACGTCGGCGCCAGCACCTGCCTGCGGCAGAAGTCGTCCCAGCGCGGCTCGCCCCGCACGTAGCCCCCCTTCGCGAACGAGTGCACCTGGCCGATGGAGGTGGGTCCGCGACCCGACCGCCACAGCTCGGTGACCACGTCCTCGGCGGCGGGCAGGCGGACGCCGGTCGACCGCAGCCACGCGTAGGGCTGCATCAGGTACGGGCCGTCGTCGAGGTCGGCGCGCGCCTGCCGGAGGTAGCGCTCGTCGGAGCAGCGGTCGACCAGGAAGGTCCGCCACCGGTCGAGCACGCGGTCCAGCTCCGGCCACGGCGGGGTCGCGCGGGCGGCCCACGCGGTGAGGTAGGCGAACACCATCGCCAGTTCCCCGAACGGTTTCAGCCGCGACCGGTCCTCCCGACCGCGACCGCCGGACCCGGCCCACGGCGTGAACTCCTCCAGCCGTCCGGTGACCCAGTCCGCGCCGCGCTCCACGGCCGCGCGCCCGTCAGCCACGACCGCCTCCCCGGATCAGACCGCGGGACGCCAGGCTCCGCAGCACCTCGTCCCGCAACGCGGAGTCCTCGTCCTCCTCGGACAGCAGCGACGCGTAGGGGCTCACCGCGTGGCCGCCGGACAGCGCCCGGCGCAGCACCCCGGCCGCGCGCTGGGACAGGCGGTAGACGCGCAGTTCGCCGCGGTCCAGCAGCACGCCGCCGAACGGCAGCTCGTGGAACACGACGTCGTCGGCAAGCGCGATCACGACAACCCCCTCAACCACTTCTCGACGACGCACAGCCGGGCGATCTCCTCGCCGTTGCGGTGCACCCGCCCCGGTGTCAGGCCGTCGGCGAACCCGTGGCTCAGCACGCCGAGGCGGCGCAGCAGCGAGTCGGGGCCGAGCAGGTCCCGGCAGGTGGCGAAGTTCTGGTTCGCGAACACGGCGGAGATGGCGTCGATCCGGGCCTGCTGCATCCGGGTGCCCGCGCGGACGGGCAGCCCGCGGTTCGCGTACGCCAGGCGGAACGCGAACTTGTCGACCGTCATCCCGTGCCCGAACCCGAGCCGGTGCGCGGCGGGCAGCGCGAGCGCGTACTCGACCAGGTCGCGGTCGGCGTAGGGGGTGCTGAAGAACTTCCGCTTCGGCAGGCAGTGGCTCAGCCACGCGGCCTGGAGGTTCGCCGTGTTGAAGCCCTCGGCCAGCAGGAACAGCGACGTGAGGCCGGGCGGCAGGCCGCGGGTGGCGTCGCTCGTCACCGACCTCAGGCGTTCCTCGGCGAGGGTCGCGGCGTCGCGCAGCGCCCGCGTGACCCGGTCGCCCGCTTCGGCGGTGAAGCCGATGGGGTGCACGATCACGTCCCTGGGCGGCAACGCCGTGGTCGGGTCGGCGGACGCGAGCCTGCGCAGGTAGCGGAGGGACCCGCCGCGCGACGAGGTGGAGAACGTGGCGGCGGCGGCGTTCGCGACGGTCTGCCAGATCGGCTCCCCCGCGACCCTGGGGTCGAGCAGCCGCGGGCCCGCCACCTCGAGGAGACCGCGGTGCACGTCGTGCGCGAAGACCTGGTCGGACAGCAGTCCGGACAGGACGAACGTGGCGCCGTCGATCTCGGCCTGCTCGACCGCGGCCGTCACGCCGTGGGACGGCACGTGGGTCTGCGGCAGCCCGCCACCGTCCGGGACCTGGAGGTAGTCGCCGCCGTGCCGGGTGTGCTTGGACATCTCGTACGGCACCCAGGACAGCCCGCAGGCTCGGGCGACCTCCTCAGCGGCGCGCAGGTCGGCGTCGAAGCCGGGGAACGATTCGAGCGTGTAGTGGATGGCCGACCCGCGGCCCGGTTGCCTGCCCGCTTCCCAGGCGACGGCCGCGGAGTCGATGCCCCCGCTCAGGGCCACGACGAACGACCGCTGCTCAGCGAGCATCCGCGTGCACGCGTCGGCCAGGCGCGACCGCAGGCCCTCGGCGGCGTCGGCCAGGGACCGGGGTGGTTCGGCCACCGGCCGCAGCGCGTCGAACTCGGCGGTCTCGGGTCCGCCCGCTCGCACGGTCAGCGACCGGCCGGGGGGCAGCCGCCGGACCGCCGCGAACCACGACCGGTCGTGGGGGAAACCCCGCTCGGCGATGATCATCGGGAGCAGGTCGGCGTCGACGTCCTCCAGCGTCGGACGTCCGCCGTCCAGCAGCAGCGCCGGGTCCGCGGCCCACGCCAGCCGATCGCCGTCCGCCCGCCAGAACAGCGGGATCAGCGCGGTGACCGACCGGTAGAGCCGCGGCACGCCGTCCCGGCCGAGGTGCGCGAGCACGAAGTCACCGCGCAGCGAGCGCACGGCGTCGGCGCCGCGCTCGTCCAGCAGCCGCCGGACGGCGACCGCGGCCGACTCGTCCCCGCGCACGAGGCTCGGCGGGACGTCGATCCAGCCGGTGAGCTGGAGCCGGTCGACCGCGGGGACCGGGCGTCCGGACTCCTCGACCGGGCCCTGCCACACCACCGACCCGCCGCTCAGGTCGGCGTCCCAGACCGGCCCGGACGTCACTCGGGCCGTGGCGGAGGGCGAGGGGAGCCGGACCGCGCCCGCCATCCCGAACGCGGTCAGCAGCATCGGTCCTCCCCCTCCGGGTAGCGTTCGAGTTCCACGTAGCCGAGCGGCCGCTCCCCCGGTCGCCCGACCAGCGGCAGGTCGCCGAGCGCGGGCCACGCGTGCAGCTCCTCGCGGCCGTCGGCGAGTTCGATCACCGGGTAGCCGACCACGACCTCGACGGCGAAGCCGAGCCGCCGCAGCGCCGCGCACACGCCGAGCGACTCGTGCAGGCACAGGTGCCGCCCGCCGAACGTGCGGGCGAGGCCCATCACCCGCCACGCCGCGTCACGGGCCCAGAACGCCGTCGTGGCGTCCCGTCCCGCCCGCGCGGGCACGGGGTCGACCGGGGGGAGGGACTGCCGAGCGGCGGGCAGCCCGCCGCCGCGGAACGCCCTCCCCGTCCGCAGGTAGGCGCGCGTCGCGGAGATCAACTCGCGGTCGCGCACCCGAATCGCGGAAGGGGCGGACCCGTCCCCGAGCATCAGTGATCGGAGTCCGTCGAGCGATTCACGCCGGGTTCGAGAATAATTCCGCAGCGTCGACATTTCCTGCCTTTCGGAATTGTCCGAACGGCGTGGCCGCCCCTCTTCGGGACGACCACGCCGCGCAACTCACGACAGCGCGCCCATCACGGCGTCCAGTCACCGTCGATGAAGTCGTCCGTAGGGCCGGTCCAGCCCATGGTGACCTCCTCGAGCTGCCCCACGAACTCGACCTCGGTGTCCTCGGAGTGCTCCTGCACGATCGCACCCCCCTTCCGCTGTCCGGTATCCCAGTTCGACGCGGACCAGCCGTCCGCGTCCGCCGATCACATTTCCCGGACGGGGCCGACCGGACCAGTCCGATAAATCACCGACGGGAAATCACGTCAGCACAATCACCTACAGCCCGAGCGCTACTCCGACTGCTAATTTCGGCCGCGGAAAACTCGTTTCCGCAGAACGAAGAGGAGTAGCGAAATGCCCATCTCCGACGACCACGTGGAACAGCTGGTCGAGGAAGGCCGCACCCTCGTCCCCGATTTCCTGGACGCGGCGACGCTCGCCGAGTGCGGGCGGGCGGTGGCGGCGTACTTCCCGACCGGCGAGGAGTGGGCCGCCGCACCGGACAAGTACCGCGGGGTGCGGAAGTCCGCGGGCTTCCCCTACCAGCAGGACGTCCTCAACGAGGTCTCCACGCACCCGGACCTCCAGTCGTTCGTCGAGCGCGTGCTGGGCCGGGACGACGTGCGGCTCGGCGATTCGCTGCTCCAGGCCAAGTACGGCCCGGCCCTCGGCCCGGTCAAGGACCAGCGGCTGCACAACGACGCGTGGGGCCGCAACACCCTCGTGCACCCGCCGCGCAGGCCCGAGTTCCAGCGGGTGTTCGCGATCGTCTACTACACCGACGTCGAGGTGGACCTCGCGCCGACGTACGCGGTGCCCGCCAAGCTCACCCGTGACGTGCCGCTGCTGACGAGGTCCGGCGAGGCGGCCTACGACAGGGCGGACTACCCGGAGCTGTACGAGCAGGAGCAGCCGGTGGTGGCGTCCGCGGGCAGCGTGCTGCTGTTCAGCGGTCACACCGTGCACCGCGGGTCGGCCGTGCGCAGGCCGACCGGCCACCGCTTCGCGCACTTCCTGAACTTCCACTCCGCGCGCTCGACGTGGCTGGACAAGCAGGGCTGGCCCGGCTCGCCCGCCGCGCCGAACGGGCCCGCCGTGCGGCGGCTGGTCGAGTCGGCCTCCCCGCACCGCCGGGAGCTGCTGGGCTTCCCGGCCGTCGACAGCGACTACTGGACCGAGGAGGCGCTGGCGGGCACCGCCGCGCTGTACCCGGGTCTCGACCTCGCGCCCTACCGCCGTTGACCTGACTTGGAGACGCCGCCGTGACCACCTCGCCCTCCGTCGTCGTGCTGAGCGGTTCGCTCGACCCGCGCTCCCGCACGGACCAGCTCGCGCTCTGGTGCGGCAGGCAGTGCGCCGCGACCGGGGCAGCGGCCACGGTGTTCCGCGGCGGCGACCTGGAGTTCCCGATCTTCGACCCGGTGCGCGCGGAGCGCCCGGCCGCCGTGCGGCGGTTCCTGACCGCGCTGTCCACCTCGGACGGTGTCGTGCTGCTGTCGCCCGCCTACCACGGCGCGCTGTCCGGGCTGCTGAAGAACGCGCTCGACTACGTCGCCGACCTCGGTTCGGCGGACCGGCCGTACCTGGACGGGCGGTCGCTCGGCCTGGCCGTGCTCGCGGGTGGCGAGCAGGGCGCGGCCTCCGCGCTGGCCACGCTCCGCGCGGTCGGGCACGCGCTGCGGGCCTGGCCGACGCCGCTCGGGGTCACCCTGTGCGGAGACCGCGCCGCCTTCGACCTCTCGGGCGAGCCCTCGCACCCGGACGCGGTGGCGCAGCTGCGGACCATGCTCGCCCAGGTACGCCTGTCGCGCGTCCCCGACGTGCTGTCGGCGCCGGTGGTGGCGTGACGATGACCGCCACCCTCCCCGACGTCGGCCTGCCCGCCCCCCGCCGGTTCGCGCCGGTCTACGCCTGCCTCGTGGTGGTGCCGCTGCTGGTCGCCGCCGCGCTCCTGTGGCACGCGGGCACCGGTCCCCCGCTGACCGGCCGCACCGACCCCGCGCAGGTCGCCGTCGTCCCGGTGGCCCGGCTGCTGCTCGCCGCCGGGGTGATGATCGCGACGTGCCTGGCCGCCGGGGCGCTCGCCCGCAAGGCGGGGCAGCCCGCCGTGGTCGGCGAGATCGCGGGCGGGGTGCTGCTCGGGCCGTCGGTGCTCGGCCTGCTGTGGCCGCAGGGAGCCGCGTGGCTGCTGCCCGCCGGGGTCGTGGGGCCGTTGGGCGCCCTCGCCCAGTTCGGGGTGCTGTTCTTCGTCTTCCTGGCCGGACTGGAGGTCGACGTCGCCGCGCTGCGCGGCCGCGGCCGGATGTCGGTCGTGGTGAGCCACGTCGGGATCGCCGTCCCGCTGCTGTCCGGCGTCGTGCTCGCGCTGGCCTGCTACTCCACGTTCGCCCCCGACGGCGTCGCCCCCGCCCCGTTCGCGCTGTTCATCGGCGTCGCGATGAGCGTGACCGCGTTGCCGGTGCTGGCGCGGATCCTGGAGGAGGCGGGCCTGCTGAGGTCGCCGCTGGCGGCGCTCGCGCTCACGTCGGCGGTGGTCGACGACGTCACGGCGTGGTGCCTGCTCGGCGTCGCGGTCGCGCTGCTGGGCGCGTCCACGGCGTGGGCGGTCGTGCTGGTGCCCGTGGCGGTGGTCGTCGCCGGACCGGTGGTGTTCGTGGCCGTGCGGTCGCTGCTGCGGCGCGCGGGCGACCGCGTGCCGTGGTGGGCGGTTCCCGCGGTGGTCGTCGCGGTGCTGCTCGTGGCCGCCGGGGCCGAGAGCGCGGGCGTGCCCGCGCTGTGCGCCGCGTTCCTGCTGGGCTTGGCCGTGCCGGGGGACTCTCGGCTCAGCCGGGAGGCGCGCGACCGCCTCGGCGGGGTGACGACGGTGCTGCTGCCGCTGTTCTTCGCGGTCAGCGGCCTGCACACGGACCTCGGCCGGGTCGCGGAGTCCTGGGGCTGGTGCGCGGTCGTGCTGGCGGTGGCCGTGGCGGGCAAGTTCGGCGGGGTCGCGGCGGCGGCCCGGCTGATCGGCCTGCGCGCGGGGGAGGCCGTGCGCCTCGGCGCGCTGATGAACTGCCGCGGCATGACCGAACTGGTCGTGCTCGACCTGGGTCGCAGGCTCGGCGTGATCGGGCCCGACCTCTTCTCGGTGCTGGTCGTCACCGCGCTGGTCTCCACGGCGATGACCGGACCGTTCCTGCGTTCCACCACGACGGAAAGGCGGTTACCACCATGACCGAGGACTTCACCGCACTGCTGGACGCGCTCGACCCGGACGAGGCGGACGCGGTCCGCGGCTGGTTGGGCGGCGGGCCGGGAGCGGACCCGCTGGCGTTCCTGCGCGACCGGGAGCGGACGCCCCAGCCGATGCCCAGACCCCCCGCGGACGACCCGAAGGCGATCCGCCGCGTCGGCGTGGTCGGCGGCGGAACGGCCGGGTACCTCACGGCTCTGGCGCTGCGCGCGAAGCGGCCGTGGCTGGAGGTCACCGTCGTCGAGTCGTCGGCCATCCCGGTGATCGGGGTCGGCGAGTCGACGGTGCAGTCGATCGTGCAGTTCCTGCACAACTACCTGGGCATCGATCCCCAGGAGCTGTACCGGCGGGTGCGGCCGACGTGGAAGCTGGGCATCAAGTTCGACTGGGGGTCGGCGCCGGAGGGGTTCATGGCGCCGTTCGACTGGAGCGCGAACTCCATCGGCCTGCTCGGCTCGCTGGAGACCAGGGGTGACATCAACGCGTTCACCTTCCAGTCGCTGCTGATGGCCGCGGACCGCACCCCGGTGTACGACCTCGGCGGCCGGTACGTGTCGCTGATGAAGCACCTGCCGTTCTCCTACCACCTGGACAACCAGCCGCTCGTGGCGTTCCTGTGCGACCTCGCCCGCGAGCGCGGGGTGCGGCACGTCGACGCGAAGATCGACGGCGTGGAGCTGTCCGCCCCGGACTGGGTCGACCACCTGCGCACCGACGACGGCGAGCGGCTGGAGTTCGACTTCTACGTCGACTGCACCGGGTTCCGGTCGGTGCTGCTGGAGAAGGCGCTGGGCACGCCGTTCCACAGCTACTCGGACAGCCTGTTCACCGACTCGGCCGTCATCGGCAACGTCGAGCACGGCGGGTCGCTCAAGCCGTACACGTCGGCCATCACCATGGACGCGGGCTGGTGCTGGAACATCCCCACCCGCGACGCGGACCACCTCGGCTACGTGTTCAGCTCGCGGTACCTCGACGACGACCGGGCCGCGGCCGAGCTGGCCCGGCGCTTCCCCGGCGTCACCGAGCCGACGTTCATCCGGTTCCGCAGCGGACGGCACACCGAGGCGTGGCGCGGCAACGTCGTGGGCATCGGCAACGCGTTCGCGTTCGTGGAGCCGCTGGAGTCCAGCAGCCTGCTGATGATCACGCTGATGGTCATGCAGCTGACGCGGGCGCTGCCCGGCACGTGGGCGGAACCGGTCAGCCGCAGCGCGTTCAACGGCTCGCTCACCGCGAAGTGGGACGCGCTGCGGTGGTTCCTGGCCGCGCACTACCGGTTCAACCGGCGGCGCGACACGCCGTTCTGGCGGGACGCGCGAGCGGGGGTGAACGTGGACGGCCTCGAACCGCTGCTGGGCGCGTTCGCCGACGGCGCACCGCTGCAACTGCGGGACGGGTTCACCCGCGGCGCCGTGCGGGCGTCCGTGCGCACGTTCTACGACCTCCAGGCCTACGACTGCGTCCTGCTCGGCCAGGACGTGCCCGCCCGGCTGCTGCCGATCACCGAGGACGACCTGTCGGCGTGGCGGACGCGGAAGGCCGCCGCGGACGCGCTGGTCCGCACGGCGCTGCCGCAGCACGAGGCGCTGGCCGTGTTCGACAAGGAACCCCACCTGCTGACCTCGCTGTTCGAGGACGAGGACAGCTGGGCCGCGGCGAGCAGGCCGATCCGACTGGTCTGATCCGCGCACAGCTCGCGCACAGGCGAGGCACAAGGAGGACCCAGCCGGGAGCGCGACCGTCGGCACCATGACGGTTGTCGACTCCCCCGCTCCCGCCCCGACGGCACCACCCCCTCCGGCGGTCGGAGAGCCTCGCTGGGAACGCCCGGCGCTGGTCGGGCTGCTCGCCGCGACCGCCGTGCTCTACCTGTGGCGGCTCGGCGACTCCGGGTGGGCCAACGCCTACTACTCGGCCGCCGCGCAGGCCGGGGCGCGGAGCTGGGAGGCGTGGTTCTTCGGGGCGACCGACTGGGCGAACTCGATCACGGTCGACAAGACGCCCGCGGCGCTGTGGGTCATGGGGCTGTCTGCGCGGCTGTTCGGGGTGAACGCGTGGAGCATCCTGGTGCCGCAGGCGCTGATGGGCGTGGCGAGCGTCTGGCTGCTGCACGCGGCGGTGAAGCGGACGTCGGGTGCGGCGGCCGGGCTGGTCGCGGGCGCGGTGCTCGCGCTGACGCCGGTCGCGGTGCTGATGTTCCGGTTCAACAACCCGGACGCGCTGCTGGTGCTGCTGCTCGTGGCGGGCGCGTACTGCACGGTGCGGGCGGTGGAGACGGCGAGTTGGCGCTGGCTCGCGCTGGCGGGCGCGGCGGTCGGGTTCGCGTTCCTGGCGAAGATGCTCCAGGCGTTCCTGGTGCTGCCGGCCTTCGGGTCGACGTACCTGGTGTTCGCCCGCGCCACGCTGGGGAGGCGGATCGCGCACCTGGCCGCCGCGCTCGGGGCGGTGGTGGTCGCGGGCGGGTGGTGGGTCCTGGTCGTCGAGCTGGTGCCCTCCGGGTCGCGGCCGTTCATCGGCGGGTCGCAGACGAACAGCGTGCTCGAACTGACGTTGGGCTACAACGGTTTCGGCAGGCTCACCGGTGACGAGGTGGGCAGTGTCGGCGGCGGTGCCGGTGGTGGTTGGGGGTCCACCGGGTGGTTCCGGTTGTTCGGCGGCGAGATGGGCGACCAGATCGCGTGGCTGCTGCCCGCCGCCGTGGTGCTGCTCGTCGCGGGGTGGTGGGCCGGTGACCGGGCCTCCCGCGCGGGATTGTCGTTGTGGGGTGGCTGGTCGCTGGTCACCGCCGCCGTCTTCAGCTACATGAACGGGATCATCCACGGGTACTACACGGTGGCGTTGGCGCCCGCGATCGGTGCGATCGTCGGGATCGGGGCCACGGCGCTGTGGCGTCGGCGGAGCGATCCGGTGGCGCTCGCCGGGTTGTCCGGGGCGGTGGCGCTGGCGGCGTTGCAGGCCTACCTGCTGCTGACCTCGTGGTCCGGCACGTTCGCGATCGTCGTGCTGGTGCTGGGGTTCCTCGCCGCCGCCGGGTTCTTCTTCAGCCCCAAGGTGTTCGTGCCGGTCGCCCTCGTCGCCGCGCTGATCGGGCCGGGCGCCTACTCGGTCGCGACCGCGGCCACTCCGCACTCCGGGGCGATCCCGTCCGCCGGTCCGGCGGGCACGGGTGGGTTCCGCGGTGGCGGCGGGATGGGTGGGGGCATGGGCGGTCTGTTGAGCGCGCCGACACCAGGTGCCGAGCTGGTCTCGTTGCTGCGGTCGGGCTCGCGGACCTGGGCCGCCGCCGCGGTGGGGTCGAACAACGCCGCGGGCTACCAGTTGGGCAGCGGTGTGCCGGTGATGGCCGTGGGCGGGTTCAACGGGACCGATCCGGCTCCCACGCTCGCCGAGTTCCAGCGGCTCGTGGCGGACGGGAGGATCCACTACTTCCTCGGCGGGGCCGGTATGTCCGGATCCACCGGAAGTGACGCGGCGCAGGAGATCGCGGCCTGGGTCCAGCAGAACTTCGACGCGTCCACGGTGGACGGTGTGGCCGTCCACGACCTCACAGTCGGCGCACAGCGATGACACACGGAGCACCCAGCCCCGGCCCCGAGGTTGGGCTCATGACACTCACGACGCTGCGGCCCGGTGCGACCCCCATCGCGACGAACACCAAGACCCCCGTCCTGGACGTGGTGGTGCCGGTGTTCAACGAGGAGGTGGACCTCGGACCGTGCGTGCGCAGACTGCACGCCGACCTGGTCCGGACCTCGCCGTACCCCTTCCGGATCACCATCGCGGACAACGCCAGCACGGACGGGACCGCCGCGGTCGCCGAGGCGCTCGTGGACGAGCTGCCCGAGGTCGTGGTGGTGCACCTGGAGCAGAAGGGCCGAGGGCGGGCGCTGCACCAGGTGTGGCTCGCGTCCGACGCGCCGGTGCTGGCGTACATGGACGTCGACCTGTCGACGGACCTGGCCGCGTTGCCGCCGTTGATCGCCCCGCTGATCTCCGGGCACTCCGACATCGCGATCGGCAGCAGGCTGGCCCGCGGCGCTCGGGTGGTGCGCGGGCCGAAGCGGGAGTTCATCTCGCGGTGCTACAACCTGCTGCTGCGCGGGACGCTGGCGACGCGGTTCTCCGACGCGCAGTGCGGGTTCAAGGCCATTCGCGCCGACGTCGCCAAGCGGCTCCTGCCGCACGTCGTGGACACCGGCTGGTTCTTCGACACCGAACTGCTGGTGCTGGGCGAACGCGCGGGCCTGCGCATCCACGAGGTCCCGGTGGACTGGGTGGACGACCCGGACAGCCGGGTCGACATCGTGTCCACCGCGATGGCCGACCTCAAGGGCGTGGCCCGGCTGGGGCGGGCGCTGGCGACCGGCGGGCTGCCGATCGCGGAACTCCGCCAGCAGCTCGGCCGTGAGCCGTTGGAGAGCAAGACCCCCGGTGTGCCGACGGGTCTGCTGCGCCAGCTCGTCCGGTTCGGGGCGATCGGCGTGACCAGCACCCTGGCCTACCTGCTGCTGTTCCTGCTGCTGCGCGGCGGGCTGGGGGCGCAGGGCGCGAACCTGGTGGCGCTGCTCGTCACCGCCGTCGCGAACACCGCCGCCAACCGCCGCTTCACGTTCGGCGTGCGCGGCCGGCACGGCGCGGGCCGCCACCAGTTCGAGGGGCTGATCGTGTTCGGTCTCGGGCTGGCGCTGACCAGCGGGTCGCTCGCGCTGCTGCACGGCTCCACCGATCCCGGCCAGGTCGCCGAGGTCGCCGCCGTCGTCGGCGCCAACCTGGTCGCCACCGTGTTGCGCTTCCTGCTGCTGCGCAACTGGGTGTTCCGCTCCCGTCCCCTTCCGACTCCCCTGGAGAACAACTGATGACCACGACGTTGTCGCCGAGCGCGACTACCGTCGCCCCCGTGGTTCCGGCACCCCGGCGCGATCCCCGGTGGGTCAGGCCCGCGTTCTTCGCACTGCTCGCGGCCACCGCGGTGCTGTTCCTGTGGAACCTGTCGGCTTCGGGCTACGGCAACGGGTTCTACGCCGCCGCGACCCAGTCCGCCACGCACAGCTGGAAGGCGTGGCTGTTCGGGTCGCTCGACTCCGGCAACGTGCTGACGGTCGACAAGCCACCGGCCTTCCTGTGGGTCAGCGGCCTGTTCGCACGGGTCTTCGGGTTCTCCGGCTGGACGGTGCTGGCGCCGCAGGCGCTGGAGGGCGTCGCGGCCGTGGGCCTGTTGTACGCCACGGTGAAGCGCACCTCGGGCCCGGTCGCCGGGCTGTTCGCCGGTGCGGCGCTGGCGTTGACGCCGGTCGCGACGCTGGTGTTCCGGTTCAACCTGCCGGACGCCCTGCTGGTGCTGCTGATGATCGCCGCCGCGTACTGCGTGGTCCGGTCGCTGGAGAAGGCGAGCCCGCTGTGGATCGCGCTCGCCGGCGCGGCGATCGGGTTCGCGTTCCTGACGAAGATGGGCCAGGCGCTGCTGGTGCTGCCCGCGCTGGGGCTCGTGCACCTGATCGCCGCCCCGACCGGACTCGGCAGGAGGCTGCTGCACCTGCTGGGGGCCGCCGCCGCGATGATCGTGTCGGCGGGCTGGTTCATCGTGCTGGTCGAGCTGTGGCCCGCCGACTCGCGGCCCTACATCGGCGGTTCGACCAACGACAGCCTGTGGGAGCTGGCCGTCGGCTACAACGGTCTCGGCCGGCTGTTCGGCCAGGGCGGAGGAGGAGGCGCCGTCATGACCGGTGGTGCTGGGAACACCGGCTTCGGCGGCGCGTCGGGGATCGGCCGGATGTTCGGCGCGAGCTTCGGCAGCGAGGTGTCGTGGCTGCTGCCCGCCGCGCTGATCGGCCTGGTCGCCGGGCTGTGGTTCACCCGCCGCTCACCGCGCACCAGCCGGACGCGGGCCGCGCTGATCCTGTGGGGCGGCTGGATGGTCGTCACGGCGCTGGTGTTCAGCTTCATGAGCGGCATCATCCACCCGTACTACAGCGTCGCCCTGGCGCCGGGGATCGTCGGCACGGTCGCGATCTCCGGTCGTGAGCTGTGGCGCGGCCGGGCCCACACGCCCGTGCGGATCGCGTTGGCGGCGATGGTCGCGGCGACCGGGTTCTGGAGCTTCGCGCTGCTCGACCGGGTGCCGGAGTGGCTGCCGTTCGTGCGGTGGACCACCGCGGTGGTGACGGTCGTCGTCGCCACGGTGATCGTCCTCGGCGTCACGCGGGCCAGGAAGGCCGTGCTGACCGGTGTGCTGGTGGCCGGGCTGCTCGGCACCGTCTCGTACTCTGCGGCCACGGCGGCGGCCTCGCACAGCGGCTCCATCCCGGTGTCCGGCCCCGCGGACTACGTCTCCGGTGGCATGGGTGGCGGTCCGGGCGAGGAGTCGACCGGGAGCGGGCTGACCGAGCTGCTCAAGGGCACGAGCACCCTGTGGGCGGCGGCGACCGTCGGCTCGCAGAGCGCCGCGAGCCTGGAACTGGCCACCGGCAAGGCCGTGATCGGCATCGGCGGCTGGAGCGGGTCCGACCCGGCGCCGACGCTGGCCGAGTTCCAGCGGTACGTGGCCGACGGGAAGATCGGGTACTACGTGCCGGGCGGACGCGGCGGGTTCGGCGGCGCGGGCGGCAGCGGCGAGATCGCCACGTGGGTGGAGGCCAACTTCACCGCCGTGGAGGTCGACGGGACCACCGTCTACGACCTGGGCGAGTAGTCCACCGGGGCGCGCGCGTGGCCACCGGGCCGCGCGCGCGTCCTCACGTCCGGGGCCGGGCGGTGGACGCGCGCTCGACCAGGTCGACGCCGATCGTGACCGGCTCGCGGGGCTGCTCGCCGCCCTCGATGGAGCCGATCAGCATCCGCACGGCCGTGGCCGCCTTCTCGCCGATGTCCTGGGCGACCGTCGTCAGCTTCGGCGTGACGTACGCGCACAGGTCCAGGTTGTCGAAGCCGATCACCGAGAGGTCGTCCGGCACGGTCGCGCCGCTGTCCGCCACCCCCTCCATGATCCCGATCGCGAGGATGTCCGCGGTCGCGAACACGGCGGTGGCGCTCGGGTGCGCGGCGAGCAGCCGCCGCCCCACCTCCAGGCCGTCGGCGTGCGTGGTGTTGACCGTCTCGATGAGCCCGTCGTCCCAGGTCAGGCCAGCCTCGGCGAACGCGTGCAGGAACCCCTCGAACCGCTGGTGCACCACGCCGACGTCGGAGAACGCCGGGCCCGCGAACAGGATCCGCCGGTGCCCGAGGCCGATCAGGTGCTCGGCGGCGAGCCTGGCCCCCGCGAAGTCGTCCGCGCGGACGCCCGTGGTGATCCGGTTCTCGGAGTAGCTGTCGACGGCGAGCACGCGGACGCCGCCGATCGTGGCCTTGGTGAGCCGGTCCAGCTCCTCGTCCAGGAACCCCAGCAGCACCGCGCCGTCCAGGCTCCACGACTGGAGCGCCTCGGTCACCTCGTCCGGGTGCGCGATGCCGCGCAGCAGCAGGTGGTAGCCGCGCTTGCGCAGCTCGCGCTCGATCTGGCCCGCGATGGCGACGTTGTGCGGGCTGATCATCATGCTGTCCTCGTCGGCCGCGGGCACCAGCAGCCCGATCAGCCGGGACGACTTGGCCGCGAGGCTGCGCGCGGACGCGCTGGGCACGTAGCCGCGCTCGGCCACGATCCGCCGCACGCGCTCGATCGTCTCCGGCGAGACGCGGGCCTTGTTGCCGTTGACGACGTTCGACACGGTCATCATGCTCACGCCCGCCTCGTCGGCGATGTCCCGCAGGGTGACCCGCACCTGTCGAACTCCTCTCGTCCGGCATCCCAGGATACGACGCCCCCTCGCGGCGGAGGACCGGTTCCACCGTTGACAGGGTGCCGGGGGTCACATTACCGTCCCTCTAGGTGGAGCGCTAAACCTAGTCCGCGGATCGAGCGGCCGGAGCGTCCACGGTGACCAGCCGTCCGGGATGGAGCTTCGTGAGCACCAGCACATCGACCTTTGTCCGCAACGATTCCACCGAATCGACCGGGTGGTGGCGCACCGCCGTCATCTACCAGGTGTACCCGCGCAGCTTCGCCGACGGGAACGGCGACGGCACCGGCGACCTGGCGGGCGTGCGCTCCCGCCTGCCGTACCTGGCCTCCCTCGGCGTGGACGCGATCTGGTTCACGCCCTGGTACTCCTCACCGCTGGCCGACGGCGGCTACGACGTGGCCGACTACCGGGCGATCGACCCGGCGTTCGGCACGCTGGAGGAGGCCGAGTCGCTGATCGCCGAGGCGGCGGCGCTGGGCATCCGCACCATCGTCGACATCGTGCCCAACCACGTGTCCGACCAGCACGAGTGGTTCCGCGCCGCGCTCGCCGCGGGGCCCGGATCCCCCGAGCGGCAGCGGTTCTGGTTCCGCGAGGGCGGTGGACCGGACGGCTCGGAGCCGCCGACGGACTGGGTGTCGAGCTTCTCCGGCGGCACCTGGACGCGGACGGTGAACGCCGACGGCTCGCCCGGCGAGTGGTACCTGCACCTGTTCGCGCCGCAGCAGCCGGACCTGAACTGGAACCACCCCGACGTGCGGCGCGAGCACGAGGACGTGCTGCGGTTCTGGTTCGACCGGGGGGCCGCGGGCATCCGGATCGACTCGGCCACCATGCCGGTCAAGGATCCCGAGCTCCCCGAGCTGGTCGGCGAGCAGCGGCCCGGAGAGCACCCGTTCGTCGACCGCGACGAGCTGCACGACATCTACCGCGGCTGGCGCGCGGTCGCGGACTCCTACGAGGAGCCGCGGGTGCTGGTCGGCGAGATCTGGCTGGCCGACCAGCACCGGTTCGCCCGCTACCTGCGGCCCGACGAGATGCACACCGCGTTCAACTTCGACTTCATGATGCGGCCGTGGGACCCCGATCAGCTCCGGGCCTCGATCCGGTCCACCGTGGAGGCCCACCGGCCGGTCGGCGCGCCGCCGACGTGGACGCTGTCGAACCACGACGTCACCCGGCCGGTGACCCGCTACGGCCGGGAGGACAGCTCGTTCGGCTTCGCCGCGCGGCGGTTCGGCATCCCGACGGACCTGGCGACGGGTCGCCGCCGGGCACGGGCCGCCGCGCTGCTGACCGGCGCGCTGCCCGGTTCGCTCTACCTGTACCAGGGCGACGAACTCGGCCTGCCCGAGGTGGAGGACCTGCCGCTCGACGCCCTCCAGGACCCGATGCACTTCCGGTCCGACGGCGTCGACCCCGGCCGCGACGGCTGCCGCGTGCCGCTGCCGTGGACCGCCCACGGTCCGTCGTTCGGGTTCGGCGACGGCGGCTCGTGGCTGCCGCAGCCGACCGGGTGGGGCGAGTACTCGGTGTCGTCGCAAGAGGACGATCCCGACTCGGTCCTCTCGCTGTACCGCCGGATGCTGGCGATCCGGCGCACCGAACCCGCGCTGCTCGGCGGGTCGTTCGACTGGCTGGGGTCCGACGGAGGGGTCCTGGCCTTCCGCCGCGGCGGCGACCTCGTGTGCCTGGTGAACCTCGGGCCCGCGACCGCGCTGCCCCCGCACACCTCCGTCCTGCTCGCCAGCGGCGACCTGGACGGCGACCTCCTGCCCACCGACACAGCCGTCTGGCTGCGTTCCTGAGAGATCCGCCCCTGGAGGGACGATGAAGTCCATCGCTGTTCTGGCGGTCGCCACCGCCGTGCTGGCCGCGTGTTCCGGCGGTGGCGCGCGGAGCGCCGACGGGAGGACCGTCGTGACCGTCTCGCTCGACCCCGGCCTCGAACAGGGGGCGGTCGACGCGTTCAACGCCCGCGTGGCGCGGTTCGAGTCGGCGAACCCCGCGATCGACCTCGTGCCGCGCGAGTACGAGTGGGACGCGACCACGTTCACCACGCAGCTCGCCGGTGGAACGCTGCCGGACGTGTTCACCGTGCCCTTCACCGACGGACGCGGCTTGATCGAGCGCGAGCAGATCGCGGACATCAGCGGCGAGGTAGCCGGGCTGCCGTACGCGGGGAAGTTCAACGAGGAGGTCGCCAAGGCCGGGTCGGCCGACGACGGGAGGATGTGGGCGGTGCCGATCGCCGCCCACGGCCAGGCGCTGCACTACAACCGGACGCTGTTCACGCAGGCCGGTCTGGACCCGGACGAGCCGCCGACGTCGTGGGAGGGGATCCGGTCGGCCGCCAGGCAGATCTCGGAGAAGACCGGGCAGGCCGGGTTCGCGATGATGACCAGCGGCAACACCGGCGGCTGGATCGCGACCACGCTGGCCTACGCGTTCGGCGGGCGCACGGAGAAGCTGGAGGGCGACACCGCGAAGTCCACCGCGGACAGCGCGGGGATGGTGAAGGCCCTCCAGGCGGTCAAGGCCATGCGGTGGGACGACAACAGCATGGGCGCGAACTTCCTGTACGAGTGGGGAACCATCAACCAGGACTTCGCGGCGGGCCGGATCGGCATGTACGTCTCCGGCGGCGGCAACTACGGGTCGCTCAAGGCCCAGAACGCGATGAAGCCGGAGGACTACGGCGTGACGGCTCTGCCGCTGACCGGTGGCCCGGACGCGGGCGTGCTGGGCGGCGGCACGCTCGCGGCGGTCAGCGCCGGGGCGTCCGACCCGGTCAGGGCGGCGGCCGTGGAGTGGATCGACTTCTACTACCTGGAGAAGCTGACGAACGAGGACGCGGCCGTGGCCGACGCGAAGACCACCGCGGACTCCGGCCAGGCCGTCGGATCGCCCGAGCTGCCGGTCTTCGACAAGGCCGCGTTCGACGAGCGGATGACGTGGATCGCCCAGTACGTCAACGTCCCGGTGGAGCAGATGACGCCGTACACGGACAGGATGTTCGACCAGCCGCTGGTGCCCGAGCCGACCCGCTCCACCCAGCAGGTGTACGCGCTGCTCGACCCGGTCGTGCAGGCCGTGCTCACCGACCGCGGCGCGGACGTCGGCGCCCTGCTGAGCGGGGTCCAGGTCCAGGCGCAAGCGCTGCTGGACCGGAGGTGACCGCGCCGCCGTCGCTGGACGCGGCACAGCCGGTGGCCGCCGCCGTCCAGCCCGCCGTGCCCGTCCGGCGCCGTCCCCGGCGCTCGCCGGTCACGTGGGTGCGCGGCGGCGGGCTGGGCCCGGTGGTGTTCCTGCTGCCGATGCTGGTGGTGTTCGGGCTGTTCTCCTGGGCCCCGATCGTGCAGACGGTCGTGATGAGCGTCCAGGAGACCAACCTGGTCACCGACCCGACGTTCGTGGGACTGGACAACTTCCGGGCCGTGCTGGCCGATCCGCTGCTGTGGACGGCCGTGCGGAACACCCTGTGGTTCGCGGTGCTGGCCCTGCTGCTGGGCTACCCGGTCCCGCTGGTGGCGGCGGTCCTGATGAGCGAGGTGCGCCGGTTCAAGGGCCTGTACAGCACGCTGGCGTACCTGCCGGTGGTGATCCCGCCGGTGGTCGCGGTGCTGCTGTGGAAGTTCTTCTACGACGCGAGCCCCGGCGGCGTGTTCAACACGCTGCTGGGGGCCGTGGGGCTCGGTCCGGTGCCGTGGTTGCAGGACGCGAGCACGGCGATGGTGTCGCTGGTGGTCGAGGCGACGTGGGCGGCGGCGGGCGGCACGATCATCATCTACCTCGCCGCGCTGACCGGTGTCCCGCCCGAGCAGTACGAGGCCGCCGAGATCGACGGCGCGTCGGTGTGGGGCAAGGTCTGGCACGTCACCCTGCCCCGGTTGCGCGGGGTCCTGCTGATCACGTTCATCCTCCAGGTCGTCGGCACGGCCCAGGTGTTCCTGGAACCGTTCCTGTTCACCGGTGGCGGTCCGGCCAACTCCACCACGACGATCCTGCTGCTGATCTACGACTACGCCTTCGCCAACAGCCTCGGCGGCGACTACGGCTCCGCGACCGCGCTGAGCCTGCTGCTCGCCGTGGTGCTGGGGATCCTGTCGGCGGTCTACTTCCGGCTCACCCGTTCCTGGAGCGCGTCATGACCGACCGCGGAGTGCTCTCCTCCTTCGACTGGGGCAGGCGCCGGGTGCGCGGCACGGCCCGCGCGGTGCACGCCGTCCTGCTGGCGCTGCTGTTCCTCGCGGGCCTCGGTCCGGTGCTGTGGCTGGCGAAGTCGGCGATCACGCCGACGCAGGACACCCTGCGCGACCCGCTCGCGCTGTGGCCCACCGGGTTCGACTTCGCGAACCTGGCCACGGCGTGGACGCGGGTGAGGATCGACGAGTACTTCCTCAACACGGTGTGGATCGCGGCGGGCGCGTGGCTGGTGCAGCTGGTGGTCGCGACGACGGCGGGCTTCGCCCTGTCCGTGCTGCGCCCGCGCTACCGCGGGGTGGTGTCGGGTGTGGTGCTGGCGACGCTGTTCGTGCCGTCGGTGGTGCTGCTGGTGCCGCTGTACCTGACCGTGGTCGACCTGTCGATGATCAACACTTTCTGGGCGGTGTGGCTGCCCGCGGGGGCGAACGCGTTCAACGTCCTGCTGGTGCGGCGGTTCTTCGACAACCTGCCCCGCGAGGTCTTCGAGGCCGCGCGCGTCGACGGAGCGGGCCCCTTCCGGCTGTTCTGGTCGATCGTGCTCCCCCTGTCGCGGCCGATCCTCGGGGTGGTGTCGGTGTTCGCCGTCATCGCCGCGTGGAAGGACTTCCTCTGGCCGATGCTCGTCCTGCCCGACCCGGCCGTCCAGCCGCTGTCGGTGCGGCTGCCCGCGTTGCAGCGCTTCATCGAGCTCGACGTGTTCCTCGCCGCGCTCGCCATCTCCACGGTGATCCCCGTCGCCCTCTTCCTCGCCTTCCAGCGCCTCTTCCTCAACGGCGGCGCGCTGTCCGGCGCGGTCAAGGGCTGAGCCCCCAACGGAACGGATGGACTCGTGAACACACCCCGGCGCCACGGACGTCGCCTCGTCACCCTGCTGGCGCTGACCGCGCTGGCCCTCTCCCCCGTCGTCGACGCGCGCGCGGCGACCACCCGCGTGGAAGCCGAGCGCGCCACGCTCTCCGGCGGCGCGACCACCGCGACCGACCACCCAGGCCACAGCGGCACCGGCTTCGTCGGCGGCTTCACCGACGGCAACAGGGGCACGGCGAGGGCCGCCTTCCCCGTGACCGTCACGGCGGGGACGTACTCGCTGGTCCTGGGCTACGCCAACGGCACCGGCTCGACCAGGACCCTGACGCTGACCGTCGACGGCGGCGCGGCGCGGCAGGTCTCCCTACCCCCGACGGCGGGCTGGGACACCTGGGGCACCTCCGGCACGAGCGTGGCGCTGGGCGCGGGCGACCACTCCATCGCCTACTCGTTCGGCTCGGCCGACAACGGCAACGTGAACGTCGACTACCTCGACGTCGTGGCGGCCACCCCGGACGGCGGTCCGCCGCACGAGGCCGAGAACGCCGCCCTGTCCGGTGGCGCGGTCGTCGCGAGCGACCACCCCGGCTACACCGGGACCGGTTTCGTGGGCGGCTACACCGACGCCGACAAGGGCCGGGCCCGCACCACGTTCCAGGTGACCACCACGTCCGGCGACCAGTCGCTCGACCTGCGGTACGCCAACGGCACGGGCACGGCGATGACGCTGTCGCTCTACGTCGACGGCGCCAGGGCGCGGCAGGTGTCCCTGCCCGCCACGGCGAACTGGGACACCTGGGGCACCGCGTCCGAGGCGGTCGCGCTGCCGGCGGGGTCCCACTCCGTCGCCTACGCCTTCGACACCACCGACTCCGGCAACGTCAACCTCGACAGCCTCGCGGTGAACCCGGTCGTCGTGGCGCCGCCCGCCGGGCCGGGCGAGGCCGAATCGGCGTTCCTGTCCGGTGGCGCGACCACGGCCACCGCCACGTCCGGCTTCAGCGGCTCCGGCTACGTCACGGGCTTCGGCACGAGCGGCGCCCGCGTCGTCCGCACGGTCTCGATGCCCGCCGCGGGCACGGCGACCGCCACGGTCCGCTTCGCCAACACCAGCGGCTCGTCCCGGACGCTCGCGGTGTCGGCCAACGGCCGGGACGCGGGCACCGCGACCCTCGCCTCGGGCACGGGCTGGCGCACCACCGCCGTCACCGTCCCGCTGCGCGCGGGCCTGAACACCCTGGCGCTCACCGGAACCGGCGGTGACGTGCTCGTCGACAGCGTCGTGGTCGCGAACGAGGCCGCGCTCGCCGCCCGCGGCGCGACGGTGCCCTACACGCAGTACGAGGCGGAGGCGGGCAGCACCACCGGAACCGTGCTCGCGGCCGACCGCACCTTCAAGACCGTGCAGTCGGAGTCCAGCGGCAGGCGCGCGGTGCGCCTGACCACCGGCCAGTCCGTCAGCGTCACGCTCACCAGGCCCGCCAACGCGATCGTCGTCCGCTACTCGATCCCGGACAGCGCGGACGGCGCGGGCCAGACCGCCCCGCTGGCCGTGTACGCCAACGGGACCAAGAGGCAGGACCTCACCCTGACCTCGGCCTACAGCTGGGTCTACGGCGCGTACCCGTACACGAACAACCCGGCCGAGGGCGACGCCCACCACTTCTACGACGAGACCCGCGCGATCGTCGGCGACCTGCCCGCGGGCACGGTCCTCATGCTCCGGAAGGACTCCGGCTCCGCCGCGCACGTCGACGTCGACCTGATCGACGCCGAGGTGGCCCCGGCCGCGGCCACCGCTCCCGAGGGCGCGCTGAACGTCACGGCCTACGGCGCCGTCCCCGACAACGGGTCCGACGCCACCGCGGCGATCAGGTCCGCGATCTCGGCGGCCTCGGCGCAGGACAAGCCGCTGTTCATCCCGGCGGGCACGTTCCGGATCACCGCGGCGATCACCGTCGCCAACGTGCGGATCTTCGGCGCGGGCCCGTGGCACACGGTCGTCCAGGGCACCGCCGCCCGCGGCGGCTTCCTCGCCACCGGCGGCAACGTCACCATCGCGGACCTCGCCGTCTTCGGCGACGTGAGGACCAGGCTGGACAACGCCTCCGACACCGCGGTCGAGGGCAACTTCGGCACCGGCTCGCTGGTGCAGAACGTCTGGGTCGAGCACACCAAGACCGGTCTGTGGCCGGACTCGGGCACCAACGGCCTGTACGTGGTGGGGGTGCGCGTCCGCGACACCTTCGCCGACGGCGTGAACATCCACGCCAAGGACGGCCCGACCACGAACGTCCGCGTCGACCAGTCGTCCTTCCGCAACACCGGCGACGACGCGCTGGCGATGTTCTCCGAGGGCCGGCCGGTGGTCGGCGGCGCCTACACGTTCAACACCGTGCAGAGCCCGCTGCTGGCCAACGGGATCGGCGTCTACGGCGGCACCGGCAACCGGGCCGAGGACAACCTGGTCAGCGACACGGTGACCGGATCGGCGGGCATCGCGATCAGCACCAGGTTCAACCCGACGCCCTTCACCGGCACCACCTCCGTGCGGCGCAACACGCTGCTGCGCACCGGTGGCCTCGAACCGAACTGGGGCGCGCGGCTCGGCGCGCTGTGGATCTACGCCGACACCGGGGACATCACCGCGCCGATCGCGGTGTCGGACATGACCATCACCGACAGCACCTACCAGGGTCTGCTGCTCAGCTTCCAGAAGACCATCACCGGCATCAGCTTCGACCGCGTGACGATCGCCGGGGCGGGCACCCACGGGATCGAGCTGAACGCCGCGGGCAGCGCGTCGATCTCCAACACGACCGTCTCCGGCGCGGCGTCGGGCGGCCTGCTCAACTCCACCGGCTACACGCTGAACAGGGGCGGCGGCAACTCGGGCTTCTGAGTCCCCTCCGCCGGGCCACCCCGCCTCCGGGCGGGGTGGCCCGGCGGCGCGCCGTCACCCGTGTGGCCCAGGGACGGCGCCGACGGAGAACCGGGACGTGCCAACCGATCGCGCGGCGCGGGGACGGCCGTGCCGGCGTCGGGGCGACGGTGACCAGCCGGTTCTCGACCGTGCGGAGCCGCGGGACCGACGTGGGTCCGCCGCGGTCGTCCCGCTCTTCCGGTTGGCGGGCGCCCACGGGTGTGATTCCGGACTGATCGGGGTCACACTGGGGTATCCCGCCGACGAACGAGGGACTGAGGCGGATGGCTCTGGAAGCGCGTGACCTGGTCGTGGTGGGAGCCTCGGCGGGAGGTGTGGAGGCGCTGCGCGCTTTCGTCGCCGGTCTACCGGCCGACCTGCCCGCGGCCGTCGTCGTCGTGCTGCACCTGCCCGCGGGCGGGACCAGCGCGCTGCCCGCCATCCTGGACCGCAGCGGCCCGCTGCCCGCCGTGAGCGCGCGGCACGGCACGGAACTGGAACCCGGCCGGATCCACGTGGCACCGCCCGACCACCACGTCGTGGTGGAGGACGGGGCGCTGACGCTGTCGCACGGGCCGACGGAGAACGGGCACCGGCCCGCCGTGGACACGCTGTTCCGGTCCGCCGCGATGGCCAGGGGGCCGGGGGTGATCGGGATCGTGCTGTCCGGGGCGCTCGACGACGGGACGGCGGGCATGGTCGCCGTGGCGGCGCGGGGCGGGGTGACGATGGCGCAGGACCTGGAGGACGCGCTGTACCGGGGGATGCCGGGCAGCGTGATGAGGCACGTGCGGGTGGACCACGTGCTGCCCGCGAGCAGGCTGGGCGACGCCGTGCGCCGCCACGCGGGTGAACTGGTGGAGACCTCCGACCTGCCCGCGCCGTCGCCGCTGCTGCGGTTGGAGGCCGGGTTCTCGGCGCGGAGGTCCGACGAGGTGAACGGGGTGGACGAGGTGGGTCAACCGTCCGGCTTCAGCTGCCCCGACTGCGGGGGCACGCTCCTCGAACTGGACGCCGAACGGACGAGGTACCGCTGCCGAGTGGGTCACGCTTGGACCGCCGACGCGCTGTTGGACGCTCAAGCAGGCACACTGGAGCGTGCGCTGTGGACCGCGCTGCGCACGTTGGAGGAAAAGGTGAGCCTGGCCCGCAAGCTGCGGAGGGACGCCCTCAACCGGGGCAGTGAGAGGCTCGCGGAGCGGTACGCGCGAACCGAGGAGGAATCCGCGCACGCCGCTGACGTGCTGCGGCGCTACCTGTTGTCCGACTCCGTCGGCGAGCAGGCCCGATCCGACCGTCCCTCGTGATCACGCTCGGGTTGTCGTCCGAGGAGGGCGCGACCGTGGTGCGGGCGACGGGCAGGCTGGACCTGTCGAGCTACGCGCAGTTCCGCGACGGGCTGCTGAAGTGCGCGGTCACCGAGCCGACGGCGATCATCGTGCACCTGCTCGACGGGTTCGACGCCTCGGGGACCGCCGAGCTGAGCGTGTTCGCGACGGTGTGGATGCGGGTGTCGGAGTGGCCGGGGGTGCCGGTGATGGTCGTCGCCGACGACGTGCTGCGCACGACCCTGGAGCTGAACGGCATCGCCAGGTTCGTGCCGCAGTACCCGACGGTGCGGCTGGCGCTGGACGCGGTCGGCGCGCCGAGGGCGCGGCGCAGGCACGAGGTCCAGCTGCCCTTCTCCACGGCGACGCCCCGGCTCGCGCGGGGCTTCGTGCGGGACACCTGCGAGCGGTGGGGCCTGCTCGGCATCCTCGACGACGCGGTGCTGGTCACGAGCGAGCTGGTGGAGAACGCCGTGCGGCACGCGAAGGCCGCGCCGTCCCTGCGGCTGGAACTGCGGCCCGGCCAGTTCGCCATAGCCGTGCGCGACGACCACCCGTCCCCACCGAGGCCGCGTCCGCTGACCTCCGACCGACCGGGCGGACGGGGTCTGCCCCTGGTGGCGGCGTTGAGCAAGACGTGGGGCGTGTCACCGACCCCGCGCGGCGGGAAGGTGGTCTGGGCGGTGCTGCCGCTCGCCGACAGCGCGATGACGAGCGAGTAGCGTTGTCCGCCGTGACGGACCGCAGGCCAGAGCACGACAGCGACTTCGAAGAGGTGCTCGTCTACCTCAAGGAGTCGAGGGGTTTCGACTTCACCGGGTACAAGCGCACGAGCCTGATGCGGCGCGTCGCGCACCGGATGAACCAGGTGTCGATCAGCGACCACGCGGACTACATCGACTACCTCCAGCTGAACCCCGACGAGTTCAACGCGCTGTTCAACACGATCCTGATCAACGTCACGGGGTTCTTCCGCGACCCGGAGGCGTGGGACTGCCTGCGGGACGAGGTCATCCCGTCGATGCTGGCCGAACGCGCCCCGGAGGACCCGATCCGCGTGTGGAGCGCGGGCTGCGCGTCGGGCGAGGAGGCGTACAGCATCGCCATCGTGCTGGCCGAGGCGCTGGGGCCGGACCAGTTCCGGCAGCGGGTGAAGATCTACGCGACGGACGTGGACGACGAGGCCCTCGGCCAGGCCCGGCAGGCGACCTACTCGGCCAGGGAGCTGGAGGGTCTGGCCCCGGAGCTGCTGGAGAAGTACTTCGAGCCGCACGAGGGCCGGTTCTCGTTCCGCAAGGACCTGCGGCGCACGGTCATCTTCGGCCGCAACGACCTGGTGCAGGACGCGCCGATCTCGCGGATCGACCTGCTGATCTGCCGCAACACGCTGATGTACTTCACCCAGGAGACGCAGGCGAAGATCCTGGGGCGCTTCCACTTCGCGCTGGTGCCGCGCGGTGTGCTGTTCCTCGGCAAGGCCGAGATGCTGCTCAGCCACACCCGGATCTTCGACTCCGTCGACCTCAAGCGGCGGATCTTCCGGCGGGCCTCGAACGGCACCGGCGCCTCGCACTTCGTGACGCACGCGTTCGTGCAGGACCGGCGGATCGACATCAGCGGCCTCGACCAGCTGCGCGAGCTGGGCTTCTCCGCGAGTCCGGTCGCGCAGGTCGTGGTGACGAGCGACGACGTGGTAGCGCTGGTCAACCACCAGGCGGAGGCGACGTTCGGCCTCTCCGGCAAGGACGTCGGCAGGCCGCTGCGCGACCTCGACCTGTCCTACCGGCCGGTCGAGCTGCGCGGCTACGTCGACCAGGCCAGGCTGGAACGGCGGGCGCTGCGCGTCAAGGACGTCGAGTGGGCCCGCAGTCCCGGCGAGACCATGTGGTTCGAGGTCCACGTCAACCCGCTCGTCGACTCCGGCAACGGGATCCTCGGCGTCTCCATCGTGTTCCACGACGTCAGCGCCGCACGGCGGCTGCTGGAGGAGTTGGAGCAGGCGAACCACCAGCTCGAAGCGGCCTACGAGGAGCTCCAGTCGACCAACGAGGAGCTGGAGACCACCAACGAGGAACTCCAGTCCACCGTGGAGGAACTGGAGACGACCAACGAGGAGCTCCAGTCCACGAACGAGGAACTGGAGACGATGAACGAGGAGCTCCAGTCGACCAACGACGAGCTCCAGGCCATGAACGACACGCTGCGCGACCGCAGCGGCGAACTGGACCAGGTCAACGGCTTCCTGGAGTCGATCCTCACGTCGCTGCGCGCGGGCGTCGTCGTGCTGGACCTGGAGATGCGCGTCCTGGCCTGGAACCGCGGTGCCGAGGAGCTGTGGGGCGTGCGGCGGGACGAGGCCGAGGGCATGCACCTGCTGAACCTCGACATCGGCCTGCCGCTGCCGGAACTCCGGCCGGTCGTCCGCCAGGCGCTCGCCGACGGCTCGTTCACCACGCAGGTGAAGGTCGACGCGATCAACCGCCGCGGCCGGGACGTGCACGTCCGCATCGTGTGCAGCTCGCTGCGGTCGAGCACCGGGGAGCCGAACGGCGCGATCCTGGTGATGGAGCAGCAGGAGTAGCGGGGCCGGGGCGGTGTCGACGGCGCCGGTCACCGCTCCCGCGCAGGGGTGGACCGCTGTGAGAGCGGTGGACGTGGCGCGGAGCGTGCGGCCGGTGATCGCGTGCGGCGGCAGGGGCGTGGACGCGGAGGAGCGAACGGTGCCGGGCGCCGCACTGCGAGGGGTGGCCCTGGACCGCGCCGACCCGCGGGCTTCCGCGGTGCGCGCTGACGCGCGGCTCCGGCCGTGATCGGGGGTTCAACGGCTTGACGGGGCACCGGGCTCCGCGGTGACCAGGTCAGGACGTGCCGCGGGCGGCAGGACTAGCAGGCAGCGGCCACGTCGCGCAGGATCACGAACTCGCGCAGCAGGTCCGTCAGCTCCAGGGGCCGCAGGACCGCCCTGGTGTCGGCGACGAGCCGGAACGGGAGCCGGTGTTCGCGGCACGCGCCGCGCAGTTCCAGCAGCAGGCTGATGCCGGTGGACCCGAAGAAGGTGACGCCGGTGCAGTCGACCACCAGCGAGACGGGCTTGGTGTCGAGGGCGCGGCGCGCCACGACCCACACGTCCGGGGCGGTGTCGACGTCGACCTCACCGCGCACGACCACGACGGCGCACCCCGACTGGCGCCGTTCGTCCACTGCGAAATCCGGGTATTCCACCAGTTCTGCCCCGACCGGTCGAGTTGTGGCTGACGTTCCCGCGGCTGTGCGCTCAACCGCCTCCGAGGGTAGCCCCGCCACGGCGTCCTGTCCGATCGAATCGGTTCAGACCGGCGGTCGGTGACCATGATCCGCACCACCCCCGGCGCCCGCCACGACGGCCGCGAGGGCTACCGGAACGCCGGGTAGAGCTGGAGCTGGGTGGCCTTCTCGCCGTAGCGCTCGACCAGCGCGCCGATGACGGCGTCGGCGTGCTCCACGATCGCCGTGGCGCCCAGGGACGCGGCGTCGGTGCGCAGCCGCACCCACCGCACCGTGAGGATGGTGCTGCGCGGCGGGGCGTCCTGGCCGCGGTGGCCGCTCTGCTCGGTCGCGGTCAGCTTCGGCAGCGCGCGCCACGTCGACAGCCACACCCACAGCAGCTGCGACTCCAGCAGCCGCGGCAGGAACACCGCGTCGTCGTCCAGGTCGGGCCACACCGAGCCGACCTCGGCGCGCCACGCGGCCACCATGGCCTCGGACATGCCCGCGGGCAGGCCGTACGCGCACCAGCAGGACGGGAACGGGACCCGCAGGCAGGCCGCGTCGAACACGATGTCGCGGACGCACCCGCCCTCGAAGTCGAGGAACCGGACGCCCTTGCTGGTGACCAGGTGGTTGTCCGGGCACGACGTGGAGGGGCTGAACGCGCGGCGGCGCGAGGACACGAAGCCCTTGACGGCGGCGGTCGCGAAGTCGCGGGCCTTGCCGGTGGTCTCGACCGCCAGCTCGCGCTCCAGGAGGTCCGGCAGGCCCTCCAGGGCGGCGTGGACGTCCACGGCGACCGGGTCCTGGCAGCACTGGGTGCCCTGGCGGCGCATGAGCGCGTCGAAGTCGGCGTCGCGGCCCGCGGTGGTGGCGTGCAGCCTGCCCATCGCGTGCGCCCACGACAGCAGCCCGCGCTCGGCGGCGCGGGCGTCGCGGCCGAGGAGCTTGTCGGCCAGCCGGGGGGCCTTGCCCAGGTCCTCCAGCACGACCAGCCGCTTGCGGATGTCGTGCGCGACCAGCTCGGGGGTGAGGCGCTCCTCGGACGGCAGCGCGGTCAGCAGCTGGTGGCTGACGGTCTCGTGCGCGAACGGGTCGCGGTCGGCCGCCGCGGGCGGGTACCGCTTGACCACGAGGGTGCGCGGGAGGGAGAACGGGGTCGCGGCGACCCGGACCCGGACGACCACGGACCGGCCCGCACCCCCGAGGTCCTCGGGATCGGCAAGCCTGATCTGTGCCCCGAACCGCCCGCTCAACACGGACTGCGCGGCGGCCACCGCCTCGTCGATCTCGGGCGTGGCGTCGTCGTCGACGTCCGGTGAGCCGGCGGTGATCTCCACGCTCATCCCCTCCGACCCTACTCCGATTGGCCATCGTGCCGTGCTGCTCGACAGAAGTGGGCTGGGCACCGTGACGGTAGTGCTCCGCCGGTGATGACCACCACTACTAGTTGGTAACGGGTTCGAACCATGCGAGATGCGGTGCCGTCATCCCGTCGACAGCGGTCTGCCGGGGTCGTCCGCCCTGTTCTTGCGGCTGCGCACCGCCAGGACCAGCGACGCCGCCACCACGATGCCTACCAGGTTCACCACGAGCTGTCCCGTGGACTGGGCGAAACGTTCCCACTCACCGAGAACGGCGGCGACGGCGGCGTAACCCGCGGCCGGGACGGTGGTCACCGAGATGAAGACGCCGACGAGCGCGGCCGACTTGGCCGAGGTCATCGACAGCATCCCCGCGGCCCCGGCCAGCAGCGCGACGATCAGCGAGAACGGGCCGACGGTGTACACGAAGTCGAAGTCGTGCTGGTTGATCACGGTCTGCCGGTCGAACAGCCCGGTGAACGACCCGATCTGCGCACCGATCACGGTGATCAGCATCGCGACCGGGAACCCGACGGCCAGCGCGAGGGCGGCCCGGCGGACCAGGTCCCAGCGCTTCAGGACCAGGCCGACCGAGATGGCGGCGAGCGGACCGAACTCCGGGCCGACCACCATCGCGCCGACGAGCGTCACGGTCGAGTTCGTGACGACCCCGACGGCGGCCAGCAGGCACGCGATGGTCAGGAACGCCAGGAAGGTCGCGTTGAGCCGCGACTCCTCCCCGGTCCTGGACAGCAGTTCGTCCCAGACCACGGCGTCCGCGCCCTCACCGGGAGCGGCGTCCTGGGCCCGGTCGGCGGCGTCCGACAGGGCGGTGTCGATCTGCTCCAGCGTCACGCCGCCGTCCCGGTCGACACCGAGGTCGCACAGGGAGGCCACCACCTCGTCGGTGGCCTCCCGCGCCAGGTCGGCCTCGACGACGTCGCCCGCGGGGGCGATCGCCGCCCCGCGCAGCAGCACCACGTGCGTCGCGCCGGGGTGTGCCTTGAGCACGGCGAGCGCCCGGTCGGTGACGTCGACCGGGCACACCGCGCGCAGGTGGAGCACCTACTTGTCGACCGGCGGCTTCGCGTCCACGCCCGCTTCCTTGCGCTGGAGCGGCGTGATCGGCGCCGGGGCCGCGGTCAGCGGGTCGTAGCCGCCGCCGGACTTCGGGAACGCGATCACGTCGCGGATCGAGTCGGTGCCGGACAGCAGCATGGCGATGCGGTCCCAGCCGAACGCGATGCCGCCGTGCGGCGGAGCGCCGAACTTGAAGGCGTCGAGCAGGAAGCCGAACTTCTCCTGCGCCTCCTCCGGCCCGATGCCCATCACGCCGAACGCGCGCTGCTGCACGTCGGCCCGGTGGATGCGGATGGAGCCGCCGCCGATCTCGTTGCCGTTGCAGACGATGTCGTACGCGTAGGCCAGCGCGTTGCCGGGGTCTTCCTCGAAGCGGTCCAGCCACTCCGGGGTGGGCGAGGTGAACGCGTGGTGCAGCGCCGTCCACTTGCCGCCGCCCACGGCGACGTCGCCGTCCTTGAGCTTCTCGGCCGACTCGAACATCGGGAAGTCCACGACCCACACGAACGACCAGGCGTTCTCGTCGATCAGGCCGACGCGGGACGCGATCTCGACGCGCGCGGCGCCGAGCAGCGAGCGGGCGCCGTCCGGGTCGCCCGCGGCGAAGAACACGCAGTCGCCGGGGTTCGCGCCGACGGCCTTCGCCAGGCCCTCGCGCTCGGCCTCGGACAGGTTCTTGGCGACCGGACCGCCGAGCGTGCCGTCCTCGGCGACCAGCACGTACGCCAGGCCGCGGTGGCCGCGCTGCTTCGCGAACTCCTGCCAGCCGTCGAGCGTGCGACGGGGCTGGTCGGCGCCGCCGGGCATGACGACCGCGCCGACGTACGGGGCCTGGAAGACCCGGAACGGGGTGTCCTTGAAGTAGTCGGTCAGCTCGACCAGCTCGACGTCGAAGCGCAGGTCGGGCTTGTCCGAGCCGTACTTCGCCATGGCCTCGGCGTAGCTGATCCGGCGGAACGGCCGGGGCAGCTCGTGGTCGGCCAGCTCCTTCCACAGGGCGGAGATGATCCGCTCGCCGAGCGCGATCACGTCGTCCTGCTCGACGAAGCTCATCTCGATGTCGAGCTGGGTGAACTCCGGCTGGCGGTCGGCGCGGAAGTCCTCGTCCCGGTAGCAGCGGGCGATCTGGTAGTACCGCTCCATGCCGCCGACCATCAGCAGCTGCTTGAACAGCTGGGGCGACTGCGGCAGCGCGTACCAGGAGCCGGGGCGCAGGCGCGCGGGCACCAGGAAGTCGCGGGCGCCCTCCGGGGTGGAGCGGGTCAGCGTCGGCGTCTCGATCTCCACGAACTTCTCGGCGTGCAGCACCTCGCGGGCGATGCGGTTCGCCTCGCTGCGCGCGCGGATCGCCTTGGCCGGGCCGCTGCGGCGCAGGTCGAGGTAGCGGTGCTTGAGGCGGGCCTCCTCGCCGACCTCCAGGTGGTCGTCGAGCTGGAACGGCAGCGGGGCCGACTCGTTCAGTACCTCCAGCTCGGTCGCGTAGACCTCGATCGCGCCGGTGGGCAGGTCGGGGTTCGCGCTGCCCTCGGGGCGCGCGGTCACGTCGCCGACGATCTTCACGACGAACTCGGAGCGCAGGCGGTGGGCCCGCTCCGCCATCTCGCCCTCGCGGAAGACGACCTGGGCGACACCGGAGGCGTCGCGGAGGTCGATGAAGATGACCCCGCCGTGATCGCGCCTGCGGGCCACCCACCCGGTCAGGGTGACGGACTGCCCGGCGTGCTCGGCCCGGAGCGTCCCGGCCTCGTGCGTGCGCATCACGGGTGCTGCTCTCCTCGTGCTCATCTATCCGACTGGCGGCTGGCAGTCAAGGCTAGCCAACAGCCCCGCGGGTATGGCCACCAGGTTTCCGATCCACTTGTGGGTGACGGCGGGAACCGTAGGATCCGCTGGTGCCGAAACGCCTGCTGGTGATCGTCTTCGCCCTGCTGCTCCTGTCGGGCTGCGCGGTGCGCGTGAACGGGCGGCCCGTCGCGGGCGGAGCCCCGGTCCCGACCACGACCCGGTCCACCACCGCCTCCACGACGGCGCCCACCACGGCCACCAGCGGCACCGACGGGCCGTGCGAGTACGCCGAGGACGGCTCCCCCGGCACGGTCGGCTTCCCGCCGTCCACCCCGAACCCGAAGGCCTCGGCGCTCACCTTCACCACCGACAGGGGCGACGTGAGGGTCGAGCTCGACCCGGCGGCGGGCCCGTGCTCGGTGCAGGCCGTCCGGTACCTCGTGGGGAAGAAGTTCTACGACGGCACGACGTGCCACCGGCTCACCACCAACCCGAACCTCGGCGTGCTCCAGTGCGGCGACCCGACCGGCACCGGGACCGGCACGCCCGGCTTCCGGTTCGACGACGAGCTGCCCGCCAGGGGCGCCTACGCGCGCGGGGTCGTCGCGATGGCCAACGCCGGACCCGGCACCAACGGCAGCCAGTTCTTCATCGTGCACGGCGCCGCGCAGATCAACCCCGACTACCCGGTGATCGGCAAGGTCGTCGCGGGCATGGAGGTCGTCGACCAGGTCGTGGCGGGCGGTGTCGCGGGCGGGGCGGAGGACGGCAAGCCCACCACGCCGCTCTCCTTCGTCCGGGTCACGGAGGGGTGATCCGGACGCGGCGCGGTCACCAGCCCGTGACGACGCGGGCGGTGCGCGGCCCGGTTCGGTAGGCCGACCGGATGAACTCCGCGTCGGCACCCCCTCCGAGCTGCCTATCGTCGGGCATGAGGGGTTTCCTGGACCTGCACGGCGAGGACTTCCTGGCCGATCCCCACTCCGCGCTGCGCGAGCTGCGCGAGGCCGACTGGCGGGCGGACACCGCCGCGGGAACGGCGATCCTGCGGTACGACGAGGTGCGGACGGTGCTGTCGTCGTGGTCGCTGCGCACGCCCGGCACGGACTTCCTGGCCGCGCAGGGCATCACCGACGGGCCGCTCGTCGACGCGATGCGGGGCTTCCTGCTCAACGCCGACGGCTCCGAGCACCAGCGCCTGCGGCGCGCCGTGGGGCGGGCGTTCACCGTGAAGCGGGTCGAGGAGTTCCGCTCCACCGCCGGGTTCCTGGCCGACGAGCTGATCGAGGGGCTGGGCGACGAGTTCGACTTCGTCGCCGACTTCGCGCACCCGTTCGCGCTGCGGGCGCTGTGCCGGTTCATCGGGGTCCCGGAGGACGTGCGGCGGGAGGTGAGCTCGTGGGCGGCCGACGTGGGGCTGCTGTTCGGGTACTCCGTCGCCCCGCACGCGTCCCGCATCGAGGCCGCGCTGGACGACCTGCACTCGTTCATCGACGACCTGCTGGACCAGCGGCGCCGCACTCCGGGCGACGACCTGGTCAGTTCGCTGGTCGACCAGTCGCTGACCGAGGCCGAGCTGCGGTCGCTGGTGGTCACGCTCATGTCGGCCGGGCAGGGGACGGTGCAGCACCAGCTGAGCGGCGGGGTGGCCGCGTTCCTGGAGTTCCCGGACCAGTGGCGGCTGCTGGCGTCGGACTCGTCGCTGGCCGGGCAGGCGGCGGAGGAGGTGGTGCGGTTCCAGCCCGCCTCGCTGCTGGGACTGCCCCGGATCGCCAAGGAGGACATCGTGGTGAACGGGGTGGTGCTGCCCGCCGGGTCGTGCGTGCTGCCGGTGACGGGGTCGGCCAACCGGGACTCGGCGGTGTTCTCGGGGGCCGACCGGTTGGACGTGACGGTGGGGCGGGTGGCCCACCTGACGTACGGGGGTGGGATCCACTACTGCCTGGGGGCGGCGTTGGCCAGGGTGGAGTTGCAGGAGGCGTTGCCCCGGTTGGCCAGGGCGTTGCCTTCGCTGCGGCGGGACGGGGCTGGGGAGTGGTTGCCCGCCGGCGAGGCCGTGTACGGGCCTGTGGTGCTGCCCGTTCGGCGGTAGGGGGTCGGGGTCCCGGCGGATGGGGTGACTGCCGGTCCCAGCCGGGGTGGCCGAATCGACTCCGGCCACGCCGAGCACACCCCCGTGCCGGGAGCCGTCCCGGAGGTGCTCGCTCGGTCAACTCGACACGCCGTCCACAACCTCAACAGTCACAACACCCGGCGCGGGACGACGCGCTCCATGCACACCAGCCGATCCCGCTCGTCCCACGACTCGGTGGCGGTGAACCCGAACCGCTCGTACAGGGCGATGGCGCCGGTCCGCCACCTCCACACCGACAGCCGCACGGTGCTCGCACCGCTGTCCGCCGCCCGCGCGAGCGCGGCGCCGAGCAGCCCGGAGGCGACGCCCAGGCCGCGGAACGCGGGGTCCGTCCACAGCCTCTTGACCTCCGCCTGCCCCGCGGTGGGGGTGGTCACCACCAGGCAGCCCACGGCGGTGCCCCCGCTCAGGGCGACCAGCACCACGTCGTCGGCGAACACGGTGCGCGGGTCGGTGACCTCCGCCCGGTACCGGTCCGGCAGCCCGTCCACGTCCACCGCGGTCTCGCCCTTCTCCGCCTCCGTCCGCAGGTGGTAGGCCGCCAGCAGCGCGGCCAACCCCTCGTCGGAGGACGGGGACCCGTCGGGCCAGCGGACGACCACGACCTCGCGCTGATCAGTCATGGCGCCAGCATCACACCCGGCACCGCACGGGACCCAACGGGGCGGACCAGCGCTGGGCGACGGTGGCCGTTCCGCCGCAGCCGGTCGCGTTCGGGTGCACGCCGTGGCTCGCTGTTCGCCGGTGGTCGTGGTCGTGCGGCAGGGAGGGCCCGGCGTCGCCGAGCCCTCCCTGTTGGCCGCGCGTTGTCTCTATGCGTTGGGGGACAGGAAGAGCAGGCGGTTCGGGGAGCCCGAGCCGGGGTTGGTGACCTTGTTGGCCGTTGCCGCCGCCACCAGTGCCGAGGAGACCTGGGCCGGGGTGGCCGCGGTGTTCGACTGGAGGTACCTGGCCGCCACGCCCGCCACGTGCGGGGTGGCCATGGAGGTGCCGCTGATGGTGTTGGTGGCGGTGTCGCTGGTGCTCCAGGACGAGGTGATGGCGCTGCCGGGCGCGAAGACGTCGAGCACGGAACCGTAGTTGGAGTAGCTGGCGCGGGCGTCGGTGCGCTCGGTGGCGCCGACGGTGATGGCCTGCGTGACGCGGGCCGGGGAGAACGTGGAGGCGTTGGCGTTGCTGTTGCCCGC
>NZ_DASUSQ010000136.1:0-86066 GCF_036375055.1 Umezawaea sp.
CGGACACCCAGAACGCCGCCGCCCTCTCCGACGGGCAGGCGGCGTTCTGCGCTGCCGGAAAGCCGCAGCACCTCACCACACGGCGCCAACAACCCCCGCCGACCGCCCAACCGACCGGCGTCCCGAGCGGGGCCAACCGACCGGTGTCCCGAGCAGGGCCAACCGACTCGGGCCAAGCCCAGCCCTCTCCCTGCCCCCGATCCGAAGCGCCCTCACGGCCGGCCGTGCCGTGTCAAGGCATCTTTCCAGCCTTGACACGGTGCGTACGGCCATGAAGACAATCACGCGAGCGGGGGGAGGATCGCCCACGCCCACGCCCACGCCCACAGCCGGAGCCGGAGCCGGAGCCGCAGCCGGAGCCGCAGCACCTGCCCTCCATCACCGAGGGATCCGCTCCTCCGCATGTCCCCGAAAGGCCACCACGGCGGGCGGCAGCGGAATCCCGGCCCGCCAGGCCAGCGCGAACGTCCGAGTAGCCCGAGGCGTGATCGGCAGCTCCACCACGTCCGGAGCGGCCACCACCTCCGCCCGCGTCAGCAGCGCCACCCCCAGCCCCGCCCCGACCAACCCGCGCACCGTCTCCATCTCCTGCCCCTCGAACGTCACCCTGGGCACGAACCCGGCCTCCGCGCAGAGGTCGTCCGTGATCTGCCGCAGCCCGTACCCGTGCTCCAGCACCACGAAGTCCTCGTCGGCCAGTTCGGCCAGCCGCACCCCCGCCCGCCCGGCCAGCCGGTGCCCGGCGGGCACGACCAGCACCAGCTCCTGCTCGTGCAGCAGCACGGCCTCGAACTCCGGCGCCACCGGTGGCGGCGCCACCAGTGCGAGGTCGATGTCGCCGCGGGCCAGTGCGTCGAGCACCACCTGCCGCGAGTTCTGCACCAGCCGGAACCGCACGTGCGGGTGGGCGGTCCGGAACCCGCGGACGAGTTCCGGCACCAGCGACCGCCCCAGCATGTGCAGGAACCCCAGCACCACCTGCCCGCGCTCGGGGTCGACCTCCTCGGCGGCCGACCGCCACCCGGCCTCCAGCACGGCCATGGACCGCTCGGCGGCCTCGGCCAGCAGCCGTCCGGCGCGCGTCAGCCGCACCCCGCGCCCGGCCCGCTCCACGATCGGCGCACCCAGCTCGTCCCCGATCGCCGCCAGCCACCGGCTGACGGTCGGCTGCGGCAGTCCCACGACCTCGGCCACGCGGGTCACGTGCTCCTCGTGGGCGAGGGCGCGCAGCACGGCCAACCGGGGAGCCAGCGACATCTCATCCATCACCGTATGGATTTTGGCAGAATTCCGTATTGGACGCATGGGTTAGCGTCGAAGACGTGACACGCAGAAGGCGAATCACGCTCGCCGCGACCGCAGCGGGACTGGGCTCGTTCGCACTCCTCTACGCCCCCCAACCGGTGCTCCCGCAGCTGGCGGCCGAGTTCCACCTGACCCCCGGCGGCGCCTCGCTGGCCATCAGCGCGGCAACGGGCGCGCTCGCCCTCGTCGTGGTCCCGATCGCGATGCTCTCCGAGCGCGTCGGCCGCAGGCGGGTCATCGTGGCCGCCGTGGCCGCGGCTGCCCTGATGGCCCTGCTCCTGCCGTTCGCCCCGACCTTCTCCGCGCTGATCGCCCTGCGGGTCCTCCAGGGGGTCGCCGTGGCGGGGGTGCCCGCGGTGGCGATGGCGTACCTGGCCGACGAGGTGGGTCCGGCCGGGGTGGGAGCGGCCATCGGCGCCCTCATCGCGGGCAACAGCGCGGGCGGCATGATCGGCAGGCTGGTCGCCGGGATCGGCGTCGACTGGCTGGACTGGCGCGGTGCGCTGGCCGCCGTGGCCGGCTTGGGCGTGGTCTGCGCCGCGGTCGTCGCCGCCACCCTCCCGCCGGACAGCCGCAAGCCCACCAGGGTCCCGCGCGGCCTCCGGACGGCGCTGGGCGACCGGGTCCTCCTCTGCCAGTACGCCATCGCGGCGCTCGCCGTGGGCGCGTTCATCTCCCTCTTCAACGTGATCGGCTTCCGCCTGGCCGCTCCGCCGCTGGAACTCCCCGCGCGCTTCGCGGCCCTCGTCTTCCTCGCCTACGCCGCGGGCGGCGTCTGCTCCGCCGTCGCAGGCCGCCTGGCCGACCGGCTGGGCCGGGCACGGGTCGCGCTGGCCGCGCTGGGCGTGGCGGCGGGCGGAGCCCTGCTCACGCTGCCGGACTCGCTGGTCTTCGTCGCCGCGGGCCTGGCCCTGTTCACCGGCGGCTTCTTCGCCGCGCACTCGGTCGCCAGCGGCTGGGTCGGCGCGCGGGCGCCGTCGAACGCGAAGGGGCAGGCCTCCGGTGTGTACCTGTTCGCGTTCTACGTCGGCAGCAGCGCGGGCGGCACGGCGGGCAGCGCCGTGTTCGGCGCGTGGGGCTGGGGTGCGCTGGTGGCCGCCGTCGTGGGCTGGCTGGCCCTGGCGGGCGTGGCCGTGCTGGTCGCTCAGAAGTCCAGCGGCACGGTCACGGGTCCGTCGAGCGGCCGGATCGACGTCGAGCCCGCGATCGGCAGCGCCACGTCGCCCTCGGTCAGCTCGAGGGTCGCGGACTTGAGCTGCGCGGGCACCTCGACGACCAGGGCGACCGGGAAGACGCCGCCGTCGTAGCGGATGCCGACCTGCGGCGCCTCGGAGCCGTCCGGCAGCCGGACCGTGAACATGCCCTTCGTCAGGTCACCGCCGACGGTGTCCGGGAAGCCGTCGCCCCTGGCGCTGATCCGCAGCTCCAGCAGCGCCTTGTCCGGCGCGGACGCGGTGGCCACCTGGTAGTCGCCGTTGACCTTCACCGGGCGCTGGCGGCCGAGCCGCACGCCGAGCACCTTCAGCTCGCCCGCCTTGCCGCCGACCTCGATCCTCTGCTTGCCGTCGACGGACTTCCCCGGCTGGGCGTTCCGGCGCAGCACGGCGGGGATCTCGGTCGTCGCCCGGCCCGACGGCATCTCCACCCGCTGCTCCAGCGACTTCGTGCCGATGGTGTTGAGCGCGAGCACCTCGCCGCCCTGCGTGCCGGTCGCGACGGTGTAGACGACGAACACCGTGTCGTTCTCCGGCAGCCGGTCGGCGGGCAGCTGCTGCCGCCTGCCGGGCAGCTCCAGCGCCAGCTCCGACGGCTGCGGCGTGTAGCCCTGCCACGGGAGCTGGTCGAACGCCGGGTCGGTCGAGAGCAGGCGCTCGACCTTGAGCCGCAGCACCCGCAGCTGGAGACCGGGACCGGGCTTGAGGACGGTCTTGCCCTCCGGGAAGCTCTCCGGCGAGCCCCAGCCGGTCGCGGTCGCGCTGAGGAGGTCGTCGCGCACCTTCAGGTCGTTCGCGTCGGAGAGCCCGAGGTCCTCGTTGGACTTCTCGTGGTCGTCCGGCAGCACGGCCAGGAAGTCCGGACCCGCCTCGGTGCTGGTCGTCTCCTCCTTGTTCGGGTCGGTCTCGGTGCCGTCCGAGCGCACCAGCGAACCGACCGGGGAACTGCGCGTGCCCTGCTCGGGGATCTGCGGCGGCTGCACCTCGAACCGAGCGCCGTCGGACTCCTGCCCGGTCTCCTTGAGCGGGACGGGCACCCAGTCCGCCGACGCCGCGGTGCCCGGCACCTGCACCGGGCCGCACCACAGCCTGGTGTCGACCTCGGTGTCGGCGTTGGTGCGGGCGAACCAGCAGTCGACCGGCTTGCTGCCGGTGCGGGACACGTAGCCGAAGTTGAGGGTGAACGTCAGCTCGGCCTCGGCCTGCGACTGGAGCAGCTCACCGTCCAGCACCGCCTTGCCGCCGATGGTGAGCTTCTCCGGCTCGGGCGCGCTCCGGGCTGGAGGGGTCGCGCAGCCCGCCGCAGCGAGGGCCACGGCGACCAAGCCCAACGAGACGCGTCCGAAACGCACAGCGGGTACCCCCGGTAGATGGGTGAAAGTCCTACTACCGGTTTAAAGGCGGTTACTGGACGTCGCGGTTGCACTCGGACGAGTGTGACTCAGCTCACGTTTTAAAACTCGCTGGTGAGAGGTCTAAATGTGAAGAGCCTCTCGGTAGACCTCTACCGTCTGCTCGGCCACGGTCGACCACGAGAACTCGTCGACCGCCCGCTGCCTGCCCGCCGCGCCGAACGCCGCGGCCCTCGCAGGATCCGCCAGCACCTCGTTGATCGCGTCCGCCAGCTCGGCCCGGTACTTCGACGTGTCCGCCTCGTCGTAGTGCACCAGCAGGCCGGTCCTGCCGTGGTCGACGACCTCCGGGATGCCGCCGACGTCCGACGCGACGACCGCCGTGCCGCACGCCATGGCCTCCAGGTTCACGATCCCGAGCGGCTCGTACACCGACGGGCACACGAACACCGCCGCGTGGCTGAGGATCTGCCGCACCTCGGCGGGCTGGAGCATCTGCTGGATCCAGAACACGCCCGAGCGCACCGCGGCCAGCTCGGCGACCGCGAGCCGGGTCTCCTCGGCGATCTCCGGGGTGTCCGGCGCGCCCGCGCACAGCACGACCTGGGCCTCCGGCGCGATGTGGTGGGCCGCCGCGACCAGGTGGCCGACGCCCTTCTGCCGGGTGATCCTGCCCACGAACGCGACGATCGGCCGGTCCGGGTCGATCCCGTGGCGTTCGAGCGCGTCCGTCTCGGTCACCGGGTGGTAGGCCTCGGTGTCGATGCCGTTGCGCACGACGTGCACGCGGGCCGGGTCGAGGTCCGGGTAGCAGGCGAGCACGTCCAGCCGCATCCCCTCGCTGACCGCGATGATCGCGTCCGCCGCCTCGTACGCGGTCTTCTCCACCCAGGACGAGACCCGGTAGCCGCCGCCGAGCTGCTCGGCCTTCCACGGCCTGCGCGGCTCCAGCGAGTGCGCCGTCACGACGTGCGGCACGCCGTGCAGCAGCTTCGCCAGGTGACCGGCCATGTTCGCGTACCAGGTGTGCGAGTGCACCAGTTCGGCCCCCGCCACCGCCGCGGCCATCTCCAGGTCGACCGACAGGGTCCGCAGCGCCGCGTTCGCGCTGTCCAACCCCTTCGCGGCCTCGTGGGCGTGGGCGTCGGGCCGTGGACCGCCGAAGCAGTGCACGTCGACGTCGATCAGCTCGCGGAGGCGGGGAACCAGGAATCCGACGTGGACTCCGGCTCCGCCGTACACCTCCGGGGGGTACTCCCGTGTCAGCAGTCCTACTCGCACGGGCCTCACCGTAACCCCGGAAGTGGGGCAGCCGGGTGAACGGACCCGGAAAACGTGAGATCCGCCGCGCCGCACCGTTGGTGGCCCCGCTTCCGCACCGTTAGGGTCAGGGCGTGAAAGGGCAGCCGCACGTACTCGGAATTGTCCTGGCAGGCGGGGAAGGGAAGCGGCTCTGGCCGCTGACAGCCGACCGGGCCAAACCCGCGGTGCCGTTCGCGGGCAACTACCGCTTGGTCGACTTCGTGCTGTCCAACCTCGTCAACGCGGGAATGGTCAAGCTCTGCGTGTTGACGCAGTACAAGTCGCACTCGCTCGACAAGCACATCTCCACGACGTGGCGGCTCTCGAACGTCCTGGGCCAGTACGTGACGCCGGTCCCGGCCCAGCAGCGGCTCGGCCCGCGCTGGTACACCGGCAGCGCTGACGCGATTTTCCAGAGCCTCAACCTCGTCCAGGACGAGAAGCCGGACCACATCGCGGTCTTCGGCGCGGACAACGTGTACCGCATGGACCCCGGCCAGATGCTGGAGCAGCACGTCGACAGCGGCGCGGGCGTCACCGTCGCGGGGATGCGCGTGCCGAGGGCCGAGGCGAAGGCGTTCGGCTGCATCGACTCGGACTCCACCGGGCTGATCACCCAGTTCCTGGAGAAGCCGTCCGACCCGCCGCACGTGCCGGACGACCCCGAGGTCACGTTCGCGTCGATGGGCAACTACATCTTCACGACCGAGGCGCTGCTCGACGCGCTGCGGTCCGACGCCGCCAACCCGGACTCCGACCACGACATGGGCGGCGACATCATCCCCATGCTGGTCGACGCGGGGAAGGCGCACGTCTACGACTTCGCGGACAACGTCGTGCCGGGCGAGAGCGAGCGCGACCGCGGCTACTGGCGCGACGTGGGGACCATCGACGCCTACTACGAGGCGCACATGGACCTGGTCTCCGTCCGCCCGGTGTTCAACCTCTACAACCAGGCGTGGCCCATCCGCACCGCCACCCCGCCGCTGCCGCCCGCCAAGTTCATCGCGGGGGGGAGCGCCGAGGACTCCATGGTCGGGCCCGGCTCGATCATCTCCGGGACGATCCACGGGTCGGTGATCAGCTCGGACGTGGTCGTCGAGGTCGGGTCCGTCGTGCAGGGGAGCGTGCTGCTGCCGGGCGTGCGGATCGGCAAGGGCGCGGTGGTCAGGAGGGCCATCCTGGACAAGAACGTCGTCGTCCCGGACGGGGCCCTCATCGGCGTCGACCAGGCGATGGACCGCCAGCGCTACACGATCAGCGCCGGGGGCGTGACGGTCCTGGGCAAGAACGTGAGGGCCGAGTAGGGCCCACCCCCCGCCGATCCACCCGCGAGGGCGCGTCGGCAGGTCGGTCACCACCTCCTCGGCGTCGGCGGCGAAGCCCCCGGCGTCGAGGAGGTCGGGGGGCCGAACCGCCGACTCCGGACGGCCGGTGTCACCGCTTCTTGGCGGCGACCAGCAGACCGTCGCCCAGGGGCAGGAGCACGGGGACGAGCCTGTCGTCCTCCCGGACCGAGCGCGCCACCTCGCGCATGGCCGTCGTGTCCTGGTCCCGGTTGCTCGGGTCCACGACGCGGCCGTCCCACAGGACGTTGTCGAACGCGATCACGCCGCCCGGCCGGAGCAGGCGGACGCCCTCGTCCAGGTAGCGCGGGTACTCGGCCTTCGCGCCGTCGACGAACACCAGGTCGTAGGCGCCGTCGGTCAGCCGCGGCAGCACGTCCAGCGCGTGACCCATGATCAGCCGCGTGCGGCTGACCTGGACCTTCGCCTCGGTGAACGCCTTGCGGGCCGCCCGCTGGTGCTCCGGGTCGACGTCGATCGACGTCAGGACGCCCGCCACGGGCATCCCGCCGAGCAGGTAGAGGCCGCTCACCCCCGCGCCCGTGCCGACCTCGACGACCGCCTTGGCCTGGAGCGCGGCGGCCAGGAACCGCAGGGCCGCCCCGCCGCCGCTGCCGATCGGCACGCAGCCCAGTTCGACACCCCTGCTCCGGGCGGCCGTCAGCACGTCGTCCTCGGGGAGGAAGTGCTCCACGTAGTCCCGAAGCGGCGAATCCGGTGTCACAAGGCAGGAGGTTAGCGCCGCAAGGGGTGAAATCGGGTGAACCCGCCGTGAAGTGCGCCGCCGTTGCGCGCCGGGATCCACCCGCCAGGGTGTCATCCGGAACCCGGATGGGTACATCCCGATTCTCAGCGTGCTCTCAGGGGACTCTCACGATGGTTATAAGCAAGACCGGCACGCTGGTGTCAGATCAGAACACGGGAACACTGGGAACCGAACCTACGTTGACCTGTGCACAGGGCTAGCCAGCCCACTGGAGGTGCTTCACCGCCCGATGCGCACGCAGCCGACTTCGCCGGTGGCGTTGTCCCCCGCCGCCCCCACGCCGACCGTCGCCACCATCGAGTCGGCGGACTGGACGCCGCCCTCATGGGACGAGGTCGTCCGTGAGCACGCCGACCGGGTGTACCGGCTGGCCTACCGGTTGACCGGTAACCAGCACGACGCCGAGGACCTCACCCAGGAGACGTTCATCCGGGTGTTCCGCTCGCTCGCCTCCTACAAGCCGGGCACGTTCGAGGGTTGGCTGCACCGCATCACCACCAACCTCTTCCTCGACATGGCGCGCCGCCGCTCGCGGCTGCGCATGGAGGGGCTGCCCGAGGACACCGACCGGCTCGCGGGCGACGACCCGAGCCCCGAGCAGGTCTACTCCGACACCCACCTCGACCCCGACCTCCAGGCCGCTCTCGACGAGCTGCCGCCGGAGTTCCGCGCCGCCGTGGTCCTGTGCGACGTCGAAGGCCTGTCGTACGAGGAGATCGGTGCCACCCTCGGGGTGAAACTGGGTACCGTGAGGAGTCGGATCCACCGGGGCCGCCAGGCCCTGCGGTCCGCGTTGGAACGCCGTCGGGAGCAAGTGCTGGAGGACTCTGCATGACCGACCTGCGAGGTTGGGGATTGTCGGAGCAACACCTGCTGCCCGACGTGGTGGTGGCCTTCGTCGACGGCGAGCTGTCGTCCACGGCGCACGGCCGGGCCACCGCGCACCTGGCCCGGTGTCCGCTCTGCTCGGCTGAAGCCGCCTACCAGCAGCAGGTCCGCCTCGCGGTCCGCGCCGCCGGGATGCCCAACTGCGCATCGGGGTTCCTCGACCGGCTGCGGGCCATCCCGCAGGAGGTCGACCTGCCCAGCGCCCCGGACGGCCTCGCCGTCACGGAGGACGGGCAGCTCGTGACGGTGCTCCGCCCCGACCGCGTGCCCGCCGGTTTCGGCACCGGTCCCGTGCTCGGCGAGTCGAGGCCGCTCGGCACCGGCTCCTCGGTGCTGGGGCGCTTCGGCGCCCGGCGCGCGCGCAACAGCGCGGGTGCCGTGGTGTCCGGTCTGGTGCTCGGAGCGCTGGTGCTGGTCGCGCCGGTCGGGGAGACCTCACCCGAGGCCCGGCCGACGCCCTCCCTCGATCCGGGGACACCCACCGTCGCGGTGCGGCCCGCGCCCGCCGTGGGGCCGCTCCAGCACGACGAGAACGCCCGCCTTGACCTGCTCCGATCCGTCGCCAACGGGCGTTGAGGACCCGCGTACGCGGACTTCACCGGGCACCAGGCAGGCTTGCCCCCACAGCGTGAGCCAGTCCAGGCGGAACCATTCGGGGAGCGATGAGCCAGCCAGAGCAGGGCAACGGTCGGACGCCCGCGACCCCGGTGTCGGGGGTCGACGACGGGGAACACCGCAGGCTCGCGCCGCGTCCCCTGGACCGCCCCGCCGTCGATCCGTCGCTCACGGCCGCGTTCGGTCGCCCCCAGGGCGTCGACACCGCGTTCGACGCGCGGCGCCCGCCGCTCAACGGCCAGGTGCCCATGGCCCCGCCCCCGCCCGAGGCGCTGTCCACGGCGTTCGGCAGGCCCGTCGGCGGCGACGACCTCAAGCTCCAGCGGCCCCCCGGTGCCGACCACGCGGTCGACCCGGACATCGACCCCGTCTTCTGGGACGGCAAACCCGCCGGCGACCCGTGGCGCGATCCGGGTTCCGGTGCCGTGATCGGACCGCCCGCCGTGGGCGAGAAGTCCTCCGGCCCCTCGTCCGCGAAAGCCGCACCCGGTCCTCAGCTGAGCGTTCCGGAACTGCTGTTCGGCAGGCGGGTCAAGCCCGTCGGCCTCGTCCTGCTGCTGGTGGCCGCCCTCCTGGTCGGCACCGCCGGCGGACTCGTCGGCTGGTTCTTCGGCAGGGCCGGGAACCCGCTGACGGACGGCGGCGTGACGCTGGCCGAGGTGAAGCCCGCCAAGGAGCGGCCGGTCGGGTCGGTCTCGGACATCGCGAACCGGACCACGCCCGGTGTGGTGTCGATCGAGTTCAAGGGGTCCAACGTCGCGGGCGTCGGCTCCGGCGTCGTGATCGACGGCGAGGGCTACATCCTGACCAACGACCACGTCGTCGCCCCCGCCGTGCAGGACGCGTCGGCGAAGCTGACGGTCGTCTTCACCGACGGCAAGAGGGCCGTCGCCCGGATCGTGGGGCGCGACTCGAAGACCGACCTCGCCGTCATCAAGGTCGAGGTGACCAACCCGACGGTGATCCAGTTCGGCAACTCCGACGACCTGGAGGTCGGCGACTCGGTCATCGCGATCGGATCGCCGCTGTCGCTGTCGAACACCGTGACGCAGGGGATCGTCAGCGCGTTGAACCGACCCGTGACGGCCGCGGGGGAGAACGGCGGACCGCAGGTCACCTACGACGCGATCCAGACCGACGCGGCCATCAACCCCGGCAACTCGGGCGGCGCGCTGGTCGACTCGTCGGGCGCGCTGGTGGGGATCAACTCCTCCATCCAGACCCAGACCGGCAACTCCGTGGGGCTCGGGTTCGCCATCTCCGGCAACTACGCGCGCAAGATCTCCGAGGCGCTCATCCAGACCGGCGAGGTCAAGCACGCGGACATGAACGTGAACGCGCGGTCCGCGTCCGCCGAGACCGCCGAGGGCGCTCAGGTGCAGAACGTGCCCGCTGGTGGGGCCGCCGCCGCCGCCGGGATCGTCGAGGGCGACGTGATCACCCGCGTCGGTGACCGGATGGTGCGCAACGCGGCCGAGCTGACGGTGGCCGTGCGGGAGCACGAGATCGGGGAGACGGTGCCCGTCGTGCTGGCCCGGCAGGGGCGCGAATTGACGCTGCAGGTCACGCTCAAGTCGGACTGAGCTGCGGCTAGTCTGGCTTCAGGGCTAACGGTGGAGGCGCCGACGTGTTCGACAGCATCGGGTGGGTGGAAATCCTCATCATCATCGTCGCTGGGCTGTTCATCCTCGGGCCTGAGCGGCTGCCCGAGGCCGCGGGCTGGGTGGGGCGGACGATCCGGCAGGTGCGGGACTACGCCACCGGTGCTCGGGAGCAGCTGAAGCAGGAGATGGGGCCGGAGTTCGAGCAGTTGCGCAAGCCGTTGGAGGATTTGCGGGAGCTGCGCAGCTTCGACCCGAAGAAGGCTGTGACGAAGCACCTCTTCGACGATGCTCCGGCCGAGTCGAGCAAGCCGAACGGGTATCCGGTTGCTTCGCCCGCTCCCGTGGAGAGGCCGTTGAACCCAGGGGAGCGGGCTCCTTACGATCCTGACGCCACGTGAGGTGGCGTTTTCGCGGGATCGGGTAGCTGCCGGTCCCGGCGTGGTGGCCGATTTGACTCGGGGGGCCCTGGATTCGCCCCTGTGATCGGCTGAGGGCAGGTGGTGACCACCTGCCCGATCCACCGGGGCAAGGGGCGAATCCCCCGAGCAAAATCGGCCACTGCTGTCGGGAAGGCCGTGGCTCTCGTTCGTCGTGGGTACTGAGGGTGTTCGTTGCCGGGCTGGCTATCGGCCTGCTGGGGTGACGTTCAACAGCCTGCCCGCCAGTCCACGTGACCGTACTGAGAGCTTCTTCGCCACCTCTGCCAGTACTTTTGCTGCTGCCGAGTCCGGGTGCGCCAGGACGATGGGGGTGCCTTCGTCGCCCTGTTCGCGCAGGCGGGGGTCCAGGGGGACCTGGCCCAGCAGGGGCACTTCCGAACCCACCGCCTTGGTGAGGGAGTCTGCTACCGCTTGGCCGCCGCCTGAGCCGAAGACGTCCATCTTCGAGCCGTCCGGCATTTCGAGCCACGACATGTTCTCCACCACGCCCGCGATTCGTTGGCGGGTTTGCAGTGCGATCGAGCCCGCTCGTTCCGCGACCTCCGCCGCCGCCTGCTGGGGTGTCGTCACCACGAGGATCTCGCCGTTGGGGACCAGCTGGGCCACGGAGATCGCCACGTCGCCGGTGCCCGGCGGGAGGTCGAGGAGCAGGACGTCCAGGTCGCCCCAGAAGACGTCCGCGAGGAACTGCTGGAGTGCGCGGTGGAGCATGGGGCCGCGCCAGACCACCGGGGCGTTTCCGGGGGTGAACATGCCGATGCTGATCAGCTTCACCCCGTGGGACTGGGGCGGCATGATCATTTTTTCTACCTGCGTTGGCCTGGCGTCGGTGCCGAGCATGCGGGGGATCGAGTGGCCGTAGATGTCGGCGTCGACCACGCCCACCGAGAGGCCTCGGGCGGCCATGGCCACGGCGAGGTTCACCGTGACGCTGGACTTGCCGACGCCGCCCTTGCCGGACGCCACGCAGTAGACCCTGGTGAGCGAGCCCGGCTGGGCGAAGGGGATCACCGGTTCCTCGGTGCCGCCGCGCAGGTTCTTCCGCAGGTCGGTGCGCTGCTGGTCGCTCATGACGTCCAGTTCGACCGCCACGTCGGTGACGCCGGGGAGGGCGGTCACCGCGGCGGTGACGTCCTTGGTGATCTTGTCGCGCATCGGGCAGCCCGCGACGGTCAGGTAGACGCCCACGGCGACCGCGCCATCCGGTGACACGGTGACGTCCTTGACCATCCCGAGTTCGGTGATGGGGCGCCTGATCTCGGGGTCCTGGACTCCGGACAGCGCCTTTCGGACCTCATCGGCGGTGGGGGTGGTGGGCGTGGTGGTCACGGGATCGAGCACCGACCTTCGTGGACTGGTGATGGTCTTGCCGGGAAACGTCTGCCGACGTCTGGACAGCCATGCTACGGCGACGGGGGATGCCTCCAAGCTACCGGTCGGTCACCTACCAGTGCGGGGGCAGCGGTGAGGTGGTCCAGTGCTTTCCGTAACATCCGGCTCCGTGCCGGAATCGGGTAGTGCCCGGTTGCCCAACCACGTCGAGCTCGTGGTGTGGCAATCGTTCCTCCGCGCGCATGCCCGCATCACTCGGACCCTCGAGGCCGAGCTGATCGCTGAGCAGCGCTTATCGCTCGCCGCCTACGACGTGCTGGTCCAACTGGCCGAAGCGCCGCACCACCGGCTGCGCATGACCGAGTTGGCCGACGCCGTCCTGCTGTCCCGCTCGGGGGTGACGCGGCTCGTGGACCGACTGGAGCGGGCCGGTCTGGTGGGGCGGGAACGGGCCGACGGCGACGGGCGGGGCATCGTCGCCGTGTTGACACCGGCGGGCGAGGAGCGGCTCCGGGTCGCGTCCGGCACGCACCTCGCCGGGGTCGCCCGGCACTTCGCCGGGGGGTTCTCCGAGGTCGAGCTGGAGGCGTTCGGCGTGACGTGCCGCAGGCTCGCGGACGAGAACGCGTGACCGCGCCGGTCATCTCGGTGGTCGGGCTGGTGCACGTGCGGGACGGGCGGTTGCTGGTGGTGCGGTCGCGCACCAAGGGGGCGTTCTACCTGCCCGGCGGGAAGCTCGAACCGGGGGAGACGCCCGAGCAGGCGCTGCACCGGGAGGTGCGGGAGGAACTGGGCGTGGGGCTGGTCGACGTGGCCCCGCACCGGCGGTACCTGGAGCCCGCGTACGGCGAAGGACCGGACACGCTGGTCGACATGGCCTGCTACACCGGCGAGCTGGACGGGCGGCCGGTGCCGAGCGGGGAGATCGCCGAACTGCGGCTCGTCACGGCCGCCGAGTACGCCGCGCACCCCGAGACGGCACCCGCGATCGTGCGGCTGCTGGCCGACCTGGTGTCCGCCGACCTGGTGTCATGACGGGACGTCGTTCCAGCGCGGGTCGTCCCTGAGCACCTCCGGTGACGGGTTCTTGCGGCGCTGCTTGGCGTTCTCCCGGAACACCCGGTCCAGCTCGCCGCGCAGGAAGTCGCGGGTCGCGACCTCGCCGAGCGCCAGCCGGACCGCGGCCAGCTCCCGCGCCAGGAACTCGGTGTCGGCCTTCGTCTGGGCCGACCTCGCCCGGTCCTCCTCCAGCGACACGCGGTCGCGGTCGTCCTGGCGGTTCTGCGCCAGCAGGATCAGCGGGGCGGCGTAGGCGGCCTGCGTGGAGAACGCCAGGTTCAGCAGGATGAAGGGGTACGGGTCCCAGCGCAGCGACACGGCGAACAGGTTCAGCGCGATCCACGCGATCACCAGGAGCGACTGCCAGAACAGGAACTTGCCCGTCCCGAGGAAGCGCGCGAGCCGCTCGGAGACGCGGCCGAACGCCTCGGGGTCGATGGCGAACCGGAACCTGCCGGTGCGCTTGGGCTGGTCGAGTCGGCGACCCGGTGGCAGTTCAGGCATGGGAGAGCCCCGTTTCGCGCCAGTTGTCCGGCAGCAGGTGGTCGAGCACGTCGTCCACGGTGACCGCGCCCAGCAGGTGGTCGGTCTCGTCGACGACGGGTGCGCAGACCAGGTTGTACGCGGCGAAGTAGCGGGTGACCTCGGCCAGCGACGCGTCCGGCCCCAGCCGGGCCAGGTCGGTGTCGAGCACGCCCGCCACCAGGTCGAACGGCGGTTCGCGCAGCAGCCGCTGGATGTGCACGCAGCCGAGGTAGCGGCCGGTCGGGGTCGCGGTCGGCGCGCGGCAGACGAACACCATGCTCGCCAGCGCGGGCGTCAGGTCGGGGTTGCGGACGCGGGCCAGCGCTTCGGCGACCGTCGCGTCCGGGGCCAGCACCACCGGCTCCGGCGTCATCAGACCGCCCGCGGTGTCGAAGTTGTACTCCAGCAACCGCTTCACCGGCTCGGACTCCTCCGGCTCCATCAGCCCGAGCAGCCGGTCCTTGTCGAACTCCGACAGCTCGGCCAGCAGGTCGGCCGCGTCGTCCGGGTCCATCGTCTCCAGGATGTCGGCGGCGCGCTCGTCGTCGAGGTAGGCGAGGAGGTCCTTCTGGTCCTCCTCCGGCAGTTCCTCGATGACGTCGGCGAGCCGCTCGTCGTCCATCGCGTCCGCGACCTCGTACCGCCGCTTGGCGGGCAGGTCGTGCATCGTCGTCGCCACGTCGACCGCCCGCATGGTCTCGAAGACCGCCAGCAGCTGCTGCGCGCCCTGCGGCTGCCCGGCCAGCTCGGACACGCTGACGCCGCTGATCTCCTCCCACCGCAGGACCTGGAGCGGACCGCGCCGCGCCAGCCTCCCGGTGCGCTCCCGCACGGCGACCTTGACGACCCGCCAGTCCCTGGTGCGCGTCGGCTCCATCGCGGCGTCGACCAGCACCGCCGGACTGCCGGAGTCCAGGGAGACCCGCGCGTCCAGGAGCTGCCCGACCACCAGGACCTCGTTCGCGCGCTGGTGGAACCGCCGCAGGCTCACCGACCCGGTCGCCAGCGTCACGGCGTTCGGCTCGATCGAGTTCACCCGCAGCATCGGGACGAAGATCCGCTGGCGGGTCGCCAGTTCGACGACCATGCCGAGCACTCGGGGAGGCTGCCGGTCGATGCGCAGGCCGATGACGATGTCGCGGGCCTTGCCGATGGATTCGCCGTCCGGTCCGAAGACCGGGAGACCGGCGAGCTGAGCGGCGAAAACCCTGTTCACGGCAACCACGTCGCCAGGTTAGCCGTCGCGGGGGGAAAGCGCGGCTTCCGCCACCGCGTCCCTCCACAGTGGCCTCAGGGCCGGACGAGCCGCTCCGCCAGCGCCCGGCACGTGTCGCGGAACCCGGTGTCGCCCACCCTCAGCGCCCACAGCTCACCCTCGACCGCCCGCACCAGCCCCCACGCGCGGGCCCGCTCGACGTCGAGCCCCCCGATGTCGGCCAGCGCCCGCAGCCGGTCCCACGTCCCGCGGTGCCCGTCCATCTCGCCGAACCTGTTCCACAGCAACGGGAGCACGCTGAACTCGGGGTCGCCCGCGAGCGGCTTCGGGTCGATCATCAGCCACGGCGCGCGGTCGCCCGCCAGCACGTTGCCGTAGTGCAGGTCGCCGTTGACCAGGGTGCGGCCCGCGTCGGCCGTCAGGTCGCGGACCAGCGCGACCGCCGCGTCCAGCAGCGGCGCGGGCACCGGGTGGCCGTGCGCGGCGTTGTCGGCCGCGAAGTCGCGGAAGCCGACCGGGCCGACCTCCGGCGGGGCCGGGAGGCGCAGGTCGCGCAGCAGCCCGCCGGTCACCTGCACGGCGGTCTCGACGGGGGCGGTCATCAGCGTGCGGGTGTGGTCGAGGCGTTCCAGCAGCAGCGCGCCGTGCTCGTCGTCGTGCTCCAGCAGGCGGACGACGCCCCGGCCGTCCCACAGGCGCAGGGCCAGCGCCTCGTGCTCGGTCTCGGTGTCCCGCCAGGTCAGCTTCAGCGCCGCAGGCGTCCCGTCGGCCCGGCGCACCGGCAGGACGACCGCCACGTAGCCGTTCAGCAGGGCTCCGTCCGGGGCCAGGCGCCAGCGCGCGCAGAACTCCGTCGCCAGCTTCGGCAGCGTTCCGACCCATTCGGGGGCGCCCTCGCCGAGGCCGTCGCCGAAGCCCTCCGGCACGGTGATCACGGCAGGTCCAGGCGGTAGACCCCGGTCCACGTCGCCGGGCCGTTGAGCCTGGCCGCCCGCAGCGCGGCCTCCACGTCCCCGTCCGGTTCGACGAGGTGCGCCACGGCCGGGGTCTCCAGCAGGAAGGAGTGCGTGGTGGGCGAGCGCACCGTGATCGTGACGGGCTGACCGTCGGCCAGTCCCGGCACCTCCTGGTCGCCGCCCACGGCGACCCACACGGACCCGTCGCGCCACAGCGCCCACACGAGCCGACCCCTCCGGCCGGGCACCGCGACCCACAGCGCGGCGGCCTTGCGCAGGGCCGCGTCCATCACCTGTGCCGTCTCCACCGATCAAGCGTCCCACGGACCTGTGAATCGTGACTCAGTGCCGGGCGGCGCCAGTTCGGTCGTGCCACGGTGGGCGCCTACAGGTTGTTACCGGCTGGTACGAGGAGGTACCCCAGTGGTCGATCAGCAGCGTCCCCGTCGCTCGTGCCTCGCTGTTCCGGGGTCTAGTCAGAAGATGATCGACAAGGCGCGCACGCTGCCCGCGGACCAGGTCTTCCTCGACCTGGAGGACGCCTGCGCGCCGCTGGCCAAGCCGGACGCCCGCAAGACCATCGTGGCCTCGCTCAACGAGGGCGGCTGGGGCGACAAGACCCGCGTCGTGCGGGTCAACGACTGGACCACCGAGTGGACCTACCGGGACGTGACCGAGGTCGTCGAGGGCGCGGGCGCGAACCTCGACTGCGTCATGCTGCCGAAGGTCCAGACGGCCGAGCAGGTCCACGCCCTCGACCTGCTGCTCACCCAGATCGAGAAGACCATGGGCTACGAGGTCGGCGGTATCGGCATCGAGGCGCAGATCGAGAACGCGCAGGGCCTGGTGAACGTCAACGCCATCGCCACGGCGTCCCCGCGCGTCGAGACGATCATCTTCGGACCGGCCGACTTCATGGCGAGCATCAACATGAAGTCGCTCGTGGTGGGGGAGCAGCCGCCCGGCTACGACGTCGGCGACGCCTACCACCACATCCTCATGCAGATCCTGATGGCCGCCCGCGCCAACGACCTCCAGGCGATCGACGGCCCGTACCTCCAGATCCGCGACGTCGACGGCTTCAAGCGGGTGGCGGGCCGGTCGGCCGCGCTGGGCTTCGACGGCAAGTGGGTCCTGCACCCCGGCCAGATCGACGCGGCCAACGAGACCTACAGCCCCTTGCAGGAGGACTACGAGCACGCCGAGAACATCCTCGACGCGTACGAGTACTTCACCTCGGAGGCGGGCGGACGGCGCGGAGCGGTCATGCTCGGCGACGAGATGATCGACGAGGCGTCCCGCAAGATGGCCCTCGTGATCTCGTCCAAGGGCCGTGCCGCGGGGATGGAGCGCACCTCCCCGTGGAGCCCGCCGGAGGCGTGAGAACTCCCCGTTCCGGGTTCGCGATCCGGGCCCGGAACGGGTGTTAGCCGTTGTGGCGCAGGTCATCACCACCACTACTCGCGAGTACGGCGTCGTCACGGGTTGCGTCCGCTTCAGGTGAGTCGGCGCACAAAACGGCCCGCGGAGTGGCGATCCGAGGGGGCCTGCTGGGCAGACTGCCGGTATGTCACGAGCACGTCACGCCCAGGCCCGGCAGGGGTTCCGCCTGTTCCGCAAGCGCAAGGACGACCTGCTGGAGCGCAGCATCCGCACCTGCCCCGGCTGCGACGCCGCCGTCCACGTCTTCGCCGACGTCTGCCGCCACTGCGGTGGCGCGCTGGAGGTCTTCGCCGCCTGACCCGCACCTCGGAGGCCTTTTTCGGTTCAGGGGGTGGGGTGGGCCACCTTGCCGGCGCGAACGGGCGTTAACCGGTCCATACTCACCGGTAACCCAAGGCTACGAAGGGAAAGTGCGATGGCGCGCCTGGCCCAGACCGCTGGACTCACCGACATCCAGGAAGAGATCCTGTCGACCGTCCGGACCTTCGTGGACAAGGAGATCATCCCGCACGCCCAGGCGCTGGAGCACGGCGACACCTACCCGGCGGACATCGTCGAGGGCATGAAGGAGATGGGCCTGTTCGGGCTCACCATCCCCGAGGAGTTCGGCGGGCTCGGCGAGTCGCTGCTGACCTACGCGCTGGTGGTCGAGCAGATCGCGCGCGGCTGGATGAGCGTCTCCGGGGTGATCAACACGCACTTCATCGTGGCGCACATGCTGAAGCAGCACGGCACCGAGGAGCAGAAGGCCCGGTACCTGCCGCGCATGGCCACGGGCGAGGTGCGCGGGTCGTTCTCCATGTCCGAGCCCGAGCTGGGTTCCGACGTCGCCGCCATCCGCACCCGCGCCGCCCGCGACGGCGACGACTACGTGATCAACGGCCAGAAGATGTGGCTGACCAACGGCGGCAGCTCGAACCTCACGGCCGTCCTGGTGAAGACCGACGAGGGCGCGGACAAGGCGCACAAGAACCTCACCGCGTTCCTGGTGGAGAAGCCGGAGGGCTTCGGCGAGGTCGCCCCCGGCCTCACGATCCCCGGCAAGATCGACAAGATGGGCTACAAGGGCGTCGACACCACCGAGATGGTGTTCGACGGCTTCCGGATCAGCCCCGAGCAGGTGCTCGGCGGGCAGACCGGCCAGGGCTTCAGCCAGATGATGGACGGCGTCGAGGTCGGGCGGGTCAACGTGGCCGCTCGGGCGTGCGGGATCGCCATCCGGTCCTTCGAGCTGGCGATCGAGTACGCGCAGCAGCGCAAGACGTTCGGCAAGCCGATCGTCGAGCACCAGGCCATCGCCTTCAAGCTCGCCGAGATGGCCACCAAGGTCGAGGCGGCCCACCTGATGATGGTCAACGCCGCCCGCCTGAAGGACTCCGGCGCGCGCAACGACGTCGAGGCCGGCATGGCGAAGCTGATCGCCTCCGAGTTCTGCGCGGAGGTGACCCAGGAGGCGTTCCGCATCCACGGCGGCTACGGGTATTCGAAGGAGTACGAGATCGAGCGCCTGATGCGCGAGGCGCCGTTCCTGCTGATCGGCGAGGGCACCAGCGAGATCCAGAAGACGATCATCAGCCGGGGGCTGCTGCGGGACTACCGCACCCGCGGCTGACGATCACGATCGCGTCTTGTTCGGCGAACCCGCTTCGCGCTGTTTGCCCGGTGTTGGCAGGATGGGGTGATCAGCACCGCGAAGAGGTGGTCACCTTGACGAGTCAGTTCTCCGGTCAGAACCGACCAGGGGTTCCACCCCGGTTGCCCACGCCGCCAACCGGCTGGCCGATCGGGTCCTACGCCACCTACGAGGAGGCCCAGCGCGCGGTCGACTTCCTGGCCGACGGCGACTTCACGGTCCAGGACGTGACGATCGTCGGGGTCGACCTGATGCTGGTGGAACGGGTGACGGGCCGCCTGTCGTGGGGTCGCGTGCTGGGCACGGGCGCCGCGTCGGGCGCCTGGTTCGGCCTGTTCGTCGGCGTCCTGCTCAGCCTGTTCAACAGCAGCCCCGGAGCCAGCGCGGGGCCGATCCTGGTCGGGCTCACGATCGGCGTGGTGTTCGGTCTCGTGTTCGCCGCCGTCGGGTACGGCTCGACGCGCGGCAAGCGCGACTTCCAGTCCGCGAGCCAGCTCGTCGCGGGCCGCTACGACGTCCTGTGCCAACCCCGTTCGGCCGAACGGGGGCGCGACCTGCTGGCCAAGCTGGCCATGCGCCCGGTGGGGCCGAAAGACTCGAAAGATTAGGGGTTTAGCGGCACTCTTGATCGGGTAGAGGCTGCTCGCGACTGAATCGTTGCCTCCTTTGGTTGCGGCTCGTGATCACCAGGCCTAGGTTTCTTCCACCGGTCCACGGGCTGCGACTGCAGTCCGGGGCCGGTTGGGCACGACGGGGTGCCGGACCCAGCGAGTCTGGCTCCTCCGTGGTTTGTCGGAAGGAGGCAAGGCCGATGAGGGACGTCGACCGGTCAGGTCGTAGCCGAAAACCACGCCATCGGATCGCCGCGGCTCTGGGGGCCGCGATCGTCGCGGCTCCGGTGCTCGTGGCATGCGGGTCCAGCGATGGCGGGGTCACCATCAACGTGTACAAGTACCCGCAGGAGAGTTTTCAAAAGATCGTCGACCAGTGCAACTCGAAGTCCGGCGGTCGCTACGACATCGTCTACCACAAGCTCCCGCGCGAGGCCGACGGCCAGCGCGAGCAGATGGTGCGGCGGCTGGCCGCCGAGGACACCAGCATGGACGTGCTGGGCCTCGACGTCACGTGGACCGCCGAGCTGGCCAAGGCGGGCTGGATCAAGGAGTTCACCGGCTCGGCGAAGTCCGAGGTGGAGGACGGGACGCTCCAGACACCCCTGGACACCGCGCGGTACGAGGGCAAGCTCTACGGGGCTCCGGACAACACGAACGTCCAGCTCCTCTGGTACCGGGGCGACCTGGTGCCCACACCGCCGAAGACCTGGGACGAGATGATCCAGATGGCGGAGCAGTTGCAGTCCCAGGGCAAGCCGGGGCTGATCGAGGGCCAGGGCAAGCAGTACGAGGGCCTCGTCGTCCTCTACAACACCCTGGTCAACTCCGCTGGCGGCAAGATCCTCGACGAGAACGGCACCAAGGCGATCGTCGACGACGGCGCCGTGAAGGCGTTGGAGACGTTGAAGAAGTTCGCGACGTCCAGTGTGGTCGACCCGTCGTTCTCCAACGCGGCCGAGGACGACGCGCGGCTCGCGATGGAGGCGGGCAAGGCGGCCTTCATGCTGAACTGGCCGTACGTCTACGCGGCGGGCGCGAAGAACCCCGACTACATCAAGAACCTGAAGTGGGCGCCGTACCCGTCGGTCGGCAGCGGTGACTCCAAGGTCACCGTCGGCGGGATCAACTACGCGGTGAGCAGCTACACCGAGCACCCGGACGAGTCGTTCGACGCGGTGACGTGCCTGCGCAGCGCGGAGAGCCAGAAGTACGCGGCCATCAACGACGGTGTCCCGCCGACCATCGAGTCCGTCTACGACGACCCGGAGATGGCGAAGCCGTACCCGATGAAGGACGCGATCCTGGAGACGTTGAAGACCGCGAGCGTCCGCCCGCGGACCCCCGCGTACCAGAACGTCTCCACGGTCATCTCGACCATCCTCTCGCCGCCCGCGAGCATCGACCCGCAGGCGACGGCAGACCGCCTGCGCTCCGAGCTCCAGGACGCGCTCGACTCCAAGGGGGTGCTGCCGTGAGCCAGGCGACGACCGAGAAGTCCGGCGCGGCGGTGAAGGCCGCCGAGCCCAAGAAGAAGGTGGTGCTGAGCGAGGGCAAGAAGGCCGAGCGGAAGCTCGGGCTGCTGCTCTGCGCACCCGCCGCGATCATCATGATCGCGGTCACCGCGTGGCCGATCATCTACTCCGTCTACCTGTCGCTCCAGCGCTACGACCTGAAGTTCCCCGACCGGCAGGAGTTCGTCGGGCTGGACAACTACGTCACCGTCCTCTCCAGCCCGTACTGGTGGAACGCGGTGTGGGTGACGGTCGTGCTGACGGTCGTGTCCGTCGTCATCGAACTGGTGCTGGGCATGGCGCTGGCGCTGATCATGCACCGCACGCTGGTCGGCCGCGGCGTCGTCCGCACGTCGACGCTGATCCCGTACGGCATCGTCACGGTCGTGGCGGCCTTCTCGTGGCGGTACGCGTGGACGCCCGGCACCGGCTACCTGGCCGAGCTGATGGGCGGCGACCCCGTGCTGACGGAGAAGATCCCGGCGCTCGCCGTGGTCATCCTGGCCGAGGTGTGGAAGACGACGCCGTTCATGGCGCTGCTGCTGATGGCGGGCCTGGCGCTCGTGCCGGACGACCTGCTCAAGGCCGCGGCCCTCGACGGCGCGTCGGGCTGGCAGCGGTTCACCAAGGTGATCCTGCCGCTGATGAAGCCCGCGATCCTCGTCGCGCTGCTGTTCCGCACGCTCGACGCGTTCCGCATCTTCGACAACCTGTTCGTGCTCACCGGCGGGTCCCAGGGGACGTCGTCGGTGTCGATGCTGACGTACAACAACCTCATCAAGGGGCTGAACCTCGGCATCGGTTCGACGATGTCGGTGCTCATCTTCATCGCCGTCGCGATCATCGCGTTCATCTTCATCAAGCTGTTCGGCACGGCTGCCCCTGGTAGCGACGACGGGGGGAAGCGCTGATGGCGGGCATCGGTGGGGCCGAGACGACGGCCAAGAAGACCCGGTGGGGCATCCTCAACGCGATCGTGGTGATCTACGCGCTGTTCCCGGTGCTGTGGATCGTGTCGCTGTCGTTCAAGTCCAAGGAAACCCTGGCGGACGGCAACTTCATCCCGCGCGACTGGACGTTCGACAACTACTCGAACATCTTCGCCACCACGGAGTTCGTGCGGGCGCTGGCGAACTCGATCGGCATCGCGCTGATCGCGACCGCCGTCGCCGTCGTGTTCGGCACGATGGCGGCGTACGCCATCGCCAGGCTCGACTTCCCCGGCAAGTCGCTGCTCGTCGGCGTCTCCCTGCTGATCGCGATGTTCCCGCAGGTGTCGCTGGTGTCCCCGCTGTTCGAGATCGAGCGCTCGCTCGGCCTCTTCGACACGTGGCCCGGCCTGATCCTGCCGTACATCACGTTCGCGCTGCCGCTGGCGATCTACACGCTGTCGGCGTTCTTCCGGGAGATCCCGTGGGAACTGGAGAAGGCCGCCAAGATGGACGGCGCCACCCCGGGGCAGGCCTTCCGCAGGGTCATCGCCCCGCTGGCCGCGCCCGGTGTGTTCACCACCGCCATCCTGGTGTTCATCTTCTGCTGGAACGACTTCCTGTTCGCGATCTCGCTGACCTCGACCGAGAAGTCGAGGACGGTCCCCGTCGCGCTGTCGTTCTTCACCGGCAGCTCCCAGTTCGAGGACCCGACCGGCTCGATCGCCGCGGCCGCCGTGGTGATCACGATCCCGATCATCCTGTTCGTTCTGTTCTTCCAGCGCCGAATCGTCGCGGGGCTGACCTCCGGCGCCGTCAAGGGGTGAGTTGCACATGGCCGAAATCGTTCTGGACAAGGTGACCAAGAAGTACCCGGACGGTGCCCTGGCCGTCCAGGAGGTGGACATCGAGATCGCCGACGGCGAGTTCATCATCCTGGTCGGCCCGTCCGGCTGCGGGAAGTCCACCACCCTCAACATGATCGCCGGGCTGGAGGACATCACCACCGGCGAGCTGCGCATCGGCGGCGAGCGCGTCAACGAGCGCGCGCCGAAGGACCGGGACATCGCGATGGTGTTCCAGTCCTACGCCCTGTACCCGCACATGACCGTGCGGGAGAACATGGCGTTCCCGCTGCGACTGGCCAAGGTGGACGACGCGACCGTCGAGAAGAAGGTGAACGACGCCGCGGAGATCCTCGACCTCGGCCAGCACCTCGACCGCAAGCCGTCCAACCTCTCCGGTGGTCAGCGGCAGCGCGTCGCGATGGGCCGGGCGATCGTCCGCAGCCCCAAGGCGTTCCTCATGGACGAGCCGCTGTCCAACCTGGACGCGAAGCTGCGCGTCCAGATGCGGACCTCGGTGTCGCGGTTGCAGAAGCAGCTCGGCACGACCATGGTCTACGTGACGCACGACCAGACCGAGGCGATGACGCTCGGCGACCGCGTGGTGGTCATGCGGGGCGGCGCGGTGCAGCAGATCGGCGCCCCGCAGTACCTCTACGACCACCCGGCCAACCTGTTCGTCGCCGGGTTCATCGGCTCGCCGTCGATGAACTTCGTCCCGGCCGGGCTGGAGGACGGCGTGCTGCGCTCGCCGCTGGGCGACGTGCCGCTCAGCGACCGCGTCCGCCGCATGGCCGAGGCCGCCGACGCGCCCCGCGAGGTGATCGTCGGCATCCGCCCCGAGCACTTCGAGGACTCGCGGCTCGTCGAGGAGCACCAGCGCGGCGGCGGGCACACGTTCACCAGCAACGTCGACGTGCTGGAGTCCATGGGCTCGGACAAGTTCGCCTACTTCACCCTCTCCGGTGAGCAGGCGACGTCCGCCGAGCTGGCCGAGCTGGCCGCCGACTCGGGCACGGCCGACGCGGGGAGCAGCGCGGGCGTCCCGCTCGTCACCCGCATCTCCGCGGCCTCCGGGGCCAAGGAGGGCGAGCAGGCGGAGATCTGGTTCAACGCCGACAAGGTGCAGCTCTTCGACCCGGCCACCGGCCGGAACCTCACGTTTTCCGAGGACTAGTCCGAATTAGTTGTCGAAACAAGGAAAGCGGGTCACTCACGAGTGGCCCGCTTTCTCTTTGGTGAACTCTGCGTCACGGTCGGTTACTGACTAGTCGCCTTCACTAGCCCGGACGAAGATCCCACGGCCATTCAGCGCAGCCCGACGACTTCTCGTCGAAACCAGAGCGGGACACCTTCGGAACCGGCTCACGCTGGTCGAAGGCGGAAACATCCCGGCTGGGTTTTCGTCGGGGAACCGGGACGAGAGTTGGGCGCGCTATGGGGATTCTTGACGGAAAAGTAGTGGTCATCACGGGGGCCGGCCGAGGTCTGGGTGAGGCCTACGCGATGCACGCGGCTCTGGCCGGTGCCTCCGTGGTGGTCAACGACAACGACGGTGACCTGGCCGAACAGGTCGCGAAGCACATCAGGGACCACGGCGGCACGGCGGTGGCCAGCACGCACACCGTCGCCGATCCGAGCGAGGCCGAGAAGATCGTGGGTCTCGCCCTTTCGGAATTCGGCAGGCTCGACGGTCTGGTGAACAACGCGGGGTTGAACTACGAGACCCACCCGTGGGAGGACGACCCCGAGACGATCCGCCAGGTCGTCGAGGTGAACCTCCTCGGGGTCATCTACACCGGCATGGCCGCCATGCGCGCCATGCGCGAACACGGCGGCGGCGGGTCGATCGTGAACATCTCCTCCGGCGCTTTCCTGGGCCAGCGGAAACTCGCCACCTATTCCGCGACCAAGGGCGCCGTGGCGTCCCTCAGCTCCTCGTGGGCACTGGACCTGGAGGGCGAGGGGATCCGCGTCAACGCGGTCTGCCCGGTCGCGCACACGAGGATGGTGTGGAAGTCCGAGCGGTCCCTGCGGGCGATCCCCGCCGACCGCCTGCCGGGCAAGGTCGCCCCGCTGGTGATGTTCCTGCTGTCGGAGGCCTCGGTCGGCATCACCGGGCAGATCATCCGCTGCAACGGCCGCCAGCTGCACCTGGTCGGGCACCCGTACTTCAAGCAGCCGATCCTGGAGAGCGACACCTGGGACACCGCGAGCGTCGAGCGGGCGTTCACCGGGGTCTTCCAGGCCCACCTGGAGCCGTTCGGGCTGGAGAAGCGCATGCCGCCGCGGCTGCGCGAGATCGTGGAGCCGTCGCAGACGGCGTGAGCCGAACGGGGTGCGCCGGACCGTTCGGCGCACCCACCCGACCAGCCCGGCGGGTCGGCGCGGGAGGGACCGCGACCGCCGTGCGGTCGGGCCTGGTGGCTTCGGTGCCGGGCTCCGGGACCGCTGGTCCACATCGGTCAGCGGGACGCGCCGCCGTCACCGTCGGTGAGCACGGCGGCCGGGCCGGGGTCCGGGTGGGCAGGTCGGACCACGGGTCCAGCCCGTCGTGCTCGGGCGGCCGGACACGCGCCCGGTGGCCGCGCTCCACGTCCGCAGGCTCGCAGTGGGATGAATTCGACGGGATTCGCGGCCGGCCACACGTTCGGGTGATCGCTTTTCTGTCGGTGCCCGGTGCCACCATCACTGCATGGGCGAGCGCACTCCGAAGGTGAGCGACTGGCGGCTGGTCGTGCAGTCGCGGCTGGACCGCGTCCGGGCCGACCTGGCGGCGCTGGGCCCTCCCGACCCGCTCGACCCGGAGGGCACGGTGTGGAGGGAGACGGCCGAGCGCGAGGCGGCCGTCGTGGAGGACATGCTGACCCGCAAGGAGTCGCGGTGGAAGGGCGTCGCGTCCTGGTGGTCCGGCTGGCACATCGAGCGGGCCTGGCGGTCGCTGCACGAGGCGGAGATCGCGACCGTCGCGGCGGAGAAGGGGTTGCTGGGGCGCATGCCGGGCCTGAGGGCGAGGGTGTCCGCCAACCTGGCGGAGGACGACCCGAGGCGGAGAGCCCTGGAGGAGCTGCGGCCCGGTGAGTTCACGCCCGCGATCGAGCGGGCGATCGTGGTGGACGCGCTGCGCGCCGCGTTCGACAACTCCGACTTCGCCCACGCCGGGTCGCGAGCCTTGCGCAACAAGCTGATCGCGGCGTCCGCGGTGCTGTTCCTGATCAACACCGTGCTGGGCGTCGTGGGGCTGGTGAAGCCGGGGCTGCTGCCGATGTGCGTCAGCTCCGAGCGGCTCCCGATGGTCTGCCCCGGAGGCCGGGCGTCGTCGGCGGCGGACGTGTGGCTGATCCAGCTGCTGGGCGCGTTCGGTGCCGTCCTCGCCGCCGTCGTGCTGCTGCTGCGCCGCAGACCGAGCCTCTCCCCGTACGTGATGATCGGCTACCAGGCCGCCATCAAGATCCTGCTCGGCTCCGCGCTCGCGGTGGTCGGCATCCTGGCGCTCGGCGCCGGCGTGACGACGGGGCTGATCGGGATCGCGTCGCAGGCCGCCCTGCTGCTGTGGGCGGTCATCCTCGGGTACTCGCAGCAGCTCGCGACGCGCCTGCTGGACAGCTACGCGGACAAGGTGATGGACCAGGCCAGACCGCTGCCCGCTACCGAGGCACCTCGGTAGTCGCGCGCAGGGCGTCGATCACGTCGTTGTCCCACCGGTGGTTGCGGATCAGCCGGTAGCGCTCGCCCGCCACCCACATGTAGGCCTCCGTCTCCGGTCGGGCGCCCACCATGTCGGCCTGCCGCAGCAGCTCGACCACCGGGCGGTACTCCTCGGCGTACCAGCGCCGCGCGACGGTCGCGCGGTCCAGGAACGCGCCCTCGTCCTGCATGAGGCGGAAGCCCCAGGCCTCGACGTGCTCGCCGAGCTTGGCGTAGTCCCACGAGTCGGCCAGCACGACCGAGGCGCGGGCCTCGCCGGTGAGGGGCACGCGCTCCAGGAACAGCCGCCGGTAGTCCTTGACGATGAGGTCGCCGCGGTGGCGGATGCCGTGCGCGTCGATCCGCGTGACGACCTCCGTCACGTAGGCGTCGATGACGTCCAGCCCCAGGGCGTGCGCGACGGACACCCGGTGGTGTCCGTCCACGATGAAGTGGAGGTCGCCGACGCGGTACACGTCGATCGGCGGCACGGACTCGCCCCGCCGCGCCGCCAGCGCCAGGCGCTGCCAGCGCTCCCGCACCCGCGCGGACGTGGGGCGGAAGCGGCGGTCGAAGTCGCGGGTGCGGTCGACGCTGCCGACGATCGAGTCCAGCCGGATCGTCTGCATGCCGACGCGGCGCTCGCTGACCCGGCCGAGGGCCTCCACGACCTCGTCGAACGGCAGCATGATGTTCACGTCGTCCGGCTCGCGGCGCAGCCAGGTCGAGAGCCGCGACAGCACCTGCTGCCGCCGCATCCTGGTGAAGTCGTTCTCCGCGTCGGCGACGGGGAACCCGGTGTCACGGCGCACCGCGCGCCTCCGAGGTGGTCGAGGGGATGTCCAGCACCTTGTAGCCCACGACGTTCACCACGCGGGTGTCGCCGAGGTGGCGATCGGGTTTCCGCTCGCCGTGGGGGTGGATGTGCCCGTGCAGCAGGAGCGGCGGCCGGAGCCTGCGGACGGTGGAGTGCAGGCACGCGAACCCGCGGTGCGGGGCGTCCTGCTCGTCGCCGCAGTCGCGCGGCGGGGAGTGGGTGAGCAGCACGTCGACGCCGCGGCCGTCGCGCAGCTTCCGCCAGCCCGCCTGGCGGACCATCCGGCGCGACCGCCTCGCCTGCTGGCGCTCGGTCCACTGGTTCGGGCCCTCGTTGTACCGGATCGACCCGCCCAGCCCGGCGATCCGCAGGCCCGCGACGTCGACGACCCGCTGGTCGGCGTTCGTGCCGCCGTCCGGGCCTGGCCAGCGCGACGGGATCCCGGCCCTGGTCCACAGCCCCCGCACGTTGGCGTAGCCGGTCAGGTCGGTGTCGTGGTTGCCCGGCACGAACACGCACGGCTTGTCCAGTGCCGACGAGAGGTGCTCCAGGTAGTCGAACGGCAGGTCGCCCGCGGCGACGATCAGGTCGACGTCGTGCTTGCGGACCTGGTCGGTCCAGAGCTGTTCGACCACTTCATCGGCCACGGCGAGAACCTTCGGCATCCCCCGAGGGTAGTTCGGATTCGGCGGAACTGACCTGTCGTGCGCGGCGTCGGATCCGCTAGCTTGCAGGTTCGACATCTATGCCGGGGGAGACGGACGTGGTGCAAAGCGGTGGGCTGTTCCAGGGCCTGTTCACCTTCGTGGTGCAGGCGGCGCGGGAGTTCTCCGAGTCGCGGGCGCACGGTCGGGAGGACGACCGGTACGTGGTCGGCGGGACGCACTGGGACGGGTTCAGCCACAAGGCCCTGTTCAAGATGGTCTGGGAGAACGCCGACCCGGTCAACGTGGAACGGCTGGCCGACACGTGGACCCGGCAGGGCGAGAGCATCGCGAACCGCTCCGAGGAGCTCCAGCGCTCGCTCGACAAGCTCATGCGCTTCTGGTCGGGCAGCGCCGCCGACCAGGCCGCGGCGACGGTGAAGAGCAACGTCTCCTGGCTGAACGACCTCGGTGAGACCGCGGCGAGGATGGCGGGCCCGATCGACAGCGCGGCGGGCGCACTGCGCTCCGCCCAGCAGCAGATGCCCGCTCCCCCCGGTGGCTTCAGCTGGTCGGCGCTCGGCGGCGGCGCGGCGGCGGGCTTCGCGGTCGGCGGCCCGATCGGCGCGGGCATCGGCGCCATGATCGGCGGCATCGGCTCGGTGTTCGGCGGGGCCAGCAAGAAGCGGAAGCTGAAGCGGCGGGCCGTGCAGACGATGCAGCGGTTCGAGAACGCGGCGATGGACGTCGACGGCACCACCCCCGCGTTCACGGGGCCCGCGACGGGTCCCGGTGGCGGCGCGGGCGGGCTCCCGCCCGGTGGCGGCAGCGGCGGTGTCGGCACGCTCCCCGGTGACCACCAGCCCCTGCCCGGTGGTGGCGGCGGTCCGTCCGGTGGCGACACCGGCACGTCCGGCGGCAGGGGCACCACGATCCCGAGCTTCGCGGGCGGTGGCCACGACCCGCGCTGGGCGGCGTTGACCGGTGGTCCGAACGCGCTGGGCGCGGACGCCCTCGGTCGGGGCGCGGGCGCCGGTGGTCTCGCGGGTGCGGGCAAGTTCGGCTTCGGCGGTCCGTTCGGCGGCCCCGGTGGCCTGCTGGGCGCGCTGCCGCCCGGCCGTGGCGCGGGCGGCGTCGGAGCCGGGGCGCGGGACATGCTGCGCGGCGGCAACCGGTTCGGCGCGGGCGGACGGCTCGGCGGGGGCGTCGGCATGGCCGGTGGTCCGCTGGCGGGCCGAGGCCAGGGCGACGAGGACCGCGAGTACGACCGGCGCTTCCCGCTGGAGGAAGACCTGTTCAGCAGCGACCAGAAAGCCGCACCGCCGGTCATCGGCCTGTAGAACCCGTGGAGGAGCAAGGATCGTGTACACCCAGGAATCGAGTTCCGCGGGCGGCTGGCAGGTCGAGCCGGATCAGGTCAAGGAGTTCGCCCTCGCCGTCGCGGAGGTGCGCGCCCACTTCGAGGCGATGCGCCGCGACGCCGAGGAGCTGATGCACCCGGCCAACAGCCCGCACATGGGCACGAGCCCGGTCGGCAGCGCCCTGTCGGACAAGTTCACCGACCGGCTCGCCGGTGCGGACGGCCTGCTCGACCAGCTCGGCGTCGCGCTCACGCGGATGGACGAGTTCGTGGACAGCGCCGAGCAGACCGTCGCCCGCTACCGCGCCGACGACGCCAACGCCGCTCACTCGCTGCGCACGACGTGAGCGAGCTGCACCCCTACGAGGTCGACCTCCTCTGCACGTACGCCGAGGTCGAGCCGCCGTTCCCGCTGGAGGTCCCGTCCAGCGGCACGACCGAGCTGGAGCGGTCGGTCGTGTTCCAGGCCGCGCAGCAGACCCTCGAAGCCCGCGGCCTGGCGAACGAGGGCGGCCCGCTCGGGGCCGCCGAGGAGTTCGTGCGGCTGCTGCGCGACCGCGGTGGCGCGCTGGACGTCGTCGTCGTGGACGACAAGACGACGACCCGCGCCGTCGCCATGGTCGACGGGCACACGGCGCTGCTGGCCGTGCAGCGCTCCGACGAGGAGGACGAGGTCGTCCGGCTGCGGTCGATGCCGATCGACCGCGCGGTGGACGCGCTCGTCCGGCTCGTCCCGGACGTGGAGCAGGCGGGGTCGAGCCCGATCAGCGTGCCGCTGCGGGCGCTGCGGGCCGCCGAGTCCGAGATGGCGAGGCGGATCGAGGACGGCGAGGAGTTCCGCGAGTCCGAGCTGCCGGACCTGCTGGAGCACAACGGCGTCGACGAGCGCGTGCTGCGCCGGATGATCGCGCACCTGCAACCCGTGCTCGGCCAGGGCCAGCTCGGCGCCAGCAGGCCGAACGGGCTGCACGGCGAGGACCGCGAGGACGTCCGGTTCGGCGCCGAGCTGTCCTGGCTGGACACCCCGCGCGGGCGCTACCGGGTGTCGCAGGACGGCGAGTGGGTCAGCGCGAACCCGTTGTCCCGCGAGGACCTGCGCAACGCTGTGCGACGACTGCTGGCGCCGTTGCGCCGGGACGGGTGAAATAGCGTGTTCCGGCCGTCGGAGCGCGGTGAACGGGGTTAGCGTCTGGTGGTGCTCGCCCAGCTTTTCACCGACGCGGCCAAGAGCTGCGAGGGGTCAAGTCCCCTCACCGAGTCCCTGCTCCTGAGCGCCGCGGCCGACCACGGAGCTGGCGGCGTGACCACCCGCGTGATGGCGGGCCACGAGTGCGACCGCAGGGGCACGGTGCCCGGCCTGCGGTTCGCGGCGGCCCTGCACCGGCTCGTCCTGGAGGGTCGGGCTCCCGGCCTGGCCGAGCACTACCCGACCGTCGGCGGCAGCCCGCGCCTGGAGACGCTGTGGGAGGCCGCGCTCCCGGTGCTGCACGAGCACACCGACGAGCTGAGGGCCCGCATCGGCGCGACGGTCGTGCAGACCAACGAGCCCGGCCGCAGCGCGCCGCTGTTCGGCGGCCTCCAGGTCGCCGCGCACGCCGCGGCGCTCGCGGCGGGCCGGTCGACGCCGTTCGCCGTGCGCCTGCTGGAGATCGGCGCCAGCGCGGGCCTCAACCTGCACCCGGACCGCATCGCCTACCGGCTCGGCGCCGACGAGGTCGTCGGCGACCGGGACAGCCCGTTCGAGCTCGACGCGCGGTGGACGGGGCGGCCCGCCGTCGACCTGTCGCGGCCGCTGCGGATCGTCGAGCGGGAGGGCTGCGACCTCAACCCGATCGACGTGTCCACAGAGGACGGCAGGTTGGCGCTGTCGTCGTTCGTGTGGGCCGACCAGCTCGACCGCTGGGAGCGGTTGCAGACCGCGCTGGCGCTCGCCGCGGTCGCCCCGGCGCCCGTGCGGCGGACGACCGGTCCGCAGTGGCTCGCGGACCGGCTCGCCGACAGCGCGCCGGACGTGCTGACCGTGGTCTGGCACTCCGTGGTGTGGCAGTACGTCTCGTCGGCCGACAGGGCCGAGGGCCGCGCGATCCTGGCTGACGCCGTCGCGCGCGCGACCCCCGGAGCCCCGCTGGCGCTGCTGGTGTTCGAGCCCCGACGCACGCACACCGGCTACGAGTTCCACCTGCTGCTGAAGACCTGGCCCGCGGGGGTCTCGCTGCGACTGGGCAGCGGCAGCGGGCACGGCATCCCGTTCACGTGGGACCAGCAGGCGTGGGACTAGGAGCGTTCCGGACGGAGATCAGGGCTGCTGCGCGATGATCGTGGTGATCATCGTGAGCCAGGCCATGAGGAAGGCGAGCACCCAGAAGCGGGGGTTCGAGAGGATTCTGGTCATGGTGGGGACATCCCGTCGGGTCGGGTGGGGACTGGGGGGCTAGAGCCAGCGGTTCCGACGAAATATTCGGTAGAGGATCAGGCACGCCACGATGACCGCGGAGACCACCAGCGGGTAGCCGTACTTCCACTTGAGTTCGGGCATGTTCTCGAAGTTCATCCCGTAGACGCCGACCACCATCGTCGGCACCGAGATGATCGCGACCCACGCGGAGATCTTCCGCATGTCCGAGTTCTGCTGGAGGGTGATCTTCGCCAGCGTCGCGTCGACGAGCGTGGTGAGCAGCTCGTCGAAGTTGGTGACCCGCTCCGACACCTCGATGAGGTGGTCGTCCACGTCGCGGAAGTACGAGCGCACCTGCTCCGGGATCAGCGGCGTGTAGCCCTCAGCCAAGCGCCGCAACGGGATCGCGAGCGGCATGACCGCGCGCCGCAGCTCCAGCACCTCGCGCTTCATGAGGTAGATCTGGTCCGCGCTGACCCGGCTGCGCGGCGCGAACACCATCGCCTCCATCTGGTCGATGTCGTCCTCGATCCGGGACGTCACGTCGAGGTAGTTGTCCACGACGTGGTCCGAGATCGAGTACAGCACCGCGGCCGGGCCCACCCGCAGCTTCTCCGCGTCGCACTCCAGGTCGTGCCGGACGGCGCTGAGGCCCGAGTGGTTGCCGTGCCGCACCGTGACGACGAAGTCGCGCCCGAGGAACACCATGATCTCGCCGCTCTCGACGATCTCGTTCGCGGTGTCCGGCGACGCGTTCTGCACGTACTTCACGGTCTTGAGCACCATGAACAGCGTGTTGTCGTAGCGCTCCAGCTTCGGCCGCTGGTGCGCGTGCACCGCGTCCTCGACGGCCAGCTCGTGCAGCCCGAACGTCTCGGCGACGCCCTGGATCTGCTCCTCGTCCGGCTCGTGCAGACCGATCCACACGAAGCCGTCGCCGCGCTCGCGGACCTCCTCCACCGCCGCCGTGTGCGTCCAGCGGCCGGGCAGGCGCTTCCCGTCGACGTAGACCGCGCAGTCCACGACGTAGGCCGACAGCGGCACGGGGACGGGGACGGCCCGCGGGGCGGCGCGGCGGGGCGCGCGGCCTCTCAGGCCGCCCAGCGAAGGCAGGTTGCGCATTGGTCCTCCAGGCACACGTCGTGAACTCGCTGACGACGCGCCGGAGCCTCGCTGACTTGCTGGGAGAGGGGCTCCGACACCGGAGCGTCCCGACCGGTACCGCAGGGGCCGACCGCTAGAGGTGGACCCAACCGGAGGGGACGCGGGTGGTACTCGCAGGATGGGGGTCCTTGTTCATGGGTGCGTCCTCACCTCCTCGGGTCGACGGCCACGAGCGGTGGATTCGCTCACAGACCAGTTGCCGAGGGTACTCCCTTGGTGTTTCTACTGTCTCCCCGGTCGGATTCCCGGTCCGCCCGACCGGTGGGGTTCGGATCACACACCACTGGAGGCGTGCGGTGCAGTTCGGTCGTTACTACGAGGAGTTCGAGGTCGGCGCCGTCTACAAGCACTGGCCTGGCAAGACCGTGACGGAGTACGACGACCACCTGTTCTGCCTGCTCACGATGAACCACCACCCGCTGCACATGGACGCGCACTACGCGTCGGAGACGACCGACTTCGGCAAGAACGTCGTCGTCGGCAACTACGTGTACTCGCTGCTGCTGGGCATGTCCGTGCCGGACGTCTCGGGGAAGGCGATCGCGAACCTGGAGGTCGAGTCCCTCAAGCACATCAAGCCGACCTTCCACGGCGACACCATCTACGGTGAGACCGAGGTGCTCGACAAGACCCCGTCGAAGTCGAAGGACGACCGGGGCATCGTGCACGTGGAGACCCGCGGGTACAAGCAGGACGGCACGGTCGTCTGCGTGTTCCGGCGCAAGGTCATGGTGCCGAAGGAGTCCTACGGCGCGAGCCGCGGTGGCGAGCAGCCGGGTAGGCCTGAACCGAAGGAGTGACGTGACCTCTCTGGACCTGGTGCGGAGCAAGCTGCGGCGGTTCGCGGAGGTGGAGGCCGCGGGGGTCTCGCCGCTGTACGAGCACCTCGCGCTGAAGGCCGCCGACGATCCGGAGGTCGCCGGTCTGCTGGCCGCCGCGCCGGAGGGGTTCGGGCACCCGACGCTCCTCCTCGCGGCGGCCCACCGGCTGCTCCAGGCCGAACCGTTCCACGAGCTGTCGAACTACTACCCGTCGCTGGGCGGCACGTACGGCGCCGACGAGCGCACGTGGCCGCTGTTCCGCGACTTCGTCCTCCAGCGCGCGGAGAAGGTGCGCGCGCTCGTCACGACCCGGACCACGCAGACCAACGAGGTCCGCCGGGCCGCGCTGCTGTTCCCGGCCGTCGCCGCGGTGGCGAAGCAGGCGGGGTCGCCGCTGGGGCTGCTGGAGGTCGGCACGAGCGCGGGCCTGCTGCTCGGGCTCGACCAGTACGGCTACCGGTACCAGACCCTCCAGGCCGGGCAGCTCGTCAGCGGCCCGCCGAAGGCCCTGCTCGGGCTGCACTGCGCGCTGGAGGTCGCTCCCGGCGTCGAGCTGCCGAAGCTGCCCAAGACGGTCAAGGTGGCCGCGAAGGTCGGTCTGGACCTCGCCCCCGTCGACCTGACCGACGAGGACGCCTACGCGTGGCTGGAGGCCTGCATCTGGGCCGACCAGCCCGAGCGGCTGCGGTACTTCGGCGTGGCCGCCACCGTGCAGCGCAAGGCGCCACCGGTGTTCGTCGAGGGCGACGCCGTCGACGACCTGGCGAGGGCCGCCGCGCTCGTGCCCGCCGAGCTGCCGCTCGTGGTGATCACCAGCACCCTGATGCCGTACCTGCCCGAGGGGAGGCGCGCGGAGTTCGTGGCCGCGCTCGGCGACCTCGGCCGCCCGGTGTGGTGGATCAGCCACGAGGCCTACGGCGCGGGCCTCGCGCACGTGCTGCCGGGCCGCGACGACCTGCGGCCGGGGGACCGCGAACCGGCGTTCGGCGTGCTCGGCACGGCGCACTGGGACGGCACCGGCGCGCCGCCCGTCGCGCGGGCGCTGGCGAAGACGGGGCTGCACGGCCAGCGGCTCGTCTGGCTGGCGTGATGCGTTCCCACATCGTGGGAGTGAACCGAACCCGATCGGGCGAAGCCGCTCAGCTCCGCGGCAGCTGTCCCCACTCGTCAAGAGCGGTGTAGAGGCCCTCGGTGAGTAGATCGGCCTCCCGAAGTGTGGTCAAGATCGCAGTGGAGCACCAGCGTGCATCCGATGCGTCGTCCCCCGCTAGGAGCACACCCGATTCGACCTGGCAGAGGTAGTCGTGGATCTCGTAGGCGCCGCCTGCGGCCGGACGGGTGACGGTGCCGACCCACCGGTCGACGGTGACGGAGAGTCCCGTCTCCTCGGCCAGTTCGCGCCTCACGGCCTCGTCATCGGCCTCTCCGGGCTCCACTCGGCCGCCGGGGATCGACCACAGTCCCTCACCTGGTGGATTGAGCCGTCGCACAAGTAGTAGTCGCCCGTCGGTGTCGAACACGATCCCACCAACGCACCGGATGCTCGGTCCAACGCTCCGCGTCACGGTTACCGAACGTAGTCGTACCGGATCGGTGGTGCACCGCACTGACCCATGTGCGGTACAAATCCTCCAACGTGCCGCGGAGTGCGGTACAACGGTTTTCATCTGGCGCCAACAGGGTGCGGGTAGCGGACGGGGTTGATCATTGTGAATCTGAAGAAGATTCTCACCTTCGCAGGGGTCGGCTTGCTGCTGTTCTTCCTCATCGCCGAGCCACAGCAAGCGGCTCAGCTGGTGCAGAACATCCTGGCCACGCTCCGGGGAGCAGCTGAGGCGCTGATCACTTTCGTGAAACAATTGTTCTGAGTCGCCCGGCTCCCTCCGACGGCGAGAGGCGGTAGGCCGTGTTCGCTCCGAGAGACCCCGACGAGTACCTGCTCGGTACCGAGCGTCGGGTCATCAGGGTGCGCAGGCACTGGAGCAGCTTGCTGTGGGACATCCTCGAAGCGGCGGCTCTGCTCGCCGGCGCGATGATGATCTCCTACCTGCTGCCCGACAACGCGGGGATCGTCCAGAACGTGCTCTGGTACGCCGCGCTGTTCGTGCTGCTCCGGCTGGCCTACTTCGTCATGGAGTGGTGGGTCGAGCGGATCGTGGTGACCGACAAGCGGTTCATGATCTCCTCCGGGGTCTTCGAGACCAAGGTGGCGATGATGCCGATCACCAAGGTCACCGACCTCACCTACGAGCGGACGGTGCTGGGCCGGATGTTCGGCTACGGCACCCTGGTCGTGGAGTCGGCGGGGCAGATCCAGGCGTTGAACCGGATCGAGTTCCTGCCGAACCCCGAGCAGGTGTACGACGCCATCTCGGAACTGACCTTCGGCGACAAGAAGGCCCAGGCCGACCGCTTCTCGATGATCAAGGCTCAACGGGTCGCGCGAGGCAAGAAGATGGTGCCGTAGGAGCGGTGGTCGAGGCCGTCGGCCACACTGCACGGGTGCGCATCGACCTGCACGCCCATTCAAGTCAGTCCGACGGCACCGACACGCCCGCGGAACTGGTGGCCGCCGCGGCGGCCACCGGGCTCCACGCGGTCGCGATCACCGACCACGACACGTCAGCGGGGTGGCAGGAAGCCGCCGCCGCGCTGCCGCCCGGTCTGCGGCTCGTCCGCGGTGCCGAGCTGTCGTGCGCCTCGATGGACGGCCTGGGGCGGCTGATCACAGTCCACCTGCTGGCCTACCTCTACGACCCCACCTCGGTGGCGATCATCGAGGAGCAGCTCAGGCTGAGGTCCGAGCGCAGACACCGGGTCCGCGTGATGGCGGCCCGCATGGTCGAGGACGGCTTCCCCATCGACCCCGACGAACTCATGGCCGCGCTGCCGGAGGACGCTCCGGCGGGCAGGCCCCACCTGGCGATGGCGCTGATGCGCGCGGGCGTGGTCGAGAGCGTCAACGAGGCGTTCGCCAAGTACCTCACCGGCGGCCGGTACTACGTGCCGAAGACCGACACACCCGTCGAGCGGGCGATCGAGATGATCACCGACGCGGGCGGCGTGACGGTCCTGGCCCACCCGTTCGCCGTGTCGCGCGGTCCGATCGTGACCGACCAGGTCGTGGCGGACCTGGCGGGCAAGGGGCTGACGGGGGTCGAGGTGGACCACCCGGACCACGACACCGCGACCCGCGACCGGCTCCGCTCGCTCGCGGGCGACCTGGGCCTGCTGGTGACCGGGTCCAGCGACTACCACGGGACCAACAAGACCGTCCGGCTGGGCGCGGAGACCACCGCGCCGGAGATGCTGGACGCCCTGGCCGACCGCGCGACGGGCAGCAAGGTCCTCGTCGGCTAGGCGCGGGTGGAGCCGGGCCGGGGTTCGGGTCGAGCGCCCGGCCACGGTGCGTGAGCGGTACCAGGGTCTTCCGGGTGATCACCCGGTCGGCCGTGCCTCCGGGCCCGACCGTCACCGCAGCGACGCGAGCGCCTCGTCCGTCCGGGCGACGAACGCCGTGGTGTCCGTGATGACGATCGGGCGCTCGATGAGGACCGGGTTCGCCGCCAGCACCTCCAGCCAGGCGTCGCGGTCACGGGCGAGCGTCGCCAGCCCGAGCTCCTTGGCGCGGGCCTCGCCGAGCCGGGTGATGTCCCACGGCTCGGCGCCCATCTTGTCCAGCACGGCCGCGATTTCGACGGCCGTCGGGGCGTCGTCGAGGTAGCGGCGCTCGACGTGGTCGATGGTCGCGGCGTCCAGCGCCTGCTTGGCGGCGCGGGACTTCGAGCAGCGCGGGTTGTGCCAGATCTCCATGTCGACATCCTGCCGGTGGGTGCTCGTGGCGGCACTGTCGGTGTCCTTGCGTAGCCTTGGCCGGGTGCAGGAGCAGCTCGGGTTCGATTTCGGAAGCTTGCCGCGCAAGCTCGTTCGGGTGACGCCGTCGAAGCTGGCCAACTGGGCGGACTGCCCACGCCGGTACCGCATGGCGTACCTGGACAGGCCCACGCCACCGCGCGGCGGAGCGTGGGCGCACAACACGTTGGGCGCGGTGGTGCACAACGCGTTGAAGGCCCTGTTCGACCTGCCCGCCGCCAAGCGCACCCCGGACCAGGCCGTGGCGCTGGTGCACCGGCAGTGGAAGGACGACGGCTTCCGCGACGCCCAGCAGGCGGCGGTCTACCGCGAGCGCGCGGACGGCTGGGTGCGCGACTACGTGAGCGAGCTGGACACGACCATCGAGCCCGTCGGGATCGAGCGCTGGGTCTCCACCTCGACGTCGAAGATCGTCGCCGAGGGCCGGGTGGACCGCATCGACCTGCGCGACGGCGAACTCGTCATCGTCGACTACAAGACCGGTAGGCACGCGTTGACGGTCGACGACGCCCGTGGTTCGTTGGCCTTGGCGCTCTACGCGCTCGCCGCGCGGCGGACGCTCCGCAAGCCCTGCCACCGCGTCGAACTGCACCACCTGCCGACCGGGACCGTCTCGGCGTGGGACCACACCGACGAGAGCCTGGGCAGGCACGTGTCGCGGGCGGAGGAAGCCGCTGACGAGCTGAGCCTGGCAGCCGATACCTTGGCCGCCGGCGGAGACCCGGAAATCCTGTTCCCGCCGCGCACCGGCAGGCAGTGCACCTGGTGCGACTTCCGGCGCAGCTGCCCGGAAGGCCAGCAGGCCGCACCCTCGCTGGACCCGTGGGCCATGCTCGCACCCTGAGGAGGCTTCATGAGCGAACCGATCACGGTTGAACTCCACACACCCGAAGCGAGACCGCGCCGCGAACGACTCGTCGCGCGCGCCTGGCGCGGCATCAGCGGGGCGTTCGCGGTGGGTCTGGTGCTGCTGGCCGTGGCGACGGTGGCGGTGCAGTGGTACGCGGGAGGCCGAAACCTGCCGGGCCTCGGGTGGGGAGTGGTGATCGGCCACTGGGTGGTGGCGGCACTGGCCGTCGTCTGCCAGATCTTCGCGGACAGACGCCGAGGCTGGACAGCGGCCCTGTTCTCACTCGGAGTGCTGCTGGTGGGCTTCACGGGCTTGTGGATCTACTGGTGGGCCTGAGGCCTCACCGACCGCAGTCGCTGCCGGCGCATGACCAGAGGGGCCAACGGGACCGGCACACCCGAGGCGAGGGCGAAGCCCGACCCGCAGCCCGACACCGCACAGGCGTGGACCACCAGGGCGGGACTCCCACCGAGCCCACGACGAGGCACGGCAACGGAGCCGAGGCACCTTCACGGCGGGACTCTCAACCCGCCCAAACCCGAAGCACGGCAACGCAACTGGGCCACCTCCAGTCACGGCGACGAAGCCGAGCGACCTTCAGCCCGGCAATGGAGCCGAGGCACCTCCAAACACGGCAACGCAACTGGGCCACCTTTTCAAGCTCGGCGACGGAGCCGAGGCACCTCCAAACACGACAACGCAACCGGGCCACCTTTTCAAGGCATCCCCTGCCAACCAGCCCCACCACCCAACCCGGAGCCTCAAACCTCCCACCCTCCACCGCCCCGGTCGACAAGCGACCTCACGGTTTCCGGAGTTTGTCAAGGCATCTTTCCCGCCTTGACAAACTCCGGAAACCGTACGAGACAATCGCGCGAGCGGGGTGGTGGAAGGGAACGACCCAGACCCCCTCGATCGAACTTGCCAACAGAAGCGGCGGCCTGCCCGATCAACTCCCACCTACCGTCGCGAACCACGTCACGTCGCGAACCACGTCACGACGTGAGCCACGCACGCCAGGTGGGCAGCAGGGTGGTCAGCAGGGCTTCCGGCGTTTCCGTGTTCGGTGAGTGGATCGCCCCCGGTAGTACCGCGAAGTCCGCGTCCAGGCGTTCTGCCATGTCTCGTTGGCCCGCCGGTGACCAGGCATCGTCCGCCTCCCCGCACACGACCAGGCAGGGGACCTGCGCCGTGCGCAGGGTGCGGGCCAGTTTCGCCACCAGGTCCGGCTCCGTGCGGATCGCCGCCCCCATGCCCAGCAGACTCTGCGGAGCCGATTTCAGGAAGCGGTCTCGCAGGAGCGCACGGAGCCGCTCCGGCGGGTTCTGCCATTTCGGGCTTCGCGAGGAACTCTGCTCCGCGATCTTCTGCGCCGCTTCCACGCCCAATTCCCGCATGATGATCTCGCTGTGGTCCAGGGCGGTTCGGCGTTCACCCGAGGGGAGTTCACCGGCACCGGAGGACATCAGGGTCAGACCGGCGATCGGGGCGCCCGCGAACACCGCGCCGCGTGCCACCAGTCCGCCGAAGGAATGACCGAGCAGGAGGACCCGACGGCCCTCGGCCGCCAGTTTCGCCGCCAGTTCCGCCAGTGCTTCTCCCAGCACCGACGGCCGGTAGTCGGCTTCCGCCGTCGGGCCCGCTGATTCGTACTGGCCCGGCAGGTCGATCGCCACGACGTCCAGACCGGAGTCCGACAGCGGGTCGACCAGCGGGGCGAAGTCCTCCTTGGAACCGGTGAAGCCCGGTACGAGCAGGGCCGTGGCACCCAGGTCGGTGCCTACCGGGGTGGCGCGCAAGGCCGCCACCGGACCGTAGCGGCCCGGCAGGTCGACCCTGCTGGCGCGGTGGGGGCTGATCTGCGAGTACACGGCTTCAGTCTGCCGCAACGGGGCTGGTTCGGTCTGGTGAACCGCGACCGTCAGCGCAGGGCCACCAGGGTGCCGCCGCGTTGCTCCAGGACCACCGGGCCGATCGTGCTGGACTGGATGCTGCCCTCGTAGCCCTTGCGGTTCACCGGGACCGTGCCGATCTCGGTGCCGGTCAGCTGGTCGAGCACCTTGAGGCCGTCCTCGACGGGGATCAGGACCTGGCCCGCCAGGGTGCTGCCCGCGCCGATCGTGTCCTGCGCGGTCCACTTCGGACCGAGGTCTTCCAGCGACAGGGCGATCGTGCGGGACCCGGTGAACCAGTAGACGTTCGCCGTGCTGACGGTGATCGGCACGACGCCGCCGGGCGCGTCGCCCGCGAGGTCGGATTCGGGCAGGTCCAGCGGGTACTCGTTGACCAGGCCGCCGGTGTCGGCGTCGAACACGGACAGCTTGGCGGGGGTGCCGGGCGTGGCGACGGCGACGCGGTTGGTCGTCACGGCGACGACGCGGGCGCCCTTGGTGCCGAGCACGACGCTGCTGATGACCTCGGGGGAGTCCGACTTCTCCGGGTTGGGCTTCAGCACGGTGAGGCGGTCCGACGGGTCGTTCGCGTAGCAGCGCTCGATCATCGCGATCTTGCCGGTCGTGACGGCGAAGGAGCTGTACTCGCAGCCGGTGCGGGGCTGCTTGTTCGGGTTCACGATGGCCCGCAGCTTGCCGTACTCCAGGGAGCGGACCAGGTCGTCCTTGCGGTAGACCTCGACGTACTCCTTGCCGGTGGTCAGGACGTGCGAGCCCTCGGTGAGCAGGCGCGAACCCAGCTCGGCGTCACCGTTGCGCTGGGGGCCGCGAGCGCCGCTCACGGGGTCCAGCGAGGTGATCTCGGAGCAGCCGGTGCCCTTGCTGTAGGACACCAGCGCCTTGTCCCAGGCCGCGGTGATCGTGCACAGCGGCAGGTCGCGGCGGTAGCGCCAGCGGACGTCGCCGCTCAGCGGGTCGCGGCCGACGACCTCGCCACCGTCGCCGGTCACGACGACGCTGCCGATCCACGTCGGCGCCTGGGTGCCGCCGCTGGGCGCCCGCCAGATCTCGGCGAGCGACGGCGGCAGCTTGTCGGCCACCGGCAGTTCGGGCGCGGGCGCGGAGGTCGTCTCGGACGTCGTCGCCCGCGCGTCGCTGAACAGGTACACGAGCGACCCCGTCACCAGGACGACCACCGCCAGCAGCGCGGCGGCGATGAAGTCCCCGCGCGTGCGGAACGACCGCTCGGGCAGGTCCGGAGGGGGCTCCGGGGTGTCCGCCGAGGGCGCGACCAGCACGTCCTCGGGCGGAGGTGTAGCCCCGTTCGACTCGGGAGCCAGGAGTGCGGAATCCTCGACCTGCTCCGACTGTCCCACTGCCTGGCTCCCGATCGTTCGTTCGTGCACCGCTCGCGTCAGGTGTCAGTCTGCCGAGGACACGGCGTCGTTCGCAGCCGCCTCCGGGTTTCCGCCCGACTCGCCGCCCGCGCGCCGCCGCCTGCGGCGCCTCGCGGGACGCTCGCCGTTCTCGCCCGGCGCGCTCTCCGCCACTGCCTCGGGGGCCTGAGCTGCGGTTTCGCCCGTGACCGGTGCGCCGCCGCGGCTGCGCCGCCTGCGGGGACGGCGCTGGCCGTCCTCCTCACCCGGTTCGGCGGTCTTCGTCGCGGGGGTGCTCGACGTGCTCGCCTGCTGCTCGGTGCCCGCGGACGAACCGCCGGAGCGCGTCGTGCGGCTGCGGCTCCGCTTGCGCGCGCCGCCCTTCTTGTCGCCCTTGAGGTCTTCCTCGGGCTCCGAGTCCAGACCGGTGCGGGTCCGCTGGCCCAGCGGCAGCCTGCCCGTCGAACTCGGCGGGATGTCCAGGTCCGTGAACAGGTGGTCCGACGTCGAGTACGTCTCCACCGGCTCCGGCTTGCCGAGGTTCAGCGCGTCGCTGATCGACTTCCAGCGCGGCTCCTCGTCCCAGTCGACGAACGTGACCGCGACGCCCGTGCGGCCCGCGCGACCCGTGCGGCCGATGCGGTGCACGTAGGTCTTCTCGTCCTCGGGGCACTGGTAGTTGACGACGTGCGTCACGCCCGCCACGTCGATGCCGCGCGCGGCGACGTCCGTCGCGACCAGCACGTCCACCTTGCCCGCGCGGAACGCGCGCAGCGCCTGCTCACGGGCGCCCTGACCGAGGTCGCCGTGCACCGCCGCCGCGGCGAAACCGCGCTCGGCGAGGTCGTCGGAGATCTTCTGCGCGGTCCGCTTGGTGCGCGTGAAGATCATCGAGAGGCCGCGGTCCTTCGCCTGGAGCAGGCGGGCCAGCAGCTCCACCTTGTCCAGCGCGTGCGCGCGGTAGACGAACTGCTCCGTGCGCTCGTGGATCGCGCTGGCGTCGTTCTCCTCGGCCCTGATGTGCGTGGGCTGGGTGAGGAACGTGCGCGCGAGCGTGATGATCGGGCCCGGCATGGTCGCCGAGAACAGCATCGTCTGGCGCTCGTCCGGGACCATGCGCAGCACGCGCTCGATGTCGGGCAGGAAGCCCAGGTCGAGCATCTCGTCCGCCTCGTCCAGGACGAGGTTGCGGACCTTCCCGAGCACCAGGTGGCGCTGCTCGGCCAGGTCGAGCAGGCGGCCGGGCGTGCCGACGACCACGTCGACGCCCTTGCGCAGCGCCGCGATCTGGGGCTCGTAGGGACGGCCGCCGTAGATCGCCAGGACGGTGATGTCGAGGTACTTCGCGGCTTCGGTCAGGTCGCGGGTGACCTGGAGGCACAGCTCGCGGGTCGGGACCACCACGAGCGCCTGGGGCGTGCCGTCGCCGGGGGAGACGATGCGCTGGAGCAGCGGGATGCCGAAGCCCAGCGTCTTGCCGGTGCCCGTGCGGGCCTGGCCGATGACGTCGTCACCCGCCAGCGCGAGCGGGAGGGTCAGCTCCTGGATCGCGAACGTGCGTTCGATGCCCGCCTCGCCGAGCGCGCGCACGATCTCCTCGCGCACCCCCAGCTCGGCGAACGTCGGGGCGGTGTTCTCGACGGGCGCGTTGGCCATCAGCGGCTGCGAGGTGTCCTCGTCGGGGACACCGGCCTCGCTGTGCTCCAGTGCCACCGGGTCGAGATTGGTCAGGTCTTCATCGCTAGCGGTCAGGGTGATCGCCTCTCTCATACCAGCGCGCACGGGCCCTGGACGGGCCTCTCGACCGCACCACCGCCAGCGGGCCGGATCGGGAGTGGCCGGGCGTGGAGCGGGAGGGCCAGCGAGGTTTGTGCGCGCACCCTCACGTGGCGGCACCATGCCGCCGTGATCTGCAACCGCGGCTCCTCCACTGCCGCGAGCCCGTCGGCAGGCATGCCGACCTGGGCCGCGCAGCGTCGACCGCCGGGCGTCAAAGAGCGAGTCTACCCGCCGGGCACGTCGTTCGGGGTTTCCACGCGACTTCGACCACCGACCGAGACCTGCCGGTCACCGCCGCGCAACACCGCGCCCGACTAGGCTCGGACCCATGAGCGAGGCGGAGACGGCCGGGGTCGTCGAGGGCGGAAGCGTTGAGGAAGGTGTCGTCGACCTGCTCGGCGCGCTCGCGTACGGCGAGCTGTCGGCGTTCGACCGGCTGGCGGAAGATGCCCGCACAGCACCGACTCTGGCGGGCAGGGCCGACCTCTCGGCGATGGCGGCGGCCGAGATCGGCCACTACGCGCAGCTGGAGCGCTACCTCGCCGAGCGCGGTGTGGTGATCGAGGACGTGATGCGCCCGTTCGTCGCCGGCTTCGACAACTTCCACGCGTCCACGGCCCCCCGGTCGTGGCACGAGTCACTGGTCAAGGCCTACGTCGGCGACGGTCTGGCCGCCGATTTCTACCGCGAGATCGCCGAGTGGCTCGACGAGGGCACCAAGGCGCTGGTGCTCGCCGTGCTCGACGACACGGGCCACTCCGCGTTCGCCGAGCGCGAAGTCCGCGCCGCCTGCGCGGCCGACCCGAAGCTGAAGGACCGGCTCACGCTCTGGGGCCGCAGGCTGCTCGGAGAGGCGTTGACGCAGGCCCAGTACGTGGTGGCCGAACGCGACGGGCTCGCCGAGCTGATCATCCGAGGATCGGGCGACCTCGCGGGCATCGCCGGCCTGTTCCGGCGGCTCCAGCAGAGCCACACGCGGCGCATGGGGAACCTCGGGCTCGGCTAGGGTTGATGTCGGTCATGGTCGCCGGTTAGCCGGTTGAGCGTCGAATCTTTGTGCACGGAGGTCAGCGTGGAGGTCAGGGTCGGCATCGCGGACAGCCCGCGGGAGCTCGTCGTGTCCAGCGGTCTCACCCCTGACGAGGTTGAGTCGCTGGTCGCCGTCGCGTTCAAGGAGCAGAGCGGCCAGCTCGTGCTGGTGGACCAGAAGGGTGCCCGGTTCGTGGTGCCCACGACGCGCATCTCCTACGTCGAGATCGGGCCCAGCGACACGCGTCGGGTCGGGTTCGCTTCGGGGGACTAGGCTTTTCCTGCACAAGGGATCACCTGATCGGGTGGTCCCTTGTGGCATTTGTGGGGTGTGTTGCCAGTTGTCCGCCCGTGCCGTTGTGGTGTGGCCGGTTCGGCTCGGGGTCCCTCGATCGGGCTTGCGGGCAGGGGCGGTGGCCTGCCCGATCAACAAGGGTGAGGGGCGAATCCCCTGGTAAAACCGGTCACGCTTGCGTTGGGCACGGTCAGGTTGGTTGGGGTCCTCACCTTTGGAGGACCTCTGTCAGTCGTCTGTCAGTCGACCTTGAACGGTGGGGTGCTGGTGCCGCTCACCCGGTAGCGGTGCCACGGGTCCGGGTCGGTCAGGGCACCCTGCGCCTCGCCCGTCGGGGTGCGCAGCAGGGCCGTTCTGGTGCCCGATTCGGCGAGGGTGGTCACCTGGGCGTTCGCGGCTATCCGGCCGTACCAGTGGTAGCGGCCGTCGATCGGCTGGAAGAAGCCCCTCAGGTCCACGTCCACCTCGATCGTCTGGCCGTCCGCCAGCAGTTCCGCCCTGCCGGTGTAGCCCTCTTCGTCGGCGCTCACGCTTCCTCCGAGTTGATCAGGCGCAAGGTCGGTCCGGTGGTGAAGACGCTGCCCGGCAGGGGCGTGTCCGGGTCGACGGTGATGTTCGCCGAGCGGAGCAGGCCGTCGATGGCGTGCCAGATGATGGTGGCCAGGTACTCGCTGAGGCTCTGCCTGCTCATCGACTGGCGGTCCAGCCACCAGTCGCCCGCGTTCTGGACCATGCCGACCAGCGCGTGCGCCCACGGTTCCGCGCCGCCGGAGTCCATGTCGAACGCGCGCAGGTAGTCGCCGAGGATGCGGGCCAGGTTCGCGGCGATCAGGGCCTTGTCCTCGTGGACGACGTCCTGCTCCACCGGGCGGTCGGTGAACGAGCCGCGCACGACGAAGCGGTAGAGGTTGGGGTTCTCCTCGATGACGCACAGGTAGGCGTCGACGATGCCGCGGATCCGGTCGCGGATCGGGCCGTCCTTCTCGATGGCCGGGCCGAGGCGGTCCATGAGCATGTCGGTGCCGCGACGGCCGACGGCGAGGTAGAGGTCGGACTTGTCGGCGAAGTGCCGGTAGAGGACGGGCTTGCTGACGCCCGCCTCGGTCGCGATCTCGTCCATGCCCACGTCGGGACCGTGCTTGGCGACCGCCCTGATCGTCGCCTCGACGAACTCCGCACGCCTGGCCTCGCGGTGCCCCTTCCACCGTTCGCGGCGTGCGTCCGAACCACCCTTGACAGTGCGAGCCATGTGACGCACGCTACCAGAAGTAACCGTTACCTCAAGTAACACTTACTCCATGCGGAGGACCTGATGACGAGGCCCTTGAAGGTCGCCGATCGCGAGAAGACCGCGGAACGGCTGCTCAACTCCTCGGCAGACAAGTTCTACGACCCCGACGTGGACATCGACTGGGCCGCGCCGCTGGTCGACGGCCTGCGGTACACGCCGGAGCACCGCTGCTCGCTCTACGGCACGCCGCTGTGGGACCGGATGAGCGAGGACCAGCGCGTCGAGCTGAGCAAGCACGAGATCGCGAGCATCGCGAGCGTCGGGCTGTGGTTCGAGGTGCTCCTGATGCAGATGCTGCTCAAGGAGGTCTACCGGTCGGACCCGACGACGATGCACGTCCAGTACGCGCTGACCGAGATCGCCGACGAGTGCCGCCACTCGACGATGTTCGCGCGCATGGTGGACCGGATCGGGTGCCCGCCCTACGGGCCTCCCGCCCACGTGCACCGCCTGGGGCGGCTGCTGCCGGTCATCGGGTACGGGCCCGCCCTGTACGGGTCGATCCTGGTCGCCGAGGAGGTGCTCGACCGGTTGCAGCGCGAGACGATGGCCGACGAGACGGTGCAGCCGCTGGTGCGGATGGTGAACCGGATCCACGTGCTGGAGGAGGCGCGGCACGTGCGGTTCGCGCGGGAGGAGGTGGTGCGGGGGATGGCGTCGGTGTCGAAGGCGGAGCTGCCGTACCAGCGGTGGCTGCTGGCCACCGTGGCCATGTTCATCACCCGCAGCATCATCAACCCGAAGGCCTACGCCGCCGTCGGGCTGGACGTGGACGAGGCGCACCGGGCCGCGCTGGGGAACCCGGCCTGGCAGGAGACGATCAGGTGGTCGGGGGAGCGGATCATGAAGTTCCTGGACGAGGTAGGGCTCGTGGGGAAGCCGGGGATGCGCGCGTGGCGACGCTCGTTCCTGCTGCCGTGAGGGTCTCGGACGGAACCACGTTGAACGTGGTGGTGAGCGGCCCGCCGTCCGACGTGACGGTGGTGCTGCTGCACGGGTGGACGCTGGACCTGACGTCGTGGGACCGGGTCGCGGACGCTCTGCCGGGGCGGGTGCTGCGGTACGACCACCGCGGGCACGGCGCGTCCGGCGGTGGGACGGTGCGGACGCTCGACCAGCTCGCCGACGACCTGGCCGAGGTGCTGGAGGCGTGCGCGCCGGACGGTGAACTCGTCCTGGTCGGGCACTCGATGGGCGGCATGACGATGATGGCGCTCGCCGAGCGGCACCCCGCGGTGTACGACCGGGTGCGCGGCGCGGTGTTCGTGGCGACGTCCAGCGGTGGGCTGCCGCCGGTGCGGGCCGCGGAGAGGGTGCTGGGGCGGTGGCTGGGCCGCCGGGCGGTGCTGGGGTTCGCGCGCGTGATGCCGGTGGGGCTGCGGTGGATGCTGTTCGGGCGGCGGGCCTCGTGGAAGGACGTGGTGGCCGCGTCGAGGATGATCGCGCGGTGTGCCGGGGGCGCTTTCGTGGACTTCCGGAACGAGGTGGCCGCGCACGACCGGGGCAAGGCGTTGGCGGAGCTGGCCAGGGTGCCCGCTGTTGTGCTGGCGGGTGGGGCGGATTTGCTGACCCCGGTTCGGCATGCCCGTGTTGTCGCCGGGGAGTTGCCGCAGGCTGAGTTGGTCGTTCTCCCAGGAGCTGGGCACATGTTGCCCATGGAGAGGGCGGGGGAGGTGGGGGAGCGGATTCGGCGGTTTTTGTGAGGGGGCTTGGGGCTCCGGGTTGCTGCTGGGCCCGTCGGATCCGGCTGCTGGTTCTGTCGGATCGGGTAGCCGCTGGTTCCAGGGGATCGGGTGGCTGCCGGTTCCAGGGGATCGGGTGGCTGCTGGTCCTCGGGGACCGGGTGGCCACTGCTCCAGGGCGCTCGTCCTGGGTTTGTGGTGGGTCCGGCTTTCGTGGCGAGAGGGTCGCAGGCTGTTGCCTGCGACCCTCTCGTTGTTCGTTCTTCTTCAGTGCTGGAGGGGGAAGCCGCCGCCGATGCCTCGCCAGGCGAGGTTCGAGATGAGGTTCACCGCTTCTTCCTTCGGGACCTTGCGGTTGTCCGCCAGCCAGGCCCTCGCGGTTACCTGGCTCAGGCCCACCAGGCCCGTCGCCAGCAGTCTCGCCCGCGCTTCGTCCAGGCCCGCGTCCGCCGTGATGGTCTCGGTGATGGCGTCCACGCTGTCCGTGGTGGCTCGCTCCACCGCTTTGGCCACCGCCGGTTCGCCGCGGAGGTCCGATTCGAAGACCATGCGGAACGCCTGGCCCTCGCCGTCCACGAAGTCGTAGAACGCGGCCACCGCCGCGTGCACGCGGAGCTTGTTGTCCGTGCTGGACCCGATGGCGCCGCGGACCCTGGCCACGAGTTCGTCCACGTGGGAGTCGAGGAGCGCCATGTACAGCTCCAGCTTCCCCGGAAAGTGTTGGTACAGAACGGGTTTGCTGACGCCCGCGCGTTCGGCGATCTCGTCCATCGCGGCGGCGTGGTAGCCGTTCGTCACGAACACGTCCTGCGCCGCGGTGAGCAGTTGGGCGCGGCGCGCGGTGCGCGGGAGCCGCACTCCGCGTCCGGCCGGGGTGCTGCTCTGGTGCCCAACCGCAGTCTGGGCCGTCTCCGTCATCGTGCCTCCAGCCAGGTCATCGCAGAGCCTGCGAGGAGTGTGCCCCCCGCTGCCCGACGGCAACCTTACTCGCTGGTAGCCCTCTTTCGTGAACGGTCCTTCCCCCGATCTCGTCCGGCGAGCGGCTGACCAGGCATCCTGGAGTGATGACCGACATGTTGGAGACGGCACGGCCCGCCCTCACCCGTGTGCCGCTGTCCACCTCGCCGCTGCCGCCGCTCGACACGAGCGTCCGGCCGTACCCCGGTGAGTACGTGACGGCTCGCGAGCACCGGCTGTTCGTGCGCCGCACGCCCGGCGACCCGGCGGCCACCGCCGTCTACGTGCACGGGCTCGGCGGGTCCTCGACGAACTGGACGGACCTGTCGACGCAGCTCGCCGGGTACGCCGACGGGTACTCGCCCGACCTGCCCGGCTTCGGCCGGTCGGAGCCGGAGGCCGGGTACGACTACAGCATGGTCAGCCACGCCCGGACGATGATCGACTACATCGAGTCGCTCGACCGGGGCGCGGTGCACCTGGCCGGGAACTCCATGGGCGGCACCGTGTCCCTCATCGTGGCCGCCGTGCGGCCCGACCTGGTGCGGACGCTGACGCTCGTGTCGCCCGCCATGCCGGACCTGCGGCCCAGCCTGCGCCGGGTGTCCGACCCGCGGCTGCCGCTCACGGTGCTGCCGTTCATCGGGCGGTCCATGCAGCGCAGCCTGGACGCGCTCGGCGCGCGCGTGCGGACCGAGCAGGTGATGCGGCTCGTCTTCGCCGAGCCGGACGTGGTGCCGGAGCACCGGATCGTGGAGAGCATGGAGGAGGCCGCCGAGATGGGCGGGCAGCCGTGGGTGAACGCGGCGCTGAACGGGAGCACGCTGTCGCTGGTACGGCTGTGGGTGTCGGCCGGGCAGCGGTCGATGTGGCGGCTCGCCCGGCTGGTGCGGGCGCCGTCGCTGGTGGTGTGGGGTGCCGAAGACCGGTTGATCAGCGTCCGGCGGGCGCCGCGGACGGCCCGGTCGCTGCCGCGCGGCAGGCTGCTCGTGCTGCCGAACACCGGTCACGTGGCCCAGATGGAGCGGCCCAGGTCCGTCGCGCGTGCGGTGCTCGGCATGTGGGAGTCGGTGCGGGAGGGGACGTGGTGACGGTGTGCAGGCCACTGAACGGGCGATGTGGGACCCTGACGCGGTGAACCGGACGACACAGGGAGGCCGTGGCCCATCGGGCGAGCGACACCCGTCCGCGGACGGCCGGTCCTCGGCCCCGCCGACGTCGGAGGAGCGCTACCGCCGTGGCGCGCGCCGGACCAGCGCGGAGCCGCTGGCCGCCTCGTGGGAGCCGGACCCGGCGGAGGCCGAGGAGTACCGGCCGCGCAGGCGCCGCACGGGCGTCGCGGGCCTGGTGTCGAACTACGGCTGGCGCGTCTACGCGATCCCCGTGCTGCTCGTGCTGACGCTGCTGGTCGTGCTGGACAGCGCGGTGCCCGCCTCGTTCCAGATCGGCGCCGCGGGCCTGGGTGGCGGCGCTGACGAGGACGGTGGCGGTGGTGGCACCGAGCCCCGTTCCGACCTGACGTCGACGAACCAGGGGCCGCCCGCGGCGTCCGAGACGCCGCCGCCGAAGCTGGACCTGAACATCCCGACCGCCGTGCTGCCCGACGGCCCCGCGTACTCCGAGAACGGCGCGGGCACCTGGCAGGTCATCCCCGGCACGACCGACGTGGTCGGCCAGGGCAAGGTCTACACCTACGCCATCGCCATCGAGGACGGCGTCGAGCCCGCCGACTACGGCGGCGACAAGGACGCGTTCGCGCGGACCATCGCGTCGTTCCTCTCCGACAACCGGAGCTGGGTCGGCACCGGCGAGGTCGGGATGCAGCGCGTCGACGGCACCACGAAGGCCGACTTCACGATCAGCCTGACGAGCACGAACACGACCCACCAGATCTGCGGCTTCCAGATCCAGTACGAGTCGTCGTGCTGGGACCCGAACATCAAGCGGGTCATCATCAACAACGCCCGCTGGCTGCGCGGCGCGAAGGCGTTCAGCAACGACATCTCGTCCTACCGCCAGTACGCCATCAACCACGAGGTCGGCCACGCGCTCGGCCACGGCCACGAGGCGTGCCAGGAGGCCGGGGCGCCCGCGCCGGTGATGATGCAGCAGACGTTCGGCGTGTCCAACGACTACGTGGCCCAGCTCAACGAGGTCGACGAGAGCAACAAGGGCCGCGTCCCGGCGGACGGCAAGACCTGCACGACGAACGCGTTCCCGGTCGCGCCCAAGTAGCGACGTCCACCGGTTGGGACGACTTCCCATCCGGGAAGACGAACGGGCAGTCTGGTGTTGTCCGATTTACGAGGACATGTTTCGTCGAGGAGGACAGATGGCGCTTCCGCCGCTCGTGGAGCCCGCAGCGGAGCTGACCAAGGAAGAAGTCGCCCGGTACAGCCGGCACCTGATCATCCCGGACGTCGGGGTGGACGGGCAGAAGCGCCTGAAGAACGCGAAGGTGCTGGTCGTCGGCGCGGGTGGCCTTGGCAGTCCCGCTCTGCTCTACCTGGCCGCGGCCGGTGTGGGCACGTTGGGCGTTGTCGACTTCGACATCGTCGACGAGTCGAACCTGCAGCGCCAGGTCATCCACGGTCAGTCCGACGTGGGCAAGCCCAAGGCCGAGTCCGCTCGCGACTCCGTGGCCGAGATCAACCCGTTCGTGAAGGTCAACCTGCACCAGGTGCACCTGAACTCGGAGAACGCGCTCGACATCTTCCGCGACTACGACCTGATCCTGGACGGCACGGACAACTTCGCCACCAGGTACCTGGTCAACGACGCCGCGGTGCTGCTGGGCAAGCCCTACGTGTGGGGCTCGATCTTCCGCTTCGAGGGCCAGGTCAGCGTCTTCTGGGACGACGCCCCCGGCGGCCAGGGCCTGAACTACCGCGACCTCTACCCCGAGCCGCCACCGCCGGGCATGGTCCCGTCGTGCGCCGAGGGCGGCGTGCTGGGCGTGCTGTGCGCGTCCATCGGGTCGATCATGGTGACCGAGGCGATCAAGCTGCTCACCGGCATCGGCGACCCGCTGCTCGGGCGGCTCATGGTCTACGACGCGCTCGACATGACCTACCGGACCATCAAGATCCGGAAGGACCCGGAGAGCCCGAAGATCACCGAGCTGATCGACTACGACGCGTTCTGCGGTGTCGTCTCGACGGACGCGCAGGAGGCGGCGGCGGGCAGCACCATCACGCCGCTGGAGCTCAAGCACAAGCAGGACGCGGGCGAGAACTTCCTGCTCGTGGACGTGCGCGAGCCGCACGAGTTCGAGATCGTCCGCATCCCCGGCTCGGTCCTGATCCCGAAGGACCGGATCCTGTCCGGCGAGGCGTTCGCCGAGCTGCCGCAGGACAAGCAGATCGTGCTGCACTGCAAGTCGGGTGCGCGGTCCGCGGAGGCCCTGGCCGCACTGCACAAGGCGGGCTTCTCCGACGCCGTGCACGTGGGCGGCGGCGTGCTCTCGTGGGCCCGCGAGGTCGACCCGAGCCTGCCGACCTACTAGGTCGCGGACCGACCGCCGAAGAGGCCGCTCCCCGTGAGGGGGGCGGCCTCTTCTGATGATCGTCGAATTCATCGACAGCGCATTCGACGGTGTCAATTGTGAATTCGACGGGATCACCCGCACGTCGGCCCCGGAACTGTCGAACGATCTCGAACCGGAACAGGTCGAGGCTCGGGTGGAATTGGTGGAGCCTTTCCCCTGATCGCGATTTCCGCGCACTGGTGGGGCGCCGCGCGAGCGGTGCCGCGGCGACCGGCCGTGGGGGGCGACCTCAGGGGTGTCGCCCTCCACGGCCGGTCAGGTCGTCAGCCCGCGAGCGCCAGTGCGAGCGACGGGTCGAAGATCGTCGTCGTCCAGACGTCGGACTTCGTCGACGCGAGACCGTTGGCCCACAGGGAGTTCACCCTGGAGACCTCGGCGGAGTTCGGCACGGCGACCGTGCACGACGGGCCGGGGCCACCGCCGGACATCAGCTCGGAGCAGGGGCCCGAGTAGTGGTCCGGCAGCCCGAGCGCGTGGCCCGTCTCGTGGGCCGCGATGCGGGTGGGGTTGTACACCCGTGCCTGGCTGTAGTCGATGAAGATGTACCCGCGGCCGTGGCCGTTGGTGCTGGCGTAGGACCCGCGCGAGTCGTTGCCCTCGCGGTAGGTCAGGGTGGCGGCCGAGGCGTTCTCGACCAGCTTCACGTTGGTCACGCGCGCGTTCCAGTTGGCCGCGCCCTGCCGGATCACGCTCCGGAACGTGGGTGCGCTGGCGGTGCTGTAGTACACGGTGACCGCTGCCGCGCTGGGCGGCGCGGGCTGTGCGGAGGCCTGCACGGCGCTGAACGGGGTCAGGACGGCAGCCGCTGTCAGGGCGGCGGTCAGAAATGCTTTCTTGAACACAGGGTGTCTCCTCGCAAACAGGGAAAACGCAGGGAAGCCGCGAGGCTCAATTCCAAAGTAGGGGTCCTGGCAGATCCGGCAACCCGTCAAAAGGAGGAACCGCTGGGCGGCCCGCCGGCCGCTCAGGGGATTGACATTCCTCGATCAGGAAAATTCGGACACGACCGCGTCCGCGGGGATACGGTTCCCCCGTGGCGCCCAACCTGTCGCGGTTCCGCTCGACCTACGAACGCCTGCTGGACCGGCTCGCGCACTGGACGGTCTACCCGCTCGAACGCCTCAACGACCGGCTGGACGAGGTGGCGCGCGCCCGCGAGGACGGCGACCTGTCGCCGGTCGCGCTCGTCTCGTGGTGCGTGGTGAGCGGGTTCGGACTCGTCGCGATGGCGGTGCTGTTCACCCGCGGGTGATGTGGCACGCACCGTGACGGCCGCCTACCTCCACCACCTGAACGGCGGAGGCAGGTAGCGTGCCGAACCGTGACCCCAACTCCGGAGCCGCCCCCGTCGCACGTGCGTGCGGCCTTCGGCGCGAGAGACGCCGAGCCGGAGTTGATCGACGGCGGGCCAGTGTGGCGCTGCGGTGAGGCGGCGATCCGCCCGGCGGCCAACCCGGCCGAAGCCACCTGGGTGGCGAAGACCCTCGACGCGCTGTCGGTTCCCGACCTGCGGATCGGCCGCCCGCTGCGCTCGACCGACGGCCGGTACGTCGTCGGCGGCTGGGCGGCGACGAAGCACCTCTCCGGGCGGGCCGAGCCGCGCCACGACGAGGTGATCGCCGTGGCGGAACGCCTGCACCACGCGACCGCCGAACTGCCGAAACCGCGGTTCCTCGGCTCGCGGACGGGCCTGTTCGCCGTCGCGGACCGGTGCGCGTGGGGCGAGGAGAAGCCGGACCTCGACCCGGACCTCGGCGGCCGGATGTTCGAGGTGCTGGCCGTGTCGCGCAAGCCGGTGGCGACGAAGCCGCAGGTCGTGCACGGCGACCTGTTCGGCAACGTGCTGTTCTCCGGCTCGCAGCCGCCCGCGATCATCGACTTCGCCGCGTACTGGCGTCCGGCGGGCTGGGCGGCGGCCGTGGTGGTCGTCGACGCGCTGGCCTGGGGCGGAGCGGACCGGGGCATCGTGGAGCGCTGGGGCCACCTGCCGGACTGGCCGCAGGTGCTGCTGCGGGCGACGCTGTTCCGGCTGGCCGTGCACGCGCTGCACCCCAGGTCGAGCCGCCAGTCGCTCGGCGGGCTGGACCGGGCGGTGCACCTGGTGTCCGAGGTCCTCTAGCCTCACCGCGCCCCGGTGGGGCTAGAGCAGGCAAGTTCCCCTCCGCGAAACACGCTGCCTTCCAGCGTTAACAGGCCCTTCCTAGCGTCGGTCGGGTGACCGACACCCACTGCCCGTACTGCGCGCTCCAGTGCGCGATGACGCTGACGGACGGCGCGGTGTCGCCGCGGGAGTTCCCGACGAACCGCGGTGGCCTGTGCCAGAAGGGCTGGACGTCGGCCGCGCTGCTCACGTCGCCAGCCCGGCTGACGACGCCGCTGGTCCGACGGTGCGGCGTGCTGGAGCCCGCGAGCTGGGACGAGGCGCTCGACCTCGTGGCGGCGAGGCTCGGCGAGCTGCGGGCCGAGCACGGGCCGGACTCGGTCGGCGTGTTCGGCGGCGGAGGCCTGACGAACGAGAAGGCGTACGCGCTGGGCAAGTTCGCGCGGGTCGCCCTGGCCACCTCGCAGGTCGACTACAACGGCCGGTTCTGCATGTCGAGCGCCGCCGCGGGCGGGATGCGGGCGTTCGGGCTGGACCGCGGGATGCCGTTCCCGGTCGAGGACCTGGGCGGGGCCGACACGATCCTGCTGGTCGGGTCGAACCCGGCGGAGACCATGCCGCCGTTCCTCCAGCACCTGCGCCGGTCGAACCTGGTGGTCGTCGACCCCCGCCGCTCCGCCACCGCCGAGCTGGCGACGCTGCACCTGCGGCCCGCGCCCGGCACCGACCTGGCGCTGGCGCTGGGGCTGCTGCACGTCGTGGTCGCCGACGGCCACCTGGACAAGGACTACCTGGCCGAGCGCACGACCGGGTTCGAGGAGGCCTGGCGGGTCGTGGCGGGCTGGTGGCCGGAACGGGTCGAGCGCGTCACCGGGGTGTCGGTCGCCGACCAGCGCGCGGCCGTGCAGCTGCTGGCCGACGCCGACAACGCCTACGTCCTCACCGGGCGCGGCACCGAGCAGCACGCCAGCGGCTCGGACGCCGTGTCGGCGTGGATCAACCTCGCCCTCGCGCTGGGCCTGCCGGGCACCCGCGGCTCCGGCTACGGGTGCCTGACCGGCCAGGGCAACGGCCAGGGCGGGCGCGAGCACGGCCAGAAGGCCGACCAGCTGCCCGGCTACCGCAAGATCGACGACCCGGCGGCCCGCGCGCACGTCGGCGGCGTGTGGGGGATCGACCCCGACGACCTGCCGGGGCCCGGCCGGTCCGCCTACGAGCTGCTGGACGCGCTCGGCACGCCGACCGGGCCGAAGGCACTGCTGGTGTTCGGCAGCAACGTCGTGGTGTCCGCGCCGCGTTCCGACCACGTGGCCGACCGCCTGGCCGACCTGGACCTGCTGGTCGTGGCCGACCTCGTGCTGTCCGAGACCGCCGCGCTGGCCGACGTGGTGTTCCCGGTCACGCAGTGGGCCGAGGAGAGCGGCACGATGACCAACCTCGAAGGCCGGATCCTGCTGCGGCAGCGGGCCGTCGAGCCGCCGGAGGGCGTGCGCAGCGACCTGGACGTGCTGCGGGGCCTGGCGATCCGGCTCGGCCAGCCGGAGGACCGGTTCCCGGTCGAGCCGGAGGACGTGTTCACCGAGCTGCGCGCGGCCTCCGCGGGCGGCGCGGCCGACTACTCCGGCGCCACCTACGACCGGCTGGCGAGCGGGGAGGCCCTGTACTGGCCGGTGGTCGGCCCCGGCAGCTCGCCGCGGGTGTTCCTCGACCGCTTCGCCCACCCCGACGGGCTGGCCCGGTTCATCCCGGTCGACCACCGGGGGCCCGCCGAGCCGACGGACGCCGAGTACCCCGTGCAGCTCACGACCGGGCGGGTGCTCCAGCACTACCAGTCCGGCGCGCAGACCCGGAACGTGCCGGAGCTGAACGACGCCGTGCCCGAGGCGTACGTGGAGGTGCACCCGGACACCGCCGCCCGCGCCGGGCTCGCCGAGGGCGCGCTCGCCGCCGTGGTCTCCCGCCGCGGCCGGATGGAGGCGCGGGTCCGGTGCGTGGCCTCGATGCGGATCGACCTGCTGTTCCTGCCGTTCCACTTCGCGGGCAGGGGGCGGGCGAACCTGCTGACCAACCCGGCGCTGGACCCGACCAGCCGGATGCCCGAGTTCAAGGTGTGCGCCGTCCGATTGGAGCCAGCGTGAGACGAGTCGTGGTGGTCGGCTACGGCATGGCCGGGGCGAGGTTCGCCGACGAGGTGCTGCGCCGTGATCCGACGGTGGAGCTGACCGTGCTCGGCGAGGAGCGGCACCCGGCCTACAACCGGGTGCTGCTGTCGAGCGTCGTCGCGGGGTCGATGACGCCGGACTCCGTGCGGTTGCACGGGAAGGACTGGGCCGCCGAGCACGGCGTGGACCTGCGGCTGGGGGTGTCGGTCACCGCGATCGACCGCGCCCGGCGGGTGGTCGTGGCCGACGACGAGGAGATCCCCTACGACGCGCTGGTGCTCGCCACCGGCGCGCGCTCGTGGATCCCGCCCACGGAGGGGCTCCGGGAGCCGGACGGCTCGCTGGCGCCCGGTGTGGTGTCGTTCCGGTCGCTGGACGACTGCGAGCAGATCATCGCCGCCGCCCGCCCCGGCACGCCCGTCGCCGTGCTGGGCGGCGGGCTGCTCGGCCTGGAGGCCGCGCGGGGACTGGCCGGGCGGGGGTGCCTGGTCACCGTCGTGCACCCGGTGGGGCACCTGATGGAGCGGCAGCTCGACGCGGGCGCGGGCCGGGTGCTCGCCCGGTCGTTGGAGGAGCTGGGCATCGAGTTCCGGCTGGGCGCGCTGGCGGTGAAGTACCTGGCGGGCGACGGGCTCGCGCTCGACGACGGCAGCCGGGTGCCCGCCGAGCTGGTGGTCGTGTCGGCCGGGGTCCGGGCGGTCACGGAGATCGCCGTCGACGCCGGGATCGCCGTCGACAAGGGCGTTCTCGTGGACGACGCCCTGCGCACCGACGACCCGCGCGTGCACGCCATCGGCGACTGCGCCCAGCACGTCGGCACGGTCTCCGGACTCGTGCAGCCCGCGTGGGAGCAGGCCGCCGTGCTCGCCGACCGGCTGACCGGCGTCGCACCCGCCGCCCGCTACCGCGGCACGACCGTCGTGACCAGGCTGAAGGCCCGCGACATCGACCTGGCGGCGCTGGGTGACGTGCACGTGGACCTCGACTGCCCGGACCACGAGGTGCTGTCGTTCCAGGACCCCGCCCGCGGCCGGTACGCGAAACTCGTGCTGCGCGACGACTTCGTGACCGGCGCGATCCTGATCGGCGCGCCCGACGCCGCAGCGGCGATCACCCAGCTGTACGACCGGGGGTTGGCGGCACCCACGGACCGGTTGGCGTTGCTGCTGGGGAGGGCGTTGACGCCCGAGGTGGCCGGCAGCCCGGCGGACCTGCCCGCGTCCGCCGTGATGTGCAAGTGCAACACCGTCAGCAAGGGCCAGTTGGTCACCGCGTACCGGGGTGGCGCCACGTCCGTGTCGTCGTTGGTGGACGCCACCAGGGCGACCACGGGGTGCGGGGGCTGCAAGGACGCGGTCTGCGGACTCGTCGACTGGCTCAACCGTGCTGATGGCCGCTCCTCCGGGGACGTCGGTTCGGCCGCCTGAAGTCGGCGGTTCGACCGTGGTTCCTCCGGCGTCGGGGACGTCGTCGCCGACGCCGGAGGAACGACGACCGACCTGCCGACGCGACCTCACAGCCTGAAATCCCACGAGTGCGGTGGAGTTGCCGCTGCCGACACCTGTCCGAACACCGGGGTAACGGACCGTTCCTACGGTCTTCCCCAACGCCGTTCCAGGAGGTCAGCGCATGAGCACAGTCGTGGAGACCCAGGTCGTCGAACCCGCGTCCGCGCCCCGCGGCAAGCGGTGGATCGACCGGTGGGAACCCGAGGACCCGCAGTTCTGGGAGACGACGGGCAAGAAGATCGCCCGCAAGAACCTGGGCTTCTCGATCCTGGCGGAGAACCTGGGCTTCAGCGTCTGGGTGCTGATGAGCATCGTCGTGGTGAGCCTCGGCTCCGTCGGGTACGCCTTCAGCGTCGGGCAGACGTTCTGGCTGCTGATCGTCCCCAACCTGGTCGGCGCGGCGCTGCGCGTGCCCTACACGTTCGCGGTGCCGAGGTTCGGCGGCAGGACGTGGACGACGATCAGCGCGGGCCTGCTGCTGATCCCGTGCGCGATGCTGGTGTTCGCGGTCGTCAACGACGGCACGCCGTTCTGGTTCTTCCTCCTCACCGCCGCGGCGATGGGCCTGGGCGGCGGCAACTTCTCCTCCTCCATGGCGAACATCTCGTTCTTCTACCCGGAGGGCAAGAAGGGCCTGGCGCTCGGCCTGAACGCGGCGGGCGGCAACCTCGGCGTCGCCGTGACGCAGCTCGTCGTCCCGGTCGCCATCACCATCGGCACCGGCATCAACCTGGCGTACTCGGCGCTGATCTGGATGCCGTTCATCGTGCTCGCCACGGCGTGCGCGTGGTTCTTCATGGACAGCCTCACGCAGGCGCGGCCGGACGGCGTCTCCTACCAGCGGGCGCTGTCCAACAAGCACACCTGGGTCATGTCGTTCCTCTACATCGGCACGTTCGGCTCGTTCATCGGCTTCTCGTTCGCCTTCCCGTCCCTGATCAAGATCAGCTTCGTGGACTTCAAGTCGTTCGTGGCGCTCGCGTTCCTCGGCGCGCTGATCGGCTCGGTCGCCCGGCCGCTCGGCGGCTGGATGGCCGACCGGTTCGGCGGCGCGCGGATCACGCTGTACACGTTCGTCGGTCTCGCGCTGGGCACGGTCGGCGTGATGGTCAGCGTCGACACCGGGAGCTTCCCGCTGTTCTTCGGCTCCTTCATCGCCCTGTTCGTGCTCGCGGGCGTCGGCAACGGCTCGACCTACCGGATGATCCCGGCGATCTTCGCCACCCAGGACGCCGACGCGAAGTCGGCCAAGCGGCAGGCCGCCGCGGTCGTCGGCATCGCCGGTGCCATCGGCGCCTTCGGCGGCGTGCTGGTGAACCTGGTCTTCAAGTTCTCGCTGGAGGGCAGCGGCACGCTGACCCCGGCCCTGATCGCGTTCCTGGTGTTCTACGGCCTGTGCGTGACCACCACGTGGTGGTTCTACCTGCGCAGCAGGGTCTTCGTGGGGATGCCGAGCCTGGCGCACGCCGGGGTGTGACGCACAGCGCCCTGACGTGCGGCGTGAGTCCGCGTTAACACCCGCGCAACACGTGCGCACCTGGCACGACACGGTTCCCGGTGAGCATTGGCCGGGCGGAGGGAGGATTGGTTCACATGACGCGAACGCTCGTCGTGGTCGGCCACGGGATGGTCGGCCACCGCCTGGTCCAGGCGCTGCGCGACCGGGACGCCACCGACCAGTGGCGGATCGTCGTGTTCGCCGAGGAGACCCGTCCGGCCTACGACCGCGTCGCGCTGTCGTCCTACGTGGACGCGTGGGACGCGGGTCACCTGGCGCTGGCGCCGCACGGCGACGAGGTCGACCTCCGGCTCGGCGACCCCGTGCGGCACATCGACCGCGCGCGCCGCACGGTCACCACCGCGAGCGGCGTCGTGCAGCCCTACGACACCCTCGTGCTGGCCACCGGCTCCTACCCGTTCGTGCCGCCGGTGCCCGGCCGCGACCTGCCCGGCTGCCACGTCTACCGCACCATCGAGGACCTGGACGGCATCCGCGCCACCGTCGCCGCGGCGCACGGCGGCGGCAGGCGGGCGGGCATGGTGCTCGGCGGCGGTCTGCTCGGCCTGGAGGCGGCGAACGCGCTGCGCGGCATGGGCCTGTCGCCGCACGTCGTGGAGCTCGGCCCGCGCCTGATGCCGCTCCAGGTCGACGAGGGCGGCGCCGGACTGCTCAAGCGGCTGGTCGAGAAGCTCGACCTGACCGTCCACACCGGGACGTCCGCGTCGTCGATCGAACGCGACGGCGAGCGGCTGTTCGCCACGCTGTCCAACGGGCTCGAACTCGACCTGGACGTCGTCGTGTTCTCCGCGGGCATCCGGCCGCGCGACGACCTGGCCCGCGAGTTCGGCCTGGAGGTCGGCGCGCGCGGCGGCATCGTCGTGGACGACACCTGCCGCACGTCCGACGAGAACATCTACGCCGTCGGCGAGTGCGCGTCGATCGGTGGCGTGGTCTACGGGCTGATCGCACCCGGCAACTCCATGGCCGACGTCGTCGCCGACCGGCTCCTCGGTGGCAGCGCGGTGTTCCCCGGCGCGGACACCTCGACCAAGCTCAAGCTCATGGGTGTCGACGTGGCCAGCTTCGGCGACGCCCACGCGACCACCGAGGGCGCGCTGGAGGTCGTGGTCAACGACGCCGTCGCGGGCACCTACGCGAAGGTCGTCGTCTCCGACGACGCGAAGACGCTGCTGGGCGGCGTCCTGGTCGGCGACGCGGGCGCGTACCCGCTGCTGCGCCCGCTGGTCGGCCGCGACGTCCCCGGCGACCCGGTGACGCTGATCGCGCCGTCGTCCGGAGGCGTCGAGCTGACGCTGCCCGCCGACGCGCAGGTGTGCTCGTGCCACGCCGTCACCAAGCAGGACATCACCGACGTCATCCACTCCGGTGAGTGCGGGGACGTTCCGGCGCTCAAGGCGTGCACCAAGGCGGGCACGGGCTGCGGGTCGTGCGTGCCGATGCTGAAGAAGCTCCTCCAGGAGTGCGGCGTCGAGCAGTCCCGCGCGCTGTGCGAGCACTTCGACCACTCGCGCGCCGACCTGTTCGAGATCGTCCGCGCCGCGGGCATCACCACGTTCAGCGCGCTGATCGCGAAGCACGGCCGCGGGCGCGGCTGCGACATCTGCAAGCCCGCCATCGCCTCGATCCTCGCCTCGCTCGACCGCGGCCACGTGCTCGACGGCGAGCAGGCGACGTTGCAGGACACCAACGACAGGTTCCTGGCCAACATCCAGCGCAACGGCACGTACTCGGTCGTCCCGCGCATCCCCGGCGGTGAGATCACCGCCGAGAAGCTGATCGTCATCGGCGAGGTCGCGCGGGACTACGGCCTCTACACGAAGATCACCGGCGGGCAGCGGATCGACCTGTTCGGCGCGACCGTCGACCAGCTCCCGGCGATCTGGAAGCGCTTGGTGGACGCGGGTTTCGAGTCCGGGCACGCCTACGGCAAGGCATTGCGGACGATCAAGTCGTGCGTCGGCACGACGTGGTGCCGCTTCGGCGTGCAGGACTCGGTCGGCCTCGCCATCGAGCTGGAGCTGCGCTACCGCGGGCTGCGCGCGCCGCACAAGATCAAGTCCGCCGTCTCCGGCTGCGCGCGGGAGTGCGCCGAGGCGCGCAGCAAGGACTTCGGGATCATCGCCACCGAGAACGGCTGGAACCTCTACGTCGGCGGCAACGGCGGCTTCACGCCGAGGCACGCCGACCTGCTCGCGACCGACGTGGACACGGAGACCCTGGTCAGGCTCATCGACCGGTTCCTGATGTTCTACGTGCGCACCGCGGACCGCCTCCAGCGGACCGCGTCCTGGATCGAGGCGATGGACGGCGGCCTCGACCACCTGCGCTCCGTCATCGTCGACGACAGCCTCGGCATCTGCGCGGACCTCGAAGCCGCGATGGAGGTGCACGTCGCCAGCTACGCCGACGAGTGGCGCGGCGTCCTCGACGATCCCGAGAAGCTCTCCCGCTTCAGCTCGTTCGTCAACGCACCGGGCACCCCCGACCCGACGATCTCCTTCCGGGAGGAGCGCGGGCAGCGGGTTCCGGTGTCGCTGGGTATACCGGAGGTGGCAGCCAGATGACCGCTGTGGTGGAACTGACGTGGACGTCGGTCTGCGCGTGGGACGCGCTCCAGCCGGAGGCCGGGGTCGCGGTGCTGCTGCCGGACTCCTCGCAGGTGGCGGTGTTCCGGACGTTCGACGGCGGGCTGCACGCCGTCGCCAACGTCGACCCGTTCAGCGGCGCCGCGGTGCTGTCGCGCGGGATCGTCGGCGACCGGGGCGGTGTGGCCGTGGTGGCGTCGCCGATCTACAAGCAGGCGTTCGACCTCGGGACGGGTGCCTGCCTGGACGACCCGACCGTGTCGATCGCGGTCCACCCGGTGCGGGTGCTCGACGGCACCGTGCAGGTGGGGTCCCCGTGATCTCCCTCGACGTCGCACCGCTGGCCGGGTACACGGTCGGCGTCACGGCCGCCCGCCGGGCCGACGAGCTGGCCGCTTTGCTGGAGCGCAAGGGCGCCACGGTGATCCAGGGGCCCGCGATCCGGATCGTGCCGCTGACCGACGACACCGAGCTGCTGGCCGCGACCAAGCGGCTGGTGACCGAGCCGGTCGACGTCGTGGTCGCGACCACCGGCATCGGCTTCCGGGGCTGGGTCGAGGCCGCCGAGGGCTGGGGGCTGGGGGCGCGGCTGCTGGACCGCCTCGCGGGCAGCGAACTGCTGTCCCGAGGGCCGAAGGCGAAGGGCGCGGTGCGCGCCGCCGGGCTGACCGAGGCGTGGTCGCCGGACTCCGAGAGCAACGCGGAACTGCTGGAGCACCTGCTGCGGTCCGGTGTGGACGGCAAGCGGATCGCGGTGCAGCTGCACGGGGAACCGCTGCCGCACTTCGTCCGCACGCTGCGCGAGGCGGGCGCGGAGGTCGTGGAGGTGCCGGTCTACCGCTGGACGGGCCCGGTGGACCCCGGTCCGCTGCACCGGCTGCTGGACGCCGTGCTGGCGCGGCAGGTGGACGCGCTGACGTTCACCAGCGCGCCCGCCGCGGCGAGCGTGCTCCAGGTGGCGCGGGACACGGACCGCTTCTCCGCGCTGGTGGACGTGCTGCGCGAGGACGTGCTGGTCCTCGGCGTCGGGTCGATCACCGCAGGGCCGCTGGTGGACCTGGGCATCCCCGTCGTGCAGCCCGCGCGGGCGCGGATCGGCGCCATGGCGCGGGAGCTGACGCTGGCGCTGCCGGAACGCGCCGTGCGGCTGCGGATCGCCGCGCGGGAGATCGAGGTGCGCGGCCAGGCCGTCGTGGTGGACGGTGAGCTGCGGCCCGTCGCGCCCGCCCCGATGGCCGTGCTGCGGGCGCTGGTCGAGGCGCGCGGACGGGTGGTGTCGCGCAAGGACCTGCTGGCCGCGCTGCCCGGCGGCGGCGAGGAGCACGCCGTGGAGACCGCGATCGGCAGGCTGCGCACGGCGCTGGGCGAGCCCCGGCTGGTGTGCACGGTCGTGAAGCGGGGCTACCGGATCGCGATGGAGCCGTCCGGCGTGGCGGTGTGAGCGTCCGACCCGCGGTGTCGGGTTTCGAGGTGTCCCCGTGGGGACCCGCGGCTGGAGGGTGTGGGCGATGACGGTGGTGCTGGTGGCGCACGGGACCCGCGACCCGCGGGGAGCCGTGGTGGTCGAGGAGGTCGCGGCGCTGGTGCGGGCGCGGCTGGGCGGCGTGCGGGTGGAGGTCGCCTACGCGGACGTGCGGCAGCCGGACGTGACGTCGGTGGTCGGCGGGCTGGACGGGCCGGTGGTCGTGGTGCCCGCGTTCCTCGCCGCCGGGTACCACGTGCGGGTCGACGTCCCCCAGCAGATCGCGGCCAGCGGGCACGGGGACGTGGTGGTGACCGAGCCGATCGGGTCGGCGCTGCTGCCCGCGGTGCGGGAACGGCTGCGCGAAGCCGGGTGGCGGCCGGGGGACGCGGTGGTGCTCGCCGCGGCGGGCTCGTCCGACCCGCGGGCGCTGGCCGACGTCGCCGGTGTGGCCGGGGTGCTGGGCGCCGAGGTCGGGTACGTCGCGACCGCCTCGCCGACGGTGGCCGAGGCCGTGGCGGCGCTGAAGGCACGGGGCCGCCGGGTCGCGGTGGCGTCCTGGCTGCTGGCGCCCGGCCTGTTCCACCAGCGGCTGGCCGACGTCGGGGCCGACGTGGTGGCCGAGCCGATCGGGGCGCACGTCCGCGTCGTGGACGCCGTGCTGCTGCGCTACTACGAGGCGCGCTGCTTCCTCCAGGTCGCCTGAGGAATAGGTTGACGGGTCAACTGGTTGAGCGGGGAGTTACCCCACGGCTGATGAGGAGCTGACATGACCGACGTGTTCGAGCTCGTTCGTCTCGGCCGCGAGTTCCGCGCGGCGGGCGACCCGAGCAGCGCGGTGCGCTTCCTGGCGGAAGCGGCCGACGCCGTCCCCACCGACCGCTCCGTCCTGACCGAACTGGCGCTGGCGCACTTCCAGACCGCCTCGCTGGGCAACGCCGAGCGCGTGCTGCGCACCCTGCTCGACCTCGACCCCAGCGACGGGTACGCCCGGCTGCTCCTGGGGCGCACGCTGAGCAGGCAGAGCCGTCACGGCGAGGCGCTGCCGCAGCTCCGGCTGGCCGCCGCGCTCACCCGCGACCCCGACGTCGCCGCCGAGGTCGAGCGGGTCGAGGCACGCGTCTAGTGCGGTGACCGCGCCAGACGCGAGTCCACCCCGGACCCGGTGCCCCCCGCGAGACGACTCGCGGGGGGCGCTCGGCTGTCCGGGGGCGGTTCAGAACAGGCTGGGCGGCTCGTCCTCGGCCTTCGCCGCGGCGGCGTCCTCCCAGCGGTAGGTGCGCAGGTCGACCTTGCCGTCGTCGGCGAGCACGCCCTCCGCCGCGAGCCGCTGGAGCTGCTCCTCGGCGATGTGCGGGGCGCAGGTGCCGTTGGCGCGCAGCACCCGGTGCCACGGCAGGTCGCCGCCGTCGTTGTTCAGCACCTGCCCGACCAGCCTGGGGGAGGGGGCTCGGGACAGGTCGGCCACGTCGCCGTAGGTCGCCACCCGGCCGCTGGGGATCTTTCGCACGACCTCGCGGATCATCTCGTGCAGCTGCTCGTCCACGTGGTCGAGTGTGGCACTTGGAACTCCGGTGGCCGGGCCGGGTCGGGGTCACGTCCCGGCCACCGGAGGAGCTGGTGGGGGTGAACCGGCTCACAGTGCCCGGTACCTCCACCAAAATGGCCTAGACCATTTCTCCTGTCAAGGAATTCTTTCCCGGACACGTCGCTGACCTGCGGGTTCGTCAGCCCGAACGCTCACGCGGAGTGAGCCGGGAACCACTCTGGGCCACCCGGCGGGTGCTCCCTCACCTTGTCGGTGCGACGTGGTTCCATCTCTCCCGTGGTCGCCAACTCCTCGCCCCTGCTGGTGCGCCGGTCGCCGGAGGACCGGCCCCGCCCGCACTGGGACGAGGCGGCGCGGGGGGTGTTCGACCACGCGGGCGGGTTCCTGCGGGTCCTGGGCGGACCGGGCACCGGGAAGACCACGCTGCTGGCCGAGGTGGCCGCCGACCGCGTGCTGCGCGGCGGGTCCGATCCGGAGAGCGTCCTGGTCCTGACGGCGAACCGGCAGGCGGCCGTGGCGATGCGGGCGAGGATCACCCGGCTGCTGACCTCCGAGGACGATCCCGGTGAGACCGTGCTGCGCACGGTGCGGGAACCGCTGGTGCGCACGGTCCACTCCTACGCGTTCGCCGTGCTGCGCGCGCGGGCCGTGCTGGCGGGCGACCCGCCGCCCCGGCTGCTGTCCGGTCCGGAGCAGGACGCGCTGGTGCGCGAACTGCTGGCGGGCGACGTGGAGGACGGCGCGCCCCGGTGGCCGGAACGGCTGCGGCCCGCGCTCACCCTCCCCGGCTTCACCGCCGAGCTGCGCGACCTGCTGCTGCGCGCCACCGAACGCGGCCTCGGCCCGGAGGACCTGGTCGAGCTGGGGTACGCGCAGGGCCGGGAGGAGTGGATCGCCGCCGGGCGCTTCGGGCAGCAGTACGAGGAGGTCCTGCTCCTCATGGGCGGCGACTCCTCGCCGTCGCTCGCGCCCGCCCTGGACGCCGCCGAACTGGTCGACAGCGCGCTGCTGGCGTTCGACGCCGACACCGAGCTGCTGGAGACCGAACGGCGCCGCGTGCGGCACGTGTTCGTCGACGACGCCCAGCACCTCGACCCGCAGCAGCACGAGCTGATCGAGCGGATCGGCTCGACGGCCCACGAGTTCCTGCTGACGGGCGACCCGGACCAGGCGATCTTCTCCTTCCGCGGCGCCGACCCCGACCTGCTCGCCGACGCGGACCCGCTGGGTCGGGCGACCGTCGTGCTGACGCGGGGGCACCGGATGACCCCGGAGGTGCGCGCCGCCGTGCACGGCCTCGCCGCCCGGCTGCCCGGCCGTTCCCCCGCCCGCGAGGTCGAGGGCGCGGACGGCGAGGGCACCGTGCAGGTGCGGCTGCTCGCCTCCGCCGCCCAGGAGGCGAGCTGGGTGGCGGACCAGCTGCGCCGCGCGCACCTCATCGACGGGGTCCCGTGGTCGGAGATGGCCGTGATCGCGCGGTCGGCGACCAGGGCCCTCCCCGTGCTGCAACGGGCGCTGCTCGCGGCCGGGGTCCCGGTGGCCGTGCCCGGCGACGAGCTGCCGCTGGCCCAGCAGCCCGCCGTCCGGCCGCTGCTCGCCGTGCTCCGCTGCGCGGCCGTGCCGGGCACGCTGGACGAGGACACCGCGGCGATGCTGCTGTCGTCCGCGCTCGGCGGCGCGGACCCGTTGGCGCTGCGGCGGTTGCGCCGAGGCCTGCGGCGGCTGGAGATGGCCGCGGGCGGCGACCGGGCCAGCGGGGAGCTGCTGGTCGAGGTGATCGAGTCGAACGACCGCCTGGCCGCGCTGGAGGACGCCGAGGCCGCGCCCGCGCGCCGGATCGCGCACCTGATCACCGAGGTCCGCAAGGACGTCGCCGCGCACCGCAGCGTCGAGGTCGTCCTGTGGAACCTGTGGCAGAACTGCCGCCTGGAGTCCCGCTGGGTCGCCCAGTCCTCCCGCCGGGGCACGCCGGGCATGCAGGCCGACCGCGACCTGGACGCCGTCGTCGGCCTGTTCGAGGCCGCCGCGAAGTACGTCGACCGGCTGCCGGGCTCCACCGTGGAGGGTTTCGCGGACTACCTGGCGGCGCAGCGGATCGCGGGCGACTCGCTGGCCGCGTCCGCACCGGTCGGCGAGGCCGTCGCGGTGCTGACCGCGCACGCCGCCGCCGGTCGCGAGTGGACGGTCGTCGCGATTCCCGGTGTGCAGGAGGGGAGTTGGCCCGACCTGCGGCTGCGCGGCTCGCTGCTCGGCGTCGAGCGGATGGTCGACCTCGTCGGCGGACTCGACCCCGCGGACAAGGTCTCGGCCGTCGCACCGCTGCTCGCCGAGGAGCGCAGGCTCCTGCTGGTCGCCGCCAGCCGGGCCCGCACGACGCTGATGGTGAGCGCCGTGCGCGGCGAGGACGAGCAGCCGTCGCGGTTCCTGGACGAGCTGGACGACCTGACCACGGAGGCCGTGGAACGGCCGGTGTTCACGCCCGAACGCGGGCTGGTGCTGGCCGAGCTGGTCGGCGAGCTGCGCCGCGTGCTGTGCGACACCGACACCGAACCCGAGCGGCGGCGGCGCGCCGCCGTGCAGCTCGCCCGCCTCGCGGAGGCCGGTGTTCCCGGTGCGCACCCGGACTCCTGGTACGGCCTGCCGGAGGTGTCCACCGGCGATCCGCTGTGGACGGAGGAGCACACCGTCAGCGTGTCGCCGTCGACCATCGAGGTGCTCGCCAAGTGCCCGCTGCGCTGGGTCGTCGAACGCCACGGCGGCCAGGACCCGGCCGAGCTGGCGTCGATCACCGGCACGCTGGTGCACGCGCTGGCGCAGGCCGCCGCGAGCGGCGCGGACGAGAAGGAGCTGCGGGTCAAGCTGGACGAGGCCTGGACCGCCGTCGACGCGGGCGCGCCGTGGTTCTCCCGCCGCGAGCGCATCAGGGTCGAGAGGATGCTGGACACGTTCCTCGGCTGGCTCGCGAGCAGCCGCACCCAGCTCACCCAGGTCGCCGTCGAGGAGGAGATGCTCGTCGACGTCCCCAAGCAGCCCGGCGAGCCCTGGGTGAAGGTGCGGGGCCGGGTCGACCGGCTGGAGACCGACGCCGACGGCCGCCCGATCGTGGTCGACCTGAAGACCGGCAAGCAGCCCGTGTCGAAGGACGACGCCCAGGCCCACCCCCAGCTCGCCGTCTACCAGCTCGCGACCTCGCTCGGCGGGTTCACCCACCTCGGCCTCGGCACCGAACCCGGCGGCGCCCGCCTGCTCTACGTCGCCAAGGAGGACCGCAAGACCGGCGCCGTCGAACGCTCCCAGGCCCCCCTGGACGAGCAGGGCGTCCGCGTCTGGCTCGAAGCCGTGCAGGAGGCGGCGGGCTCCAGCACCGGCCCCCGCTACACCGCCAGGGAGAACGCGGACTGCGACCGCTGCCCTGCCCGCACGACGTGCCCGGTGCACTCGTCGGGCAGACAGGTGGGACAGTGACGTCCGTGGACGTCGACCTCCGGACCAGGGCATGAGCTTCGCCAGTCCGTTCGAGGTCGCCGCCGCGCTCGGCCTGCCCAAACCCACCCCGGAACAGGCCGCCGTCGTCGCGGCACCCGTCGAACCCGCGCTGGTCGTCGCGGGCGCGGGGGCGGGCAAGACCGAGACGATGGCCGCCCGCGTCGTCTGGCTGGTCGCGAACGGGATCGTGACGCCGGACCAGGTGCTGGGGCTGACGTTCACCCGCAAGGCCGCCCGGCAGCTGGCCGAGCGGATCCGGCTGCGGCTGCGGCGGCTCGGCGGGTCGGGGCTGCTGGACGAGCTGGACCCGAGCGGGGAGCGCCGGGCCGCGGTGATGACCGCCGAGCCGGTCGTGCTGACCTACCACGCGTACGCCGGACGGCTGGTGACCGAGCACGGGCTGCGGCTGCCCGTGGAGCCCGGCGTGCGGCTGCTGACCGAGACGTCGTCGTGGCAGCTCGCGCACCGCGTCGTGTCGACGTGGACCGAGGACCTGGACACCGACAAGGTGCCGGCGACCGTGACGGGGTACCTGCTGGCGCTGGCCGGTGAGCTGGGCGAGCACCTGGTCGAGCCCGAGGCGCTGCGGGAGCACGCCGAGCGGCTGATCGGCGTGATCGAGAACGCGCCGAAGACCGCGCGGCAGAAGGACGGGCTGCCCGAGAAGCTGCGGGACGTCATCGCGGCCCAGCGGCTGCGGGTGAACCTCCTGCCGCTGCTGGAGGCCTACCAGGCGCGCAAGCGGCGGGAGGCGGCGATGGACTTCGCCGACCAGATGAGCCTCGCCGCGCGGCTGGCGAGCGAGCACCCGGAGGTCGCGCAGGGGGAGCGCGAGCGGTACGGGGCCGTGCTGCTCGACGAGTACCAGGACACCGGGCACGCGCAGCGCGTGCTGCTGCGGTCGCTGTTCGGGCGGGGCGAGCCGATGCCCGTCACGTCGGTGGGCGACCCCGCGCAGGCGATCTACGGCTGGCGCGGGGCCAGCGCGGCGAACCTGCCGCGCTTCACCACGGACTTCCCGGCCGCGCAGGGGAAACCGGCCACGCGCTACGGGCTGCTGACCAGCTTCCGCAACCCGCCCGAGGTGCTGGCGCTGGCCAACGCCGCGTCCGAGCCGCTGCGCGCCGCCGGTCTGGAGGTCGACGAGCTGCGCGCCCGCGACGGGGCCGGGCCGGGTGACGTGCGGATCGCGCTGATGACGGACGTGCGGCAGGAGCTGGACTGGCTCGCCGACACCGTCGCGCGGCAGTGGCAGGAGCACCTGGACACCGCGGACACCCCGCCCACGGCCGCCGTCCTGGTGCGGCGGCGGGCGGACATGGGCGCCATCGCCGCGGCGCTGCGGGCGCGCGGGCTGCCGGTCGAGGTCGTCGGCCTCGGCGGCCTGCTGGACGAGCCCGAGGTGCGCGACCTGACGAGCGCGCTGCGGGTGCTGGTGAACCCCCTCGCGGGCACGGCCGCCGCCCGGCTGCTGACCGGGTCCCGGTGGCGCGTGGCGGCCTTCGACCTCGCCGCGCTGTGGCAGCGGGCGCGGGAACTGGCCGGTGCGCCCAGCCGCCAGTCCGTCGTGGACGACCCGCTGTCGGTGCTGGCGGACGCGCTGCCCGGCGAGCACGCCGAACAGGCGGGCCTGGCCGACGCGCTGGACGACCCCGGCGACGCGACCGCGTACTCGCCGGAGGGCTACCGGCGCATCCGCAGGCTGGGCGGCGAGCTGGCGGCGCTGCGCCGCAGGCTCGACCAGCCGCTGCCCGAGCTGGTCGCGGACGTCGAGCGCACGCTGCTGCTGGACATCGAGTCGATGGCCCGCCCCGGCGGGGTCGGCCGGGCGCACCTGGACGCGTTCGCCGACGTGGTCTCGGACTTCGCCGCCGCCAGCCCGTCGGCGACGCTGCCGTCGCTGCTGGACTACCTGTACACCGCCGAGCACGCCGAGGACGGCCTGGAGCCCGGTGAGGTGGAGGTCGCCGAGAACCGGGTGCAGATCCTGACCATGCACTCCGCCAAGGGCCTGGAGTGGCACATCGTCGCCGTGCCGCACGTCGTGAAGGACGTCTTCCCCGGCCGCCGCAAGACGTCGTGCTGGCTCAAGGCCGTCGCCGAGCTGCCCGCGGACCTGCGCGGCGACGCCGAGGACCTGCCGAAGCTGCGCATCCCCGGCGGCAGCGACCGCAAGGAGGTCGAGCTGGCCCTCACCCTGCACGCCGAGGAGTTCGAGGAGCGGCGGCTCGTGGAGGAGCGCCGCCTCCTCTACGTCGCGCTGACCCGGTCCGAGCACAGCCTGCTCGTGTCCGGGCACTGGTGGGGCGAGACGGGCGAGAAGGTCAAGGGGCCCTCACCGTTCCTGGTCGAGCTGCACGAGGCCCTCACGACCGCCGAGCACCCGCCGGGTGACGTCGTCGCCTGGGCCGACCCGCCCGCGGAGAACGAGGCGAACCCGCTGACCGGCGAGGAGAAGTCCGCGCAGTGGCCCGCCGACCCGCTCGGCGCGCGGCGCGGGGCCGTCGCGGACGGCGCGGCGATGGTGCTGGCGGCCCTCGACCAGCGCCTCGAAGCGTCCCGGCGGGACCGGTACGCGCCGCCCGAGGCCGACGAGGCCCCGCTGCCCGAACCCCCGCCGGAGTTCGAGCCACCACCGGACGAGGCCGAGCACGAGCCGCCGCCGGAGTTCGACGACGGCCCGCCGCCGGAGGACGTGCCCGAGCCGGACGAACCCGAACCCGTGGAGGACGTGCCCGTGGAGGACGTGCCCGTCGAGCCCGACCTCGACGAGCCCGCCCCGCTCGACGAGGAGGACGAGCTGGACCCGGAGGGCTGGTCGCGCGACGTGGACGTGCTGCTCGCCGAACGGGCCGCCGCCGCCAACCGGCGGGAACGGGTCACCATGCCCGAGCACCTGTCGGTGAGCCAGCTCGTCGAGCTGGCCGCCGACCCGGACCAGCTGGCCCGCAGGCTGCGCCGCCCGCTGCCGTTCCCGCCCAACCCGATGGCCCGCCGCGGCACGGCGTTCCACACGTGGCTGGAGAAGCGGTTCGGCGCGAGCAGGCTGCTGGACATCGACGAGCTGCCGGGCGCGGCCGACGACGGCGCTGCCCCGGACACGGAGCTGGAACGCCTCAAACGGGCGTTCCTGGCCAGCGAGTGGGCCGACCGGATGCCGCACGACGTCGAGGTGCCGTTCGAGGCCGAGGTCGACGGGATGTCCGTGCGCGGCCGGATGGACGCCGTGTTCGCGGACCCGGACGGCGGCTGGACCGTCGTGGACTGGAAGACCGGCGCGGTGCCGGACACCGACAAGCTGCCCGCGCTGTCGGTGCAGCTGGCCGCCTACCGCCTGGCGTGGGCCGCGCTCGCTGGGGCCGAGGTGGAGAGCGTGCGGGCGGCGTTCCACTACGTGCAGCACGACCACACGCTGAGGCCGACGGACCTGCTGGACGCGGCGGGTCTGCGGGCGCTGATCCGGTCGGTGCCCGCTACGAGCTGACGCGGGAGGAGGCCGGGACCTCTTTGAGCACCCGGTCGTAGAGCACTTCGAGCAGCCAGCGGCCGAACAGCGACGGGCCGAACTCGGTCGACCGGTCCTCCGGCGGCACCAGCAGTTCCGCCGTGTAGAAGAACTCGCCCGACTCCCCGGTGCTCGACTCCTCGGCCGCCACGACACCGATGCCGTAGTAGTCCAGCTCGATCAGCGGCCACGACTCGCGCCCCTGCGGACCGGGCAGCACGACCGCGCACGGCGCGAGCGTCATCAGCGTCCCGCACGACTGGAGCGCGCGGTCCACCGTGGACTCGCCGACCAGGACGCCGACCAGTTCGACGGCCGAGACCGGCAGCTGGTCGTGGGCGGTCGGTTCGAACCAGGAGCGGAACCAGGAGGGGTCGGCCTGGGGCGGCCACCCGTTCGCGGTCCGCCACTCGTGCACGTCGTCGCGCACCCGCACGACTGCCGAGACCTGGTGGCCGAGCACGGCCACGTCGGGTACGACGGTGCCGCGCCAACCCAGTGCCGACGCGGCTTGGTGGAGGAGCGGTTGCACTCGGGCATCCTATGGGTGGTTGCGGGGGCAAGGACAGTGGTCAACAGCGCTGGGTGCCGTCCCGGCAGCCGAGTGTGATCAGATCACACCGGCGGCGGTTCCGGCGGTGCCGAGTGGCAGCGGTCTCATACCGCTGAACGGCCTATCCTCAACGCCCACGCGATCAGGGGCAGCTGGAGGGGCAGCCTGCCCCACGCGATGGCCTTCGCACGTGGGCCCCGGTGCCGGTGGTCAAGGGCCATCCTCACGTTGGCCGGGAAGACCGCTGTGAACAGGCAGGCGGCGGCCAGCCCGCCGAGGCGCCTGGTCTTCGGCACGGCCACCGCGGCCGCCACCGCCAACTCCGCGACACCGGACGCGTAGGTCCAGGTCCGGGGCTTGCCGGGCAGCGAGCGCGGCACGATCGAGTCGTACGGCGCGGGCTTGGCGAAGTGCGTCACCCCGGCCGCGCCGAGGAGCGCGGCCAGCGCGAGCGCCGACCGCGAGCGGGAACGAGCGGGGTCCATGGAGCAACACTGTCACGACTCGCCGCCGGTCGCACGGACGGGGCCTCTGAACCGTTCGGGGGACCGCCACCAGGCCGGTGGTCGAACGGGTGTTCTACGGAATCGGTCGGTTCCGCCCGCGGTGAACCGCACCACACCGACCGTTCCACCAGGACGGTCGCCCGCCCGCGGCGACGACACCGCGCGGACGGGGCCGACCACCGCTCGGAGCGGCGGGCGACGGTTTACTCTTCCCGGTCGTGACCGCTGATCGGGTAGATCCCGGACCGTCGGAGCGAGCGGCAGTCGCCGCCCTCGCGGATGAATTCCTGAAGTCCCTGCGGGAGTGGATCACCATCCCGTCGATCAGCACGGACCCGGCGCACCACGGCGACGTGGCCGCGTCGGCCCGCTGGCTCGCCGACGCGCTGCGCGCCGACGGGTGGCCGGAGGTGGCCGTCTGGGACCACGGTCCCGCGCTGCCCGCCGTGTACGCGTGCTGGCCCGCCGACGACCCGGCCGCCCCGACCGTGCTGGTCTACGGGCACCACGACGTGCAGCCCGTCGACCCGCCGGAGGCGTGGGAGCACCCGCCGTTCGCGGGCGTCGTGGTCGGCGAGGAGCTGTTCGGCCGCGGCGCCAGCGACGACAAGGGCCAGGTCGCCATGCAGATGCTCGGCGTCCGGGCCCACCTGGCGGCGACCGGTGCGCGGGCTCCGGCCGTGACGCTCAAGTTCTTCGTGGAGGGCGAGGAGGAGTCCGGGTCGCCGCACCTGGCCGACCTGCTCGACCGGCACGCCGCCGACCTCGCGTGCGACCTCGTGGTGTTCACCGACACCCCGCTGCACGCGCGCGACGCGCCCACCGTGAACACCGGCCAGCGCGGGGTGCTCGGCGCGGAGGTCACCTTCACCGGCGGCGCCTCGGACGTCCACTCCGGCCGGGTCGGCGGCGGTGTGCCCAACCCGGCCACGGCCCTCGCCCGCCTCGTGGCCGCACTGCACGACGACGACGGCCGCGTCCGGCTGCCCGGCTTCTACGCCGACGTGGCGGAGCCGACCGCCGCCGAGCGCGCCGACTACGCCGCGCTGCCGTTCGACGAGGCCGACTGGCTCGCGGCGAACGCGGGCGGGGCGCGGGCCGTCGCGGGCGAGGCGGGCTGGTCGACCCTGGAACGCGTGTGGGTGCGGCCGACCGCCGAGGTCAACGGCATCAGCGGCGGGTACACCGGGCCGGGGCTGAAGACGATCGTGCCGCGCGAGGCGTCGGTGAAGCTGTCGTTCCGGCTCGTGCCGAACCAGGTGCCCGCCGCCGTCGCCGACGGGCTGCGCGAGTTCGTCGCCGCCCACACGCCCGACGGCATCACCGCCCGCGTGGCGCTGAGGGGCGACGGCACCCCGCCGTACGCGGTCGACGTGGCCCACCCGGCCGCCGTGGCCGTGCACGTGGCCGTCAGCGAGGCCTTCGGGCAGCGGGCCCGGTACAGCCGCACCGGCGGTTCCGGTCCCGCCGCGGTCCTGCACGCGACCCTCGGCGTGCCCGTCGTCTACCTCGGCGCGACCTTGCCGGATGATCGGATCCACGCGCCGAACGAACGCGTGGTCCTGCCCCTGCTGCTACGAGGCGCCGAAGCCGCCGCCCGGTTGTGGCGATCACTCCCTGAGAGGCTGTCATGATTCGGCGGCTCAACCCTGCCGACCGGCTGACCGACCGGCCGGACCACTCGCTGGTCGGCGTCATCAAGATGCCGGACCGCCCGCAGAGCCCGGCCCGTGCCATCATCAAACGGGTCGTCGGGGCCACCGGCGCCCTGTTCGCGGCCGTCCTCATCGTCTACCTCGACCGCGACGGCTACCGCGACGTGAACGGCGACGGGCTGTCCCTGCTGGACGCCGTCTACTACGCCACGGTCTCCCTCTCCACCACCGGCTACGGCGACATCGCCCCCGCCAGTTCGTCCGCGCGCCTGGTCAACGTCCTGGTCATCACCCCCTTGCGGGTGCTGTTCCTGATCGTCCTGGTCGGCACGACCCTCGAAGTCCTCACCGAGCGTTCTCGGCAGGCGTTCCGCATTCAGAAGTGGAGGACCAAGGTGCGCAACCACGTGGTCGTGGTCGGGTACGGGACCAAGGGCCGCTCCGCGGTCAGCGCCCTGCTCGGCGACGGCGTGTCACCCAGCCACATCGTGGTCGTGGACACCGTCCAGGAGTCGCTGGACTCCGCGTCCTCGATCGGCCTGGTGACCGTGCACGGCTCCGGGACGCGCAACGACGTCCTGCGGGTCGCGGGCGTCCCGAACGCGCGGGCGGTGGTCGTGGCCGCGAACCGGGACGACACGGCGGTCCTGGTGACGCTGACCGCCCGCGAGCTCGCGCCCAAGGCCCAGATCGTCGCGTCGGTGCGCGAGCGCGAGAACGAGCACCTGCTGCGCCAGTCCGGCGCGGACTCCGTGGTGGTGTCGAGCGAGACCGCCGGACGCCTGCTCGGCATGGCCACGTCGACGCCGTCGGTCGTGGACATGGTCGAGGACCTGCTCACCCCCGACGCCGGGCTCGCCATCGCCGAGCGCGACGTGGAGCCGTCGGAGATCGGCGGCTCGCCCCGGCACCTGCCGGACATCGTGCTGGGGGTCGTGCGGAACGGGAACCTGTACCGGGTGGACGCGGCCGAGGCCGACGCCATCGAGTCCGGGGACCGCCTGCTGTACATCAAGAAGGTGACCCCGCCGGAAGAGTCGTGAACACGGGTGGCGCCCTCGGCGAGGGCGCCACCCGGCGGACCGCGACGCCGGGCCGGCGCCCTCAGCGGGGCGCGAGCGGAACGGACAGCACGAACGTCGCTCCCGCCCCACCCGGCGCGGGCGGGGCGCAGACGAGGTCGCCGCCGTGCGCCCGTGCCACGCCCCTGGCGATGGCCAGGCCGAGGCCGGAGCCGCCGTGGCGGCGGTCGCGGGCCTCGTCGAGCCTGGTGAGGCGGTCGAAGATGCGCTCCCGGTCGGCGGACGCCACGCCCGGCCCGTTGTCCTTCACGCTCACGAGCGCGCGGCCCGCGAACACGCTGACACCCAGCCGCACCTCGCCCCGCGGGCCGGTCGCCTGCCTGGCGTTGTCGGAGAGGTTGACCAGCACCTGGGCGAGCCGCTGCGGATCACCGTCGACGACCACCGGCACCCCCTCGGCCTCGATGTCCAGCTCCGGGGCGAGGAGCCTGCTGCGGGCCACCTCCGCCTCGGCCAGCGCGAGCAGGTCCACCGGCTCGAACTGGAGTTCCAGCCCCGCGTCGATCCTGGCCAGCGCGAGCAGGTCGTCCACCAGGCGGCCCGCGCGCCGGGATTCCCGCACCAGCAGCAGGTTCATCCGGTCGCGCTCCTCGGCGCCCGCCTCGTCCAGGCCGGTCTGCATCAGCGCCTCGGCCACGGCCTGCACGCCCGCGATCGGCGTGCGCAGCTCGTGCGCCGCGTCCGCGACGAACCGCTTGGTCCGCTCCTCCGACGCCCGCGCCGCGGCTTCCGCACCCTCCAGCGCGTCCAGCATGTCGTCGAACGCCGCCGCCGTGCGGCCCAGCTCGTTGTTGGTGCGCAACGGGTTCAGCCGCCTGCCGCGGTGGCCTCCGGTGATCGAGCGGGCGAGGGTGGTCATCGTGTCCAGCGGCGCCAGAGCCCGCCGCACGACGAAGACCAGCGCGCCCGCCGTGACGGCCAGCGCACCGAGACCGACGGCGACCAGGAGGTTCCGCAGGCGGATCTGCGCGGCGGACAGGACCGTCGTGTCGCCGTAGAGCGTGATCTTCGAGCCGTCCGGCAGGTCGCGCTGCACGATCTTGAACCGCTCGTCGTCGTCCGGCGCGCTGCCGAAGGTGGCACCGTTCGGCGCGACCAGCAGCACCTGCACGCCCATGCCGTCGACCTTGTGCACCAGCTGGTTGCCCGAGTACTTCTGCGTCTTCGCCAGCTGCTGCGCCGTGCGCGCCCGGTCCAGCAGCACGGTCTCGACGTCGCGGCTCGACTGCGACGCGAACAGCGCGTCCACGGTGAACACCAGCGTCACCATGACCGCGAACAGCACGAGCACCACCGACAGGGTCACGCGCCTGCGCAGCGAGACCGTCTTCAGCCTGCTCACGGCTCGTCGGCCCGCAGCACGTACCCGAGGCCGCGCACGGTGTGCAGCAACCGGGGGCCGTTCTCCTCCAGCTTGCGCCGCAACGCGCTCACGTGCACCTCGACCAGGTTCGGGTCGTAGTCCTCGTAGCCCCACACGGCCGTGAGGATCTGGGTCTTGCCGACGACGCGGCCGCGCTGCGCGGCCAGGTAGCGCAGCAGGCGCAGCTCCGTCGCCGTCAGCTCCACCGGTGCGGACCCGCGCAGCACCACGCCGGAATCGGCGTCCACCACCAGGTCGCCGATCTGCACGGTGGACGGGGTGCGACCCAGCCTGCGCAGCACCGCGCTCACCCTCGCCACGAGTTCGGCCAGCACGAACGGCTTCACCAGGTAGTCGTCCGCGCCCTGGTCCAGGCCGCGCAGCCGGTCCGCCACCCCGTCGCGCGCGGTCAGCATCACCACGCCGGCCCCGCTGGACCGCCGCACCACCTCCAGCAGCGCGAACCCGTCCCGCCCCGGCAGCATCACGTCCAGCACCACCAGGTCGGGCCGGAACCGCGCCAGGTCGCTCTCCAGCTCCCGCCCGTCCGGCCGCAGCAGCACCTGGTACCCGGTGTCGCGCAGCGCCGATCCCACGGCGGCACCGATCGCCTCGGCGTCCTCGACGACCAGCACCCGCGCGGCAGTAGACACCACCACATTCTGCTGCCGCCCGGCCGCCTCCCGCTCGGGGAGGGCGCCGGCTTCAGGTACCGCTCAGTTGATCATCAACTGTGCGGGTGGGGTTACCGGGGAACAGCCGGTCTGCGACGATCCTCCGCGTGGCGGTGAGGCGTAGCCCGGTGAGCTGGGGGCTGGTCCTCCTGGTCATCGCACTGGTGGGACTGGGCACAGCGGTCGCCGTGTGGTGGCCGCTGTCCGGCGTGGGCGAGAGCGAGCGGGTCACCGCGACCGTGGTGAAGTCGGCGTCGTGCGGCAAGAGGGAGCTCGACCAGGTCGAGGTGACCGTCGGCGGCAGGGTGCGGACGGTCCCGCTGGACGGGTGCGGGCACGGTGAGCGGGAGACCCTGGAGGTGCTGCTGCCCGAGGACACGTCCGGGAACTTCACCGTGCAGACGGCCGGGGCCGTGTCGGACGCCGTGCCGCTGCCGCAGCGGCTGGAGACGCTGATGCTGTGCCTCAGCGGGCTGGCGGGCGGCTTCTACGCGTACCTGGTCAGCAGGCCCGTGCCCCGGTTGAGGTCGGCCGCCTGACGCGGTGGGTCAGCCGACCGCGCCCGCCGGGGCGGCGTAGGTGTTGCAGGCGTCGGTGGAGTTGGCCTCGAAGCCGCTGAGCGCCCAGTCGCCCTGGTTGGTCGGGCTGCCGTGGGCGTTCTTCTCCGGGCTCTCCTCCATCGCGTACTGGAAGTCCTCCTCGGCGCGGCGGGCCAGGTCGGTCGTGATCGAGCCCCGGCCCGCGGCGGCACCGAGGAACATGCCGGCGAAGCAGTTCGCCTGGAGTTCGATGCGGCGCGACATCTCCAGGCCCGCCGGGGTCTTCTCGCCCGCGTTGACGATCTTCAGGTCGGCCGCGCGGAGCATCCCGGTCATCGCCTGGACGTGGTGGCCGTACTCGTGCGCCAGCGTCGCCAGGTGCGTGGCCGGGCGGTCGCCGCCGCCGTTCTCGCGCAGCCTGCTGGTGGGCATGTAGATCATCCGGTTGCGCCCGCAGTAGTAGGCGACGGCGTCCTCGGAGGCGGGAGCGGCGCCGCACGGGCCGTTCGACAGCTCCGGCGCGGCGTCCAGCGACGGCGGTTCGAACGGGAGGTTCGCGTCCTTCAGCACCGGGGCCCACGCGGTGTCCAGGCAGACCACGCCCGCGGCGTAGTAGTCGGCCAGCTGCTGGTCCGAGGTGCCGAACGCGGGCAGTTCGCAGGTGATCTCGGGCAGCGGCCTCGGGGTGAGGAGGAGCGGGTGGTCCTCCAGGCGTTGCACGGGGCGGGGGCGCACGGCCTCGGCGCTGGTCGGGGCCATGGCCGCCGTGTACGGGGCGGCGACGGCGCGGCCGGGGACCTGCCTGGTGCCGTCGATGCGGCTGAGCAGGCCCAGGCCGAGCACGGCGCAGAGGATCATGGTGAACACGCCGACCAGCGCGGCCGGGTTGTTCCCCGGCTGCTCGACCACCCGGTGCTCGACCACCACCGCGGCCTCGGAGGGCTCGGCGGGCTCGTCGAGGTCCAGCACGCCCGCGAACACCACGGTCTCGGCGTCGTCGGGATCGCGGACGACCCCGACCGGCTCGACCCGCTCGGTGACCGGGGACGGCGCCTCCGGCTTGGGCGCGGTGATGAACTGGGTGGCCTCGGCGGCGCGGAAGATCTCGGCCACGCCGAACGTCCCGGCCACCGGCGTCCCGGCCACCGGAGGGGTCGGGGGCTTCTCGGCGGGGGCGGTCCCGCTCCGGGCGACCGCGAAGAACTCCATGGCCTCGGCGGTCAGGAAGGTGTCCGGCTCGTCGGCCACCACCGGAGGCGGGGCGTCGGCCGCAGGCTCGTCGACCACCGGGGCGTCGGTCACCGGCTCGTCGGTCACCGGGGCGTCGGGCTCGGCCGCGACCCCCTCGACCGCGGGGTCGTCAGCGGTCCCGTCCGCGGGCACGACGCCCGCCTCCGACTCCCCGACGGCCGACCCCGCCGCCGAGTCCTCCGGCACCCCGTCCGCTCCCGAACCAGCCCGCACAGCCACCCCGCCGTCGCCACCGACCACGCCACCACCACCGGGTCCGACAGCCGGAGGAAGCCCTCCACCGCTGCTGACCTGGCGACCATCATCCACGACGCCCCCACCTGCCGACTCCCGCGGCGGTGTCACGCCCTCGTCGCCCACGGGCTCAGCTGACGCTCTGCGCGTCCGACACCCACGTGTTGCAGGCGCTCGTCTCGTTGTTCGTGAACCCGTCCATGACCCACTGGGCGTTGCGCTCGGGCGCGCCGTGGTCGCGGGTGGGGTACACGGGGTAGTCGCCCCTGGTGCTCGCGTCGCGCAGCGCCACGTCGATCACGTCCCTCGGGATGGCACCGTGCGAAAGGGGTGCGAGGGTCATCCCGCCGAAGCAGGTCGCCTGCAACTCCTTGCGGCGGTTCAGGTCGAGGCCTGCCGGGGTGTCCCAGCCGCCCTTGTCGTACTGCGCCTCGCCCGAGGCCCGCAGGATCCCGGACAACCACTGGATGTGGTGACCGTACTCGTGCGCGAGCTGCCCGAGGTACTTGCCGGGGTGGTTCGGGTTGTTCGAGCCCTGCTCGCCCGCGTAGTAGTTCGCCGTCCAGTAGATCGTCCCGTCGCAGTACATCGCGGTGCGGTCCGGACCCATCTGGCCGCACGGGTTGGTGATCGTGGACGTGACGATGACCAGCTCGACGGGCTGGTAGGGCAGGTTGGACTTGGTGAACGACGGCTTCCACATGCTCTCGATGCACGGCAGCGCGGCGCGCAGGAAGGTGTCCTGCCCGGCCGGGGAGTAGTCCATGCCGGGCAGCGCGCAGCCGTCGATGTCGAACGCGCCGAGACCGGGCTGGTGGATCGGGTTGTCACCGAGCTTGATGACGGCCTTCGGACCCGCCTGCTTGGACGAGGTGGCCGACGCGGTCGCCGGCCTGCTGGTGCTGGCGCGACCGCCGCTGGTCGTGGCGGCGGTGGTCGTGGTGGTCGTCGGGGGCGTGTAGCTGTAGGTCGAGTAGCCGGAGTACCCGGCGTCGCTGGCCCGGTTCGGCGTGCCGGTCGCGGCGACCACGCCGATCACCGCGATGCCGAGGATCGCGACGGCGAACAGGACGCCCGCGACGAGCGGGCCGCTGCTCTTCTTCGGCTGGTAGGGCGGGTACTGCGGGGGCGGGCCCCAGCCGGGCGGACCGGGAGGGCCGGGAGGGGTCGGGCCGGGCTGGAACCGCGTCCGCTGAGGTGGCGGCGGGTGACCCCACGGGCTGGGCGGCGGCGCGGCCACCGGCGGCGGCATGACCGGGCGCGGCGGCGGCACCGGCGGGCGGGCCTGCGGCGGCTGCGGGCGCAGGCCGGGCCACTGCGACTGCTGCGGCGGGCCCTGAGCGGGCTGCTGGGGGTGCAATGGCGCGGGCACCGGAGGCGGCCCTACCGGTCGGGGTGGCGGCCAGCCACCCGGCGGCGGTGGTTGCGTCATTGGTTGAGGTTCCCCCATTATCGCTTCTACCCGAATCAGCACAAGAGCATAGGCGGACTCCGCTATTGTCCGCGGCCGTGTTGAAAAACTGGGGAGTGGCGCTGGTCGGCGCCATCGCGCTGTGCGGTTTCACCGGGCCCGCGTTCGCCCAACCCACCAGCGGCCAACCGCTCCCCGGCGCCTTCGGCACCGACGTCCGGCTCAAGTTGGAACGCGACGGCAAGGTCACCGTCACCGAGGTCGTCACGGTGCCGGAGGGCACGACCGCGCGGCGCACGGTGCCGCTGCGGATCGCCGTCGGCGAGGACCGGGACCGGGTGTTCGAGATCAATGACGCCTCCGTCGAGGGCTCGGGCTCGGCGTCCGCGAACGCCGAGGAGTTCACCGTCTCGGTCAACTCCGGCACCTCCACTATTCACTACGTGCTGGTGGGCGCAGTCGCTCAAATCGGTGACACCCTGGAATTGCGCTGGCAGCCCGCGAGCGGCTGGGACACCCCCCTCGACTCGGTGTCGATGTCGGTCATCGCACCGGATGCGCCCAGGTCGGTGACCTGCCTGGCCGGTCCGCCCGGCTCGTCGTCGCCGTGCACGACCGCCGAGCTCGGCGACGGCCGAGGCGTCCGCGCGAAGGAGATCGACCTGCCGCCCGGCGACCGGGTCGACATCGCGGTCGGCCTCCAGGACGGGGCCGCGCCCGCGAACGCCAGGGTCGTGGAGAGCGGGGGCCTCGCCGCCGCGTTCGCCCTCACCCCGGCGAGCGCCGTGGCGCTGCTGGTGCTGGTGGTCGCGCTGGTCGGCGGCTTCGTCCTGCTCTGGTTCCTGCGCGGCCGCGACGCCCGCGCGCTGGCCGCCGACGTCGGACCGGTCGACGTGCTGGTCGCGGGCCCCGGCGGCGGGGTCGCGTTCGCCTCGCCGGACGGCGTGCTGCCCGGCCAGGTCGGCACGGTCGTGGACGAGCACGTCGACGTGGTGGACGTGACCGCGACGATCATCGACCTCGCCGTCCGCAACTACCTGTGGATCTCCGAGGTCGGGTCGGCTGGCGGGGTGCTGGACTGGACCCTGGTCCGGCGCAACCCGGTCGACGACTCGCTGTCCGGCTACGAGCGCGCGGTCTTCGAGGCGCTGCTGCCGGAGGGCACCGACTCCGTGCTGGTCTCCGAGCTGCGCGGCCGCAAGATCGACCTCGGCGAGGTGCGGGACCGCCTCTACACCGACGTGGTCGAGAAGAACTGGTTCACCCGCCGCCCGGACGCCGTCCGCGGCCGGTGGTCGCTCTACGGGGTGGTGCTGGCGGTGGCCGGGGTCGGTCTCACCGTCGGTCTCGCGTTCAGCGGCGGCGCGGCGCTGCTCGGCCTGGTCGTCGTGGTCGCGGGCCTCGCGCTCACGGTCGGCGCCCGCTCGATGCCCGCCAGGACCAAGCGCGGCAGCGCGCTGCTGGAGCACGTCCGCGGCCTGCGCGGCTACCTCCACTCGGTCTCGCCGGGCGACATCCCCGAGTCCGACCGCGAGATGGTCTTCTCCCGCTCCCTGCCCTACGCGGTGGTGCTCGGGGCGACGGACCGCTGGCTCGGCGCGTTCGCGCCCCTCCCGTCCGGCGCGGGCGGCACACCCGGCCTCTACTGGTTCGGGGAGTCCGAGAGCAGTCCGGACCTCGGCCGGTTCGCGCGGCACTTCCCGGCGTTCCTCGGCGCGCTCGACGGTGTGCTCGCCCAGGCGGGGCACCTCCGATCACTCCGGGGCCAGAAGCCGTAGGCTGCTTTCATGGCGCTACCCGAACTGCACAGGTTCACGCTCCCCAACGGACTGCGGGTGGTGCTCGCCCCCGATACGAGTGCCCCGGTGGTCGGCGTGAGCGTGCACTACGACGTCGGCTTCCGATCCGAGCCGGAGGGCCGCACCGGCTTCGCGCACCTGTTCGAACACCTGATGTTCCAGGGCAGCGAGAGCTTGGAGAAGCTGGCCCACTTCCGGCACGTGCAGTCCTCGGGCGGCACGTTCAACGGGTCGACGCACCCCGACTACACCGACTACTACGAGGTGCTGCCGTCGGCGGCACTGGAGCGCGCGCTGTTCCTCGAAGCGGACAGGATGCGCGCACCGAAGATCACCCAGGAGAACCTCAACAACCAGATCGACGTGGTGAAGGAGGAGATCCGCCTCAACGTGCTGAACCGGCCGTACGGCGGGTTCCCCTGGATCCTGCTGCCGCCGGTGCTGTTCAAGACCTTCCCGAACGCCCACAACGGCTACGGCGACTTCACCGACCTGGAGAACGCGACCGTCGAGGACTGCGCCGCCTTCTTCGACACCTACTACGCGCCGGGCAACGCCGTGCTGACGGTGGCGGGCGACTTCACCGTCGACAACGCCCGCGCACTGGTCGAGAAGCACTTCGGCGACGTGCCCGCGCGGACCGTGCCCGAGCGCCCGTCGTTCGCCGAGGACGCCCCCAAGGGTGAGGTCCGCGCCGAGCAGACCGACCCGCACGCGCCGTTCCCCGCCGTCGCGATCGGCTACCGCGTCCCGGACCCGGTGACCGAACTGGACGCCTACCTCGCCTACCTCGTGCTGGCGGGCGTGCTGACCGACGGCGACGGCTCCCGGCTCCAGCAGCGGCTGGTGCACCGCGACGCCATCGTCACGGACATCAACGCGGGCTGCGGCCTGTTCGGCCCGCTGGAGGCGCGCGACCCGGACAGCTTCACGATCACCGCGATCCACGCGCCGGACGTGCCGGTCGAGCGGGTCGTCGCCGCGCTGGACGAGGAGCTCCAGCTGCTCGCCGAGCAGCCGCCGACGGTCGAGGAGCTGGCCAAGGTGACGGCCCGCTGGGCGTCCACCATGCACCGCGAGCACGACCGGCTCACCAACCGCACGCTGGCCCTCGGGTCGGCCGAGCTGCTGTTCGGCCGCGCCGAGCTGATCCACGAGCTGCCCGACCGCATCGCCGCCGTGACCGTCGACGAGGTCGCCGCCGCGGCGAAGGCCCTGCGTCCCGACTCGCGCGCCGTCCTGATCGTCAACCCCGCCAACGCCGGAGGTACCGAGTGACCGCCCCAGTGTCGCACCGCAGCGCCGACGAGATCGGCCGCACGGAGCAGGGGCCCCGCCCGCTTCCGGAACTCGGCGAGCAGCGCCCGTCCGCCGACCTGTCCACCGTCGACACGACGATCGCCAACGGCCTGCGGGTGATCGCGGTCCGCCGCGCGTCCGTGCCGATGGTCGAGGTCCGCCTGCGGATCCCGTTCGCCGACCCGGCCGCCTCCAGCGTCGGCTCGCAGCACTCGGCGTGGGCCGAGGTGCTGGCGAACACCATCCTCACCGGCACCGCCACCCGCGACCGGATCGCGATCGACACCGAGCTGGCCCTGGTCGGCTCGGAGCTGGACGCGGTCGTGGACCCCGAGCGGCTGAGCATCTCCGGCAGCGTCCTGGCCACGGGCCTGGACACCGTCCTCGACGTGATCCGCGACGTGCTGACCGGCGCGACCTACCCGGCCGACGAGGTGGACCGCGAGCGCGACCGCCTCGTGGAGCGGATCGCGCTGGCCCGCTCGCAGCCGAACGTGATCGCCCGCGAGGCCCTCCAGAAGCACCTCTACGGCGACCACCCGTTCGCCAAGGAGATGCCGGAGGCCGAGGAGGTCGCGCGGGTGTCGCGCGAGGAGGTCGTGGCGCTGCACGCGAAGGCCGTGCTGCCCAGGGGTTCCGTGCTCGTGCTGGTCGGCGACGTCGACCCGGACGCCGTCATCGGCACCGTCGAGTCCGTGCTGGCCGGGTGGACCGGCGAGGGCACCGCCGTCACGATCAGCCCGCTGCCCCCGGTCACGCCCGGCGACGTCGTGCTGGTCCACCGGCCCGGCGCCGTGCAGTCGCAGATCCGGCTCGCGGGCCGCGCGGTCCAGCGGACCGACCCGAAGTACCCGGCGCTCCAGCTCGCGAACCTGGTCTACGGCGGCTTCTTCTCCTCCCGCCTGGTGGAGAACATCCGCGAGGACAAGGGCTACACCTACAGCGCCCGTTCGCACCCGGAGTTCACGATCCACGGCGCCACGCTGCTGATCGACGCGGACACGGCCTCCGACGTGACGGCGGCGGCATTGCTGGAGACCCGCTACGAGCTCGCCCGGCTCGGCCTGGTGCCGCCGACGGAGTCCGAAGTGGACGTCGCGCGCAGCTACGCGATCGGCACGCTGCTCACGACCACGTCGTCGCAGTCCGGCCTGGCGTCGTTCCTGGTGAACCTCGTCGCGCTCGGCCTCGGCATCGACTGGCTGGTGGCGCACCCGCAGCGACTGCAGGCCGTCACGCCGGAGCAGGTCGCCGCGGCGGCGCTGGAGTTCTTCGCTCCCGGCAACTTCACCGGTGTGCTGGTCGGCGACGCCGAGCTGCTCAAGCCGAAGCTGGCCGCTCTGGGCGGGGTCTCGTTCCAGTGAGCTTCGATCTCGTCGGTCTGCCCGCGCTGTCGCGGTTCGCGATCGACCGGTCCGAGCCGTTGCGCGGCGATCCCGAGCGAATCGCCGCGCTGTGGCCCAAGG
>NZ_DASUSQ010000137.1:0-16314 GCF_036375055.1 Umezawaea sp.
GGCGAAGCCCCGCTCGGAGGGGAGCCGAGCGGGGCTTCGCCGCGTCCGGTGAGGGACACGGGCGTCGCGAGCTGGGGGACTCGCGACGCCTAGCGGGTGGTGAAGTCTTCGATCAGCCGGGCCCAGGCGCCCGCGCTCTCCAGCGCGGGGGCGTGGCCGGAGTCGAGGGTGGTCCAGCGGGCGCCGGGGATGCCGTCGGCGAGCGCCTTCGTCAGTTCGGGCGAGATCAGCTGGTCCTGGGTGGTGCCGATGACCAGGGTGGGCACGGCGACGGCGGGCAGGTCGGCGGTGATGTCGGTGCCCAGCACGAGGTCGACCTGCTCCAGCAGACCGGTCGGGGTGGTGAGCGCGACCAGCTCGATGAAGCCCTCCCGCTGGTCGTGGCTCATGCGCGACAGGTAGGCCTTGCCGAGCATCACCGAGGTGACGTAGCGGGCGAGCGCGGTCCGGTCGCCGTCCGCGAGGGCGCGCCAGCGCGTCACCTTGGCCTTGGTGGCCTCGTCGAGCGCGGCGAAGCCGGAGGTCAGGACCAGGCCGGTGACGCGGTCGGGGTGGCGGAGCGCGGCGCGGACGGCGGCGGCGCAGCCCAGCGAGTAGCCGACGACCGTGAACTCCTCGGCGCCCTCGTGCACGGCCGAGGCGACGAGCCGGTCGGCGAGGTCGTCCAGGTCGAGGGGACCCGACGAGCGCGGGGTCGCGCCGGAACCGGGGAGGTCGGCCCCGATGACCTTGAGCGTGCGGGACAGGGGGGCGAGCAGAGGCCCGAAGTTCGCCTGGACCGTGCCCCCCGCACCGTGGACGAGGACCACGGCGGGCCCCGTGCCGCGGACGGTGGTGGCGAGTCGAGCCACGGACGTGTCGACCTGGGTCATCGTTGGGCCCCTTTCATCGTCGAAGTCGGAAGCTATCAGTCGAGGCCGCGCATGATGGTGGGTTCGAGGCTTTCACCTTCGGCGGTCCACCATTCACGTGGAGGAATGCAGAACCTCTCGACGATGTCCTCGTGAGAAGCATTCGCTACGGCCACCTCGGTGGTTGCGTGTTCCATGGCGACTCCTGCTGTGTATCGCGTATACCGTCATACTCGATATGCGCTTCAGGTTCAATCACCGTAACGACTAAATGTGACGTAGAACAACCCCTAACACTCCCCTAAGGCATATCACAGGCGAATGCGGGACTGGGGTGTTCATTGCTCCGTTCAGCCGAGACACTGGAACACGACCGCCGCCGGTCCTCCTACACCTCCTACCTGCGGGAGCACAACCCCTAACACCCCCAGCACAGACCCCCCTAATTCACGTCGAAGTAACCCCTACTCCCGGACGACACTACTAAAAACGGTGTTACGGTACGAGGGGTCCGGACCATCGCGCAGCCACCACCGGTCCTCCGGGAATGGTGGGCGTGATCGCCGACATCGCGGACGGAGGCGATGCAGTGATGCGGTCGCAGAGCACCGGCGACAGCCGAATGCGTTCAGGCGGATTGGCGGACCACGAAGGTCGGCGCGAACACCACGGAACTGACGGGCCGGTTCGGCCGTTCGATGTGGTCGAGCAGCAGGCGGACCATTTCCGCCGCCATGTCCTCCACGGGCTGCCGAACCGTGGTCAACGGCGGATCGCAGACGAGCGCCGACCTGCTGTCGTCGAAACCGACGACGGCGACGTCCTCGGGAACGCGACGGCCCGCCCTGCGCAGCACCGGCAGGGCGCCGTGCGCCATCAGGTCGGACGCGATGAACAGCCCGTCCAGGTCGGCGCGCTCGGCGAGCAGCCGCTCGGCCCCGCGCGCCCCGGACTCGGAGCTGAAGTCGCCCTCGACGAAGGGCACGTCGGCCACGCCGAGGTCGGCCATGGCGGCGCGGAAGCCCTCCAGCCGGTCGATGGCCGCGGGGTTGTCGAGCGGACCGGAGATCGTCGCCACCCGGCGTCGGCCCAGCCCGACGAGGTGCTCCGCCGCGAGGCGGGCGCCCGCGGCCTGGTCCACGTCGACGTGGCTGATGCGGAGCTTGCCCATCGGCCTGCCGGACAGGACCACGGGCAGCCGCAGGTTCGCGAGCAGCGAGGGCAGCGGGTCGCCCCGGTGCGTGTGGATCAGTATCGCGCCGTCGAGCCTGCCCTGGCGCAGGTCGGCGACCAGGTGCTCGTGGGTGGACGTCCCGGCCAGCGTGACGACGAGGTGCACGCCGAGCGGCTGGACGACGCCCATGACGCCCTCCACGACCCTGCCGAAGAACGGGTCGCCGAAGATGCGGACCTCGTCGGGCAGCACCAGCGCCACCGAGCCCGCCCTGCGGGTGACCAGCGATCGAGCCGCCAGGTTGGGCCGGTAGCCGGTCGCGTCGATCGCCTGCTGCACCGCCTCGCGGATCGAGCTGTCCACCGTGGGCACGCGGTTGACCACGCGCGAAACGGTCGCGCGCGAAACCCCCGCCACCCTGGCGACTTCTTCGAGCGTCACGGCTCTTGTCGGTGGAGCAACGAGTTCGCTCGGCATGAACACATTTATACCTTGCCCGCGCGGAGCGACCGCGGGATTTCCACCAGATGGGCCGGCGGGTAGTCCTCAAACGGGTCGTCACCAGCAGCACAGCCGCTCGACCGCTTATCCGTGTGTTCTCTCGGTAAACACCGTGCAAAACCCGTCGACTTGGGCATGAAATAGCCCACCACAGTAGGAGGACGACCTTGTTCGCGAAGTGGGGTTCACTTGCGTACCACCGCCGCTGGGTGGTGATGATCGCCACCTTGGTGCTGACCGTGATGGGCGGAATGTGGGGTCTCGGGGTTTTCGACCGGCTCAGTGAGGGTGGTTTCGGCGACCCCACGAGCGAGGCCGCCAGGGCCACGAAGCTCGTCGAGGACACGTTCGGCCGCCAGGGCGGTGACGTCGTCGTCATGTACACGGCGCCGAACGGCAGCACCATCGACACGCCCGTGGTGAAGTCGAGGATCGAGACCGCGCTGGCGGGGCTGCCCACGGACGCGGTCAAGACCGTCGCGTCCTACTACAACCTCCCCCAGCCCAACCCGTTCGGCACGGCGGACAAGTCGAAGGCGCTGGTGGCGATCACGCTCCAGGCGTTCGACTCGAACACCCAGCTCAAGGACTTCGCCCGGATCTCCGACCAGCTGACGCTCGACGGGCTCGAAACGCAGTTCGCGGGCCAGATCCCGATCCAGAAGACGATCAGCGAGATGTCCGGCGCCGACCTGGTCCGCGCCGAGACCGTGTCGATGCCGATCGTGCTCATCCTGCTGGTGATCATCTTCGGCGGCGTCGTCGCCGCCTCGCTGCCCGTGCTCGTCGGCGGCCTGGCGATCATGGGCTCGCTGGCGCTGCTGCACGCGATCTCGCTGGCCACCGACGTGAACTCGTTCGCCATCAACGTCGCCAGCCTCCTCGGCCTCGGCATGGCGATCGACTACGGGTTGTTCATCGTCGGCCGGTTCCGGGAGGAACTGGCCGCCGGACGGACACCGGAGCAGGCCGTGCAGCGCACCGTCGGCTCCGCGGGCCGCACCGTCGTGTTCTCCGCGACGCTGCTCGTGATCGCGCTCGCCGGTCTGCTGCTGTTCCCGCAGAGCTTCCTCAAGTCGCTGGGCTACGGCGGCATGTCCGCGGTGGCCGTGGCCGCGCTCGTCTCGCTGACGCTGCTGCCCGCCCTGCTCGGCATCCTCGGGCACCGCGTCGACAAGCTGGCGATGCCGTGGCGCAAGCGCATGGCGAAGAGCGAGCACGGCGGCGGCTGGGCGACGCTCGGCCGGAAGGTGATGAAGAGGCCGCTGCTGTTCGCGGTCCCGATCGTGGCCGCGCTGCTGGCGCTCGGCACCCCGTTCCTCGACGTGAAGTTCGGCGAGGCCACCGAGAAGGTGCTGCCGCTCGGCAACGAGTCCCGCGTCGCCGTGGAGACGATGAACAAGGACTTCCCCGAGATCGCGAAGACCGGCCTCGACATCGTCGTGAAGGGCAACACCAGCCAGGAGGCCGTCGCCAGGTTCGCCGAGCGCGTGGGCGAGGTGCCCGGCATCGGCACGGCGGCGCTGGCGCTGGACCCCAAGGACAACGTGTGGCTGCTGTCGGCCAGCCTGGACGGTGACGCGCTGAGCGACGAGTCCAAGCAGGCCATGAAGGACGTGCGCGAGGTGACGCCCCCGCTGGGCGCCACCGAGGTGCTGGTCGGCGGTTCCACCGCGGTCAACGTGGACAGCCTCGCCGCGATCGGCAGCAAGCTCCCGTGGATGGCGCTGCTGTTCATCATGGCGACGTTCATCCTGATGTTCCTGGCGTTCGGCTCGGTGCTGCTGCCCGTCAAGGCGATCGTGATGAGCGCGCTGAGCCTCTCGGCCACGTTCGGCGTCCTGACGTGGATCTTCTACGACGGGCACCTGGCGTCGCTGCTCGGCGTCACACCGTCCCCGTTGGACTCGGGCATCGTCGTGCTGATGGTCGCGATGATCCTGGGCCTGTCGACGGACTACGAGGTGTTCCTGCTGTCCCGCATGGTCGAGGCGAAGAACCGGGGGGCGTCCAACGAGGAGGCCATCGCCACGGGTCTGGCCAAGACCGGTCGCGTCATCACCGCGGCGGCGATCCTGCTCATCCTGGTCACCGGCGCCTTCGCCTTCTCCCAGGTGGCCATGATGCGCTTCGTCGGCGTGGGCATGATCCTCGCCCTGGTGCTCGACGCCACGATCGTCCGGATGATCCTGGTGCCCGCGGTGCTCAAGCTCATGGGCGACGCGGCCTGGTGGGCACCCGGCCCGCTCAGGAAGATCCAGGAGAAGCTCGCCATCCACGAGGGCGGCGACGTGGACGACGACGACCCCGAGCCCCCCACCAACCAGCTGCCCGTGCAGCAGCCCGTGGGAGCCGGTAGGCACCTGAAGTAGGCGGTACCGCTCCACCGGGGGGAGGCTCCCGACCCGCACCGGGTCGGGGGCCTCCCCTTTCCCGTGCGCCCCGGAAACCGGGAAAACCCGTGCGCCCCGGAAACCGGGAAAACGAAGTGGGACGCGAACCGGTGCCAGAACGAGAACGGAGCACGGACGGCGGGAGAGCGCAAAGGCCGTCACACCCCTCACCCGTTTTTCCTTTTCACCCCGGCGGAAGGCGTCCCCCCGTCCTCGATTGACCGGGAGCCGCTCACGCGCATCACCGCCGGGCCTTTTCCCGTGGGCTCGCCGGCGTGGTGATCGCGTTCCGGGTCAGCGGCGCACGGCGAACCTCAGGTGCGGGACCCGGTCACCCCGGATGACGACATCCGGGTCCGCCAGCGCCATCCGGGCGTCGATTCCGCCGAAGTAGCGCTCGCCCGACCCGAACACCACCGGCACCACGTCCATCGCCACCTCGTCCACGAGGCCCGCGGCGAGGACCTGACCGCCCACGTCGCCCGCGTTCACCGCCACGGACCGCTCCCCGCCAGTTCCCGGGCCCTCTCGACCGCCGCCACCACGCCGTGCACGATCACCGTGCCCACGGGCTCTCCTCGTGCCCCTCGTGCCCTCTCCCCGCGATCCTGTCGCCCCCGACGCGGTCCGTCGTGGAAAATGACCAGGCCGGGATCGGCGGGAAGGAGGGCTCGGCGGGGAACCGCCTGGTCCACAGGCCCGTGAACCACCCGTCGACGAACACCGAGGGCGGCGCGGACGGGTCGGAGTCCCGGAGGCGGACCGGGTCGCCCTGGTTGACGAACGGGTGGGCCGACGGCATCGGCGGGACGGTCACCAGGCGGTGCCGCGGCACCCCGCTCAGGCAGTGGACGTCGTCGACGAACCGGTCGAGCGGCGGAGCGGGCACCCGGCCGACGTGGTCCGCGGCCCCGGTGCCCGTCCCGCGGGCCCGGAACGCCCCGCACGCGCCACGACGCCGGTACCCCGCTTCCGGGGTACCGGCGTCGTGGTCGAAGTCCTACGGCAGGGCCAGGGACTCCAGGTGGGGTACGACGGTGTCGACGCTCGGCAGTGCCAGCATCTCGCGGTGGGCTCGGCGCACCTCCTGGGTGATGGCCGGGTCGTCGAGGACGGTCCGGCAGGTGTCGTGGACGGACTGAGCGGTGGTCTCCGGGACCACTCGCCCCAGGTTCATCTTCTGGAGCAGGTCGGCGTGGAACGGCTGGTCGCCGAACTGCGGCATCACGGCCATGGGCGTGCCGCCGAACATGGACTCGCGGATGCTGTTGTAGCCGCCGTGGGTCAGGAACAGGTCGGCGCACTGGAGCAGCAGCGGCTGGGCCATGCGCTCCACGACGAGGACGTTGTCGCCGACCTCGACGCCCTCCATGGACAGCCCGCCCGTGGCGAGCACGGCGTAGCAGTCGAGCGACGACAGCCCACCCGCGATGGCCTGGAGGAGCACCTTCGACGGGTCCTCGTCCTGCGGGGGCCCGAACTGGAAGAACTCGCGCAGCTGGAGCAGCACGGTGCCCATGGCCGCGGCGACGAGGGGCTTGTCGGTCGGCAGGTCGGTGATCTCCCGGCTGAGCACCTCGTCCCTCGACACGATCGGCGACTGGCGGTAGCGGATCGCGTAGGGGACGTCGAACGCGGCGAACCCGTACCGCTCCGGCACGGAGTCGAAGCGCCCGTACCGGTACAGCGCGGCGGGGTCGTGCGCGGCGGGGATGCCGATCTCCGCGCGCCGCTCGTTCAGCAGGTCGACCAGGCGGACCGGGTCGACCATGTCACCGGCGCCGGACGGCCCGCAGATGTAGCGCAGCCCGAGCTGCTCGGCGACGAGCGTCGCGGCGATCTCGGCCGAGTCGCGCACGACCAGGTTCGGCTTGAAGTCCAGCGCCAGCGCCATGATCGCGTGGTAGGTGGGCGTGATGTGCGGGCCGCCCGCCATCACGAGCATCTCGTCGAACGCCGTCAGCTCCGGTGGCGGCGCCACCGGCTGACCGGTCTCCGCGGCCTCCCGGATGCGCTTCTCGGTCCCCTCCTTCACCACCGCCATGATCGAGTCGTGCATCTCGGGCAGCACGGCCGCCACGCGCACGCGCTCGATCTCGTAGATGTGCGCCAGCGACGGCGGCAGGGCCACGAGGACGTCGTGCCCCGCGTCCGCTATGGCGCGGATCAGCGGGAGCATGTCCCGCGCGTGCCCCTGCGATCCGGTGATGCTGCTCAAAACTCTCACGGCTGTCGCCTTTCGTCGTCGAAGTCGACGGTCACCGCATCGGGAACTTGACCTGACCGGAGACGATCGGGTTCACGTAGTTGCTGCTGGAGATCTGCATGCGGCGCATGGCCAGGCCGGTCAGGACTTCCAGCACGGCGCGCCGGGCGTTCAACGCGGTGGAGTAGCCGGGGTCGATGTGCGGGGCGACCTCGACCACGTCCATGCCCACGACGTTCGTCTCGTGGGCGAGTCGGCGCAGGGCCGGGAACAGCTCGCGGGTGGTGAGACCGCCGGGTTCGGGGGTGCCGGTGCCGGGCGCGTAGGCGGGGTCGAGCACGTCGATGTCGAGCGAGAGGTAGACGTTCGGCACGTGCGCCACGTCGGCGATGAGCTTGTCGATGACGGCGTTGATGCCGATGCGCTCGACCTCGGCCATGAAGTGCGACTTCATGCCCTGCCTGCGCATCCAGTTGAACTGCTCGTCGTCCGGTGCCGACGGGCTGCGGAGCCCCATCTGGATGATGTTGGAACCGGGGAACTTCTCGTCCTCGATGAGCCGGTAGATGGGCGTGGTGTGGCTGACCTTGTTGCCGTGGACCTCGGCGTGGCAGTCCGGGTGCGCGTCGAAGTGGACCACGGCGACGCTGCCGGGCCCGTGCACCTCGTTGAGCGCGCCCGCGCTGGGCCACAGCAGCGTGTGGTCGCCGCCCAGGACGATCGGGACCGCGCCGGTCTCGGCGATCTCCTTGACCATCTCCCGGATCGGGGGCATCGACCGCTCGTTGCTGAAGGTGTCCACCGGGGCGTCGCCGTAGTCGACGACCTTGAGCAGCTGGAACGGACGGACCCTGGTGGCGGAGTGGACGAAGTCCTCGTAGTTGTTGAAGAGGTAGCGCTCCTCGGTGCGGATGGCCCTGGGGCCGAACGCGGCGCCGCGGTGACCGACGGACTGGTCGAGCGGCACGCCCATGACGGCCACGTCCACGTTGCCCGCGCGCAGGTCCGCCTGGTCGAGGCAGATCGGGACGTTCATGAACGTCCCGATGCCCGTGTAGGCGGGTTGGGCGTAGTTGCGGCGCAGGTCGATGGGACCCGGCTCACGTGGGGGGTTGATCGCCGAGCGGAACCGGTGCGGCCATTCCTGGTCGATCATGAGTACTCCTCGCCTTTCTTACTTCTCCGGACGCAGCGCGGTTTTGGGGGTCACGGCCGTCACTCGGAAGTTCTTGGTCGTGCAGTCCAGCCGGTGGAAGAGGTTGTCGGCACCGGTGAACCACAGGTCGGTGACGCCCCCGCGGCGCAGCGCGGAGACCACGTCCGGCCAGTTGATGGGCCGGTCGAACGTGTCGAGCAGCATGGTGCGCATGGCGTCCGCGTCGGTGACCGTCGTGCCGTTCTGGTCGGCGATCACCGGGATCCGCGGGGCGGCGACGTCGTAGCGGCTGAAGACCTCGTCCTCCGCCTTGCGGCGCAGGGCGGAGAACGCCCTGGCGTGCACGGGCGGGCGCATCGAGTACATCGAGTACCCGCCCGCGTCCCGGATGCGGGACTTGAAGAAGTCCAGCGAGGATTCCCTCACCGAGACGAAGTAGAAGTCGTGGTCCAGGTAGCCGGAGATCTCGTACCACTCACCGCGGGCCTCCATCTCCGCGAGGATCTCCTTCGTCCGCTCCTCGGAGGTGCGGACGAACGACTGCGTGATGACGTCGGAGTACTCCGCGGCGAAGAAGTCCTCCTCGCACCGCGCCAGCTCCGCCGTCATCCGCACCACGTCGCCGAACGGCATCGAGTCGACGAACGCGGTCGCCGCCTTCTGCCCGAAGCTCGGCCCCACGCACAGGTCCGGGTCGAGCCCCATCGCGTCCACAGCCCGGTCGGCCAGGGCCACCGAGTTGATCAGGAACGCGATCTGCGTCGCCTCGGAGTACTCGTGGTCGGTGGCGCGGAAGCGGTGCAGCACCGAGTAGCCCAACGCCTCGTCGGCGGCGGCGAGCCGCCGACGGGCGTAGCGGTCCAGAACCATGTACCTGCCGACGTCGGCGAAGTTGCACGGTCCCATACCGGGGAACACGATCGCGGTGAGCCCCTGTTCTGCTTCGCCGTCGCGCGGGGCGCTCTGCGTGTCCTCCATGTCGATCGGTTCCCCGTTCTTCCTCAGACGCTCGCGCCGTCGGGGACCTCGGCCAGCGCCAACTGCTCCAGGTGCAGGCGGTCGGGCTTCCCGTTGCGGTTGAGGGGGAAGTTCTCCAGCACGTGCACCCGGTTCGGCCGCTCGTAGACCGGCAGCAGCTCGCCGAGCAGCTCGCGCCAGAAGTGCGGTTCGCGGTCCAGCGCGTCCTCGACGAAGAACACCAGCTGGCACCCGCGGCGCTCGTCCGGCACGGACACGACCTTCGCGGAACAGCCCTTCTCCGCGATCTTGCGCTCGATGATCTCCGGGTAGAGCGTGTAGCCCATCCGCGTCACGGCGAACTTCCGCCCGAACACCGACAGGTTGCCGTCCGCGTCGAGCTTCCCGAAGTCACCGGTCTGGAACCACTGGTGCGTGTGCGGCACCAGCGTGCCGTCCTCGGCCAGGTAGCCCTCCATCACGTCGGGCGTGTTGACCAGCACCTCACCGATCTGGTCCACGGGCACCTCGTGCCCCTCGTCGTCGACGACCTTGATCTCCAGCCCGTCCATGGCCCTGCCGCAGGCGACGGGGTTGTCCGGCGTGGCGAAGGAGACGTTGCCCATCTCGGTGCTGCCGTAGCTGTCCAGCAGCGGCAGGCCGAACCTGTCGACGTAGGCCTTGGTCAACGACGGGTCGAGCGGCGCGGCGCCGCTGCAGAACATCCGCACGGTGTCGACGTTCAGCCCGGCCTCGGGCCGCTTCTGCACGATGTTGAGGAGGCTGCGGTAGGTGGAGGGGGTCGCGTCCACGACGGTGACACCGGTCTGCCCGGCCATGACCAGCGCGCGGTCGATGCGCCGGTAGGGCGCCACGACGAGCGAGCAGCGCTCCTGCCACGCGATGAGCACCATGGAAAGCCCGTACTGGTGGGAGAACGGCAGCAGCGGCATCAGCACGTCACCCTCGCGGTGACCCACCTGAGCCGCGTTGCGCCGCAGGTTCTCCAGGAACTTGCCACCGGACTTCACGATGCCCTTGGGCGTCCCGGTCGAACCGGAGGACCACATGATCAGCCCGTCGGGCCGCTCGCACCAGTCGCTGAAGTCCAGCCGGTCGCCCAGCGGAACCCGGTTGGCGGCGGCCACCAGCAGCTCGTAGATGAACACCCGGCTCTCGTCCGGGTCCAACGGCGCGTCCTCGTCGACCAGGCACATCTTCACACCGGCCTGGTCGGCGATCCGCCGGGTCTGATCAGCGCGCTCCTGGCTGTCGACCATGACGATCGACGCGCCGACGTGCATCAGGGCGAGGAGTGTCACGACCCAACCAGCCGAGTTGCCCGCTTTCAACATCACCCGACAGCCCTGACCGATCCCGTTCTCACCCAGCACGTCGGCCACGCGCAGGGCGTTCTGCTCGAACTCGGGGTACGTCTGCACCGAGTCGGTCGAGAAGAGTTTCGCGGTCATCTGCGGCACTCCTCCTTCCTCTTGCTCACAAGGCCGCGGACGAGCGCACAAAGGGGCGCACTGCTCGCAGCAAGAAGTAATTCGTGAAGGCACTGCCCTGGAAAGAGGCTTCTCACTGAAGTCCAACTGGGACAAGAGTATTATTACAACGTTGCGAGAGGAAACCCCTGACCAGTCCCCTAGGCCCCCCTACCCCAACGAGCACCGACCAGTGCGCCGACAACAGCGGCCCATCAAGACAAACACAACATGACCAGCACGAACACAACAACCACGTCCACCGTGGACCCAACACGAACCAAGGCCCAACGCGTCTCAAAACCAAGGCCCGAGAGACAGGACCAGGACCAGTCAGGACCACCGACCGAGGTGGGCCGGGCACCTTTCCCTGAACCAGGCCGATTTTACTCGGGGGATTTGCCCCTTGAAATTTGTCGGGCAAGGACTTCCCACCTGCCCCTTCAAGCCCGACAAAGGGGCAAATCGAGGGGCCCCGAGTCACATCGGCCACCCCGCTGGGACCAGCGGATACCCGGTGCGACGGGACTCGCAGCCACCCGATCCGACGGACTCGCAGTCACCCGATCCAACGGGGCCAGCAGCTAGCCGATCCGACGGGACCCGGAGCCACCCGACCCGAAGGGACCGGAGCCACCCGATCCAACGGGACCAGCAGCCACCCCGCCCCACCGAAACCAGCGGCCACCCAGGCCCCGCACCTCACCCCAGAGCACCCAGGGCAGCCAGCCGCTCCCCGATCAACCCGGTCACCTCGTCCTGGTGCTCACTGAGGTAGAAGTGCCCGCCGGGGTAAACCTGCAGGTCGAAGGCACCAGAAGTGTGCTCCCCCCAGGCACGGGCCTCCTCTATCGTCGCCTTGGGGTCGCTGTCCCCCACCAACACGGTGATGGGGCAGGAGACCACGGCCCCGTCCTCGCACCGGTAGGTCTCCACAGCCTTGTAGTCAGCCCGGATGACCGGGATGACCAGGCGCAACAGGTCCTCGTTCCCCAGCAGCCGCGAATCCGTACCGCTCAACAGCTGCAACTCGGCCACGATCCCGTCGTCATCGCGGAGGTGGACCTGGTCGTTGCGGTACCGGGAAGGCGCCCTCCGCCCGGAGGCGAACAGCGCGACCGGCGGTGTCCCGCACCGCTCCAGCCCTCGGGCCACCTCGAACGCCAGCGTGGCTCCCATGCTGTGCCCCAGCAGCGCCAGGGGCTTGTCCTCGGTCCACGGCTGCAACGCCAGGACGATGCGGGCGGCCAACTCCTCCACCGATTCGATGCAGGGTTCCGCGCGGCGGTCCTGCCGTCCGGGGTACTGCACCGCCAGAACTTCCACTCCTGGCCTCAACGATTCGGAGACCGGGTAGTAGAAACTCGCCGATCCTCCCGCGTGCGGGAGGCACACCAACCGGACGGGACTGTCCGGGTTGGGGTGGAACCTGCGGATCCACTGGGCGGTGTCGACAACTACTCGTGCCATGGCGGTTGGTTGTTCCTCTCACGACATCACGACAATCACCAGGGGCGCACAACCTCCAGGCGCATCCGGAAAGACGTTTCGGATTGGTTACTCCACAATGGTGCGGGACGCCGTCGGCGTCCCGCACCCCCTGTTCACCCCTGTTCGGGTGAGTTCCGCACCAGCCACCCGTGCACGGCGGCGGCCGTGGTGGCCGCGTGCTCCCGCATCATCGAGAAGTGCGTGCCGGGCGCGTCCAGGACGGAGTGGTCGTAGTCCCAAGTGGACCGCCACTCCCCCGCCGGGTCCATCCCCGGCAGCGGTTCCGTGGCGCGCACGAGGAGCGTAGGGGTGGTGATCGGGGTCGGCTGCCAGCCCGCGTAGATCCGGCAGTACGCGCCCATCGCGGTGAGCCGCTGGTCGTCCACCAGCGTGGCGTCCTCGTCACCCGTGCCACCCACGACCTCGGGGTGCACGCGGGACAGGGCTTCGCGGTCGTGGCGGAAGATGTCCATCAGCACCAGGGCCGCGGCGGGCCGACCGATGCTCTCCAGGTGCTGTGCGACACCGTGGGCGAGCGTGCCGCCCGAGGAGTGGCCCACCAGCACGAACGGCTTGCCCTCAGCCTGCTCCAGCACGGCCTGCGCCTGGGCGCGGACGACGGCGTCGACGGACGCGGGCACCAGCTCGCCCTTGAGGAAGCCGGGCGTGGAGACCACGGACACGTCGCGCTGGTCGCGCAGCGAGGCCGCGAACCGCGAGTACACCTGGGGTCCGGAGTTGGCCAGGATCGGCGGGAAGCAGATCAGGCCCGGACCGGTCTCGCCCTTGGCCAGCCGTGCGGTGTGCAGCGGCTCGGGGAGGTCTTCCGGGCCGGTGAACGACGGCCGGAACTCCGAGACCGCCATCAGCAGCCCCATGAAGTCCTCGCCGCGGCCGGAGGCGTTGGCCTGCTTGGACATCAGGCCGAGCGTTCCGGCCGGTGCGGCGGCGGCCGTCTCCGGCACGTCGATCGCGCCCGCCAGGTGCTCGGCCACCAGCGCCGGGGTCGGGTGGTCGAACAGCAGCGTCGGCGGCAGCCTGAGCCCGGTGACCGCGTTGAGCACGTTGCGCAGCTCCACCGAGGTCAACGAGTCGAAGCCCAGCTCCACGAACTGCTGCGTGGGCTCGACCTTCTTCGAACCGTAGCCCAGGACGGCGGCGGTGTGCGTCAGCACCGCGTCCAGGAGCGTCCGCGTCCTGTCCTCGGCGGACTGTCCACGAAGGTCAAGCTGGACGTTGGCCGACGCCGCGCGGCGGGTCGTCGTCCGGACGAGTCCGCGCAGCAGCGCCGGGAGCGCGGGGCCGGCACCGCGCAGGCCCGCCGTGTCGAGCTTCATCGGCACGGCGACCGCGTGGTCACCGCGGAACGCCCGGTCGAACAGCGCCAGGCCCTCGGCGACACCCAGGGCGGCGACACCGGAGCGGCGCAGGCGGTCCTGGTCGGCGGTCATGCCGCCCAGGTCGTCCCACAGGCCCCAGGCGAGCGACAGACCGGCCAGTCCACGGGCCCTCCGCTGCCGCACCAGGGCGTCCAGGTAGGCGTTGGCCGCCGCGTAGTTGCCCTGGCCGGGCGTGCCGAACGTGCCCGCGGCCGACGAGAACACCACGAACGCGTCCAGGTCGCCCGCCAGCTCGTGCAGGGTCGCGACCGCGTCCACCTTGGGGCGCAGGACGTTGTCGACCTGCTCGGCGGTCATCTTCCCGATCGTCGAGTCGTCCAGCACACCGGCCGTGTGCACGATCGCCTTCACGTCGTGCGCGGCCAGCAGCGCGGCCACGGCGTCGCGGTCGGCGACGTCGCAGGCCGCGAAGTCCACCGCGGCACCGAGTTCGGCCAGCTCCGCCGCCAGTTCGAGAGCACCGGGGGCGTTCGAGCCGCGCCTGCTGGCCAGCAGCAGGTCGCGCACGCCGTGCTCGACCACGAGGTGCCGGGCGAACAGCGACCCGAGCCCACCGGACGCACCGGTGATCAACACCTTGCCGGTGCTGAAAGCACCGCCTCCATCCACATCGGACACGGTCCGGGTCAACCGGGGCGCGAACACCTCGCCGCCGCGGACCGCGATCTCCGGCTCGTCGGCCACCGCGACGACCGGTGCCCCGTCCTCCAGGTCCACCAGCACGAACCGACCGGGGTGCTCGGCCTGCGCCGAGCGGACCAGGCCGCGCACGGCGGCTCCGGCCAGGTCGGTCACGTCGTCACCGGGCCGGACCGCGACCGCGCCGCGGGTCACGAACGCCACCACGGCGTCGGACTCGGCGTGCTCGCGCACCGTCGCCAGCGCGGCGTGCACGGCCTCCGACACCCCACCGGACACCTCGACCACCACGACGTCACCGGTGGTGGCGGCCGTCGTGACCGGCACCCACTCGACGTGGAACAGGGAGTCGGTGGCCTTCGGGGCCACGGCGACCGGCCGCAGCACCAGCGAGTCGACGGAGGCGACCGGGGCACCGGTGGTGTCGGCGACCAGCAGCGACACCGCGTCGGTGCCCGCGCCGGTCATCCGGACCCGCAGCTCCCCCGCGCCGACCGCGTGCAGCCGGACACCGGCGAACGAGAAGGGCAGCCGCGTACCCCCGCCCTCGGCGAGGAAGTCGCCGAACCGGATCGCGTGCAACGCGGCGTCGAGCAGCGCCGGGTGGATCCCGAACGCGGTGGTGTCGGCGTCGAGCGACACCTCGGCGAACACCTCGGAACCACTGCGCCACGCCGACTTGAGCCCCTGGAACACCGGCCCGTACTCCAGGCCCAGCGCGGCGAAGTCCTCGTACAGGTCCTCCACGGCGACGGACTCGGCGTCGGCCGGAGGCCACGCGGCCAGGTCGCCCGTGACGGCGTCGGTGGACTTGCCCAGCGCCCCGGTGGCGTGCCGGGTCCACGGGCCGTCGACGTCGGCGCGGGAGAACACCGTCAGCGTGCGCCGCCCGGCCTCCTCCTCGCCGACCATGACCCGCAGCGCCACGCCGCCGTGCTCGGGGAGCACCAGCGGGGCTTCGAGCGTCAGCTCTTCCAGCAGGTCGCAGTCGGCCTGCGCGCCTGCCTGGAGCGCCATCTCCACGAACGCCGTGCCGGGCAGCAGGACCGTGCCGGAGACGGCGTGGTCCGCGAGCCACGGGTGGGTGCCCAGCGCGATCCGGCCGCTGAACACCAGGGCGTCGGACTCGGGCAGCGACACCTCGGCGCCGAGCAGCGGGTGGTTGCCCGCACCGAGGCCGAGACCGACGGCGGTGCCGTCGTCGGCGCCCGCGGGCGACTCCAGCCAGTAGCGCTCGCGCTGGAACGCGTAGGTGGGCAGGTCCACCGTCCTGGCCCCGGCGAAGAACGCGGTCCAGTCGACCGCCACGCCTCGCGCGTGCAGCGCGGCGACGGCGGTGACCAGCGACCGGACCTCGTCGCGGTCCTTGCGCAGCGACGCGACCAGCGCGGCCTCGACGACGCTGTCCTGACCCGTCGCGGTCAGCACGCCGTCCGGGCCCAGCTCCAGGAACGTCCGCACGCCCCGCGCTTCCAGGGACTTCACGGCGTCGGAGAACCGGACGGCGTCGCGGACGTGGCGGACCCAGTGCTCCGGGTCGGTCACCTCGCCCAGCAGGCCGATCTCCGGGTCGTGGAACGTCAACCCCGAGACGACGGACCGGAACTCCTCCAGCATCGGGTCCATCAGCGGCGAGTGGAACGCGTGCGACACGGCCAGCCGCTTGGACTTGCGGTCCGCGAAGCGACCCGCGACCGCCAGAGCGGCGTCGTCATCACCGGCGATGACGATCGAGGTCGGCCCGTTGACCGCCGCGATCGACACCCGCTCGGTCAGGTGAGGGAGAACCTCGTCCTCGGTGGCCTGCAACGCGATCATCGCGCCCCCGGCCGGGAGGGCCTGCATCAGCTTCGCGCGGGCGTTGACCAGCGTGGCCGCGTCCTCCAGCGACAGCACGCCTGCCACGTGGGCGGCGGCGATCTCACCGATGGAGTGGCCCGCGAGGTGGTCGGGGCGGATGCCCCACGACTCCACCAGCCGGTACAGCGCCACTTCCAGCGCGAAGATCGCGGGCTGGGTGAACTCGGTGCGGTCCAGCTCCTCCTGGGTGTCCCGC
>NZ_DASUSQ010000138.1:0-7309 GCF_036375055.1 Umezawaea sp.
GGCACCGTCGAGCTTGACCGTGCCCGAAGCGCGCAGGTCGGTGAGGTGCACCTGGCCGCCGGTGCGTATCTCGGGGGCGTGCAGGGCGAACCTGGCGCCGGTCAGGTGTGCGCCGCGCGGGCTGTGGTGGCCTCCGTCAGGTCCAGCGCCCAATCCTCCTGCCCGCCGTCGAGCCGCACCTTCCGCAGCAGCAGGTAGTGCTCCAGACGGAGCCACGCCGCACTGACGGGCGGGTGCGACCAGGCCGCTGAGGTCCACAGAGGACAGGGTGGCGCGGTCGAGCGGCACCGGGCTGTCGGTGCGGCGGTCGAGACAGCACGAGGGGCCGCTGGGAGTGGATGTCGGCCAGGTCCGGCGGGCCGATGACACGCGCGTCGCGCGGTCGAATACCGCGCGGATCGAGGCGGTCGGCGATGAGCAGATCTCGGATCGACGACGCGTCGATCGTCTCGCCTTTCAGGTCGACGAACTCGCCGTCGATGAGCCGTTGTTCAACCCCCATGCGACAAACCTATCGTCCCGCTGTCGAAATAGGACCGTGATTGAGACGTGGGAGCGCGGCCACCAATGCCGTAGAAATGCGAAAAAGCACGGCGGCCAGGCCGCCGTGCTTTACGCACGAGTAAAACAGGAAAGTCAGGCCCCCGCGGCCACCCGGAGGGCGTCGGCGCGCTCGGTGCGCTCCCACGGCAGGTCGATGTCCGTGCGGCCGAAGTGACCGTAGGCGGCCGTCGGCGCGTAGATCGGGCGCAGCAGGTCGAGGTCGCGGATGATCGCGGCGGGCCGGAGGTCGAAGACCTCGGCGATGGCCTGCTGGATCTTCGACGGGTCGACCGTTTCGGTGCCGAATGTTTCGACGAACAGGCCGACAGGAGAAGCCTTGCCGATGGCGTAGGCGACCTGCACCTCGATGCGGGCGGCCAGGCCCGCGGCCACGGCGTTCTTGGCCACCCACCGCATGGCGTACGCGGCCGAACGGTCCACCTTGGACGGATCCTTGCCGGAGAACGCGCCACCGCCGTGCCGCGCCATGCCGCCGTAGGTGTCCACGATGATCTTGCGCCCGGTGAGGCCCGCGTCACCCATGGGGCCACCGATGACGAAGCGGCCGGTGGGGTTCACCAGCAGCCGCACGTTCGACGTGTCCAGGCCCAGCTCGGCGATCTCCGGCCCGACGACGTTCTCGCGCACGTCCACGCCGAGCAGCTTCTCCAGGTCGATGCCGTCCGCGTGCTGCGTCGACACGACCACCGTGTCCAGCCGCACGGGCTGGTCACCGGCGTACTCGATGGTGACCTGGGTCTTGCCGTCGGGACGCAGGTACGGCACCGAGCCGTCCTTGCGGACCGCGGTCAGCCTGCGGGACAGCCGGTGCGCCAGCGCGATCGGCAGCGGCATCAGCTCAGGTGTGTCGGTGCACGCGTAGCCGAACATCAGGCCCTGGTCACCGGCGCCCTGGCGGTCGATCTCGTCGGCGGAGTCGGACACGCGCTCCTCGTAGGCGGTGTCGACGCCCTGCGCGATGTCCGGGGACTGGGACCCGATGGCGACGTTGACGCCGCAGGAGTGCCCGTCGAAGCCCTTGGCCGAGGAGTCGTAGCCGATCTCCAGGATCTTCTCCCGCACGATGGACGGGATGTCGGCGTACGCCTCGGTCGTGACCTCGCCCGCGACGTGCACCTGGCCGGTCGTCACCATTGTCTCGACGGCCACGCGGGAGCGCGGGTCCTTGCGCAGCAGGGCGTCCAGGATCGAGTCGCTGATCGCGTCGCAGATCTTGTCAGGGTGTCCCTCGGTGACAGACTCACTGGTGAACAGCCTGCTGGCGTGCTGGCTCACGGCGCTACCTCAAACCTTCGATGTCTGCGCTGATAAGGGGACAAGCTTAACGAGCGTGCGCACACGTCCGTGTCAACGATTACCGAGAAGATGAACCGCATCCCACAGAACGGAACCCAGTTGCGCTTTTGAGCCGTGCGTGATAGTGGTTTCGGTCCCGTCGGCCGACAGCAGCCACCCCCCGTTGTCCTCGACCTCGAACGCCTTGCCGTCCCCGACCGCGTTGACGACCAGCAGGTCGCAGCCCTTGCGCTTGAGCTTCGCGCGGCCGTAGTCCAGCGCGGTCGTGCCCTCGTCGCCGGTCTCGGCGGCGAAACCCACGACGACCTGGCCTGGACGGCGGCGTTCGACGAGCTCGGCGAGGATGTCGGCGTTGCGGGTGAGCGCGACCGGGTCGGGGTCGCGGTCCGTCTTCTTGATCTTGTGGCCGACCAGCGACACCGGCCGGAAGTCCGCCACGGCGGCGGCCATCACCAGGACGTCCGCGGTCTTCGCCACCTCGTGCATGGCGACCCGCAGCTCCTCGGCCGACCCGGCCTTCACCACGTCGACGCCCGCCGGGGCGACCAGGTCCGCGGTGTGCGCCGCGACGAGGGTCACCCGCGCCCCGCGCTGGGCCGCGACCCTCGCCAGGGCGTAGCCCTGCCTGCCGGACGAGCGGTTGCCCAGGAAGCGGACCGGGTCGAGCGGTTCACGGGTGCCGCCCGCCGACACGGCGACGTGCAGGCCTTCGAGGTCGCGGGGCAGCGCGTCGGGCCGGGCGAGCAGGAGCCTGGCCAGCTCCACGATCTCGGACGGCTCCGGCAGCCTGCCCTTGCCGGTGTCCTTGCCGGTCAGCCTGCCGCTGGCGGGCTCGGCGACGACCACGCCGCGCGAGCGCAGCAGCGCCACGTTGGCGCGCGTCGCCGGGTGCTCCCACATCTCGGTGTGCATCGCCGGGACGAGCAGGACCGGGCACCGGGCCGTGAGCAGCGTGTTGGTCAGCAGGTCGTCCGCGAGGCCGCCCGCCGCCTTGGCGATCAGGTTGGCCGTCGCGGGGGCCACGACCACCAGGTCCGCGGTCTGGCCGAGGCGCACGTGCGGCACCTCGGGCACGTCCTCGAAGACCCCCGTGTGCACCGGCTGACCCGAAAGTGCTTCGAAAGTTGCCGCGCCCACGAACTTCAGCGCGCCGTCGGTGGGCACGACCCGGACGGAGTGACCCGACTCGGTCAGCCTCCGCAGCACCTCGCACGCCTTGTACGCGGCAATGCCCCCGCCGACCCCGAGAACTACTCGGGGACGAACAGGGGCATCCGGGTGGAGCTGGGACGTCACTCGCCCTCGGTGTGCTCGAGCAGACCCGCGTGGATCTCCCGGAGCGCGATGGAGAGCGGCTTCTCGCGCGGGCCGGGCTCGACCAGCGGGCCGACGTACTCCAGCAGGCCCTCGCCCAGCTGGGCGTAGTAGTCGTTGATCTGGCGAGCGCGCTTGGCGGCGTAGATCACCAGCGCGTACTTCGAGCTGACCTGCTCGAGCAGGTCGTCGATGGGCGGGTTGGTGATGCCCTCTGGCGAACCCGTCAGCTGGCCCAGCTCGGTGTGCGTGGTCACTCGTCAACGCTCCTGCGGTTGTGTTTCGGCTGGGTCGTCCCGCGCCACTCAAGATCGAGACGAGACCTCGGGCTGCGGGCCGACCACCAAGTTTAGCAAATCGCGGGCCGCGGACCGCACGTCGGCGTTCACGACGACCTCGTCGAACTCCTTCTCGGCCGCCATCTCTTCCCTGGCGACCTCCAGGCGGCGCTCGATCACGTCCGGGTCCTCGGTCCCCCGGCCGACCAGCCGGTCGACCAGGTGCTCCCAGGACGGGGGCGCCAGCATGACCAGCTGGGCCTCCGGCATGGTGGCCCTGACCTGGCGCGCGCCCTGCAACTCGATCTCCAGCAGGGACGGCAGCCCGGACTCCAGGGCCCGCAGCACCGGGGCCCTGGGGGTGCCGTAGCAGTTGCCCGCGTACTCGGCGTGTTCGAGGAACTCGCCCGCGGCGACCATCCGGTCGAACTCGACGCGGTCGACGAAGTGGTAGTGCTGCCCGTCGACCTCGCCCGGCCTCGGCTTCCTGGTGGTCACCGAGACGCTGAAGTGCACGTTCACCGGCCCCTGGCGGCGCAGCTCGGCCAGCACGCTGGACTTGCCGACACCGGACGGACCGGAAAGTACGGTGAGGCGGGGCCGGGCAGATGAGCCCGACCCCGCCTCGGTGCCACTACTCACTCGCTGCTGAACTCGGCGAGCAGCGCCTTGCGCTGGCGGTCGCCCAGGCCACGCAGACGACGGCTGGTAGCGATCTCGAGCCGCTCCATGATCTGCGCCGCGCGAACCTTGCCGACGCCCGGAAGAGCCTCGAGCAGCGCGGACACCTTCATCTTGCCCAGGATCTCGTCGCTCTCGGCGGCCTTGAGCACATCGGTCAGGTTCGTGCCGCCACGCTTGAGGCGCTCCTTGAGCTCAGCCCGAACGCGACGAGCGGCAGCAGCCTTCTCCAGCGCTGCGGCCCGCTGCTCCTCGGTAAGCTGGGGAAGGGCCACGATTTCCTCCGTGGTGTGGGAATTTAATTCTGGGATCTGTGCCGCGACCGTACCGACCTCAATTGCCTGGGTACAACGCGGGTCCGGAAGTCGATGGGTTTTGCTAAGACCCTTGCTTTCAACTTCGGCCCCAACCCAGTCAGGGTTGAGCTTTACAGCGATCAGTTGGGCGCGGCGAGGGGTAGTAGTACCAACTCGCACCGACGGTCCCGTCACCGCCTCCGGTAACGCATTGGCCACGACCTGTGTGGTATGCGCACCTCGGGCGATCGAGCTGCCGGTGGCGTGGACCGTACCAGGGAACGTTTGCCCAGGTGAGCGGACCTCGACAAGCGTGTCGGAATTGGACAGGGCCGCCCCGCGGGCGTTGAGCGCCCGCGAGACGGCCCCGAGTGCCGTTTCAGGGGGTCAGGACACCTCGTCGCGCACGCGCAGCGCAGCGGCCCGCAGGGAGGCCACGTCGGGCCCGTGGCGCAGCACGTCGCGCGACGACGAGGGCAGCACGCCGCGCAGCTCGGCGCCGAAGAGGCGCCGCAGGTCGGCCACGCCCGCGCCCTGCGCGCCGAAGCCCGGCGCCAGGACCGGGCCGTTCAGCGCCGACAGGTCGACGTCCAGCTCGGCCAGCGTCGCCCCGACGACCAGCCCCACGTCGCCCAGCGGGTCGGCGCCCGCGTTGGCCGCGGCGGCGCCGTCGACGATCGACTGCGCCACCGTGCGCCCGTCGGGCAGGACCGCGCGCTGCACACCCGCGCCCTCGGGGTTGGACGTGCGGGCCAGCACGAACACGCCGCGCCCGTGGGCGCGGGCCGCCTCGACCGCCGGGTCGAGCGACCCGAAGCCGAGGAACGGCGAGACCGTGACCGCGTCGCCCGCGAGCGGCGAGCCCTCGGCCAGGTAGGCCGCCGCGTAGGCGGCCATGGTCGAGCCGATGTCCCCGCGCTTGGCGTCCACCAGCACGAGCGTGTCGGCGTCCCGCAGGCCGCCGACGACCCGTTCCAGCACCGCGACGCCCGCCGAGCCGTGCGCCTCGAAGAACGCCGACTGCGGCTTCACCAGCGACACCTGCCCGGCGAACGCCTCGACGCACGTGAGCGCGAACCGCTCAAGCCCGGCCGCGTCCGCGGTCAGGCCCCACTGCCCCAGCAGCGCGGGGTGCGGGTCGATGCCGACGCACAGCGGCCCCCGCTCGGCGACCGCCTTCGCCAGCCTGGTCCCGAAGCTCACTCGCCGTCCCCCTTCAGCGCCATCTGGAGCGACTGGAGGGAGCGGACGCCGATGTCGCCGCGGATCGCCGCCTCGATGCCGTGCACGGCCGCCGCCGCGCCCTGGATCGTGGTGACGCACGGGATGTCCCTGGCGACCGCCGCGGTGCGGATCTCGTAGCCGTCGACGCGCGGCCCGCTGTTGCCGTACGGCGTGTTTATGATCATGTCCACCCCGCCCGCGAGGATGATGTCCACGATGTTCTCGACGCCGTCGAAGTGCTTGCGCACCACCGTGCACGGGATCCCGTTGCGGCGCAGGACCTCGGCCGTGCCGGACGTCGCGAGCACCTCGAAGCCGAGGTCGGCGAGCCGCTTCACCGGGAAGATCATCGCGCGCTTGTCGCGGTTCGCGACCGACACGAAGACCTTGCCCGAGGTCGGCAGCGAGCCGTAGGACGCGGTCTGCGACTTGGCGAACGCCATGCCGAACGACACGTCGATGCCCATCACCTCGCCGGTCGACTTCATCTCGGGGCCGAGCAGCGAGTCGACGCCCTTGCCCTCGCGCGTGCGGAACCGGTGGAACGGCAGCACGGCCTCCTTGACCGACACCGGGGCGTGCGCGGGCAGCTTCGCCCCGTCGCCCGTGACCGGCAGGATCCCCTCGCCGCGCAGTTCCTTGATCGTGGTGCCGAGCATGACCCGCGCGGCGGCCTTGGCCATCGACACGGCCGTCGCCTTGGACACGAACGGCACCGTGCGGGACGCGCGGGGGTTCGCCTCCAGGACGTACAGGACGTCGTCCTTGAGCGCGTACTGGACGTTCAGGAGGCCGCGCACGCCGATGCCCTTGGCGATGGCCTCGGTGGAGCGGCGGACGGCGTCGATGTCCGTTTCGCCCAGCGTGATGGGCGGCAGCGTGCAGGCGGAGTCGCCGGAGTGCACGCCCGCCTCCTCGATGTGCTCCATGACGCCGCCGATGAACACGTCGGTGCCGTCGTAGAGGGCGTCGACGTCGATCTCGATGGCGTCGTCGAGGAACCGGTCGACGAGCACCGGGTGCTCCGGGCTGACCTCGGTGGCGCGGGCGATGTACCCGGCCAGCGAGTCCTCGTCGTAGACGATCTCCATGCCGCGCCCGCCGAGCACGTACGAGGGCCGCACGAGCACCGGGTAGCCGATCTCGTCGGCGATGGCCTTGGCCTCGTCGAACGAGGTCGCCATGCCGTACTTCGGCGCGGGCAGCCCGGCGTCGGTGAGCAGCTTGCCGAACGCGCCGCGCTCCTCGGCCAGGTGGATCGCCTCCGGCGGCGTGCCCACGATCGGCACGCCCGCGTCCGCGAGGCGCTGCGCGAGGCCGAGCGGCGTCTGGCCGCCGAGCTGCACGATCACGCCCGCGACCGTGCCCGAGCGCTGCTCGGAGTGCACGACCTCGATGACGTCCTCGAACGTCAGCGGCTCGAAGTACAGCCGGTCCGAGGTGTCGTAGTCGGTGGAGACCGTCTCCGGGTTGCAGTTGACCATCACGGTCTCGTATCCCGCACCGCGGAGAGCCATCACCGCGTGCACGCACGAGTAGTCGAACTCGATGCCCTGCCCGATGCGGTTGGGCCCGGATCCCAGGATCAGGACCTTGGGCCGGTCGGACGGCGCGACCTCGGTCTCCTCGTCGTAGGACGAGTAGTGGTACGGCGTG